>NZ_JAFBDY010000007.1 GCF_016908465.1 Lysinibacillus composti | reverse complement strand
GTCACACCCGTTCCCATACCGAACACGGAAGTTAAGCTCTTTAGCGCCGATGGTAGTTGGGGGCTTCCCCCTGTGAGAGTAGGACATCGCTAGGCTTATAAATAATAATATTCCGAAGTAGCTCAGTGGTAGAGCAACCGGCTGTTAACCGGTTGGTCGTAGGTTCGAGTCCTACCTTCGGAGCCATGCTTCTTGGAGAGTTGTCCGAGCGGCCGAAGGAGCACGATTGGAAATCGTGTAGGCGGGTAACACTGTCTCAAGGGTTCAAATCCCTTACTCTCCGCCAGATAATACAACATTAGTTTTTGGCCCGTTGGTCAAGTGGTTAAGACACCGCCCTTTCACGGCGGTAACACGGGTTCGAATCCCGTACGGGTCACCATTTAAAATTTAGATTTATCCAGTTGGAGGATTAGCTCAGCTGGGAGAGCACCTGCCTTACAAGCAGGGGGTCGGCGGTTCGAGCCCGTCATCCTCCACCATATAAAAATATGGTACAATTAAATTATAGTAATAGTATTATCGCGGGGTGGAGCAGTGGTAGCTCGTCGGGCTCATAACCCGAAGGTCGCAGGTTCAAATCCTGTCCCCGCAACCAAATGGTCCCGTGGTGTAGCGGTTAACATGCCTGCCTGTCACGCAGGAGATCGCCGGTTCGATCCCGGTCGGGACCGCCATTTTAAATGGGTCGGTAGCTCAGTTGGTAGAGCATTAGATTGAAGCTCTAAGTGTCGGCGGTTCGATTCCGTCCCGACCCACCATTTTAAAAACAATAATAAATTTTTATAAATTGCCGGTTTAGCTCAGCAGGTAGAGCAACTGACTTGTAATCAGTAGGTCGTGGGTTCGATTCCTATAGCCGGCACCATTTATTCGGAGGGGTAGCGAAGTGGCTAAACGCGGCGGACTGTAAATCCGCTCCTTCGGGTTCGGCGGTTCGAATCCGTCCCCCTCCACCATTTTCATAGGGGCATAGTTCAACGGTAGAATAGAGGTCTCCAAAACCTTTGGTGTGGGTTCGATTCCTACTGCCCCTGCCATTTATATAATAACTTAATTATGGCGATTGTGGCGAAGTGGTTAACGCACCGGATTGTGGTTCCGGCATTCGTGGGTTCGATTCCCATCAGTCGCCCCATCCTTAACTTAAGTTATTTAAAAAATATGATATAATGGCGATTGTGGCGAAGTGGTTAACGCACCGGATTGTGGTTCCGGCATTCGTGGGTTCGATTCCCATCAGTCGCCCCATTTAATTCATAATTATTAACTTTCAATCATATTATTGGGGTATAGCCAAGCGGTAAGGCAACGGATTTTGATTCCGTCATGCCCAGGTTCGAATCCTGGTACCCCAGCCATTCATGCGGAAGTAGTTCAGTGGTAGAACACCACCTTGCCAAGGTGGGGGTCGCGAGTTCGAACCTCGTCTTCCGCTCCAAAATAACGGCGGCATAGCCAAGTGGTAAGGCACGGGTCTGCAACACCCTTACCACCGGTTCGAATCCGGTTGCCGCCTCCATATTTTTATTATTCGGTATTACCGAATTTTTTTTCTTTTATTTGCCGGTGTGGCGGAATTGGCAGACGCGCACGACTCAAAATCGTGTTCCTTCTGGAGTGTCGGTTCGACCCCGACCACCGGTATCTTTGTTTTAAAAAGTGTAATATCAACGTTTAAACGTCTCTACGATATGTAGGGACGTTTTTTTGCTTATTACAGGTAAAGTTTACTCGCCAAAATATAGTTAAATCGTGTGTATTACCTAAAAACTTTACTTTATAAAGAGGGAAGAAGAGTTTGGATGAATTGAGAATGAATTTTTTTGAAGTCTTTTATTGCTTCATCATCACTATACGATAAACGCAATTTACGACTGCTTCATATATTTTTATGTGCTTCCTTATTAGGCATCCGCACAAGCGCTTACGGAATTGGCTAAGGAATTACAAATATTAATTGCCAAGTTTAAATACTAATATTATAGAAAAATTCAAAACGCACAAAGGCTAGAAAAAGTAGCATTTGTGCGTTTTTCAGTTGCCTAGGCATTTTATTAACCACCAGTACCACCTATAAGGTTAGGTAAAAACATAATAAATGGCTCTGCAAACATAAAGACAAATAACAATAAGATTAAGGCAATGGTAAATGGAAGGGTTGATTTAGCAACTTGTTCCAAAGTTAATCCACTAATAGCACTCGCAACGTTAAGGTTATCTCCAACCGGTGGAGTTAAGAAGCCAATTTCTGCTGCTAAGATCATGACGATTCCGAAGTGCACCGGGTGCATTCCTAATTCCGTTACAACAGGTAATAAAATCGGAGCTAATAAAATAATGCCTGCTAACGTCTCCATAAACATACCTATAAAAACAAGTAGGAGCACGATTGCACAGAGAATAACCCACGACCCTACAGGTAGAGATGTTAAATAATCTGCAATTAATACAGGAATTCTCTCAATCGTAAGAATTCGACCATAAGTAGAAGCAGTCGCTATAATAATAAGAATTATTCCAGAAATTAAAGTTGTTTGTTTAAATAAATTAACTGAATCTGACCATTTAATTTCCTTATAAATAAATATCCCTAAAAACGCACTATAGGCCACTGCAATACCTGCTGCTTCTGTTGGAGTAAATACTCCTCCGTAAATACCACCTAGTACAACAATCGGCATTAATAGTGTCCATTTTGCTTCATTAATATAATTTAAGCGCTCTTTCCAAGTAGCTTTTTTTCCCGATCCAATAAAACCTTTCTTTTTTGAGATAAAGTAACTTAACGACCAAAGTAAAGCTGCGATAAATAAACCTGGTACGACACCAGCAATGAATAAATCGCCAATAGAAGTGTTTGTCGTGATACCATAAATTATTAATGGAATACTTGGTGGGATAATAATTCCGAGAGTACCAGCAGAAGCCACTACACCCGAACTAAATCCGGCATCGTACTTTTCTTTTACCATTGCTGGAATCATAATTCCTCCGATTGCTGCAACCGTAGCAGGGCCCGATCCACTAAGTGCGGCAAAAACTGTACAAGCTAAGATTGCAACTCCGGCAAGCCCCCCTGTATAGTGACCAACAAATGACTTTGCTACATCAATTAGTCGTCTAGAAAGACCCCCATGTTCCATAATTAACCCTGCAAAAACGAATAATGGTACCGCCATTAAGGCATAAGAATCTACTGTCGTAAACATACCTTGAGCAATGAACTGCAATGGCATCTTTTCAGTGATAAATAAAGTTAAAACAGAGGAAATACCAAGTGCAAACGCAATTGGAACACTAAGAAGCATTAAAATAATAAAACTTCCAAATAAAATTAGAGTAGCCATACTCTCACCCCCTTATTAAATTAATGGCTTTCTTTAAATCTCTTTAATTCAATAAAGCTATTGATAATATGTTGGGAAACTCTAAATGTCATTAGTAATGCACCCAGGGGTAATCCAAGGTATACAATATACATAGGAATTCGGTTAGCAGGTGATACTTGTCCTAAATTAAATTGATTAATTACTGTTTGAATACTATAGTAATCTACAAATAGTAGAAAGGCGATCCAACAAAATAGGGCAATGATTTTAAGGATTTGGCTATAAACTGGAGAAATTTTGTGGAGTAAATAAACTAAGAAGTTGAATTTAACATGTCGTTGGTATCTTACCGCGTATGCAGCACTTGTATAAACAAACCAAACAAATGCATATCTTGATAATTCCTCCGACCATGTCAATGACTCATTAAAGATATAGCGCATGACAACTTGGAAAACGCATAAAATTGAAAAGAAAATTAATAAGGTTGCAGATAAGTACGTTTCAATATGTTCATCCAAATGCTTATAAAGTTTCAATAAATTTGCCTCCTTTACAAAAAAATTCACACCCAGAATTTAGTGACTAAGTTCTAATATTCTGGGTGCTAGTTTTGAATTTTATTTTATAGCTTCTAGGAATTTATCATTACCAGTAGCCTCAAGTAATTGAATTAACTTCTCTTTATCAACTTCATCTGCATGCTTTTCATAAAACGGTACTGCAGCTTCAATCCATGCATTATATTCTTCTTCAGATAAATCTCTAAAAATAGCACCTTCTTCTTCTAGTTTTGTTCTTAGCTCAGCATCAAGGTCACTATTTAATTCTCTTAAATATTTAACAGAATCATTGATAGAAGATTGAATAATCTCTTGGTCTTCTTTAGATAGGCTATTAAAGAAATCTTTGTTCATGATATAGATTTCAGGATCGTAAATATGACCTGTTGTTGTAATATATTTACTAACTTCATGGAATTTACCTGAGTGGATCAGTCCAAGTACGTTCTCAACTCCATCTACAACACCTGAAGATAAACCTGTAAATACTTCAGTGAAAGCTAATGGTGTAGGATTTGCCCCTACCTCTTTCCAAAAAGCAATATGCATAGGTACTTCCATCGTGCGAAGTTTCAGTCCTTTAATATCAGCAGGAGTAACGATTTCACCTTTGTTGTTAGACAAATGTCTATAGCCAAGTTCGCCATAATTTAACCCAACAAGTCCGGCTTCTTCTAATCCTTTCAATAATTCTTGACCAAATTCTCCATCAACTACTTGGTGTGCTGTCTCTGCATCTTTAAAGATAAAGGGAAAATCAAATACTTGTAATGCAGAAGAGAAGTTTGCAAGTACACCGACGGAAGGAGATGCCATTTGAATATTTCCTGCTTGTGTACTTTCTATCATTTCTCTTTCTCCACCTAGCTGACCATCAGGATAAATATCTACTTCAATTTTTCCATCTGATCGTTCTTCAACAAGTCTCTTAAATTCAAGAAAAGCTTTATGCTGAGTTGTTTCTGTTGAGACAACGTGCGCTGCCATAATTGTGATTTTATCTTTACTGCTACCACTATCTTTTGAAGCATCAGCATTCGTACTTGATGTTGAATTCTTGTTACCCGAGCATGCTACAAGTGTTAAAGCTGTAAGAACTAAAAGTAATAAATAAATCCCTTTTTTCAACATTTATGTCCCCCTTAAAATTTATCTTTTATACACTGCCTTCAAGAACTTGTCTTAATTAAGTGAAATTTCAACTACCCAAATCAAGGCGATACAAACTAGACTCATATCTTTAATCTTGGAAACCTCGCTCCTTTCAAAAAGTGTATAAATGTTTGAGAGTAGAAAATATAAATATACCTAGTACCTGGTTTTGGCACATAGTTTAGTACTTGATAGTATTCTGGAGGAAAATGGGGACTTACTTCTTATCAAGTTTGATAAGAAGTGAAAAAAGTCGATTGTCGACGAAACTAGTACTTATAATTATTAATTAATGTAATGATTTATGGAATTCAACATTCACTAATGTTATTTATACGAACTAGGACCACATCATTAGTACTTCTGGATACATACTTCAAAGGTTTAAGAAAAATACATTATGAGGAAGAAGTATTGTTACTTTGGATGCATAATACAATATTTAGTCTATTCCGATCATCATATTTTCAGTATTATAAATTTTTATTAATTTCCCAAAGTACGGATTTTTAATAATGAACGTTGTAATCATCGGGGTAAATATATGAAAGATTTTTTATCTATTGCCTATTAAATTTATAGACTCGTGCTTGTTTTCGTTTCAATAGGGTATAGGTTAATATGTGACAATAGATTAATAGTTATCATATGTCGCAAATCACTAGTTATTCGCATATTTGTGCATTATCAGTTTATATGTTCACAAGAATTGATAAATAATTAAACACTTTTTAAAAATTTGCTTAATAATAATTTAAAAAATAATCATATTGTCGACGATTGAAAATAAAATAAGGTGGAGGGAACTATGATGAAAAAAAGGATTATTGCCTTTAATCGAGTGGAGAAGCCGGTATTAGATGAATTAAGTAGCAACTATGATGTGAAGTTTTTTAAAGATATAAATACTAAAACAGACCAAGAGTTTTTAAACTTCTTAGAAAAAACAGAAGGAATTATTGGACTAGAATTAGAGGTAGATAAAGAGCTATTAGAAAAGGCACCTAACTTAAAAATAGTTAGTAATGTATCAGTTGGTTATAACAATCTGGATTTAGAGGAATTAACAAAGAGGGGAATTATGGCAACGAATACACCAGACGTTTTAACAGATACTGTGGCTGATACGGTATTTGGTCTATTACTCTCAACAGCAAGGCGAATTCCGGAGTTAGATTATTTTGTTAAGTCTAGACAATGGAACGGAGCATTAGAAGTTGAACACTATGGAATAGATGTACATCATAAAACTTTAGGCATTATAGGAATGGGGAGGATCGGTCAAGCAATCGCTCAACGTGGTAATCTCGGTTTTAATATGAATATCTTATATCATAGCAGGTCAAGAAAGCCCGAAGCCGAAGCAAAATTTAATGCTACTTATTGTAATTTAGATGAATTACTAAAACAATCTGATTTCGTTGTACTCATTACACCATTAACGGAAGAAACAAAAGGTCTAATTGGTCGAAGGGAATTTCAACTAATGAAAAAGTCAGCCATTTTCATAAATGGGTCGCGGGGAAAAACGATAATAGAAAAAGATCTTATAGAAGCATTAGTAAATGGTGAAATTGCTGCAGCAGGACTCGACGTTTTCGAGACCGAACCAGTTGAACATGACAATCCTTTATTAAACATGAGAAATGTCGTGACACTTCCTCATATTGGTTCATCAACATTTGAAACAGAGTTAAAAATGTCGGAACTAGCAGCAAAAAATCTTATTGCTGGACTAAATGGTCAAAAGCCACCTTCATTACTTAATCCAGTGGTTTGGGAAAATATTAAGCCAGTGGTAAGTAAACATAATTAAAATTAAGCTATTCACTATAAATGTCGACAATCGACGAACTGAACATGGACTATTGTTAAGCCTTGGTAGGAAAGGAGGGTTTACTTTTAGTTATGAAT
This sequence comes from Lysinibacillus composti, assembly GCF_016908465.1. GTDB lineage: Bacteria > Bacillota > Bacilli > Bacillales_A > Planococcaceae > Ureibacillus > Ureibacillus composti_A. Next base: position 182,032 of record NZ_JAFBDY010000007.1, on the reverse strand, counting down.
AGTTCTATCAAATCAGAGTTACTAGGTGAACTCGTTGCAAATGAGATAAGAAAGAGTATATGGAGTAAGGAACTAGAATTTGGCCAGAGATTAATTGAAAACGACTTATCTGAAAAATATGAGGTTAGCCGAAGTACGATAAGAGATGCGCTAAAAATTCTTGAATTTGAAGAATTAGTCATAAGTAAGCCTAGAAAAGGCACCTATATAGCTCAATTTACTAATAAAGATTGGCGAGAAATAATTGAACTTAGAACAGTCGTAGAAGCATATGCTTTCATTAAAGCACTCCCAAATCTAAATCGAGAACGGCTTAATGAATTAGAAGCAATTTTAGAAGATATGCGCATTAATTCAATTAATGGAAATTGGAAAAATTTATTTGACCTTGATATGAAGTTTCATAGTTACATTGTAAACTTATCCAGAAATTCTAGAGTTATTAGAATCTATGAATCAATTCAAGTTCAAATTAGAACCTTTCTCGTTAATCTTGACCAATACTATTCAAGTCACCAATCATTTTACGAAGAACAAAAAGAATTATATGACACTTTATTGACGAAGGACCCTGAATTAATTGATAAAAAGATTCGGGTCCATATTGAATATGTAGAGGGTAAATTACTTTTAGCTCAGCAGGATACATGATTAATAAGATGTGAATGCAAAATTAAAGTACATTGATGGAAACTACTATTTATACTTTCTATCGTCCACCTATACCTACTCTTGAGCAATGTTAAGTACTGTTACACGTTTTTTAAAATCGTTTTGTAGTGTTACTTAAAAGATTCACTGAGATAAAAAATTTAGGGGGATAAAATATGTCACTTTCACCGAAACAAAGTTTAAAAGAAGAGTTAGTGGAGTTAGACAAAAAGCATTTAATTCATCCTACTTCTAATATGAAACAGCTTCAAGAGAATGGGCCAACTTTCATTTTCACTGAAGGTGAAGGGATTTATTTAAAGGATATAGAAGGAAGAAAGCTAATTGATAGCCTTTCATCTCTATGGAACGTAAACATTGGACACGGGCGTAAAGAACTTGCAGAAGTCGCGAAAGAACAAATGGAAAAACTCGCATTCACATCCATTTTTAATAACTGGAGCCATGAACCAGTTATAAGACTTGCTGCTGAGGTTGCAAAATGGACACCTGGTGATTTAAATGCAACATTCTTTACTTCTGGTGGTTCGGAGTCAAATGATACGGCATTTAAAACAGTTCGTCACTATTGGAAGATTAAAGGTCAGCCAGAGAAAAAGAAAATCATCTCTCGAAAACTTTCTTATCATGGCGTTGCAATGGGGGCAACAAGTGCAACGGGGATTGAGCAATTTCATACATTTACAACGTCACTCGCTCCAGACTTCCACTATGTCGATAGTTCAGTAGATTCACTAAAAGAACTGATTGAAAAAGAAGGTGCTGATACAATTGCGGCATTTATTTCTGAGCCTGTTCAAGGATCTGGTGGAGTAAATCTTCCTCCTGAAGGATATTTCCAAGAAGTGCGAAAAATTTGTGATGAAAATAATATCCTATTTATTGCCGATGAAGTGATTTGTGGGTTCGGTCGTCTCGGAACAAACTTTGGTATTGAACAGTTCGGTGTAATCCCTGATATTATTACAATGGCTAAGGGGATCACAAGCGGATACGCTCCATTAGGTGGTATGGTTATTTCTGAAAGAATTCAAAAAGAACTGATTGATAAAACGGAAGGAAACTTTTGGCATGGCTATACGTATAGTGGTCATGCAACTGCCGCTGCTGTGGCACTAAAAAACTTAGAAATTATTAAGAATGAAAAGTTAATTGAGAATGTTAATGTCGTCGGAAAGCAAATGCTTGAAGGGTTTAAGTGGATCCAAGAACAAAATAGTAATGTAGACAATGTGCGCGGAATGGGCTTACTTGGAGCGATTAGTTTAGAAAAAGCATCTAACTCAGCTGAACCAATCGGACCAAAAATAGTGGCTAAAGCTCTTGAAAAAGGACTTATTTGCCGCTCTGTAATTTACGATGGGCAAGACACTCTTGCGTTCGCACCACCTTTAATAATCAATACAAATCAAATGGAAGATATGATTGCCATCGTCAATGAGTCTATTCAAGCAGTAAAATAAAATGGCAAAATGCGCAAGGCAATAAGCAACAATCTATACTTATTTTAAAACGCGATTAGCTTAACTGCTAATCGCGCATTTTTATTAAATACTTTCCTGCTTCAGACTATCAATTATATTTTCGTTTTTAACTTTTGAAATCGAATAGAGCATCGCAGCCCCTACAATTAAGAAAATCATGATAATCACAAATAGGATGCTCATCCATGGAAGAGTAAACTCATATTCAAAAGTATAATTAGTAGAGCGATGAATCCCAAACATGACGAGCACGCTTATTGGAAGTCCATATAATAATGCCTTCACCCCATAAAAAATACTTTCATAGCGAATCATCTTATTAAATCCTTTTGGGGTCAATCCAACAGAGCGTAACATCGCAAATTCACGTTTTCTTAGTGCAATACTTGTTGAAATAGTATTGAAGATATTCGCAACGGAGATTAAAGAAATGAGCGTAATAAACCCATAAGTGAAGACGGATAAAAATAAAATGATCTGTTCTTCCTGTTGTCTTTGCTGTTGAACGTTATAAACGTATATATCCATATTTTTTTGATCTTCAATCACTTCTTGTGTTGCCATCGGATCAGATGAATTTAAAATAACATAAGTAGTCTTTTCTTCTGATGGGATACTAAATTTGTCCATTGTTGTTTCTGGGACAATAATGTTAATGCCCCCTAACGATGCGGTTTGAATGCCCATTGGAATTTGGTCAGTAAGGGCGCCGATTTGTACACTACTCATAAATTCTCTTGTAGTTTCATCATTCTCCATATCCCCATAAGTTGTAGTATATAAGTCGATTTTGTTGCCAACTTCTGTTTCAATAGCTTCGGATTCAATGAATTTTCCAGTAGCGTAGTCTTGATAAGAAATCTGGTCAATGACAATGGCTAATGGTGTGTCATTCTCTAAAAACTCATCTGCGTCTACTCCGATCTGCTCAGCAAATGCTATAAAGCTATCTTGATCTAAACCACTTAGAGCAGCATAAAAAGGGTACTTTCCATCTTCAAGATCTGAATCGTTCTCTTGAATTTGTGATTTTAATTGATCTGGAAGTTCGTCTACTCCAATAAGTGCATTCAATTGCACTTCTTCGATCATGCTGGAATTAGTGACATAATCTAGCTTAGTATAATCGACTAATTCATCCTTTCCTAATTTGCTACTCATTATTTGTATATCAAATTGAATATCATTTTGCGTCATTTCGAGTGATTTTTTTAGACTTTCAGTAAAATAGCTAACTGTTAAAAATAGGACAATACTAATTACTAGTGAGAATAAGGTTGCTAAATATCTTTTTCTATTTCTTTTAACATTCTTCAGCCCGATTTCACCTTCAAGCCCGAATAATTTTCGTACAAGAATGGATGTTTTTACGTTTTTATCTGATAACTTAATATCGTGTGTTTGACGGATTGCATCAATTGCTGAAATCTTAGATGCTTTTTGTGCTGGAATATAAGTAGAAATAAAAATTGTCACGATAGAGATGACAATTGCAATCAAGATGGAAGCTGGCGTAGCAACTAATTCTAGTTTTTCAGAAACTCCGAGTGCACCTTGTAAGGATGTATTGATAAACATAAAGGTAATTCCTATCCCTGCAATCCCTGCTAAAATCCCAATAGGTATACTGATAGCGCCAATCACTGCGCCTTCAAAGAAGACGGAATTTCTTTTTTGTTTTTTTGTTGCACCAACACTCGAAAGCATACCTAAATGTCTTGAGCGCTCGGATACACTAATGGCAAACGCATTATAAATTAAGGCTACAGAGCCAATGATAATAACTCCCATAACAATGGCAGCCAGTGAAAATAGTGTTGAGCGTAAATCATCATTATTCGTAACCCCATAGTATCGAAGTAATTCACTATTGTAATTCACTTTTTCAATTCCATGGGTTTGAGCTAATGATTTGGCATGTTCGAAGAGAGATGTTTTTATATCTCTTAGCACAACAAATGCATCAACTGTATCTGATTGACTGAGTGACTTTTCATCAACATAGCCAATAGCAGTATAACCAGGTGACCATGTGGGTTCCCAAGTAGGTCGTTCAATAATCCCGACAACTTTAACAGCTTTGTTTTCATTAATTTTTAATTCTTCATTAACTAAATCATCTAACCGTTGAAGGGGGTCATTTTGCGTTAGCGTTATTCCTTCTGTTTTATGCACTCTCTCACCGATATCAAACGAAAGTTGGTCTCCAATTTTGAAATCTATGTTGGCATTACTTTTAATGGCTTCAGAAATGGCAATCTCATTTTCATTGCGCGGCAGTCTTCCTTCAATAACTTCAATCGGAAAATGCTCCATACCGCTTGGATTATAGTTTTTCAAGTAGATATATGGTTTGAATTCATTGTTTGAGTCTTCTAACACTGCATAGCCATCATTAGAGAGAATGAGGGATTTGGTATTACTGTCCTCATCAATTGCTTGAATTTGGTCTAAAGTGACATCATTATATTGAACATGCCATTCTCCACTTTTGTTGATTTCGACTCGGGCAAGCAAGTCTAAAAAGGAAACACCAAGTGTTGAAACTGCAGTAATCATTGCTACTGAAATGATGACTCCGATGATTGTTACAAGTGATCTTCGTTTGTTTTGTTTTAGATGTCTAATTGTTACTTTATTGATAATATTCATGGTCGAATCACCTCGTCTTTAGCAACCTTGCCATCTTCAATTGAAATGATGCGGTCTGCTTGTAAGGCGATGCGCTCGTCATGGGTAATGACAATAAGCGTTTGATTGTATGTTTTATTAAACATTTTTAGTAGTTCCATAATTTCTTCACTATTTTTGCTATCCAAGTTGCCAGTCGGTTCATCTGCAAGTATGATTGCTGGATTACTAATTAACGCTCGCCCAATGGATACACGTTGTTGTTGACCACCTGAAAGTTGGTTGGGAAGGTGGGAGAGTCTTTGGTCTAATCCTAAAATATCCACAATTTTATTAAACTGAGCTGGATCTACTTTTTGTTCATCTAAAAGCATAGGCAACGTAATATTTTCTGCAACCGTTAAAATTGGAATTAGGTTATAAAATTGATAAATCAAGCCAATCTGTCTTCTTCTAAAAATAGCTAGTTGTGTTTCATTTAAGTCATAAATATCTGTTTCATCAATAAGGACTTTTCCTCTTGTTGGGCGGTCAACTCCACCAAGTAGATGTAATAGAGTAGACTTCCCTGAACCAGATGGGCCAATAATACAAACAAACTCACCCTTCTTTACTGAAAATGAAACATCATGAAGTGCCGTAACAGCTGTTTCACCTTTACCATAAACCTTTGATAGATTTTTAACTTCTAATATATTCATGAGATTGCCTCCATAGTTTTTTAATTTAAGGTCAGTATATCTAGTCAGCATGACTTTAAAGTGACTTCAAAGTGACAATTTATTCACTTTAGTCGTAAGGAGGGAAGAGTTCGAAGGGCGATATGGCAAACGAAAAAAGCAGGAACGATTACTCAAATCACCTGCTTGTAAAACTTAATATGAAATGTAGTTCCAACATCTACTTCACTTATCACTTCAATATTGCCTTTTTGACTTGTAATGATACTATGCGCCATAGCTAGACCAATACCTACACTACCGTCACTAGCATTTTTTCCTTTGTAAAAGCGTTTGAAAATATGTGGAAGGTCTTCTTTAGAAATTCCTTTTCCATTGTCAGAAATAGTGATTTCTGTGTAGAGGGGATTTTCTGAAAAATGAATATCGATTTTGCCACCTTCAGCAGTGTGTTCAATACAGTTTTTTATAATATTAATAAACGCTTCTGTTGTCCACTTTAAGTCACCTATAAACGCTGTGTTATCATCGCCTTTGATATTTAAATTTTGCATTTTAATATCCATAGGAATTAATAGTGGCTCAACTGCTGCTTTAACGAGGGCACTGACCAATACTTTTTCTTTTTTAAACAAAACTGTTCCTGCATCTATTTTGGAGAGTTTTAGTAAAGAAGAAACAAGCCATTCCATACGCTCTAGCTGTACTTGAACATTTCGTGTGAATTCTTCGCGCTTTCTATTATCCAATTGCTGATCACGTAATAAATCAGTCATGACCATCATCGAAGTCAGGGGCGTTTTTAATTGGTGAGAGATGTCTGAAATTGCATTTGTTAATTTTGCTTTATCTTCGTGTAATACGGCACCTTGTTCAGAAAGCATTTTAGTTACTTTATAAATATTACTTTTTAAAAGGCTTAACTCACCTTCGTAATTATCACGGACATCTAATTGATAATTACCATTGCTAATTTGCTGTAAGTACCCTGAAAGCTTTTCAATTTCACTATACCGCCATCTGGTGAAAACTAGTATACACGTAATTAGTAAAAGCGATATTCCAAGTACAAAACTTGCAGCAATGTATGAAACAAAAATCGCTGTCAGGATAAATCCAATTCCAGTAATCAGAAAGAGGATTGTGAGTAATATTTGAATTTCTCGATTGCGAAGCAACTTAATCACCCACCTTATAGCCCAAGCCTCGAATTGTTTTAATTAACGTTGGGTTTTGCGGATCATCTTCTAACTTTTCTCTTAGTCTTTTAATATAGACAGTCAATGTGTTGTCATTAACAAAATCCCCGCCGACATCCCAAATTCGATCTAACAGTTGGTCTCTTGTGAGAACTTGTCCAATGTGGTTGGCGAAAATAAGGAATAGCCGATATTCTAAAGCAGTCAGCAATAGTTCTTTATCATCTTTATATACTTTACCTTCTGAAATATTAATTTGAACATTCTGAATTCCTATCATATTTTTCGATGGGGATTGACGATGGTAGCGACGTAGTACCGATTTAATTCTAGAAATCAGTTCACGAATTCGAAAAGGTTTAGTTATATAATCATCTGCTCCCATATCAAGTCCCATTACGACATTTACTTCATCATCAACTGCTGTTAAAAAGATGACTGGAATATCTTGTTGTTTCTTTACTAGTTCACATAAATCATAACCACTACCATCAGGTAAAGATAAATCAAATATACACAAATCAATTTCATCTATTTTTTTATGAATGACTTCTTTAGCTGAGGCAACATTATGACATAGAACAGTTTCATAGTCTTCTTGGTTTAATGAATATTCTAATCCGGAAGCTATTGTTCGATCATCTTCGACCAATAATATTTTCATTCAGTTCATCCTAACACTTTTTCTTTTAATCTTATTGGAAGTGAGAGTGCCCGTCAAAAAAACTGGTATACAATTTTGAACTACAGTATAAGCGTATGACTTAATGCTAAATCACAAACACTACTTTCATCTATGATTAATGGCTGGGGTGAAACAATGATACTTAGATTTGGATACGTCTCAACAGCGTTATCTTTATGGGAAGCATCTCCTTCTCGAACGTTAACATTTACAAATTGGAAGAAACAAGATGAGAATAGTAGGAAGGAAAAGCTACACCATTTAACAGAGCAAAATTTAAAAAATACCATTCGAATTCTTCATTATAATATTGCACATGGTATTGAACTGTATCGAATGTCATCCTCACTTGTACCACTTGCAACACATCCAGAGGTAAAGTGGGATTTTGTGTCGCCTTTTAAAGAGCTTTTTAACGAAATCGGGACATTGGTTCGTAAACATCATTTGCGTGTTAGTTTTCATCCCAATCAATTTACATTATTTACGAGTCCGCAAAGATCTATTACGGAAAATGCGATTATCGATATGACTTATCACTATGAAATGTTAGAAGCAATGGGATTACATAAGGACGCTAACATCAATATTCATGTTGGTGGGGCGTACGGGAACAAAGCAGAGGCGCTAGCAAGGTTTCATGAAAATTTCATTTTGCTCAATCGCGATATTCGCATGCAAACAACGCTAGAGAACGATGATAAGACATATACCGCCGAGGAAACACTGCAAGTTTGTGAACAGCAAGGTATTCCAAATGTTTTTGATTATCATCACCACATTGCTAATCCGGGAGAAGAAAATTTTGAGGATTTACTACCAAGAATCTTTGCTACATGGGATGGTACTGGTAAGGTTCCTAAGTTTCACTTATCCTCTCCTAAGTCCGAGAATTTGATTCGGGCGCATGCGGATCACGTAGATGTTGATTTTGCATTACCCTTTATAAAAGCATTAAAGGCTCACGGAAAATCAGCAGATATTATGATTGAAGCAAAAGCGAAAGATGAAGCAGCTTTAAAGTTTGTGGAATCTTTAGGGAAATTTCGAGGATTTAAACGGATAAATGGCGCTACGATTGAAGTTTAAGCATAAGTTTGATGACATGAATAGTATCAATTTCTTATCTCATAATAAAAGAACGAGGAGGGATAAATCATGGCAAAAAGAACAAAGAAAAATGATGCGCAGCAAAAGAACAAACAAGGATTTAATGCTAGTAAGCAGGACTCTGAGTTTTCAACTGAATTTGGTAGTGCCAAAGCCAATCAGGCACATAAGGAGAAAGCAAAAGAAATCAGAGCAAAATATTAGTTACTTAGGCATGTTGAAGGAAAAGGATTACTTTTTAAAGGACTAAACAGGCATATGTTTAGTCCTTTTAATTTTGTGAAGTAGTAGCTAAAATAACTTGAAATCTACACCTTTACGACATAATGCGAAATTTATACGAAATATTTCCCGAGAAATGTTTGATTTTGTTAATAAGCAGAAAATATTGCGAGGCACAAACTCCATATTATTTGCGTGATATGCTAAGAGTAAAGTGATAGTACGAGTTACACTATTCCCCGAGTTAATCTATATAAACTGTCAAATCACCCTGCTATTCATAATTTACTTAATTCAATAGTTTCAATAAACTTTTCGATTGTTGGTGTTAAGAAAGTATCGTTTCTCCTAACAAAGACAGTTTTTATTTTACTGTATTTATCCGGTAGTTTATGAAATCGGATGTGCCCATTATTTTCCAAAAGTTCAACTTCTGACTTTGGTACGAATGCAATGCCAAGTCCCATAACAGTACTTCTTAGAATTGTTTCTAATGTACCGAATTCCATTATTTTTTTTGGAGTAATGTTTTGATCGCGATACCATTGTGCTAGGCGTGCGCGGTAACCACAACCTTTGCTAAAACATAAGATCGGTTCCTCTTTAATTTCCTCTAGAGTGGATGCATGGGAACTAGAAATTAAAACGAGTTCCTCTTGAAATACTTCATGGGACACTAAGTCGGGATGAAAGTCTAATTCTGTAATGAAAGCGCCGTCTAACTTATGATTTAATACTTCCTCTACTAAATTTTTAGTAACACCAGTAAAGATAGATACATCAACATCTTTATATTTTTTAATATAACTAGATAGAATCTTTGGTAGATGTATAACGGTTTCGACTGTACCAATTTCTAATTTTCCAGAGGGTTCCTTATTTGTTTGGACTGCTTTTTTCATTTCTTCTGTTAACGATAATATCTTCCTACTATAGGTTAATAGTTTTTTTCCTTCTGGTGTTAAGCTCATACCCCGAGAATGTCTATTAAACAAAGGTGAACTCATTTCAGTTTCTAATTTGCGTATTCTAGATGTAACATTTGATTGTACATAATTGAGCTCCTTTGCAGCTTCGGTGATCGTTCCTTTTTCTGCAACCAATTGAAATATCTCTAAGTCTTTTAATTCCATCACTTATTCTCCTCTATATATTCAGTAATTCTATGATATCACTAAAAATGATAGCGAATCATCACTATTATTCATTTTACTTGATATCGATAAAGTTAGATAATTGGATTTGTTATATATAGGGAGGGAGAAGGAAAGTGAGAAATAATGTTTTGTGGGGATCCTTTTTATGTTTTCTTGCGGCAGTTTCATGGGGAGCAATGTTTCCTGTTGCACACGCAGCCTTCAAACATATTGATCCTTTTTATTTTACAATCATTCGTTATGGAGCGGTTACAGTTATTTTGGTAGCATTGCTTTTGTGGAAAGAAGGGAAACAAGCTTTTCGATTTGAAGGAAAAGGATTACCGTTATGGTTCTTTGGTACAATGGCATTTACAATCTATAATCTTTTAATCTTCTGGGGTGAAGATATGATGGGTGAATCAGGGGTTATGGTTGCCTCAATTATGGAATCCTTAATGCCGATGATCTCCATTGTAATTGTATGGATGATTTTTAAAAAACGTCCTCATTTATTTACATTAATATGTGTAATTGTATCATTAATTGGAGCGATCTTAGTTATTACAAAAGGGGATATAAAAGCTTTTCTAAGTGCCACAAATAACTTTATTCCTACAATTCTTATATTAGTAGCTGTTATTGGTTGGGTTATTTACACAATGGGTGGAAGCGAGTTTAGCAGTTGGTCAGTTTTACGATATTCAACTTTAAGCTGTTTACTTGGAACCATTACGGCAGTGGTCATTGTAGTAGGAGCTACAGTATTTGGATATATATCAATCCCAACAAAAGAGGTTATGATTGTAACAAGTCCACATTTAATCTTTATGATTATCTTTCCTGGACTTATTGCACTGCTCGGTTGGAACGTTGGCGTAAGTATTTTATCACCAATTAATGCACTTTTATTTATTAACTTTGTTCCCGTTACGACACTCATAATCTCCATCTATCAGGGGAATAATGTAACGATTTATGATATTTTAGGAACTGTTTTTATCATTATTTCACTTGTGGCAAATAATATTTTTGTCAGAATGCAAATGAAAGGATACAAACAGCTTGTTCAAACAAATATGCGAGAACAAGTATCCCAATAAACTTTTAGTCTTGTTCTTACAGTTAATATTATAGGAAGAAGACATTTTTTAATTTATACCTATCAAGAGACGGAAAGAACTTTGCGCAGCTTATAGACTCTGGTTGCGGGTTCTGGAGGAACTTCTCTTATTAATCTGTTGCTTACGAATTACATTACTTGTTAAATCCCTATAAGATAATAAAACAACCCCCTTAAAGGGAGTTGTTTTTATAATACTTTCTTATAAATAATCTCTTCTTAATTCTTCAGGTGAGCGTGGGGAAATATAACCCGGTGCAACATCATACACCGTTTTTGCCCCAAACTGTTTTTCGTTATTTAGGCGATAAGCTGCTCTTGCGTAAGCTACTAATACGCTTGATGTAAATTCAGGATTACTGTCCAGTTTAAGTGAGAATTCGTAAATTTGCTTGTGGCCCGCTCCTGTATTTCCACCACGGATCACAAATCCACCATGTGGAGCTTTTGAGTGGTCACGTTTTAACTCTTCTTCTGAGATGAAGTTCACTTCTGTGTTGTATTCAGCAAAGTAGTTTGGCATTGTTTTGATTTCATGTTCGATTGCTGCTTGATCTGCTCCTTCTTCTGCAACAACATAGCAAACACGATTGTGCTTTTCTGCAGTTGATAGTTCAGGATTTTCACCGCTACGTACGTTTTCGATTGCATCTTCAGATGGAATTGTATATTGTACACCATTTTTAACACCGGTAACTCTTCTTACTGCATCTGAGTGACCTTGGCTAAGACCTTTTCCCCAGAACGTATAGTTTTCACCATTTGGAATAATTGCATCTGCCATGACACGGTTGATCGAGAATAGGCCTGGATCCCATCCTACTGAAATAATTGCAGTTGTATTATTTTTTGTTGCAACCTCATTTACAGACTTATAGAACTCAGGGATTTTTGCATGTGTATCAAAACTATCTACAGTGTTAAACATACTTGCAAAGTAGGGAGTTTGTTCAGGTAGGTCAGTTGCAGAGCCACCACACAGCAACATAACATCAATGTCGTTTTTATAATCACTAGCTTCTGAAATATGTGCAACTTTTACATTCTGATCATCTAAATGTAAGTGTTGCGGATCCCTTCTTGTGAAAACCGCCACTAACTCCATATCTTGTGTTTGTTTAATAGCTTCAATTGCACCTTTCCCCAAATTTCCATATCCAACAATACCAAGTTTAATTTTACTCATTTATCTATCTCCTTATTCTTAATTAGATAATTTTAGTGAGAAATGAAACTACCATTTTAGCTGATACTATTTAAATAGTAGAATCACTTCGAATTATTAGCACTCTTCTATATTATAAGTGTATTAAATATTTTCTGTAAATAATATTTGAATGATATAAATTTAATCGAAAAAAGAGATAGATTTACCTCGGATGTATAGTATCAAAACGGAATTAATAATATTCGATGCATTCTCATTTTCCTCGGATAAAAAATATTATTGATAAACTGCAATTTTATTTGCTAACTCGTATAAAAATGTACCAATCTAAAGTTAATTTTCGTATTATTCTAATGATTTTTTCCATAGTTTGTCACTATAATGAATTGTAAGCACTTAATGGGAAGGAGACTACGATATGAAAGTTGTAATAAGTCCAGACTCATTTAAAGGTACATTAACAGCACTAGAAGCAGCCCAAGCTATCGAACAGGGGATTAAGCAAGCAAATTCAGAAGTAGAGACGGTTTTACTTCCAGTTGCGGATGGCGGAGAAGGAACGATGGACGCCCTGGTTTTAGCAACAAACGGTCACATCAATAAAGCAACTGTTCTTGATCCTCTTGGTCGTGAAATCGAGGCTTCCTTCGGTGTACTTGGAAATCAATCTACTTGTGTAATTGAAATGGCCTCCGCTTCAGGGATTACATTGTTGGATCCTGATGAGAGAAATCCAAGAATTGCCTCATCTTTTGGAACTGGACAACTTATTCGAACAGCGTTGGATCAGGGGTATAGGGACTTTATTATCTGTATCGGTGGAAGTGCGACAAATGATGCAGGTGTCGGGATGTTAAGAGCATTAGGATTACGTTTATTAGATCAAAATGGACGAGATGTACAAAAATCAATTGATGGATTATATGAAGTAAAAAGTTTAGATTTTTCTGGTTGGGATACAAGGTTGAAAGATTCTAAGGTTGCCATTGCATGTGATGTAGATAATCCGTTAGTTGGGGAATATGGGGCAACTGCGGTCTTTGGTCCACAAAAAGGGGTAAAAGCCGATGAAATAGCCTATTTTGATCAGGCACAAACTCTTTGGGCAAATGTTGTTGAAGCGGAAAAAGGAATCCGATTACATGACTATCAAGGGGCAGGAGCTGCAGGGGGGATGGGTGGTGCATTAATTGCATTCCTTCAAGGGAAATTCCATCAAGGGATTCATCTTGTCCTGGATGTCATGAAGTATCGTGAGAAAGTACAGGGTGCGCGGGTAATTATAACGGGAGAAGGAAAATCAGATCGCCAAACATTGCATGGGAAAGCACCAATCGGAGTATTACATAGTGCAAAAGAACTTGATATTCCTACAGTATTAATCTCGGGTAGTATTGATGAACATGATAAAAAAATATTAGCTCAACATTTTGAAGAGGTTGTATCAGTAGTGAATGATTCGATTACACCCGATATGGCAATGAGGGAAGCAGCTAAATATTTGTCCCAAAGGGCTTATGAAACATTTAGTAAATTAGTAGATTAAGGGGAGCTATTTGTAGTACTCGCTACAAATTAAAGGTCAAGACGTTAATGAAAAGGTTGATTAAAAATCCTGTGTTAATCTTCCTGAAATCTATACTTCTGTTAAAGGGCGCGTTTGTTTAATAATACGTATTTTATTAGTTTTCCCACTAAAAGACCTCACAAAAGTTGAAATTAACTTTTGTGAGGTTTTTTAATTATTATCTCAAGGCTGCTACTTTTGTCGTTACTTCAACGATTGCCTGAGTTTGATTCTTTAGGGATAATGCAGGGGGATCAACAATTGTTGTAAAGATTTTTGTACCATCTATATTATTGTAAAATTCAATAGCCTCTTGTTGGCACTCGAATTCATAAAAAGTTACGCATTGGTCAATATACTTAGCTATTACAAAAATAAAGATCACCTCTATACTAGAATGACTAGATTCACCTCGTACAAATTCCTCCAAACTAAGGAGCCCTTTTTGAGGAGTTTCTTCTATTATATTGTTGGTAATTAAAAAGCTTCTGAAGTAGTTTTCGCCTGCATGTGTAATGTTAAATAATCAGGACCACCAGCTTTTGAATCAGTACCTGACATATTAAAGCCACCGAATGGTTGGTATCCTACGATTGCACCTGTGCAACCACGGTTGAAATAAAGATTTCCAACATGGAATTCTTCACGAGCATATTCTAAGTTTAAACGGTTATTTGTAATGACTGCACCTGTTAAACCGTATTCAGTATCATTCGCAATATCGATTGCTTCTTCAAATGTTGCTGCTTTTGTAATGGCTACAACTGGTCCGAAGATTTCTTCTTTCATAATACGAGCAGATGGATCTACATCAGCAAATACGGTTGGTTGAACAAAGTAACCTACTGAATCATCAGCAGTACCACCAGCAACTAAACGACCTTCACCTTTTCCAATTTCAATGTACTCTGTAATTTTATTGAATGCATTTGCATCGATAACAGTAGCCATAAAGTTAGATGGATCTGTTGGGTCACCAACTGTTAATTCTTTTGTTAGTTTAGTAACACGTTCTACCACTTCATCATAAACATCTTCTACAATGACTGCACGTGAACATGCTGAACACTTTTGACCAGAGAAGCCGAATGCAGATTTCACGATAGATTGTGCTGCTAATTCTAAGTCTGCTTCTTTGTCTACTACAATTGTATCTTTACCACCCATTTCGGCGATTACACGTTTAATCCAAATTTGACCATCGTTTAAGACAGATGCACGTTGGTTAATACGTAAACCTACATCACGGGAACCTGTGAATGAGATAAAACGAGTTTTTGGATGGTCTACTAAGTAGTCACCAACTTCAGCACCAGAACCTGGTACGTAGTTAACAACACCTGCAGGAAGACCTGCTTCTTCTAATACTTCAATAAATTTATAGGCAATAACTGGAGTTGTTGAAGCTGGTTTTAATAAAACCGTGTTACCAGTTACTACTGCAGC
Source organism: Lysinibacillus composti (assembly GCF_016908465.1). Classification (GTDB taxonomy): domain Bacteria; phylum Bacillota; class Bacilli; order Bacillales_A; family Planococcaceae; genus Ureibacillus; species Ureibacillus composti_A. Next base: position 166,909 of record NZ_JAFBDY010000007.1, on the reverse strand, counting down.
TACTGTCGTACCAGCCATAATAGCAAATGGGAAGTTCCAAGGTGAGATAATTACACCTATACCAAGTGGGATATAGTCATAACGGTTAAACTCATTTGGACGGCTTTCCACTTTGCGACCATCTTTTAGTTCTAACATTTGACGACCGTAGTATTCTAGAAAATCGATTGCTTCTGCAGTATCAGCATCTGCTTCATTCCAAGGTTTACCTGCTTCTTTTGTTAGAAGCGCTGAAAATTCATGTTTACGACGACGGATAATAGCAGCTGCTTTGAATAAAACATCAGCACGAACCTCAGGCTTAACCTTTTTCCAAGTCTTGAAAGTTTCATCTGCTACTTGCATTGCTTTTTCTGCAAGTTCTTTAGAAGCTTTTGATACAGAGCCAATTACTTCTGTTTTCTTCGCTGGATTGTAAGAAATAATCTTATCTTCTGTTGTAATACGATCACCACCGATGATAAGTGGGTAGTCAGCACCTAATTCTGCTTCTACTTTTGCAAGTGCTTCTTCATAAGCTTCCTTATTTTCCTTCACTGAAAAATCTATAAGTGGTTCATGCTTGTATTTAATCATTATTAATCCTCCAATCGTAATATGGTGCATAATCATTTTGCACTTATTGTTTTTGTATATTAATTATGATGCAATATTTCTTGGCACATTGCAACACAAAAATTTAAATTTTATAAATATTTAAACTAATATTGTTAGTGGTACACTTATTATTAAGAGATTAATACAGGGGGCACTATATGCAACACGAAACATTACTTGATATTTATAAATTTATAGTTGAAAAAGGGGATAATGGAATCTGCGTAGTTGATAATACTGGAAAACTCATAATTTATAATAAAAAAATGCGTGAGCTACAAGGTATTAGTGATGAAGAATTCGAGAAAAGAAGAGCTCTTGAGATTGTTGGATTTAATACGGAGAAAGGAGGATTATTAAGAGTTTTACAAGATGAACAACCCATTTTGAATGAGAAAAAGACTTTTTGGAATCAAAAAGGACAAGAAGTAACTCTAATTAGTAATATTTATCCGCTATATAGTCAAGATGTCTTGGTAGGTGCGGTAGAATTTGCACGAGACATTACTCAACAAGAATATATGATGTATCAGCCACTTAGAAGATACAATGAACCTCTTACATTCGAAATTATCACTGCGATCTCAACTGAAATGAAAAAGGTAATCGAAAAGGCGAAGATTGTTGCCTATAGTAGAATGCCTGTTATCTTAGTTGGTGAATCTGGAACAGGGATAGATATGATTGCTGAAGGGATTCATCATGAACTTAAAGACAAAAATGATATGTTTATTACGCTAATTTGTAGACGTGATGAGGCGTCGGTGATAAGTCAGTTAGAAAAGTATATTGTTGAAAAAAAGAATATTACATTTTTTGCTGAACGAATTGAATATTTATCTAAGGAAGCCCAGGAGAAGATTGTAGAATTATTAGCAAATCATACAAATCATCATCACATATTTATAGCAAGTGTTGGTGAAGATCCTTTTGACCTTATCCAAAAAGGACAGCTATCTAAGGCACTTTATCGCCACTTTTCAGATATTTCTATTTACATTCCGGCACTGCGAAATCGTAAAGAAGATATCATGCCATTCGTCGAAGACTATTTTAAGCGACATAGAGAAAGTTATGGATCAGCTATTAGTGGATTATCCGATGAGGTGAAAGAAATATTCTTAAATTACAATTGGCCAGGTAACTTAAAGGAGTTAGAAGTATTGTTAGATGATATTAGTTCGTTAATAACTACTGAAAGTTTGGTTGAAGCTCATATGTTGCCAGCCCACTTCAAGTGGAAAATACAAAATATAGAGTCACCAGAGAATCAAGATATTGCTCAAAGTGATATATTTGTTGTCATGAATAAAAATGAACTAAGGCCACTAGATGTTTATATGAATGAGGTTGAGGACTATTATATTTCAAGGGCCTTGGAACTTTTTGATGGTAATGTATCTAAAACTGCAACTGCACTTGGAATTAAAAGACAGAGTTTACAATACAGAATCAGAAAATACACAGAATCAAGAAGTTCATCTGATAAACATGAGGAATAGAATTCTTTTCATTTAGGTTTTTAAATATAAAAAGTCGATTTGTCTCACATGTTTGTGACAAATCGACTTTTTCATTTTCTATTTACGAAAGGGACTAGCCTTATTGTTTAACTTTTTTAGATTTTTTAGATAAACGACCTATTACAAAACTAGTTGTTGCAAGACCGATAGCTGTATTGGTCTTTTTATTAAATACTTGTTTTGTAACAAGTGATAGGTTTTGTGGGCGTTCCGCAAGTCTTCTCATGAAATAACCATACCAATCTTTACCAAACGGTAAATACGTACAGAAGTTAAAACCTTCTTTTGCAAGATCATATTGCATTTCTTTTCTGAAGCCATAAAGCATCTGGAATTCAAATTTCTCATTAGGGATATTATGCTTTTTAACAAAAGCTTTTACATGATTAATAACTCTATGGTCATGTGTAGCGATTGAAGTAAATTTACCGTTTAGTAGGTGATATTCAATTAATTTTATATAGTTTTTATCAATTTCTGATTTTGTTTGGTAAGCAACATTCTCTGGTTCTTTATAAGCGCCTTTTACAATTCGTAATCTAAAATCTTTGTATTTCTCAATAAGCTCTTCTGATTCAAAAAAGTAAGCTTGAATAACTGTACCAATGTTATCGAATTCTTTGTTGAGCTCTTCAAGTAATTCAAATGAGCTGTGTAGACGAGCGTAATCTTCCATATCAAAGTTCACAAAAATATTATATTGATGAGCAAGAGCAACAATTTCTTTTAAATTTTCTTTACAGAATTCGTATTCAATATCTAATCCCAATTGAGATGGTTTTAGTGAAATGTGTGCATCTAAATTTTCATCATGAATAACTTGAATTACTTCTAAAATTTTATTCTTCGCTTCAATAGCCTCTGATTTCTCATAAACAAATTCACCCAGATTATCTACTGTGCAAGAAATATTTTGTTTATTAAGTTCTTTAATAGATTTAACAGTTTCTTCGATGCTAACTCCTGCTACTACGCTTTGTGCACCCAGTCTAAGACCATATCTTTGAGCTGCGGAATTTAATATACGGTTTTCTGAAAGGTAAATAAAAAAGTCTTTTAATGCCATAGTTTTTCTTCCTCCATTGCAAAAAATTTTCGTTTGATGGCGATTATATCACTTTTTTGAAAAATAAAACTACTAAAATTTTTTGAAAAATATTTTTACATAACAAAATAATCTACAAAACACTTGATATTATTGGTATTTTGAAAAAATAAAAAAATATTATATTAATATTCAGAAAAAAAAGTCTTTTAAAATTCAGAATTATGTTTTATGGTGTATATTATTAATTCCAAATTAACCAAAATATTCTAAGGGAGGCATAAATATGGGGAGTTATAAATACGAAATTAAGACTATTGATACACATACAGTGGGAGAAGTAACTCGTATCGTTGTAGATGGTTTTCCAGAAATCACAGGAAATACGATGATGGAAAAGAAGAGTTTTATTATGGAAAATTATGATCATATAAGAAAGTTGCTAATGAATGAGCCACGTGGTCATAAAGATATGTTCGGTGCAATTATAGTTAAGCCCGCCAATAAACAGTGTGATATCGGTGTAATTTTTATGGATAGTGGATCTTACCTAAATATGTGTGGTCACGGAACAATAGGTACCGTAACAATGTGTTTAAATAGGGGATTGATAGAAAGAAAAGATAGGGTTTTAGTTGACACTCCATCAGGCATTATTGAATGTTTCGTTCATTACAACGGTGAGTACGTTGAATCTGTGGAGTTTAAAAATGTTCCGGCTTTTGTTCTACATAAGGATTTACACCTTGAAGTAGATGGCTTAGGTCCAATTCAATTAGATATTGCCTTCGGAGGAAGTTTCTTTGCAATAGTAAATTCAAACGAGTTGAACATTAAAATCGATTTGAATAATAAGCAAGAAATTATTAAATACGCAAGTCTTATTAGGAAATACATCAATACAAATATTGAAATTAAGCATCCATTCATTGAAGAAATTAAGTCTGTTGATTTGGTAGAGATTTCAGAGAAAATTGCAGACAATCATTTTAAAAATGTTGTTGTTTTCGGGAATGAACAAATTGATCGTTCACCATGTGGAACGGGGACATGTGCAAAAATGGCAACACTTTCACTAGATGAAGGAGAAACAATTATTCAGGAAAGTATTATTGGTTCAAAATTTATAGGAAAGATATTAGATAAAACTAATGTAGGAGATTATGAAGCAATTATTCCAACTATTCAAGGTTCCGCTTGGATTATAGGAGAGCATAAATTTATGCTTCATTCATCAGACATTTATCCAGAAGGGTTTGTCGTTTAATTATTCAAATATAACAAAAAGGGGATTGGGTTATGACGAATAAAATATCTTTCATTCACATTCTATTAATAGGCTTTATGTTATTTGCAATGTTTTTAGGGGCAGGAAATGTAATATTTGCTCCTATGGTGGGTCAACAGGCTGGAATAAATACACCGATTGCAATGGCAGGCTTCTTAATTACAGGGGTTGGATTGGTTTTACTTGCAATAGTCGCTTTAAATAAAGGGGGAGGCACAGTAGAAAATCTAGCAAATAGAGTTTCCCCAAAATTCTCTTTAGTATTTTCTATTTTGCTATTTCTTGCCTTAGGTCCTTTTTATGTAATTCCTCGTACAACATCAGTTGTATATGAAATTGGATTAAGACAATTATTCCCAAGTGGAGCGAATCACATATTGTATTTATTGATTTTCTCTATTATTTTTACAGTACTAACAGTATATTTATCATGGGAAACTTCAAAGTTTGTTGATAGATTAGGAAAGCTAATTACACCTGTATTCACTGCACTTTTAATTATTATTGTAACAAAGTCTATTATCACACCTATGGGTAATGCTCAAGCACCAGTAATAGATGCAGGATATGAAACAAGTATGGCTGCCTTTTTAAAAGGTTTTACGCAAGGTTATTATACAATGGATGTACTGGCTGCATTTGTTTTTGGCGGTATATTCATTAAGTCTATTGAATCATTAAATTTAAAGAGTCAAAAAGAAATATCAAAGGTTTTCTTCCAAGCTGGACTTATTACAGTAATAGGGTTAATTGCTTTACAGGTTTCTATGGCTTGGATTGGAGTATCTAGCGTAGAATCTATAGGGTACATGGCGAATGGTGGCGAAGTTATTGCGTTAGCATCTAAAACATTGTTTGGACAAGTAGGTATTTACTTAATTGGAATTGTTATTTTCCTAACAGGTATTACAACAAATGTAGCCTGTTTAGCAGCAGTAGCTGAATATTTTGCACGTATTCTTCCTAAAATCTCTTATAAAAGATGGTTAATTATTTTTGCTTCTTTAGGTGTAGTATTTACAAACTTTGGACTAACAAAAATATTATCAATGGCATCACCAGTATTAATGTTATTATATCCAATAGCAATTACGTTAATAATCCTTACCTTTACAGATAAATGGTTTAATAGTGCACAAAGCGTTTATGTGGGGGCAATGACAGGGACTTCAGTTGTAGCGATTTTGGATGCACTAAAAGACGCTAAATTTATGGTTGAGGAAATCAATAATACATTTGCATTTATCCCTTTATTTACAGCGGGTGCTGGATGGTTGATTACTGGTTTAATCGGTGCACTTATAGGATACTTCTTCAGAAATCGAGTTAATCATGAAATGCAGGTTGAAGGCGAAGTGTCAAACTAAGCATTTAGTAAATTAAATAGGTGTTAAGTTAAGGCTACTTTACAATGCAATAAATCAGGCATTGTATAAGTAGCTTTTTTATAAACTGAATATCATATCTTATAGTCAAGATGTTCTGACGAGATGGATGGAAGAAGAACGATTAGAAAATTCGCGAAGTAAATGTTGTGTACTATACTAATTTGTTAAATACTGTTTGATAGTGTTGATTTTGCTTGTAATAATCTCTTTTACTTCAATTGCCTCATAGTAATCAAATAAATCAACTGAAGTCATATTCGACTCCGAAAGAGCTACCATATTTAACATGAAATTCTGGATTGTATTTACTGTAAATTGTGTCGCAATCTCTTTCTTTAATAGACTATCAAACATATCTTTCAAATTTGGTCCATGATAAAGCAAAATTTGTTGTGAATAGAGATCGTTAGCATAAAGGATTTCAATTGTCTGATTAGTAACTATACCTTCTTCTATTTCCATTTCGCGTGATGTATCGACTATGATGATGTTATTTTGCAACATTTCCTCAGTGAAAAATATTCGTTCCCCACAAAAACATACATTTCCATTACATTCAATAGTGTGTCCTTCAATCATGTTCATATCTTTAACTTGTATTTTAGTCATGTTAATAACCTCCAACAAATATTTTATATACCACAATTCTATCCAGTCTTTGAAAATATTAATCACGTTAATTCTATTTTATTAAAGTGGGAGACTATTTTATTAATACATCAGAATATATTTTTTTATTAACTCTCTCATTTGAGATAGTATTTTTGTAAACTGGCTCCTATAAAAGGGAGCGTTTTACGAGATTTTTTAACAATTTATATACTAGTGTCAATAACAAGGGGGGTGCCTAAAGAGTGTTTTTGTTTGCCTAATTTCAGCATAATTAGAATGTTATTTGTAACGCGTAGGTATTATAATTTGGTAGTTTAATTGGTAATTAGAGGCGATAGAATGCTTCAAAAGGTGTAATACGAAATTAGGGAGGTCGTAATTTGGGGTTAAAAGAAATTTATTATCTTTTTAAGCTAAATTATTAAAATTAAGTTCATCTAAAAAAATCGAACAAGGAGGAAAACTTCTAAACATATTTTGAATTTTATAATCCTGTGTTGAAATACAGGATTTTTTCTTGTCCAACTTTTTTAAAATGAATGATATTAATATAATGAGTTTGTTCTTTAGATCACAACGAGTATTGTATTAGTTTCACCCTAACTATGTTTTGGGTGATGTAGCATGTAATAGTTTTGTTGTAGTATAGACTTTTTTATTTAACCTTAATGTAATAAAAATGTAATATATTTTTTGGTACTATTTATCTGACAAAGAAATAATTTCACAAAAATATTAAATATAAGAGGTTTAGTTTTATTATGAATAAATTAGTAAAAACTGTAGCATCATTAACTTTATGTACATCCTTATTACTTTCAACGGCATCTGGCGCATCTGCAGCTACATATACCGTGAAAAGCAATGATACATTATCAGGTATAGCAAAACAATATGGTACGACATACACAGAAATTATGAAATTAAATGGATTGAGATCAACCCTCATTAAGGTTGGCCAAAAATTAAAGATTAATGGTACAGCATCTACTACTACAACATCAACAACCAATTCTAAAGTGGTAAGTGTAGCGAAGAATTATCTTGGTGTACCTTACGTATTCGGAGGAACTACAACATCTGGATTTGATTGCTCTGGTTTTGTTTATTATGTATTTAAAAATGCAGGAAAATCAATTAGCCGCAACACAGCAGCAGGCTATTATAATATGGCTAAAAAAGTTACTTCTCCACAGGTTGGGGATCTAGTATTCTTCAGTAATACGTATAAACCAGGTGTTTCTCATGTAGGCATTTATCTAGGTAAGGGTCAAATGATTAGTGCCAGTGGATCAAATGTAAATATTGCATCTGTTCAATCTAGTTACTGGAAATCACACTTTACTAGTTATGGACGTATTTAAGATTTAGGTTCTCTCAGTCTACTGAAAATTTAGGAAGTGTAATGTTAGATTTATTCTTGTCTCTTCTAAAATATAAGTAAATAGAAAATAATTGAACTATACATATTAGTTTTAAATAACGATTCTAAATGAAAGTTTGAAAGGGAAAATCCAGGGAATGCTGTGAGATCAACATTTCGTGAATATCCCTTTACATATTGTCTTTATTATGAAAAGGTATAAACATATCTAAAAGAAGACTTTTGAGATGAAAATCTGTATATAGACTGGTTCAATTTATTAACGGTAAAAATCTACATTTTCAATCGTTTAGAAAAATCCAGTCGCTTTAGTTGAATAACGGATCTACAACAATTGGCGCTTTCCTATAGCAAGGAATAGCGCTTATTCCAATTTCTCTGCCATATTATCGAGTAGAGCTCTCACATAAGAAAAAACCCGATTCCACTAAATCGGAATCGAGTCTATATGGCAAATTTTATTTATTTAATTCCTTATATAATACATATTTTAAAGCAGAAATTTCATCTTCAGACAGTTTACCTTCCATTTCGGATAATAATTCATCTTTATTAATTGAACCGGCTTGCGCTTGTTCCTGAATTTCAAGTAGACGATTAACGCCCACTTTTTTTATTAACACACGTGTCGCTTCTTCCTTAGTTTGGAAGGGAAGAGTATCCGGATTAATAGTTGCTGCTTCGCTTACAATTTGTTGAACTTGCGAATCGTTCTCGATATTAGATTTTAGTTCTACTAGATTTTCGTCATCTAAGGTAGACTCTACTTTTTCGAGTATTTTTTCTGAAGCGATATTTGTCCCAAAATGCCACACAGCATAGCCAGCTGTTCCGAGTAAAACAAGAACAATTGTTGTAATTGTTAAAAACTTTTTCATGAACTCACTCCTGACACTTTGAATATAGCACAACTTCTCAAAAACCACGAAGAAAAGATGTTTACTATAATCGGTTTAATTACAATTATTTGAGAATCCAGAGCACATAATTTTCACCTTAATATAGTTTGATGAGTATCGTAGAAACGTCCATTTTCCATCTGGAGAATTGTTACACAATTGGGCGCCATTCTTAAGGAATAGGCGCTTCTTTTAATATTCTAGAGCCATAATTGTGAAATAAAGTTCAATTGTTAAGTGTTATTCTTATCAATATCAGATTAATTAACTAACAAAATGGTTCAAAAGTTAAAATTTCTGATCCTCGATATTCTACATAATAATTATTTCTTAAGAAGTTGCATATACCGAAGCCCACTCTGGTTAAAAATTTAATATTCCCTTTCACAATAATCACGTCCCAATTTGAGAAGATCAAGCCAATCAATTAAACCTTCTATCACAAATGTGTTGCCCACATACACTTCGCACATTGTGAAGATTTTGAATAGTTGTTATTAAACTGAATAAATCAATATAAAATAGGGTGATTTTAAAAATAACGATAAAGTGATTTTTTTTTATTTGATATAACTTATTTTGAATTCTCAGCTATATCTCCTGTTGACGCTAAACACACCGTAACTCTTTACATATTTAATAGTTGTGTCTAAGGATGAAAATCTAGTATATGGGAAATGTTGTAGTCTTTTGAAAATAACAATACAAAAAAGCAAATCAATACGGAGGTAAAAAAATGAATGTCCTTGATTGTATTATTATTGGTGGAGGTCCTTCTGGGTTAAGTGCTAGCTTAACTTTAAGTAGGGCTAGGAGAAACATTGCATTATTTGACGATGGAACGAATAGGAATAGAGTGACACAAGCGTCAAATGGATTTATTACTCGAGATGGAATAAAACCACAAGCATTTAAAGAGATAGCGTTAAAAGAGTTGGAGAATTACCCGTCCGTATCATATTTTAATGCAACAGTTACTGAAATCATCAAGGATATAGGTAATGAGCGATTTACTGTCAAAACATCTACTAGTGAGGAATTTGTTTCGGAAAAAATAATACTCGCTACCGGTATTCAAGAGATATTTTCTATACCAAGTATAAGAGAGTTTTATGGGAAGAGTTTATTTAGTTGTCCGTATTGTGATGGTTGGGAGCAAAAAGATAAGCCATTAGTAGTTATTGCGGAAAAAGAAGAGCATATTCTGCATTTGACTAAGTTAGTTTATAATTGGTCCCAGGATTTGGTTGTCTTAACGAATGGGGTTCAATTATCTAAAGAAGGTAAAACAGAGTTACAAAAACACAATATCCAAATTATTTCGGAAAAAATAAAAGAATTAATAGGTAATGATGGTTACTTACAAAAAATAGAGTTTGAAACAGGAGAAACTATTATAAGATCGGCTGGATTTGTTGCGCCATCTTATTATCGCCCTAATCAATTTGCAGAGAAGCTTGGCTGTGATATTCATGAAAATGGAGAAGTTATTACAGATGGTGTCGGTAGAACAACACAAAAAAATGTATATATTGCAGGAGAAACAGAAAGATCTAAACCATCCTCTTTAATGATTTCAGCTGCTAAAGGTAATAAAGCTGCGTTTGCAGTAAATACCGATTTAACGATGGAACGCTTTTGATTACGTCGCAACACCTTAGATTCAACTAAATAAGAACTTAACTAATATAAAAAAGGCATAAGCTCCAAAAAATTTGAAGCAGTTACCTTGTTAGAGTTAGTATAAAAATTTACGAAGAACGAATTCTGACTATAGAATTCGTTTTTTCTTATTGTTGTTTAAAAAGGATTAAAGATTTATTGTTGAAGTATTGAAATTACGGCGAAGCATTGTTTATAGACTTATGCCACAATCGGGCCATATTACGGAAGATAGGGTAGGGTCAAATTTGTATAATTTTAATAAGAATGTTAATTAAAATGTCCAATATACTGGACATTTTTTATTATTATTATACAATATATATGTCCAATACTTTAGACAAATGTGGTGATAATTTGAAAAATATAATTAAAGTATTACGAAAAAAATTAGGAATTACACAAGAAACTCTTGCTAAGGAATGTGGAGTGGTAAGACAAACGATTAATTGTATTGAAAATGATAAGTATGACCCTACTCTAGAATTAGCTTTTAAAATTGCAAAAGTTTTAAATAAGAAAGTAGATGAGGTGTTTATTTATGAGTAAATATCATTCAAATTACATGATTACGATGAAAGATATAGTAAAAGAAGGGGCTGAAGTATTACAAATAAAGACGCTCGAAGTTAATACTCCTGTATCTGAGGAAGATAAAGAAGCATTATTATGTATGCTTCAATATTTAAAAAATAGCCAAAACCCAACTATCTCAAGGAAATACAAATTACGTCCTGGTTCAGGATTATCTGCTAATCAAATTGGCCTTGATAAATGTATGTTTGCTGCACTTTTTAAGGATGACAAGAATGAAGATCATGAATATATGTTGATTAACCCAAAAATAATTAGTCATTCTGTTAATATGGTTTATCTACCTGAAGGTGAAGGTTGCCTTTCAGTGGATAGAGAAGTTAAGGGATATGTACCGAGATATGAACGAATTAAGGTAAAAGCGTATGACATAACGGGGAAAGAAGTAGTATACAAATTTAAGGGATATGGTTCAATAGTTATCCAACATGAAATAGATCATTTAAACGGTGTTATGTTTTATGATCGTATGAACAAAGAAAATCCATTTAAACTACCGGATCATGTTCCTGTAGAAAGTTTGTATTAATTGGTTAAAAATACACTAAAATAGGACTCTCATTTCAAGACCTAGGATTTCATTTAGATAAATGATATTTAAGTTCTTCCAGAAAAGGGCGCGTTTCTCTAAGAAATGTGTCTGATTTCATTTAAGTGCCAAATTGATAAGAAACTATATCTCTGGTAATTATAAAAGGAGAAAATTCAGTGAACAAAAAATGGTCTTATATCAAAATGTTGATAATATATTTTTTTCTTACTACTCCGTTAATTTTAATATTTACTTTAGCTTCAATTCCAGAAGCTATAACAATACAACCTACAATATCAAGTAGAATATTTTTTTGGGTGATGTTGCTAGGATTATGGTGGATTTTATATTATTATGTGTATCCAGCATTTAAAGATTTAAAATACAAAACAATAATACTGATTATATCAATAATAGCCAGTACTGTATTTTTTATAATTAGCTTAAGCTACTAACAATATTTTTAGTTAGTTAAATCTAGTGTAATCCAAAGCAATATTCTACAATAGGGCGCTTTTCAGAGGATGAATTTGCGATCTTTTTGCTTTGAAGGGATTTACTTAAACTATCAGTCTAGGTTACTTGAAAAAGGAAATTATTAAGTTGTTTATTTAATTAATATATTAATTAAAGATTTATGGGAAGGAGTCCTATTTTAATGCAGAATGTAAGGAGCTTAATCGAAACAAAGAAACCTGGCGTTAATGAATCGGATATAAAGCTTACAGAGGAAAAGTTAGGTGTTATTTTTCCAGAACAATATAGAGAGCTTTTTAAGTTAGTCAATAATGCCGAGATTGGTGAATGGATTCTCTATCCTATTAAAACCAAAATAAATTCTAAAAAAACCTGGGATGATGTTGTTAGACATAATAAGGAAGTAAGAGATGAAAGAACCTCTGAAGACCTTATACTGATTGGTGATGATGGTTCAGGAGATATACTGTGCTTTAAAAAAAGGAATGGGAAATTGGAAGATACCATTTATCTTTGGTATCAGGAAACTGCAGAATTGGAAGAATATGCACCTAATTTAGAGCAATTTATCATTCGAATTTTTGAAGAATATGATGAGTAATAAGAAAAGAGTTATTAAACTTTACAGTGTTTTAGGGTATAACAATCTTCAATAATCGGGCGCGATTTAAGAGTAGAATCGTGCCCTTTTTTAATTTCAATAAATAAATTTAATATATAGGTTAACACTTACTGGGAGGTGTAATTAAACTTGAATAAGACTCAAGTAAATGTGTATTTCAGCTTATATGGAGATGAATTTCCAATAAAAGAGGTTACGGAAAAGTTAAAAGTAATTCCTACTAAGACTTATAAAAAGGGCGATTTAATTCCAAATCGTTCAAAGATTCGTTATAGAAAAGAAACGAGTTGGGATTTAGGAACAGGCTACCAAAACTCACTTGATGTTAATAAGCAACTCCAAGAAATTTTAGGCAAATTACAAAATAAGACATTAATAATTAACGAAATAAAAGACACTTATTCTTTAGAGTGTAAAATCTTTATTGTTATTAAAATAGAAAATGGAAATACGCCTGCTTTATATATGGATAGAGAAATAATAAAATTTGCTTCAAGTATTGAAGCTGAAATTGATGTAGATCTTTACGCTAATCCTTATGAAAGTGATTTTAAAGAGTAAAAAAGAGCAAACTTTTTTCAACAAACAGGCTCGATTTAAGAGTGTAGAATTGCGCTCTTTCTGCCTTATGGGTAAGTGTAGTGAACAGTTAGTCGAAGATGAAATAATGTATACTAGTTAAGAATAAGGTAGAAATCAGGAGTATTAAATGGAAGAATTAACGTTATTATTATTTGGAGAGAATCTTCCTCCACATCGACATTTACATAAACTTTCAAATAAATTTATCAATATTTTTCTTGGAGAACGTGAAAAAGAAACGTTTAGAGAATCGGATTATTATTTAATTTTTGTTGAGGAACGATACTTAGGTGATAAACAAAGAGAATATATATATAATCCTGCCATCCCTGTACACAAAGATTTTTTACATCAAGTTGAATCTATATATGGAAATTTAAATGCTGAGATGATTCTTTGCACGATGCAACACGAACATCCTACCGTATATATAAATCAAAACGAATATGAAGGTTATTGTTATTATGCGAAAAATACTAATGACAAGATCCTTTTTTTCGAGACGGATATAGATCAATTAAACAAGGTTTTCATTAGAATGCCAAAAGCAGCAAACGCAGAACAAGAGATGCAAAATTGGTTAACAAAATATCTGGTCAAAAGGGTTTAAATACATTAGTAATGCATAAGGATGTGAAATATGAGTATAGCGGTAGAAGTATTAAAAAGTAACTATGAAGGCAAAGAAGGTAGTTTTATTTATTCTTTACACGAAGAATGTAAATTTAATAAGAGTGCTTTTTGGGATTATTACAACAGTATAGTAGATTTAACAAACGAAACTTTACTTCAAGATAGCTTGGATCAAGAATTGTCATTGATGTTGAGTACAACGTATGTTTTTATTATGAGAAGTCTTCTATGGCATTTTCATCCCAAGGATATGTATAAGGTAAAAGGTGTGCCCAAGAATAAATTAAACCTCTATATTGAACGGTTAGAAATTGCATACTTAGGATACTTCAAAGGTGAAGTTTTTAAGGAAGAACTACATGATGAAAATTTAATAAATCCAAAATATAAATGATAATCTTTTCACTAATGTAGGCTTTAGTTGAAGAACGCTCCTCCACAATAGGGCGCGTTTCCATAATAAGAAATGCGTCCTTTTCATTTAAAGGTAATATAATGAAGGAAGACTTTTTTATTCAAATTGTTAAATAATAAATTGATTTATCCTCATAATATTTGAAGAGGTGACGTTATGAACAAAAATAGACTTTTATTATTTTCATTTTTCGTTTTTTCTATCTTTTTAGCCACATCAACTTATGCAAATGAGTATAAATTTGATAGGAACTTTTCGAAGGTAGGATATGAAGAAATTGATGAAGCTCTAGCTAAAAGTGAAGAGCACTTTAAAAGAAATATTGCTCTACCTAATGAAATACCAATTACCTTTACACATAGTTTTGGTAGATTCTCTAATCCAAAGGGTGATGCGAATGATCGCCTTGAAGTTCGATATGTAGATGAAAATGCTGGAGCTAACGACTACAGTATTGAAGTTCGACCTATCGATTATAAGATTCCAATTAGGGAAGAAATGATTGATGAGGAACTCAAATTGAATAATGGCACTTACGCAATTTACAGTACTACTATGAGTATGGGAACTAATAATCTTGTATTTGAGATGAATGAATGGCAGTATATTCTTTCTCTTAATAAAGATGCTACTGATAAAGCGTTAGAATTATTGATAGAGGTTGCAAATTCGATTGATTAAGAATTCTAAAAGGACAAACCGCTTGATATGAGTAACCCGTTCAGTTTAGTGGTACAAACATTCAAAATAACAACCAAATTAACGTATTAAAGAACAATGTAATTAACACTGATATTGGCTATAGTTTTCACAAATTAAATTGCTTAGTTCTGATGAACTAAGCCATTTATCATTATTTCGTTTTCAACGAACGCTAACTTTACTTAAATTCTAATATTTCTAATTGTAATTCATCATTTAGTTTTATATTAACCCATTTTTTTGCTTGTGTAATATCAATTTTGTTAGTGATTTGAGAGTTAGTTCCATCCATATTCTCACTATAAATTAGTTCGATTTCTACATCGATGTTTTGGAAAGTAGGGGTATTAAACCAAAAAATTCCCTGATTTTGAAAGGACTCGTTTTCTTCACTAATTACTTCCTCAGAACCCCAAAATAACCCATCTACATAAAGGGTAAGATTTAAATAACGAATGTTGTCATTATCCCCTATTTCGACTGAAATGCCACTACCATTTTGTTTAGCAGTTTTTTCACTATCAGAACATCCGACTAATGCAAAACTAATTACCATAAATAAAATAAACAATTTTTTCATTATACAATTCCCCCCTTTATAGATATTAATTAAATACTAAAAGTTACTTAGTTGAAATAAACCCCAAAAAGAACAGCTTGTTTATACTATACTATTATTTGGTAAATATTCCTAAGAGTATTCTTGGAAACTTTTTACTCAATAGAAGGCATCTTTAGTGTAATTAACAACTTAATTAGCATGTTTTTGTCACATAACAACAACTATTGTTATCTTGTTAATTCGATTGTTAATTGTCATAGGGCGCCTTTCCAGAGATGGATCTGCGTTTTATTCAGATAAGAACCATATTCATGAATAAAGGAGAAACTGAAATGTAAGTATTTGGTATAATCGTATGGAGGTGATCAATCTATGTTAGTGTTCTTGTTTATTAATATTTATGTAATGCCGATTTTAGCAATTATATTTTGTCTTAATCTTGTTGAAATAATAAAGAAAGTAAAGAAAGAACAACCCACTGCTGTTAACACATTTTGGTTAACAACATCTTTTGTCATAATTGTATGGAGCATTGCTATTGGAACTTTAGCTGGTACATACTAGAACGAATTTAACGAATGCATTACAATAGCTCTCACGAAAAAAACTCAACAATTGGGCGCGAATCTGCAGCGAGAGAATTACGCTCCTTCTTTTTAGGGCCATTTAACGGAATAACACTAATAAATAAAAATGTATAATTATGTTAATGTTGGTGTGAGTTTGTGAAGCAATGTACTTAAACTAACGGTGCAGGTTAATGTAATTAAAAAGGTACTGAAATATGTATGTTAGGATTAGATTATATATATTTTAGGGAGGGGTTTTGTATGGGGGACTTTGCAATTGACGGTTTTATTTGGCAGTTAATCATCGTGCCTATCATTACGATTGTACCAGCACTTATAGTATATTTTAAAACAAAAAAATGGTGGTTAGCACCATTAGTGACACTCATTTTAACAATGATTACAGATATTATTTATTCAGCATTATATCATTCTTCTATTTCTTTAAGTTCTTGGTGCATAGCATTGCCAATAACTGTTACAGCAATTGTTTGGTTGATAAAAGGAATTAAATTCGGTTTTGCCTCAAATCATTAAATATCTTCAACTATTGGGGTGCGTTAGTTGAGGAAACGATCTTCTACAATAGAGCGCATTTCTTGAAAAGGAATTGTGCCTTCTTTTGTTAATAGTAGGGATTGTTAAGGAGTGAACTTAAAATAGTTGTAGTATAGTTTGAGTAGAGTTTGGTTTTATATGGAAAATCTATTTGTGTAAGGGAGTGAAAAAACTTGAAAAAAATAAGTATTACTATTCTTTGTATACTAGTAATGGTTATATTATTTGTTTTCCAACAAAACATGAAAACGAAGGCTGAAGTGAAAGAAGAAGCTTTTGTTTATCGGCTCGTAACGGAAAAGGCAGAGTATAGTGAGAATGAAGCCATAAAAATATATGCGGAACTTGAATATATAGGGGATAAAGAAGAAATTGAAATTTCTCATAGAAATTCCCCATTCTATTTTCCAATCGTTGAAACTACACGAAATTATGAAATCGATTATTTTATGACTCTACCATTGAAAATAACTAAACTTATTAAAGGGAAGCCACTCCGTGAAGAATATTTGGGTAGTGGTGGTTATGGTTCACAGGACGAAAAAGAATACATAGAATTTATGAAACGAATTATGAATAATGAATTTCCAAAGGGTTATTATGTGGTAAATGGACTTGCAGACTTTAATGTTATCGACAACGGGGATACTAAAGAAAAGAAGAATTATGAAATAAATGCACAGATTGAATTTAGGGTTAATAATAATTAAAACTTCTTTTAATTTTTTCGTTATTCCACAAACGGGCGCAGTTCTGGAGCAAGAATTGTGTTTTTTCCTTACGTTATGGATCAGATTGTGGAGGGACCTGGATATTCAGGATAAAGAAAGATAAAAAGAAGGTGATTAGAAATGAGTTTAGCTAGCTATATTGGCTGTAATATTGAAATAGCGCTGAGTGATGAAAATTCAGACGATATAATTATAATTGGTGATTGTTTTGCAGATGTGCATAACTTTAAAAATGTAAAGAATTATCAATTTACTACTCCGTATGTTTATGAAGTATCTAGTCATTGGGGCATTAAGATTTCTGAATATACGACACCAGAAATTTGTGCTGAATCGAAAAAGAAGCTAATAAGATTATGTGAAATTATGGACAGTTACCTTGAAAAAGGGGACTTTTTTGAATTATATAGTTGTTGGGTGGGTGAAGAAGCTGACAATCGAGATGGTGAGTTAGTCGTTCAGATGAATAACTTTAATATTGACCAAATCGAAATACCGGAAAAAATGTTAGTAAGATTTGAAAAATAAAGGTTTCTTCTTTTACTAAACGATTGAAACTTTTCGTTGTTCAATTAAAGGGCGCAATTCTGTCTTAAGAATTGTGCTTTTCTTTTTGTTTGGACCATTTAATGGAGGAAGAATATCAAGAATAATTAATACATAATGCTAGTATGGTGTTTTTGAATTATTGAACTTAAACTATAGGAGCAGGAACGTTTAATAACATTAGTGAATGTTAAAGAATAAAAAAATTAAGTTCGATGGAGTGCATCTTGTGGATATTAATAACCTGGTAGAAAAATGTATAAATTCAGCAATTGAATACGGTTTTTCTGCATTTGAAGTTGTAGAAAATTCAAGAAAGACAAATCGCTTATATGATAAGAATTTTAAGAATTTCAAAACATTAAAAGGTCTTGGAAGTGAAGGAATTGTTGAATTAGAAAAATTACTCGATCATTCAAATGATTATGTTAAATATAGTTCTGCCACACATTTACTTTCCGTAAAAGAAGAAAAAGCAAAAGAGGTATTAAAGCAATTGGGAAGTAAACCTCAACTTTTTGGATTTTCAGTTGAAATGTTAATAAGTGAGTGGGATAACGGCAATTTAAAAGATTTGGTTTGATTGTGATGTAGTGTAATTAAAGTATTGTATAAAAGATAAAGATCCAAATAAATAGGAGGAAGTCATGATACTTAAGGAATTTCAAATGTTTGAAAATAGGGGTGAGTATGGAAAAAAATTTAAGGACTTTACCTTTGAAACAAATTGTATTACAACTTTATATGAAAATAATTTTCCGAATTTTAAAACGGAAAATACAAAAAAAATTATCTTGAATTGCGGTTTGAGTTTTAAGGATATAAATATTACAGAACATATTGACGGTTTTTTAGAGATTAATATTCCCTATGATGTTGAGGAATTTTTCGGGCTAAATGATATAAATAAAAAAATTGAACTCTTAGAACTTTTACAGATAGGTGTTCTTTGGGTATGTAAAGAATTTAATTGGGATGAAGCTCCTTTCATTGAAACATATGAGAAAATAAAGAACCTAAATTATGAGTGTAAATACGTTTGGAAAAAACCAAAATCATGCCCAAACAGAAAATATAAGGCAATGGTTGAGTGTGAATTAACCTTGTATAAAGGTACGGTAAATCTTATTGTAATAAATAAAAGAAATGAAATTGTAGCAAAAAAGTTAGTCACAGAAGAAAAGCCTAATGTTTTTTTATTTGATATGTTCCTAGGTGAACTTAAATGGCTTTCAAACGAAGAAGTGAGGCTATATCGTAAACTTACTCGTAATCCGGAATCGAATTTTACTTTTATTAATTTAAAAACGAACTGAATGCGAATTTAAAAAAGGTTCTTTTGTCTTTTAACTATTGGGGTTTTAGTAGATAAACGTTCTTCCGCAATCGGGCGCGCGCGACAAGTTCTGTTATAAGCGTTTCACTACGTGAAATACAGGAGAGTTTGCTCGGCAAAATCTTAACTTTATAACGAAGGATAGGAATGAAGAAACCATGTTTTCTGAAACTATCCCGTCAATACTCCTGCATGCGTTATGACTGACAGGTGATAGGGTGTGAAGCACAGGTGGATTCGGCAGAACGAAGGCTGTAGCCACTCCTTTAGAGAAGGTATGCCAACGGATATGCCGCACGGCTGAAAAACTTAATATGGTGAGAATAGTTCTATCATAAAATAACTGACAAACTTCCGAAGGTAAGGGTCTATAGATTGAGCATGCGGAAACGCATGTACCATCTTACGATGGGGTGAATGGTGTGGAGTAAAAATGCGCCCTCTGAAATACACTATACCGGACAATGGCGGTATCTAGTTCACAGGCTTATAGGAAGCACCTACGTTAAGAATGGATAGCTACGTTGTAAGGTACTTGGAAAGCAAGGAACGTTGTAATAAAGGCTGTCACCTGAAACGGTTGCCATAAGAATTTTAATCGAAATGCATTCATCCTTGTGAGGGTAGGGGTACGACTGATGAAGCCTTTGTAATGAAGGTGGAGGAACAGCCCCAAGTCTAGTGGTAGTTAATAATTATTTTTCAAATGTGTATTGCACCGGTCGGGTAAGAATGTGGGAACATCACCTCATGAAGGAATGATGCCACAGTGCAAGCTCTACGATACTGGGATTATTATGGTATGACCGAAACCTATACAGACTTACATAAGCGAGCTAAAAATAAGGAAACATTCCACCATTTATACGGCATCATCACGTCGAGGAATAATATCTTATTGGCGTATCGTATAATCAAGTCAAATAAAGGCTCCAAGACCCCAGGTACAGATGGAAAGACCATTTTAGATATTGAGAAATATACTGAGAACGATTTAATAGAAGAAATACGAAAACAGCTCAAGAATTATCGCCCGAAGAAAGTAAGACGGAAGCTAATAGAAAAAGATAATGGCAAAATGAGACCACTCGGCATTCCATGTATCCTCGATAGAATTATTCAACAGTGTTTCAAACAAGTATTAGAACCTATAGCAGAAGCCCATTTCTTCAATCATAGTTATGGATTTAGACCGTTAAGGTCTACTCATCATGCAATGGCGAGAATCCAATACCTAGTCAATCAGTCACAACTCCACTACGTTGTAGACATTGATATTAAGGGCTTTTTTGACAATATTAATCACACCTTACTGATTAAACAACTTTGGAATTTAGGTATTAGAGACAGGCAAGTCCTCGCCTGTATAGCCAAAATGCTAAAATCAGAGATTGATGGAGAAGGTGTACCCTCAAAAGGCTCTCCACAAGGTGGGCTGCTCTCACCACTACTATCAAACATTGTATTAAATGAATTAGATCATTGGGTAGCAAAGCAATGGGAGTTGTTCCCTCTACATAAACCCTTCAAGACAAGAGAAGGTCAACTACTTGCTAAAAAGCGTACCCAACTAAAGGAAGGATATCTAGTTCGTTATGCTGATGACTTTAAAATTCTCTGTCGAGATGCTAAAACGGCCGAAAGGTGGTTTCATGCTGTAAAGCTATTTCTTAAAGAACGGCTAAAACTCGATATTTCACCAGAAAAATCGAAGATTATTAACCTACGTAAAAATGAATCAGCCTTTCTTGGTTTCACTATTCGAGCAAATAGAAAAGGTAAAAAGCGAGTAGCTCACACTTTTGTTCGTGCCGAAAAGATACAGAAAATAAAAGCTGAAGCGAAAAAACGAGTAAAAGAACTTCGTTCTTCACCAACCATTCAAAACGTTATGCGTTTCAATAGCTTTGTTTTAGGGTTACATAATTACTTTAATAGAGCGACACACGTCAACTTAGCGTTCTCACGTCTTGCCTATGAAATCAGTGCAATGATGTACAATCGTCTTAGGTCAATCGGGAAGTATGCACATCCAACGAATCCACCCCCATCTTATAAGAAATTTTACAGCTTGGGATGTAAAACATTTAAAATTGCTAATATTTATCTCTATCCACTAGCTAATGTTCAGACGAAGAATACTATCTGCTTTACTCAAAGTCTAACACCATTCTCGGTAGAAGGTAGAGCTCAGATTTATAAAAATCTACATAAAAATATCAAGCAAGAAATAGCCTTACTGATGGAATCGACGATTCTGACACGCAGTGTCGAATATATGGATAACCTGATTAGTCGATACAGTATGAATAAAGGAAACTGTGAAATTACAGGTACATTCCTTCAAGCACAAGATGTGCACTGTCATCACTATATTCCTTTGTATCTAGGTGGAAACGACAAGTTCAATAACCTACGCATCCTCCATAAAGATGTTCATAAATTAATCCATATGACTGATACAACTAAGATAAACACACTCATGAAGAGTTTGGGTATCACACAACCGATTCTTGAAAATATTAATAAATATCGGAAGAAATGTGAATTGGAACTAATCAAATAACCCAAATCACTAAGAGGAACTTGAAACTTATAATTAACAAAACCATCGCTAGATGGAACGCGGAATGATGGGAAACTATCACGTTCCGTGTGGAGCAGGGGAAAAGCTGGAGATAACTTCAAATGCTTACCTATTGCCAACCATTCTTGAGGAATTGGCGCTTTTATTGTATGGTTTGAAAACCCCCTGCTATGCAGGGGGTTCCGGAAAGCTTTTAGCTATGGACATAAAAAAAACTCCAGTCGTACAATAAAGTCAGGTCTGGTCAACCGACTTCGTACGAAAGGAGCTCCAAAATTGGATAATAAAAGTTTAGCACATACAACATGGAATTGTAAGTATCACATTGTTTTCGCGCCAAAATACAGAAGACAGATTATTTATGCTCAAATCAAAGTAGATATAGGGAGAATATTGCGTCAACTATGTGAAAGAAAAGGAGTAGAAATTATAGAAGCAACAGCATGTCCGGATCATATACATATGCTTGTAAGTATTCCACCGAAGTTAAGTGTTTCGGCATTTGTAGGGTATTTAAAAGGAAAAAGTAGTTTGATGATTTTTGATCGACATGCCAATTTAAAATATCGGTATGGAAACAGAAAATTTTGGTGTAGAGGTTACTATGTAGATACAGTAGGTCGAAATCGGAAAGTAATCCAAGAATATATCAAAAACCAATTACAAGAAGATATCCTGGAGGATCAGATGACAATGAAAGAATTCATCGACCCATTCACAGGAGAAGAAATAAAGAAAAAGAGAAAATAAATTAAACCGCTTTAGCGGTCAGTGAGGAAACGGAGTGCGGTTGGCGGACCTTTCAGAATGTCTTTAGACATGAGCCAGTAACCCAGCGTTTCACGCGTAGAGCAAACCACCAGTTCGACTGGTGGTTTTGATTTTACTTGCTATTGGTTAAATATGGTTAAAATGGAACCTGTACTCTTTAGAACAGTTTTTATTGTAAGTTAATTTATTAAGGAGATATAAAGAAATGAATAAGCGAAAAGTTATAATAATAACAATATTATCACCAATAGTTATAATAGTTTCTCTGTTTCTGATATTGAATTCATATATAAGTGTTGACCTGAAAGAGCTAAATGGTAAAGGGGAGTTAGAAGAATCATTTATTTCGCCTAATGGTCAATATCAAGCTAATTCTTATATTATAAACGAAGGGGGCGCAACGGTAGCCTTTCAGAATAGAGTTTCTGTCACTTCTATTACTGATGAAAATAAAGAATTTGATGATGAAACGATTTATTGGTTGTATCGAGCAGAAGATTTAATTATTGAATGGCAAGATAATAATACAATCGTTATAAGTAATGAAACAAACGGTGATAAAATTATCGATATAAATGACCCAACCACCTATTTTAATTATAAAGATGATTTATGATGGCTAATTGTTAATGCACTGGCATAATGGTATTCAATAAAAGGGCGCTTTCACTAATAAGGAATGCGTCTATTTCCATTTCAGGGACCAAATTTAGAGTAATCTCTAAAGGGAATTGGATATTTATGTTAAAATTTAAAGAGAGTTATAAGCAATTTACTTGAAAGGAAGAGTAGGTTATGAATAGGAATTTTTCCAAATATATAGGGGGATAGAATGGGTAGAAAGATAGCAATAGCCGTATTTTCAATATTTTTATTTGCTGGTTGTTCACAACAACAAACATTTGAGTCCTTCTTTCATAAAAAGATGGAGGAAATGCATTTTGGGGAAGAGGAGTATTCTTATGAGCTTGTTCACAAGGAATTTAATATAGTTCACGAAAATGATGCAATCGCAGTTTTCAAAGAACATGATGAACTTGGAGAAAAAGTATTTATAGCTTATCTTGAGAAAGTTGATAATCAATGGCAATGGATGCGAACAAGAGGTTCTGAATGGAATTCCCAAGTAAAATGGAAATCAATGAATCAACCACCGTTTATCTATTCTGGTGCAATTAGTGATCGTTCAATTACTGAGGTATTTGCTGGCGATGAACCTGCAAAAATCATTAATGTTGATGAGGGTAAAAGGTTTTGGTATGCAATTAGTCAAACGAACGATGTAGAAGTTATGATAGTTAAAGATGATGGTTCTAAAGAGATTGTGAAAGAAATTAACTATAGTGAATTACAAAATAAATAAGTTGTAATTTAATTATAGTGGGCATTAGTAAAATAGTTGGGAGTCAACACTTCATCTCTCTCCTTTCCACTAATCTACAAACGGGCACGTTTCTCTTGAAAAATACATCTGTTTTCATTAAAGGACAAAGTTAGTTTAATAAAAAATAACAATAAGCAAAGAATAAGAATTAAACATAATTCTGAGGTGAATCTCGATGGTTAAGAAATACTTGGCCTTACTAGGATTTGTATTTATAGTTTTTATTCCTACGCAAATTGTTAAATCAGAAACTAATTCAGAGGCAGAAGAGATGTATGTTACAACAGAGGACATTATCTTGGACATCATATTCCCAACTATTGATAAAAGAGTAATCAAAGAGTACGGTGGAGATAATTTTTTTGACTGGCAATTGAAAAGGATTATTGGTATTAGTTACAATGACAATCATTCCTATGATGTTACTGTAAGAATTGAGATTCCTCCAAAAAAGCTAAATGTTAATGTTAAAGAAGATTTGGTTAAGGTTAGAATATCCCCCTCTTGTGATAGTGACAAAATTAATAAGCAGAAATGTAATCATGGGTTCAATATTGAAATATTGGAGTACAAACATTTATCTAAATAAATCTTAATACTTTCATTAACGGAGACTTTAGTTGATTAACGATCTTCCGCAAATGGGCGCATTTCCAGAGTAGAAATTCGTTCTTTCTTTAGGTATCTGGCTATAATGTGTTTCTGTCATAAGAAGCCAAGGAGAAGAATTTTAAAATGTATATTATTTTTGCTGCAACAATGATTTTGTTATGTGGAATTACTTTATTTATTTGGACATTCAAACATTTAAATTTGGAAACACATAATAAAAAAGAGTATGTTAATGATCCTACTGCTTCTTCTGAACAAATAATCTTATTCGAGATAATTAATCGAATATTACGAGCAATGCCGCTTAAGGTAATGAAAGGATTATTGATTATTGTCTCAATTGGATTAATCTTATTATCTTTATTTTGTTTTTCGCTTTTATTGTAAACGGGTCTTATTCATTTATCGGGCGCAAAAATTGAGTAAGAATGGACTGTCTAATCAGTCCTTTTTCCATTTAATCAATAAAAGGTAGGTTGATTAAATGGAAAATGGCACAATAATACAAAGGGATGATCTCATTGAATAGATGGAACTTTAAAAATGATTATAAGAAGAAAGTTAGAGGGCTAAAAAGGAGAAAAGAGGAACTAATAAATTATATTTCTGATATTACCGAACACATGCCGAATCCTAGTGAATCTGGATTAGGTTATTGGCATCTACATTTGCCATTTGCCCAATCGTACATATATTCAAGCAAACTTCCAAACAAATTCAGACGAGAAATAATGCAAATCTTAATTGATCGAGTTAGCTATTTAAAAAGTATAAAGTCAAAAGGACAAGCTGAATATAGAATTTACGCATTAGTTAGTCTTCCTAATTTATTCGACTCACAGCTTGTAGTATATCCTCATAATAGTTGGTTTGATGGATTTTTTGAAAGGGATAGTGAAGAACAAAAATGGCTACCCCTAGATAAATCAAGAAATCTCATTCAAGAGTGGGAACTTAATTGCCCTTCTGATATACAGATAAAAGGTTTTAAAGAAATAATCTCTGAAGAGGATTACTATTCAGAAGGAGAAAATTGGTTTATAGGTGAGTTAAACTGACCTTTATCTTATTCAACAAACGGGCGCCATTCTTGAGGAATTGGCGCTTATTTTACATTCTAGGGCCAGGTTGTGGAATAATGAGTTATTAGGAATGATTAGAGTGATATTAAAGGAATGATTGAATTTGAAAATATTTATTATTCTTATAAGTGTTATATTGATAAGTATTACACTCATAAATATAGTTAAAAGTATTTTAGATGCAGAATCAAATAAAGAGAGATTAGCAATATTATTAATGCTTACAGAACCAGCAGATACAGTTACTTACTTATTTTATATAGGTTTAATAGGCTTAATAGTAGGATTATTTTTATTCTAAGTGCTTAATATTTCAGAGAAATTCTATTGATATCAAACCAACTTGTTATTCCACTAAAGGGCGCGTTTTCAGAGGATGAATTGCGCTCTTTTTGTTTTTTAGGGCCATTATCTTAAATAACACTCAAAAAGAAAATTGGATATTTGCGTTAATATATATAGGATTATGAAATGATTTACTTAAATGAAATTGCAGTAATACATTGAAAAGAAGGAGTTTTTTTATGAATGAGACAAAGAGGGCGAAAGTTTTAGAAAATCGAAATGGATTAATACTGTTAATTCAAAAAGTCATTACAATAATTGCTCTGATTTTATTTATGTACCTCGCTATTTCAGATAATATGGTTGTAGCTCTATTATTTTACATGTCACTTAGCCTTAGTCTTTTTATAAGCGGTTACTTGTTGTATAAGAAAAATAGTATCGTTGCTCAAAAAATTGCTTTCTATATTGCTGGAATTGTTTTATTTATTATTGCCCTTCAAGATTTAATGCAGTAATTGTCCTTTATGTTTTTTAGAATGAATACCATAACTCAGCAATCGGGCGCGTTTCTGAAATAAGAAATTATTTATTGAGTGAGAAAAGAATTTCTAAATATCGAAAAAGGTTTGGTTTTAAGTAACATAAAACCAAACCTTTTCTTATTTGGTCGCTAAAATGGTAATTTCACTATGATAGAAAATAAATAGTAAAGTAAGATAGAACATTTTTATAAAAATTACAATTTCTTGTAACGAAAATCGTTTTAAATCTATATATAAGTATCCCAGTTAATATTTGATGGAAGGAGGGGGCAGGTGGAGGATTTAAGTAGAATATATCAATCTTATGCAGATGAAGTAAAACGGTTTCTTATTTGTTTAACATCGAATGTGGATTTAGCAGAAGAATTAACGCAAGAAACTTTTTATCAAGCAATCAAGTCAATTCATCAATAATTGCGGTTTTCCTTTAAATAGTAACAGCTCCGTTTTTTTTGAGGAAGGTGCTGTTTTATTATAAGTTTGAAAAATATTAAGATTCCATATTAGCTTTAAATTTATTTCTCTGTTCCAATATATCTAATAAATAAGATAACATATTTTCTAAATCTATATATCGTTAAAGAATTGCATGAAGTTTTATAAGACATTAACGATATTTTTGAATTCTGTAATATAAAATTCATCAGTCTATTAAGAATCATCTTTTGTATTTTAAGAGACATTATCACACTAAATTAAATTGTTTATTATTATTTATAAATTTTTTTCTTGCAAAATTGATAAGAAAGCTCTAGCAGGAGCAGATAAATAACGTTCCTTCAACCAAACTAAAACCGTTTCTGTAAAAAAATTTGCATCTGTAAATCGTATTACTTTTACATTAAAATTATACAGTTTATCAACAGACGTACTCGGTAGAATAGTTGCACCTATTCCAGCATTAACGAGAGACATAATGGTATTAGTATTATTGCTTTCCGCAACAAGTTTGGGTTTAAAGTTATTTTTGGCACAGTGCTCTAACACTTTTTCGTAGAGGCCAATCCCTGTATCTCTTTTTAATAAAATTAATGGATAATGACGAATGTCGTTAAAAGCAATTAAATCCGTTGATGTTGGTAGTTCCCAAGAAGCTGGCATAATGAATGAGAAATTTTTTAATTCTAGTTTGAAATGATCAAAGATCTGTTCTTCGATTGGGAGGTTAATAATGGCAAAATCCATTTCTTTATTTTCCATTCGTTCTTGTAAATTTTTGCCGTCTGTATGCATTATTTTTAATTTGACACCAGGATATTTTTGGCTGAATTGCAGAATATTTCTGAAAGTCGTTGAGTTTTGAAATAATGAACTGTAAAAAGTAGAAATAGCAATATTGAGTTGCCCTTTGACACCCGAACCCATTTCTGTCATTTCCTTTTCCATTTCCTCATATAGCTGTACGATTTTCTTAGCTCTTTTATATAATACTTCCCCATTTTGAGTTAATTGTAAATTTCTCTTCCCTCGTTCAAAAATTTGAACATTTAATGTGTCCTCGATATTTTTCATTTGTTGACTAAGTGGCGGTTGAGAAATATGAAGTTTCTTCGCTGCCTTTGATAAATTGACTCCCTCATTTACTACCGTAACGAAATTTTTTAAATGTTTTATATCCATAAACATCCCCCTTATGTAATCTTTTATAACATCATTAAGCGGTTTCAATGTTATGAAAGTGCTTTTTTATTGTTATGTATTAAATAATCAAATAGATTTTATTTGATTTATGTATTTTTCAAATAAATTATAACATGTTAGTCTTTAAACATGTTAGGAAATATTACATTGGGAGGGTTTTTATGGAAGGGAGATATAAACTTGAGATTTTAAATAACACTAAGATTTTTAAAAAAAATGGACAAGAGTTTATTGCTTTAGAAAATACCTCGCTTCAAATTCCTGAAGGTCGTTTCGTTAGTATCATTGGACCGAGTGGTTGCGGGAAATCCACACTTTTTAATATTATTGCAGGATTGATCAAACCGACAAAAGGACAAGTGTTATTAGATGGGAAAAACATTATTGGTGAGAATGGGCATGTTGGTTATATGTTACAAAAAGACTTACTTCTCCCTTGGCGAACAATCTTAGAGAATGTCGTATTAGGTTTGGAAGTTAAAGGTGGAAAGAAAGAGGAAAACATCGCTAAAGCACTACCACTAATTCATAAATACGGGTTAAAAGGATTTGAAAATCACTTCCCTAATGAACTTTCAGGTGGGATGAGACAGCGTGCAGCATTATTAAGAACCGTACTATATGATGCGGAAATCATATTGCTCGATGAACCTTTTGGAGCATTAGATGCCCAAACAAGATTAATGATGCAAAATTGGTTATTAAACATTTGGACAGATTTAAAGAAAACTATCTTATTCGTAACTCACGATATTGACGAAGCTATTTATTTATCTGATGACATTTACGTTTTATCTCCTCGTCCTGGTCGTTTAAAAACTAAAATAACCGTTGATTTACCTCGCCCTCGAAATGAAGGAACTATGTTATCACGGGAATATATTGAGTTAAAACAAAAATTACTGGATCTATTAAAAGATGAAAATGACCAAGATCATGCTATATAGGAGGGAACGCTCATGAAGCAAAAAACAGGTGTAATTGGTACTGAAAGTGTTGTATTAAACAGTAGTGTAGTAGATGACTCAATAACTATTGAAGTTTTAGATGAGGAAGTCCTCAGAAAAAAAGAGAGAAAAAAAATCGCTTTTGGGCAAGTTTCATTCGGTGCATTATTCATTATTCTATGGGAAGTCCTGACACGTATCGGTATATTAGATTCTTATTACTGGAGTAGTCCTACAACGATTCTTCAAACAGGTTGGGTAGCACTAACGCAAGGCACATTGTTAATAGATTTAGGTTATACCTCTGTCGCTACAATAATTGGCTTTATATTAGGGACTTTTATAGGTGCAGGTCTAGGATTATCATTTTGGTGGTCTCCTTTTTACTCAAAAATTATGGAGCCATACTTAGTTGCTTTTAACTCTGTCCCTAAACTAGCTTTAGCACCCGTATTAGTAATCCTTCTAGGAATAGGCTTTACATCAAAAGTAACGCTTGCATTCTTAATGGTTGTCATCGTTACAGCCTTAGCAGCTTACAGCGGTGTAAAAGCTATTGATCCAGATATGGAAAAACTCCTTTATTCACTTGGTGCCAAAAAAAGACAAGTCTTTGTAAAAGTGGTTATCCCATCTTCTATGCCATGGATTATTAGTAGCTTAAAAATTAACATTGCCCTAGCTCTGGCAGGTGCAATTGTAGGTGAGTTTATTGCTTCAAAATATGGTGTAGGACGAATGATTTTATATGCAGGTCAAATCATGGATACAAACTTAGTTTGGGTAGGTGTTGTAGCACTATCACTTTTATCAATTGTGATGTATTTAGTAACAATTTATGTAGAGAAATTTTTATCAAAAGGGATGAACGTTAACAGATAGGAGTGGATTCGAATGAGAAAAATGAAAAGATACTACTTAAAGTTAGCAGCAATTTCAGCAACAGCATTAGCGTTAATTGCGTGTTCAGATGCAGAAGGAGCTGGGAAAGATGACAAGGATTTGGAGAAAATTGTTATAGCTGAACCGATTCATTCGATTGGATACCTGCCGTTATACGTTGCTGATCAGGAAGGTTATTTTGCTGAGGAAGGATTAGATGTAGAGATATTAACCGCAACAGGTGGTGCTCACGTAACTTCTGTTGTATCTGGAGAAGCATGGGGCAATATGGGAGGACCTGAATCAAATGCAATGGCCAACGTCGGAAACTCTGATCCAATCAAATCTATCGTAAATGTCGTTAACCGTGCAAATGTATATTTAATGGCTGATTCAAAACTGGGATATGAACAAACGACTGATCCAGAAAAGTTAAAAGAATATTTAGATGGTAAAACAATTGCAGCTGGGCGATTTGGTGGTAGCTTAAACTTACTAACACGTTGGCTATTACTAGACCTTGGGCTTGAACCTGGAGAAGATGTAAAACTAGAAGAACCAGCAGACCAGTCAGCAGTTTTATCGCTAGTGAAAAGTGGTGCTGCAGATATAGCAAATGGCTTTGAACCTATAATTAAAAATGGTATCGATCAAAATATTTGGAAGGAACCATTCTATAAATTTACAGATTTAGGAGACTATCCATTCTCTGTATTAAGTGTAAAAGAATCAACAATTGAAGAGGAACCAGAAAAAGTACAAGGATTTGTAAATGCCATTGTCAAAGCACTAAAAGAACTAGAGAAAGATTCAGAGTTAGCTTTAGTAGTACTGAAAAAAGAATTCCCTACAACAGAGGAAGATAGTTTAAAAGCAGCATTAGATCGTGCATATGAAGATGATTTATGGAGTAAAGATGGTTTCATTAGTGAAGAATCATTAGCAAAAACAATGGATGTAGTAGAAAAAACAGGAGTCTTCACAAAAGGTTATGATTACGATGAGTTAATTGATATGCAATTTATTAAAAAATAGGAGTGATTATGGATGAATACATTGGATAAAAGTGCGTTAATTGTTGTTGATATGCAAAATGACTATTGTGATCCAAAAGGTGCCCTTGGGATTCAAGAGCTAGATACGTCAGGGGCTGAGAAGATTGTAGGCAATATTCAAAAATTGATCGATGTTTATCATTCTAAAGGTTTACCTGTAATTTTTATACAGACTTTTCATGAAAATGCCACTGATTCGTTAGCGTGGATTGCACGTGGTAATAATCCTAACAGAACACATACTGGCGTCTGCCGCCGTAATAGCTGGGGCGCTGATTTTTACGGTGTTGCACCAACAGATCAAGATATTGTTGTAATTAAACATCGTTATAGTGCTTTCTTTAATACCCGACTTGACAGTGTACTCCGTCGATTTAAAACGGAAAAAGTTGTAGTAACGGGGGTTGCAACAAATGTATGTGTAGAGGGAACAATACGTGATGCTTACATGAACGATTATCATGTAGTTGCAGTATCTAATGGTACAGCTGCCTTCTCTCAAGAACAACATGATGCATCTCTTTATACAATTAGTCAGTATTTTGGTCAAGTATTGACAGCGGAAGAAATTTTACAAGAATTACAAGTATCTGTAATTCAAGTATAGAGGAGCGTGTTATTGAGATGAGAGAAGTTTTCGGGAATATTGAGCTAAAACTACATCAAGTTACTCATAACGAAAAAATGGCTTTCTATTTACTATTACTCGCTGTAATACCTGGAACCTTTCTCTCTAATTTTTCTGCTGGATTAGTCAACATAGCCCTAACCGATATTTCCATGGAATTTCATATTTCTTTAGGTATGTCTCAATGGGTCGTAACAGGTTATATACTGACCGTCATGATTTCTTTGCCAATTATGGGTAAATTATCGGACCAGTTTGGTAAAAAGCGTATTCATAATGTTGGCTACTTATTGTTTGGGGTAGGTGTCCTCTTTTCCTTCAGCGCTAACAATATTATGTTTCTGTTAATAGCTAGGTTTATTCAGGGAGTTGGAGCTGCGATGCTTCAAGCTGTCAATATGGTTATCATTACGGAAAATGTTTCAGTAGATAAAAGGGTGAAGGCGATAGGTTTAGTTGGAACTGCTGCTGGTTTAGGTGGTCTACTAGGAGCTCCAATCGGAGGCGTATTGATTGAACTTTTCCATTGGTCATATTTATTTTTAATCCAATTACCTGTTATTGCCATAGTCTCAGTATTCGCTATCTTATTCATACCTAAAGATAAGCGCTTTACAAAATCCAAATTTGATTTAGGTGGCGCCGTACTATTCACAATTTTCTTAGTCGGTGCTATCTTCCTATTAAATCAATTTGGTGAGGGTATTATCTATAAAGAACAATGGATTATAGGATTAATTAGCTTAAGTAGTTTAACCATTTTTTATTATTGGACAAATAAACAATCCACACCATTTATCACAATTGCTTTATTCAAACAAAAGAAAGTATGTTTAGGTGCCATAGTCATTGTAGTCAGCTATGCAACTTGTTTTGGAACAGTAGTTATATTACCATTTTTGCTACGTGGCGTAATGCATTACTCGATAACAATCACCGGACTCGTATTGATGGTGTACCCTTTATTTTTGTCGATTACAGGTCCATTTAGCGGTCTCCTTGTCCAAAAGTATAATTTAAAAACTACAATTATTATAGCAATTATTTCAATGACTATCGCTGTTATCGGTTTAAGTTTTACAAGTATCCATAGTCCCTTGCTGCATATAGCGCTATTGTTAGCATTACTAGGAGTTTCAATGGGCTTAATTACTTCACCAAATTACAATTTTATAATGGGCAGTGTACCTAAAACTTTTTTAGGTGAGATCGGTGGAAACATTGCATTACTTCGAAATTTCGGCATGGTTATTGGAACTGCATTAGGAATTGCAATCGTCAACCATTTTGCAACTACACCGGTTTCACAATGGCTGACACTGACAAATTCAGAAGATGTAACCAGTTTACTCTTAGGGATAAAAAGTGTCTTTATATTATTCGCTCTGCTTTTAATAGTAATTGGATTAATATTTAAATATTTAATAAAAGAGTAGATGGAGGGACCATGATGAGATCATTATACAATTTAATTCCTGAAGAAACTGCATTATTAGTTATCGATATGCAAAATGGCTACTGCCATTTAAACGGTAGCATCGGTTCAACAGGTGCAGATGTAAGCCAAATGAATGCAACTATTCCACATGTAAAAAAACTTGTAGAAGAATGTCGAGCAGCAGGAATATTAGACATTTGGACGAAGCAACATCACTATGCAGATGATATTACAAAGGAAAAACATCGTATTTTACCACACAATCGTCGCGGTAAAACCGTACCCAAAAACCTAGCTATAAAAAATTCTTGGGATTCTCAATTTGTCGACGAACTGAAAGAACTTGCAGCAACAAGTGAAGAAATCATTATAAAGCATCGTTTTAGTGCATTCTTAGATACACGTCTTGAAACGTTACTTAGAATGAAAGGCATTAACACCTTAATCGTTTGTGGAGTGGTAACAACACATTGTGTAGAAAGCACAGTACGAGACGGTTATCAAAAAGACTATGACATGATTGTCGTGAATGAAGGTGTTGGTGCCTTTAGTAATGAAGCCAATAGAGCAAGTTTAAAATTAATGAATCAATATTTTGGTATAGTCATATCGCAAGAAGAAGCTTTAAAGTTAATTACAGAAAAGCAAACATTACTTAATTACGCATAAAATCTATACAGTTTACCTCCTTTGTAGATTTCATTAAAAAACACATACCTCACTGAAGTTACTGTTTGTATTTTGCAGACGGTAGCTTTTTTATTATACCCTTTAACTCAATAATGATTTTATTAGTTCAAATAACTCTTTATTTCGCATTTTAGTTTATCCAATATTTATGCATAGTCGCGAATAAGTGAATCATTTCATGTTATAACAGGAAACATACGATTTTTACAAGTGAAAAGAGGTTAATGATAAAATAAAAAATAAAACTTTGCATGGAGGGGAAAAGCCATATTTTGGTTCGCATTCACCATCTATTTTCTCTTAATACTTAGTTTTTTGAATCTCGAAAAACTGGTAAAACGGAAATTTAATCTTCCAAAGGAAATTAAATATAATAAAAAGTTCACTAAGAATCAATCTTTAATAGAAATTTTAATGTCGATTATATTTGTTATTGGTGCATTTATGTCGAGTATTTCTGTTCTTGAAAAGGATATCTATCGCCCATTAAATCCAATTCCACAATATTTGTGGGTTTCACTATATTTTTTTGTATTGTATGGATTTAGAGGATACATGGCAAAAAGGTTTGATCAAGATTCGAAAGCATATTATATCCATTTCGCCTACTCTGTATGGTTGCCCATAATAATGATCATAGCCTATCATACTACGGAAATTTTTCTATAACTGTTTTATTAAACAACGGGCGCTTCCTGTAAAAAGGGAAGTGTCCTTTTCTTGATTTACAAGGATTACTTGGTTTGGTAATCTTCTATTTTTTAAGATTCTTTAATACCCTCGTATGAAAAATACTTTCCTTGAACATAATAGAATTAGAACAATAGATTTAAATTCTAGGAGAGTGGAAGACTCATGTTATTATCCGAAGCGTGGGAAAAATATCAAATAGATAAAACAATCGAGGGATATTCATCACTTACATTAAAAACGTATTCTTTCCAATATAATCTTTTATTACGATTTTTTGGTGATATTGATATGAACGAGTTTAGTACAGAGAAATTAAAAGAATATTTAATACAGTCAGGAGATCACTTAAAGGCCTCTAGTTTAGGACACAGAATTCGTTGCATTAAATCGCTCTTTAGATGGTCACATGAAGAGGGCTATATTAAAAAAAATCCCGCTGCTAAATTAAAAGAGCCAAAGTTAGGGAAAAGGATTCCTAAGTTTCTCTCAGAATTAGAGATAGAACATCTAAGGGAAGCTTGTCAAACAACGATGGAAAATGCGCTATTTGAGTTTTTGTATTCCACAGGCTGCCGTATTGGAGAAGTTGCAAAATTAAATCGCGATGATATTGATTTTCGAACGAATTCAGTTATTGTACATGGAAAAGGTGATAAAGAAAGGGAAGTGTACTTTAATATTCGCTGCTCCATTTGGTTAAAAAGGTATTTAGATGAACGGGACGATGAGGATCCTGGATTATTTATTACGGACAGAAGACCGAAAAGGCGTATGAGTATTGATAATCTAAGATATATTATCAAGCGCATATCAAATCGAGCTGGAATAAAAAAGAATATTCATCCCCATCAATTACGACACAGCTATGCAACGCATATGATTAATAACGGTGCTCCAATTGATGTCATCCAGAGTTTACTAGGTCATGAAAAGAGTGAGACTACAAAAATTTATGCTCAGTTAAGCGGAAAACTAAGACATGACTTTTATAGTAAATACTTTTAAAAGGATGTTTCTTATTGTATATGTATTTTAATATTCGTTGAAATAAAAAAAGCAGAAGGTTTAGAAGTGCAACTATGCACTCCAATTGACCTTCTGCTTTTTCCTAATATTTCTTTACCTAAGTGAGCTGAAAATGATGGAAACTGGCTCATTTATTTTAAGATGTCCAATCACACTTTCAATTAAACTAATTTTCTACTGCCTGTTTTGAATATCGGTGTTTATAAAGTATTCCAAAGACCATGAATGTTAAACATACACATACAATACCTATTCCAGCAAGTAAAGCTATATTTTCATATACAACACCATAATCCGTTGTTGAAATCACATGGCGGAACGCCTCAACAGAATAACTCATTGGCATATATGAATTGAATGCTTGTAACGTTTTTGGTAATAGTTGTAAAGGAAATGTCCCAGCGCTTGAAGCAAGCTGTAATATTAAAAATAATAATGCGACAAATCGGCCAACATCATCTAAAACAACAACTAACAACTGTACAATCGCTATAAATGCAAAACTTGTAACAGCCATTAACAATAAGAATAACGGAACGTTCGAAACATTCATTTTTAAACCATATAATAATACGACCGATAAAAGCACTGTTTGGAAAATCCAAACGACAAATGGTACTGAACATTTACTTACAAACCATCGTAATAACCCTGTTGGTTGAACAGCAGGTTGTACAAACGCATAAACGTTCGTTAAAATAAGCGCCCCTACAAATAAACCTAATGAAATAAAGTAAGGAGCTAAACCTGTTCCGTAGTTATCGACACTATTTTTTACATCTTTATCAACTTCTACTGCAGAAGCAACCATATCATAGTTTTGATCAGAGACTGAAATGGATGATTCCTCTTTCGCATCTGATAATGTGTCCGTTAATTGTTCTGTACCATCGACTAGTTTATCTGCTCCATCTACTAATTCGTTCGATCCATCCGCAAGTTCACCAGATTTTCCACTTAACGTTGATGTACCATCCGATAATTTTTTAGCTCCATCTGCTAATGTACTTAAACCAGTATTTAAACTACTTGCACCGTTTGCTACAGATGCAACACCTGTATTAAACTGCCCTAAATTTTCGGATAAACTTGACACACCGTTTGCTACCTTTGTTGCACCTTCGACAAGTGAATTCGAATTTGAAGTTAATTCCTGTAATCCATTTGTTAACTGCTCGCTATTTGCAACAATAGTTGCATGACCATTCGCTAATGCCTGAGCATTTTCTTGTAAGCTATTTGAACCACTTGCTAACGTATTTGCACCTTGTGCAATTTGCTTACTACTTGCTTCAAGTTGTGCAATTGAAGCTTCTAGTGCTTGACGTTGTTCTTCTGGTAGTTGTGCTAACGCAGAAGATAAATTGTCGCCTAATGAAGCAATCCCAGCTGCTAATTGATCCGTACTCGCTGCTAAGTTTTGTGAACCAGCTGCAACTTGTTCAGTGCCACTTGAAAAACTATCTAATTTTGTTTGGAATGTTTGCTGTCCTTCTAAAAGTGCTTGCTGACCTGAAGCAACTTTTTCGACACCACCTGTAAATTGCGAAATACCAGACGATAAACTAGATGTTCCTTCTTGTAGAGTACTTGCTCCGTCGCTTAACGCTTGACTCCCTTGCGAAAGTTTTTGTGCACCATTTGCTAGCTCTTCGGCACCTGATTGAGCAGATGAAGCTCCATCTACTAACTTACTCGTACTACTAGATAACGTAACAGTGCCTTTCGCTAATTCATATAAGTAATCTTTTAACGTTACAGTTCCATCTTGCAATTGGACAACGCCATCTTTTATTTTCGATGCCCCATCTGCAGCGTCACCGTAACCATCACTTAAACGTTCAATCACAGCAAACAACTGCTCAGCATAAGTTTTCGAAACTTGTTCATTTACTTCTGTACGAATTTGATTAATTGCACTGTCTCCAATTTTAGATGTAATATAGTTCGATGCTTCATCTATTTTATATTCGAGCTCTAATTTTTGTGGATTTTCATCAAGTAACGTTGTTGCGTTTTCTGAAAAATGTTTAGGAATTTGAATGACAATGTATGCATCTTTATTCGCTAGCATTTTATTTGCTTCTTTTTCGGTCACTTGTTTAAAATCAAACTTTGCACTATCCTCTAAATTTTTAACTAGTTCGTCGCCCAACTGTAAAGATTCACCTTCGAAATTTGCACCTTTATCGTTATTAACAAGTGCCACTGGTAATTCTTCTAATTGACCGTACGGATCCCAAAATGCCCATAAAAGCATCCCACTATATAATAGCGGTATAATGAACATGACGGCGATCGACGCAAAGTACTTTTTATCTTTCAAAATCGATAACCATTCCTGTTTTAACAATCCTGTTTTCCTCCCAATAATATCTATTTCTCAATAAAACCGCTATGACCAAAATCGTTTTTTGGTCATTTCAACTTAAAAAAAATTAGTTAACGCAACTTATTTCGATAAACCACTTATAATTGTCTGTTGGATTACTTCTGCAATTTCTTGTTGTGTTAAAGGTTCAGAATAAGTTGTTTGCCAATCTACAACCAATGCTAAATACGATTTTAAAAATACGAAGGCAACAACCTCTACGTTACATGGACGAATTTCTCCTCGCTCAACAGCTAAGCCTAATTTTTCGGATATATACATAACAATTTCTCGATTAATTGACGAAATCATCTCGATTACTTCTGGTGTTTGTAGCTGCCGTTCCTCTTCTAATAATTTTGCAAATAATAAATGTTGCTCACGATAGTTTAATAGTCGAACAATGGATTGATGAACATTTTCCATAAAACTAATAGAAGGATCAAAGTTGTTTTCAGTTTCTTTTTTCATGTCATCAATCATTAATAGAACGGCTTCTTTTAACAGTTGCTCCTTATTATCATAAAAATTATAAACTGTACCTTTTCCGACTTTTGCAAGTTTTGCTACTTGTTCAATTGTAGTTGCCTTGTAGCCAAACATCGAAAAAGACCTAGTAGCTGCTTCTAAAATATCATTTTTTTTATTCATTTTTTCACCTCGACTGACTATAAATCGAATTCGGTCACTGGTCCAATAATAGCATATCATTTGTAAAAAAAAAACTATAATCTATAAAAAATGAATAAATGTACGGTTAGAAGGTCACATTAGATGTTTATGAAAAAGTTTTACTATATACGAAAAGAAAACGCATTTCGCCTTAGCTTATGGAGCAATAGAATCACATGTACACGATAAAGTGATTATAAAAACTACGGTTCATAAAAAAATATCTAGCATAATTGAAATGAAGTTTTGTATAATTAATTGATTATTCAAATAATATCGAAAATAAACTAGAAAGGATGTGTCTACTATTTTAACCAAAGTTTTAAAAACGATTCCAAAAGAAAAAAGCCCCTTCATTTTAGTATTTCTTTCTAAAATGAAGGGGCAAGCAGAAAATCCACTACAGGTAAACATGAAGGATGTGATAG
Source organism: Lysinibacillus composti (assembly GCF_016908465.1). GTDB lineage: Bacteria > Bacillota > Bacilli > Bacillales_A > Planococcaceae > Ureibacillus > Ureibacillus composti_A. The sequence goes on along the minus strand of NZ_JAFBDY010000007.1, from coordinate 127,915 downwards.
CAGCATTTATTGGTGGGTTTATTACACTCCTTATACTGATCAGCTTAACTACAAATACGTCAACAAACTGGCTAATTGCGCCGTTTGGGGCAAGCTGTACATTAGCTTTTGGAGTCTGGAATTCACCGTTGTCCCAACCAAGAAATATAATTGGAGGGCATGTGATTTCTTCGCTAGTTGGCCTAATTATGTATCATTTATTTGGAAATGAGCCGTGGACAATCGCATTAGCAGTAGGCTTAGCGGTTGCAGCAATGATGCTTACTAAAACAACGCATCCACCTGCAGGAGGAAATCCGATTATTGTCATATTAGGAGCTCATAGCTGGAGCTTTTTATTTATGCCTATATTACTAGGAACAGTACTAATTGTATTAATGGCACTTATCGTTAATAATTTACAAAGCGATCGAGTATATCCAATATTTTGGAAATAAGTATAAGTATTCGGAAATTAATACATAACTTTTAAGGAGATGATTAAAAAACTTTAGTCATCTTCTTTATTATTTTTAGGCCTATATGTTGGGTGTCTGCCTATTTTAGTTTCACGATGATCTATTTAATCCTTTGAAAGCATGATTGTTGAGAATCTAATTTTTTAAAAAAATTCTTCAACAAAAGGGTTTGGACTTAAATGGTAGAAAACTTATTACAATCAAACTTTTCAGGAGGAAGGCCTATGCAAAGCTTGTTAGGCAAAGTGATTCTTATTACTGGAGCAAGTTCAGGGATTGGGCTTGCTACAGCCAATTTAGTGGCATCTAGAGGAGCGAAAGTTATTATTAATTTTCATTCCAATGAAAAAGGAGCAATGGAGGCTGTCAAACTTATTCGAGAAAAAGGCGGAGAAGTGATAGCGATTCAAGCTGATGTTACGAAAAAAGAGGAAGTGAAATCAATGGTCGATCAAGCTATTTCCTCATTTAATACGATTGATGTTCTCGTTAATAATGCTGGAGGTGGAATCCGTCAAAGCAGCTTTATGGATATGAGTGAAGAACTGTGGGAGGAAACGTTTCGATTAAATGTAAATAGTGTTCTTTTATGTTCTCAAGCCGTATTAAAACATATGATTCCTAAGAAAAATGGCAAAATCATCAATGTATCTTCCGCAGCAGCTCGAATTGGAGGTGCGGGAGAAAGTATTCACTATGCATCTACTAAAGGAGCAGTAAATACATTGACCATTGGTATGTCCAGAGAGTTAATTGAATATGGAATTATTGTGAATGGAGTGGCACCAGGAATGGTAGAAACGCCATTCCATGAGAAATTTGCTCCAAACGATAATCGTCTTGAGCGCATGGTTTCATCGGTACCTATTAAACGGGCAGCATCACCAATGGAAATAGCAGAGGTAATTGCTTTCCTTTCTTCCGATGCTTCAAATTACATATTAGGGGAGATTATTAATGTAAGTGGTGGAAGGTAACGAAAATAAGGGGGTAGCCAAGATCTCCTTCTTTCACTAACGCTTGGCTTTTTATTGCTATCAATGATTTTGAAATACGTAATTCTAAATGAATAGGTGGTAAATGTTTAGTAAGTTTTTTTGAAACACTTCGTAAAAAGACTCCATCAACTAATTTGGGATGTTAAATTATATTTTGATCTTTAGGTAAAAAAAGTATCAACCTCCTCAAAATTGTCAATGATAACAATAAAGGAGGTGTGATACTATGGCTCAAGATGTTCTTTGTGAAGTAAATAACTGTACGTATTGGGGTTCTGGAAACAAATGTAATGCAGATACTATTTATGTAGTAAGTAATAAAGGTGAACAAGCATCTAATAGTGAAGAAACAGATTGTAAAACGTTTAAACCAGAGCATTAATTTTTCTCTAGGTAACCAAATTTGGTTACCTTTTATTATTTATAGTATTGATAATAACTATCATTTTCATTCAAATTTATCGAATATTTTTTATCTCTATAAAAAACGGGGTTATATATTAGTTGGTTAGCCAGGATATTCTAAAATGTTAGAGGTGAAATTTGATTTTTTTGGGGTTTCTAATTAACTGACGATGGGCATTTTCGACTTTTTCTTCAATATAGTCCAGCGAATAATAACCTGATGGATCTGCAAATTCACCAATTGCACGGGAGAGATTATCAATTATAATCCTTGATTCCTCAGATTGTCTTTGTTCTTCACTTAAATTAATTTCATCCATGATTTCATGAGCGAGATGTTGAATCCGTCGTAAACGCACTTCTTTTGTCTGCACGATATATATTTCCTCCTCTTTTTATGCACATTCTAAATTACAAAATCAATATATGGTTAACACATGAGATTCATGAGCAATTAATTTTTGATTTTAGTACACTTTTTAGAAAAGCTACATTTCAATGGACGCAGATCAAAAAAGTTAAAAATTTCTCATTCGTTAAGATAGGGTACTTACAGGCAAGTAAGCATATTCTTTAAAAAGGGCATAGAAATGATTTTGATTAAAATTTCATAAATAAAAAGTAAAATATCAATATATAGTTCCAAAACAGAGAGTCAAAAATTTCGATCACCTAAATTTAGTAAAGTACATAAAGCATCTTAAAGTGGAAGGGAACAAAATTGGATATAGGTAATAAAAATAGGAAAACTGTTAGAAGGGGGAGATATATATTGAAGAAAATACTTTTATTAGTGTTTTTGTTAATCTCGATTTTAGCGGCTTGTAATTCTTCAACATTGAGTTTTAAGGAAATTGAAAAGATACCTAAAAATGTGCAACAAGCAGTTGATCCCAATTTAAAACTTCAATCAATTACTGATGGAGGAAAAGGATATTATATTGTGTTTTATTCACGTGGCGATGTTGAAACTGATATAGAAACAAAAGGGGATACTTTAATAATAAAGTTTAATGTAACTAATCAAGTAAATGACGTTGAAAAGCAAAACACATTCTACTTAACAACAGATACGAAACACCATGCAATAGACGTTCAAGTGAATGGTGAATCAATCCCTTTTGATAACATAACAGTTCAATAATTAGCTGACGTTTATGTATTAAGTTGAAGCCAAAACTATCGGAGGCATTATACATAATAGAATGCCTTATATCAATTTTAAAAAGACCAGTAAGGTTTTTCCTAACTGGTCTATTAATGTAAATGAAAAGTTTAACAGAATAACATTTCTATGAATCATTGGAATTTATCGCTAACTATTTTTTTTCTTTTACTGGAATCCAAATTTCGCTATATACATTTTCTGAGGGACCATTATGATTTGTAAAGGAAATTCCAGGTAGATCTATTAATTCATAATTTGAAGAAGGCAACCATTCAGAATAAATTTTTGCAGTTGTTTCTTGAAGTGTAGTAGGAAATGGCCCTTGGTTAGGGAAGATAGCCCATAGACTTTCTTCAATAGTAATTTGCTTTAAATCATCGAATGGATTTTCTTTAGATGTTGCAAAACCAATCATATGAGTTAAATAGCCTTTTTCCTCCAAGAAACCTTCATCAAAATCAAAGGATACATTCAAAACCTGATGAGGATATAGATCGGCTAATTGATGCATACCATTTCTTTGTTGTTCGGTAATTGACTGGGCAAGTTCTAAAATTTCATGATTTACACCTTCAAATTGAATTGGTACTCTTTTCGATACCCCGACTATATTAAACTTTTCTTTTCTTTCAATTTTAAATTCCATGGATTTTCCTCCTCGTATATCTATAAAGAATGTAAACTTGGGAAATGACTTTTGAATTTTGTTCTTCGCTACTTCTGAAGGTAAAAAACCACACCATTCACGAAATGCCCTCGAAAATCCTTCTATTGATTGATATCCATATTTATAGGCAATATCTGTCACTTTTGCCCCGTTAATTAATTCAACATTTGCAACGGATAATCTTCTGTTTTTGATATACTCATTCAGTGACATTCCAGCCATATACGAAAACATTCTTTTGAAATGATAATCAGATAGTCCTACAATTTTTGATATATCTTTTCCGGAGATTTCTTCCGTCAGATGTGTTTCAATGTAGTCCATTAGATTATTGAATTCTTGTAACATTCATGTCCCTCCTTTACAAATACATATTATCGGTAAAATTTATTTTGCACTCGATATTTTATATACGGAATATATCGGAATTTAAAGACCATTATCTATCCTTCATCTTGCAGTGATCCTAATGTTTTCGCGGATCTTTAACATAATAGTTGAAAATACAGAACAAGAACAGTCTTAATAAATTGAGTCATTTTGTAGAAATTATTAGTACAATAAAAAACACATACAAATGTCCTTGTAGTGAACATTTGTATGTGTTAGTTAAATAAGTTAGTTAAAGTTGGCTAACTTATGATTGGCTTGATTCTTCTGTTGTTTTCTTCTTACCTGATGCAAACCAGCCACCTACAGCAATACCAATCATAACAACCCAGAAGATTGTATTCCAGATTGGACCTTCTACGAAACTATGAGGAATGATTTGCAGTGCTTCATGAGCAAGTGTATGCATAACGAGTTTTACCCCTACCCAACCTACAATTAACATAGCAGCTGATTCTAGACTTGGACGTTCAGTTAATAGTTTGATGAATAATTGTGAAGCGAAGCGGATGACAATTAATCCAGCAAGTGCGCCTAATACAATGATAATAAATTGTGCAGTATCCATTCCACCAATATGACCGAAGCTTGTAGCCGGTAAAGCAATAACTAGTGCCACAGCAGCTAAAATTGAGTCAATCGCAAAGGCAATATCCGCAAATGCGATTTGAAGAACAGCGCCTTTGAAACTCTTTTGTTTAACTTCAACTTCTCCATCATCTTTCTTGAGGAAGTGTTTGATTGCAATAAATAATAGATAAGCGGCACCAAGCGCTTGTACTTCCCAAACATTAAATAGGAAAGAAATTAGGAAGATCGCACCGATTCGGAAAACAAAGGCAAGTGCTAAACCGATATCTAGTGCCTTTTTTTGTTGTTGTTCTGGTAAACCTTTAGCTAATACTGCTAGTACTAAGGCGTTATCTGCTGATAATAAACCTTCGAGTACGATTAGTACTAATAAAATTGAACCATACTGTAAAAATAATGATAAATCCATTTTAAACCTCCTATAAAATTATTAAATCTCAGAAAAAGTAAAGACCTTTGAATTATGAACCAAAAAAAACAGTTCATAATTCAAAGGTCTTGTTAACAACACGAAGTCGCCAATAAAACCGATGGGCTTACCCATGAAATGACGGCTTTATTGTTAAAACTACTCCCCTTTGATTCAACTAACTTATATTAAATTATACTAATTTCTGAGGAAAATACAATCTTTTTTGAATAATTTAATGATTTTACATAAATAATGGAAAATGAAGTAGCAATATATCGAAAATATGCTTTGTAGACAATCCTGATTAGCATACACTTATTTTCGATTCGTTAGGATCACCCCACAAATAACAGCAAGGCCACCAATGATTTGCGCTAATTGTAGACTTTCACCAATGAATAAAGTAGCAAAGATTGTTGCAAATACAGGGATGAAATTTAAATAAATACTCGCGCGGTTTGCCCCCAGTTGTACAACCCCTTTATTCCAGCTTAAGAAAGCAATAATAGAAGCTAAGATTCCTACGTATAAAATTGCTCCAATAGTTTTACCAGACCAGACGATTGGTCCTGATAATGTGGACCATTCATAGAAAGTGAAGGGTAATAACATAATGGCTCCGATTGCAATAGTTACTAAAAAGGTAGAGTACCCCGGTAGTCGATCACTATATTGCTTGACTAGTAGTGAATAAATACTCCAACAAAATACGGCTAATAGAACAATCAAGTCTCCTTTATTAAAGTGAAAGTGTTGAATACTTTCTAATGAACCACCAGAAAGAATAAATATTACCCCAATTAAAGATATGGCGGTGCCTATAATTTGATATTTTGTTAGACGTTCTTTTAAAAAGATAAATGATAGGATGTAGATAAAGATTGGTGTTGTTGAATTCATTAATGAGGCATTAATGGAAGTGGTAGAATATACACCTATATAGACTAGGGTGTTAAATGCAGCAACCCCAGTTAACGCAAGAACCAAAACAATCGGCCAATGTGCTTTAATCTGTTGCCAATCTCGTTTTAATTGCTTATAACAAATTGGAAGAAACACAAAAAAGGCAAGACACCATCTCAAGAATGCTAGGGTAAAGGGGGGGATTTCCCCTGTCACCGCGCGTCCAATAACAAAATTTCCTCCCCAGAGTAAGGTCGCGATGATTAGTAAGACAAATGGTGGAAATTTCATAAAACAGGACTCCTTAAATTCAAAATAATAAAACAATTATAGCTACAAAACTTTAAAATCTTCAACCATATTTTGAAAGTATAATAATTCGATATGATACAATCATCATTAATACTGAATGGAGGAATACCAAAATGAAAATTCGTCCTAACCGTTTACGAGTAGGGGATACAGTAGGGGTTGTTACGTTAAGTAGCCCTTTAGCAATGGAAAAGTTACCTGGAAAATTAGCACTACTAAAGGAATTAGGTTTAAACTATAAAGTTGGTCAATCTGTGGGGTTAACAGGAAACTATTTAGCAGGTACAGATGAAGAACGCTTAAACGATTTACATAGCATGGTACGTGACCCAGAGGTAAAAGCAATCTTTTGTCTTCGTGGAGGTTATGGGGCTGCTCGAATCGCCGATAAAATCGATTATCAGTCTTTTGAAGAGAACCCAAAAGTCTTTTGGGGCTTTTCAGATGTAACTTATCTTCATAATGCTATTTCAGAATATGGAAATATTGTTACTTTCCATGGACCAATGTTATCTTCCGTTACGAAAGAAGAACTATCAGATTTATCGAAGAAGATGTTTCAACAATTGTTTACACCATTAGAAATTCAATATGATGAAAACATTTCACCCCTTCAAACAATCGTTCCAGGTTCAGTTCGTGGGGAAGTAACAGGCGGGAACTTACAACGTCTAGTTAGCACTCTAGGTACAAAATTTGAGCTTAATGCAAAAGGGAAAATTTTATTGTTCGAAGATGTAGGCGAGTCATTAGAAAATATTGATGGCATGTTAAATCAACTGCGCCTTGCTCGTAAGTTAGATGATGCTGCTGGATTTGTCATTGGCAACTTTGCAAATCTAGAAGATGGTACAAGCAATGAAGATGTGTTGAGACTATTTGATGAATATTTAAAACCACTTAGAAAACCAGCAGTGGCAGGCTTTATGATTGGGCATTGTGAACCTAATATTTCAATTCCATTAGGGGTTGAAGCAATCTTAGACGCAGATCAAAAAGGGCTTCGTTTGTTACCGGGCGTTCAATAAATAAAAAAGGGCAAACTCAGGGTCGCCCCTTGAGTTGCCCTTTTTACATAACGGTCGTCTGTTCAAAAAAACTATTGATCCATTTTGTATGCTTTTACTACGGTTGGTAATTAGTGAAAGGTAACAAGGTAACTGGTCAATGGTGATTGGTTTACCATTATAGGTATATAAAAAGACAATCATGACAGACCGTTACGCCTCGGTTTGGATTCTCACCGCCCCGAGGAAAAAATATTTTACTTCTAGAAATATCTCGAATCATCAAATTCAACTTGGACTTGATAATTTTTCGCGTTAATTAAATTGGATAACCGGTGAGCTTCTTTTTCTAGTTCGTTCGCTCGATGTCGATACTCAGCAGGGTCGTACATGGCCATTTTATAAAAAATTACACTATCGCCAGTGCTATGATAAAGTGTTTCTTTTTCAGCCATTCCAAGATCTTTACAAAGACTTGCCTCTGCACGAAGTTGACTTGCTAATTCAATTGCTTCAACTATTGCAAGCTCTTCATCTTTAAATGTGAGTGTATAATCTATATTAGCACGATAGATTAGTTTGTCCAAAGTTCTAGAATCCTTTCTCACTTGCGCAAGTTCAGCTTCGACTTCAGTTAACTTTCTTCCAGACGGCTTAGGATCTTTCCCTTTTTCAACAACTGCATTTGACACTAAGTGAATTTCTTTTATTAACTCTGAAATTTTCTTTGTTAATATACTTTTTAGTTTTACAGCTTCTGCAAGTGGAATTGTTTTCATCTTATTCGCCCCTTTGAACTGAAATCATTGGATTGTTTACAGAGAGTAATGCTGTTTCATAGTCACCGCCACTGACTTGACTAAACATTTTTCCTGCAGATACTAGTAGTTTTTGGCACTCATCTTCATCTAAAGAAGGATGTAAATAAAAAATTTGTAAAGCTTTCGTTGTCAGTTCTGTTACTGCGGTGCGTTTAGAATCAACAAAGGGACTACCAAATGGACCTAAATCATCTACACTACATAAAATGTTTTTTAATGAGTTGAATCGCCCATTCAATCCTTCATAACCTGTTTCTTCCTCACCTAAAGTTAGCACAACATCCCCTTGAATCTGGTTGACGTCGTAAACCCCAATTGGAATCTCGTATTGTAAGGAAAAGAAATTATTTAGATCGACTGCTGTATGGAAAGGGTCTAAGTAATTTTGTTTAGCAATACGACGCATGAGGCTTTCGGCAGAGTGACGATAACGATTTGGATCGGCTCCAAAGGATTTCCACACTTTCCGCCATTCCGCAATACCCGGTCTTTCTGTTACTGGTTTTTCCTGAAGTTCAAAAAACAAATTTTCCTGATAAAGGCGAGTTCTTCCTTTTAACATTTGAGGAGATTCTGATACGACAATTTTGGTATAATGGATCATGCCGATTTTTAGTTGGCTATTAATATTAAAGAGTGAATCATTGATGGAAAGTTTCAATTCGATCACCTACTAGTTTTTAAATTAATCTATTATCATTGAAATATCTATATATTACCAAAATAAGGAGCGGAATGCGAAGGTGAACGTCCAACAATTACAAACCGACTTAATTGAATACGCAAGATCGATTGGGGTCGATAAAATTGGTTTTACAACCGCATCACCGTTCAATGAATTAAAAAACCGATTAAAGCGACAACAAGAGTTAGGCTACCAATCAGGATTTGAAGAATCAGATATAGAGAAGCGAACGGAACCACTTCGTCTTTTAGATTCAGCGCAAAGCATCATTGCTATAGCCCTTGCGTATCCATCGAAAATGGAGAATGCGCCGACAGGAAAAAAAGGGGAAAGGCGTGGAATCTTTGCTCGCGCTTCATGGGGAATCGATTATCATGTTGCGGTTCGTGAACGGCTACAGTTAATTGAAGAATGGTTAGAACAAAGAGTTCCTGGTGTTAAACTGAAATCAATGGTTGATACAGGTGAACTTGTGGACCGAGCAGTTGCAGAACGTGCGGGAATCGGTTGGAGTGGAAAGAATTGTTCAATTATTACACCTGAATTCGGATCTTATGTCTATTTAGGTGAGTTGATTACAAATATACCGTTTGAACCAGATGAGCCAATCGAAAATGAATGTGGCGACTGTACACTTTGCTTAGATGTTTGCCCAACAGGTGCATTAGTTCAGCCAGGGCAACTAAATGCCCAACACTGCGTTGCCTTTTTAACGCAAACAAAAGATTTTATGCCAGATGAATTTCGTGGGGAAATCGGTAACCGTATTTACGGGTGTGATACATGCCAAACCGTGTGTCCTAAAAATAAAAGAAAGTTTAACTGGATTCACGATGAATTCAAACCTGATCCAGAATTAGCAAAACCTTTATTGAAGCCATTATTAAACATTTCAAATAAAGAGTTTAAATCAAAATTTGGTCCAATGTCTGGATCTTGGAGAGGGAAGAAACCCATTCAGCGTAATGCCATTATTGCGTTGGCCCACTTTAAGGAACAAGATGCAGTACCAGATTTAGTCGAGTTAATGAAAAAAGATGAGCGCCCTGTCATCCGAGGAACTGCTGCCTGGGCAGTAGGGAAAATCGGCGGACCCTTAGCTGAACAAGCATTACGCACGGCTCTTGAAAAAGAAAAGGACGTAGAGGTACTAAAGGAGATTGAAAAAGGGCTTTTGTTGATTAAGTCTTGAACAGATGAAATGAGGAGCTGAGCGGAAATTAGCTCGTGAGCGGACGAAATATGTGGCTGAAAGGACGGAACGGGCAGCTAAGCGGACGAAATCAACTCGTGAACGGACGAAACAAGTGACTATGCGGACGAAAAGCTGTTGAACTGATCAAAAAAAGTCTTAATCAAGCCGATGAAGACCAAAATCAGGAACCGGAATCAGAGAAAAGGTCTTCATCAAGCCGATGAAGACCAAAACTGGAATACCGAACCGTAGCAAAGGTTTTCATCAAGTCGATGAAGACCATAATTAGGAGTCTGAACACTATAAGGGATTTCATCAAGCTAAGCTGCACTTATAAATCCTAATTAGACTCTTTAAGTTTTCTAAGTGGTCAGTTAGTTTTATGTTTGTCAGTTAGTTGAAGAATTATAAAAAATGCAAAAATGAATTAAGGGAAGTGTCTAGTTTTGCCATTGCATATTGTTTTATACCAACCAGAAATTCCTGCGAATACAGGGAATATTGCACGAACTTGTGCTGGAACAAATACCGCATTACATTTAATCCGTCCTCTGGGATTTTCTACGGATGATAAAATGCTGAAACGCGCGGGATTAGATTATTGGAATGACGTAAATATTTTCTATCACGATAGTTTAGAGGATTTTCTCGACTATGCTAAAGATGGCGATCTCTATTTAATCGAAACATATAGTGATGAACCTTATACAACACATGATTTTAGTGATCAAGAAAAAGATATTTACTTTATGTTTGGGAAGGAAACGACAGGTTTACCTAAAGACTTTGCTTATGAGCGTCGTGACAAATGTTTACGTATTCCACAAAGCGATAAAGTGCGTTCATTGAATTTATCAAATACCGCGGCGATTGTGATTTATGAAGCATTGAGACAACAAAATTACCCAGGTTTGAAATAAATAAAAGCATCTTTGCTCAAAAATTTGAGTAAAGATGCTTTTATGATTTTGCTAACTATATGAAGTGATCCTCCTTATTTGTGAAAGAATCGGCCCAGCTTGTGACAAAATCACACCAATTTGTGAAAGTATCGCCCCAACTTGTGACAATATCTCCCCAAACATCAAATCGCAAGCTAAAGAATCTTATTCACCATCAAAAGTAAAGACGATTCGAATACCTGAAGGGTCAACAGTAGAGAATGCTTGATTGCCTCCGTGAGTTGGAGCGCCATTGAAAGGTTCTACTTTTGCCCCCATATCAGCTAAGTTAGCTTTAATTTTTTCAGCTTGTTGTTCGTTATCTAAAACGACCGTAAATGATTTTAAGCCAACACCGTTTTCAGGAACTGGAGTACCACCTGCGCTATTCCAAGTGTTTAAACCGATGTGGTGATGGTATTTACCTGTTGAAATGAATAATGCTTGGCCGCCATATCGAGTAACCACCTCATAACCTAAAGCTTGAGTATAGAATTTTTCAGTTTCTGCTAAATCTGCAACAGATAAGTGGATATGTCCCATTACAGTACCATTTGGTAGACCATTCCATGTACCATCTGCTTCTGCAAGAACAGATTGTACATTTACTTGTTCAGTTGTCATATGAACCATACCATTATCGAACCAAATCCAGTTTTCTTCAGGGCGGTCAATATATACTTCAATTCCGTTACCATCTGGATCGTTTAAATAGAAAGCTTCACTAACGTGGTGATCACCAGCTCCAACGCGAACATTTTTATCAATTAAATGTTCAATAAAGTTTCCTAAATCTTTTCGTTCCGGCAGTAAAATGGCAAAGTGGTAAAGTCCAGTTTGACCACCGCGTAATGGTTGTGCATTTGGAACTTCCTCTATAGAAAGAATACTTGTTGAACCGTCAAAAGTTAGGTAAGCTGTTTTATCCGTTTGTTCAAGTACTTCAAAGCCAATAATTGTTTTGTAATATTCAATTGAACGTTCTAAATTTGAAACTTTTATTTGAACATGAGAAACATACATATTTGGTTTTTTATGAAAATGAGTAGTCATTGTATTTATTCCTCCACGAAGTTATTTTTTACAATATACTTACTTTATGTAACTTAGTCTATTTTGTATAACGGCATATGTCAAGCAGTATATTTTTCCCGGAAAGTTTTATTACATACAAAAAGGCAGCCATAAACGGCTGCCTTTTTGTTCGTAATGCTTTAGCGAGATTATTTTTCTGTATAGTCGCCTTCATAACCAGCTGTGAAAATAGCAACTAGGAATGAAATACAAACCATAAGAATTAAGATTAAGCTCATGGAAGAGTCCTCCTCATGTTATAAAAAATCTCTCATCTTAGTATAGCTCAACTATTTCCAGTTTACTACATTAAAATATCCTAAGTGACGGTTCAAATCTCATTACTCGGAGATAATATATTTAGGAGGTTGATGAAACTATGGGTAATGATAAACAACAAGAACCAAGTGGATATATGACCAATAATATGGGAGATTTAATTTTTCTAGGGAAGCAAATGGAACGCATGCGTGATGGGTCAGAACTTGAAGAGGATATGCGCTTCCCAGACCCAATTCAATTCGATGAAGCGGACAATGATAATGAAGAGAAATATAATTATCGTAATCGAAATTAAGAAAACGCCGTATTCAATTAATGTTCTTTTGAATACGGCGTTTCTATTAGGAATTGACTTGATAATTTTTTAAATCTTCACGCAGACGGGCTTTTAGGAATTTACCAACTGAAGTTTTTGGGATCTCTTTTAAAAACACCACATCATCTGGTAACCACCATTTAGCAAATTGATTTTCTAAATAGCTTATTAACTCTTCTTTTGTGACTTTTAAACCTTCTTTTAAAACAACACATGCCAATGGACGTTCTTGCCATTTTTCATGAGGGATGGCGATAACTGCCGCTTCAAATACAGCTTCATGTGTCATTAGGGCATTTTCTAAATCGACTGATGAAATCCATTCACCACCACTTTTGATTAAATCCTTTGTACGGTCTGTAATTTTAATATAGCCTTCTGGTGTTACAACTGCGATATCACCTGTATAAAGCCAGCCATCTTTAAATGCCTCAGCTGTTCGTTCATCATTATAATATTCGTTAGCAATCCAAGGTCCGCGAATGCGAAGTTCCCCCATAGTTGCACCATCCCAAGGTACTTCTCCTTGTTCATTCACTACTTCCGTTTCTAATAGTGGGACAGTTAACCCTTGTGTTGCACGAATGTTAATTTTCTCTTCAGCGGTCCAATCTTCCATAGCTGTTGTGTAGTTTGAAAGGCTGACAATAGGACTTGTCTCAGTCATGCCATAGCCAACAATAAAGGGAATGTTATATTTTTCTTCAAATGTTTTAATCAACCCTTTTGGTGAAGCAGATCCTCCACAAACAATGGATCGCAGTGATGATAGGTCACGGGGATTCTTTTCTTGTTCTTGAACAACTCCTAACCAAATTGTCGGTACTCCAGCAGTAGTCGTTACTTTCTCTTGCTCAATCAAATCTAACAGAAGAGCTGGGGTAAACATTGGACCTGGTAATACTTGAGTTGTTCCAAAGTTTACTGCTGCAAAAGGCATTCCCCATGCATTGACATGGAACATAGGGACTACCGGCATGATCACATCTTTTTCACACAGACCAAGTGTATCCGATAAGCCAAGGGTAAGGCTATGCAAGACTAAGCTTCGATGTGTATAGGTGACACCTTTTGGCATTCCAGTAGTTGCACTTGTATAACACATACCTGCGGGACTATTTTCATCTAAGTCTTCCGGAAATTCGTATTCATCGGATGCTTCTGAAAGTAGTTGTTCATAAGAGTAAACATTAGGGAAACTTGATGATGGAACAGTGAAGTCGTCTTGCATCACAATGATATGTTTTACCGTTTTTAAATAAGGAATAGCCTTTTCAAATAAAGGGAATAGGTCTCCATCAATTAGTAAAATTTCATCTTCTGCATGGTTAATAACATAGATAATATGTTCAGGAGATAATCGGATGTTAATCATATGAAGGATTGCACCCGCACAAGGCACAGCAAAATACGCTTCTAAATGTCGGTGGTGATTCCAAGCGAAAGAACCAACTTTTGTACCACGTGTCATGCCAAGTTTTGTTAGAGCATCGGCAAGCTTTCGAGTTCTTTTTACATAATCTTTATATGGAATTCTATGCGTTTTTTGTGCACTTGTTCTTGAAATTATTAGCTTCTCAGGATAATATCTTTCAGCACGTTTTAAAAAACTTGTTAATAATAGAGGGGTTTCCATCATCATATAGACCATCTCCTAATCTTTAAGAATTCTTAACTAACATGGTTGTGAAATCACAAAGACTTAAAGCAATATATTTGTAGAACATGGCTTTTATAACGAGAATCATTAGAATCTATTTAAAAGTAATTTTTGCAGGCTGAAATCTAGCTAATAGTTAATAAATTATTCAAATCCCGAGTAATTTCATTACAATTATATGAAAGCGAAATGTATAATAAAGGTATTTGATAGAGGAGGGAATTCTATGACAATCATTCCAACTAAAAAATTGGCTAATGGAGTTGAGATGCCTTATTTAGGTTTAGGCGTTTTTAAAATGACTGACCGTGAAGAATCCATTCAAGCGATGAAAAAAGCACTTGAAGTTGGATATAGAGCTATTGATACTGCTGCTTTATATGGAAATGAAGAGGAAGTCGGAATTGCTATACGTGAATCAGGTGTTCCAAGAGAAGAGATTTTTGTTACGACAAAAGTATGGAATAAAGACCAAGGCTACGATTTAACTTTAAGAGCTTTTGAAACTTCTTTAAAAAAATTAGGTTTGGAGTATCTCGATTTATATTTAACACACTGGCCTGTTGAAGATAAATTAGTGGATACGTATCGCGCAATTGAACGTCTATATGAAGAGAAGCTAATTCGAGTACCTGGCGTTTCAAATCACCATCAACATCACTTGGAAAAAATCTTTGCGAAAGCAAACGTTAAACCAATGGTAGATCAAATTGAATTACATCCTTACTTATCACAACAAGAGTTACGCAGTTTCTGTACTGAAAACGATATAGCCGTAACTGCATGGTCCCCTCTAGGTAGAGGTGGAGTGTTACAAGATGAGACAATTGTAAACATTGCAAATGCGATTGGCAAAACAGCAGCACAGGTTGTGTTACGTTGGCATTACCAACATGACATCATTTCTATTCCTAAATCTGTAACACCAAATCGCATCGAGGAAAACATGCAAATTTTTGATTTTGAACTTTCCGACGAACAGATTACACAATTAAATAACTTAAACAAAAATCAACGTTTCGGTCAAAATCCGGACAATTTCCATTTTGATTTTTAAATAAATAGGGTAAAGGGGAGATTTGAATGACAATTTCTAAAACAATCACTTTAGCAAATGGAGTAGAAATGCCTCGTCTAGGTTACGGCGTTTTTCGAATGAAAGAACACGATGTAGCATACCAAGGGGTAATTGAAGCATTAAATGCAGGATATCGTGCAATTGATACAGCAGCAATTTACGAAAATGAAGAAGCAGTTGGAAAAGCTATTAAAGATTCGGGAGTTCCTCGTGAAGAGCTTTTCATTACAACAAAAGTTTGGAATGCCGATCAAGGCTTTGATAACACATTGCGTGCCTTTGAGACATCATTAAAGAAATTAGGACTAGATTATGTTGATTTATATTTAACACATTGGCCAAAGCCAACGTTAGCTGACACATATAAAGCAATTGAACGTCTATATGAAGAGAAATTAATTCGTGTACCAGGTGTTTCAAATCACCACGAGCATCATTTAAAAGAAGTATTTGAAGTGGCAAATGTGAAACCAATGGTAAATCAAATCGAATGTCATCCTTCATTATCGCAAAATGCGTTACGTGAGTTCTGCTCAGCTAATAATATTGCAGTAACAGCTTGGGCTCCACTTGGCACAGGTATTGTCTTTACACATCCTGTGATTAAAAAATTAGTAGAGAAATATAATAAAAGCGCAGCACAAATCGTTTTAAGATGGCACTTAGACATTGGTAATATTGCAATTCCTAAATCTGTCACACCAGAACGTATTAAAGAAAACTTGAATGTCTTTGATTTTGCATTAACGAATGAAGAAGTTGCAACTATTACAGCTTTAAATACATTCCACCGCACAGGTTCAGATCCAGATAACTTCAACTTTTAATAAAATAGACTCAGGAGGTTTTAACTCAACCACCTGAGTCTTTTCTATTGGTTTTTTTATTGATCCTCTACAATAATTCTTTCATTTAGAAACGGATGGTCGAATTCGAGTTGAATTGCATGTAATTCGTAATCGCCAGATGCCGTTTCACGTGCATTATACATCGTGTCTCCTACGATGGGATGACCAATATAAGACATATGAACACGGATTTGATGTGTACGACCTGTTTCAAGAATTAGGCGTACTACACAAGTATTTTTAAATCGTTTTACTACTTCAAAATGAGTGACAGCATGTTGGCCTGATGCTGAAACAACTCGACGTGTTGCGTGGTGTCGGTCTTTTCCAATGGGTTCTTTAATCGTTCCACTTGTTTCTCGAATATTTCCTTGCACTTCCGCTTGATACGTTCGAATTATTGTTTTCTCTTCAATCATTCGATCAAATATCGATTTTGCAATTGGATGCTTTGCTACAAGTAGTAATCCTTTTGTACCGCGATCTAAACGGTGAACATGCTCTGCGTAATGCCCACCATTGGATTGGATATGTGCCATTACGTGGTTCATGCAAGTATCGCGATCCCACTCATCATTAGGGTGAGTTGACATCCCTTTAGGTTTGGAAACAATTAAACAATGATCATCTTCATATTGAATCGTTACTTCACATTTTTCAGTGGGAATATAGCTAGACTCGGGAATATCAAATCTAAATTGAAGAATTGTTCCTTTTTCAAGCCTGTCCTTCCATAAAACTGGTGTACCATCCTTTAAAGTGACAGCCTTTGCCATCCTTAACTCATGAACTAGCTTCTTTCCTAAACGCCAATTATTGCGTAGTAAATCTTCAACGGTTAATCCGTTTTGTATAATTTCGTATTGAAACATGTTAGATCGATCCTCCATAAAAAAATCGTGCTCCTTAAGAACACGATTTACTTATTACAATTATTTTAAAACAACTTCATTGAAAAACTGACGGATTGTTTCTTCTGGTGCATCGCCCACTAAACGATTCACTTCTTTGCCGTCTTTAAAGTGGATTAAAGTAGGTGTTGCTTCTACATTGTAGTCATCCCAGCCAGCTTGATATTCTAGAATGTTTAACTGGTCAATTTCTACACCCATTTCGTCTGCAATCGGCATTAATTTCGGCGTCATATTTTTACAGTGAGGGCATTCAGGACTAAATAAATAAGCCGTTACCGGTTCTCCCGAAGCAATCTTTTCTTCTAGTGCATCCGGTAATATTATATTTTGGTAATTTTCATCATCTAATAAATCAATAGTAGATTGACGTAAATTATTCGTTCCGTATGGATTATTTTCTAATTTATCTTTGTTTGAAAGATTTGTTAATAAAATAATTACTATAAATAAAACAATGACAACTCCACCAATAATTCCAAGTTTTTTCAAATTACTTTTCCTCCTTTATTTGTTTAATCATATAAAAACTCGTAATAGCAATTAAAATGAATGCAGTTAATGCTAAAAATGGAATAGTAATAAAGCCAAACCAGTTAATATATTGACCTGTACATGGTACTCGTCCGCAAGCAGGTGCTGACTCAGATAAGAAGTCAAGTTTTTGAATACCATAATGATATAGGGAAATAGCTCCACCAATACACGAGAATACTGCTGTTGTCACGGCGATTCTTACATTTTTTTGTATGTATGCTACGGTAGTTAAAAGCAAAATCGGATACATTAAAATACGTTGATACCAACACAATTCGCAAGGTTCATATTGGCGTATTTCAGAAAAGTAGAGGGAACCTAGTGTTGCTACTAGTGATGTGAGCCATATAAATAGTAAACTATTCTCAAGTTTTTTATTCATTTTTTATCTCCTAAAAAGATTTTCTCTCGTTGTTTTGATTATAGATGGTTCATAAATAGAAGTAAATGAAATTGATTTGGTCCACAGCACGAATAAAAGAATAAAAGACTACTATATAAAGCGTTTTCATTTTCGCCCTTAAGGTAGTCTTTCACATGTTTTATTCAATTAACTGTAGCATGAAGCTTAAATCATTATTTAAGTGCTTTTTCATTAGTTCAGCAGCTAAGCTTTCATCTCTGTCTTTTATAGCATGATATAACTGTCTATGTTCCTCATATAATAAAGGTCGTTTATTTTGTACTAACTTTTGGCTAGCTATATGTATAGTAGAATCCATTTGTTCGGAAGTACGAATCAACACTGGGTTATTACACTCAGATAAAATAATATTGTGGAAGCGTTTGTTCGCGGCAACTATGTGAGCCGTTTCTCCTTTTTGGGAATCGTCTAGCGCTAGTTTGAGTTCTTCTAACTTTTCTACTGACATGTTTTTGGCTGCTTGTTGAATAGCGTAACATTCTATCAATGATCTAAATTCAAATGCATGAATTAAATCTTCTTTTGTTGGTTTGTATACGCGTTTATTTCTGATTAGTCCTTCTTGTTCCAAATGTCGTATAGCTTCACGAATTGGTGTGCGACTAACACCAATATCTTCTGCAAGTCTTTCTTCCACTAGTTTCGTGCCGCCATCTAGTTCGCCACCTAATATTTGATTTCGAATCGTTTCATAAGCAAGTCGGTAAGCGCTGGAGCTTGATGTAAACACAGTCTGCATTGTTTCTTCCCCCCTAGTAACATATAACATGTAAGTATTATACAACATATATAAATCTATTAAAATTACAATTTTATTCCAATAACTGTTAGTAAAAGTAAATTTCAATCTAAAGTATGAGAACCGAACAAATGCGTTTGGCTAGGCACAAATGATATGATAAAAACAATATTAAATTTTTGAATAGAGGAATCGGAATGGCAATGAACGATCATTCGAATATAACAATTTTAAAAGAAATTGCAGAACTTCTTAATGAAGAAACGGAAATGGTTCCGATGTTAAAGGGTGCATTATGTAAATTTTTAAATGGAACGAATTTTAGTACAGGTTGGATTTTTTTTATTAATAAGAAAGGGAAGTCTGAGCTAGTAGTTCATGAAAAATTACCAGATGCACTTGAATTTAATGGTTGTCAGTACTTGAAAAATGGAGGATGTTGGTGTGTTTCTCGCTTTCGAAATGATCAGTTAAAAAAAGCGTCCAATATTATTGAATGTCAACGATTGGAGAGTGCAATTGAGGCAAATGTAGGGGATACGGATGGAATCACGCACCACGCCACTGTTCCTTTACAATCTGGGGGAGAACGATTCGGTCTATTAAATGTTGCTTCACCACATATTGAAAGTTTCTCTGATGAAGAGTTAGAACTTCTTGAATCTGTCGCTTTTCAGATGGGTTCTGCAATCAAACGAATCCATTTAACAAAACAAGAACAGGAAATGGCTTTATTAAATGAACGTAATCGTCTGGCTCGGGACCTTCATGATTCCGTTAATCAATTATTATTTTCTGTTACGTTAACTGCACGAGCAGGGATTGAAATGAGTGAAGGGCAAGAAATTAAGGAAACGTTTAAAGAAATACAACAACTTACCCAAGAAGCATTAACAGAAATGAGAGCTCTTATTTGGCAATTAAGGCCTAAGGGATTAGAAAGTGGAATTATAGATGCCATTAAAGCTTATTCTGAAATGTTGGGCATTAAGTTAACGGTTAATGTTTCTGGCGTTTTACAATTTCCATCTCGAGTGGAGGAAACTTTATATCGGATTGCCCAAGAAGCGCTAAATAATGTAAGAAAACATGCAGGTGTACAAGAAGCAGTTATTTATATGACGGTTACATCAACAGATATTTTACTTGTTATTAAAGATGAGGGCAGAGGCTTTGCTATTGACCCTGATGTTACGATTCCATCAATTGGCTTACAATCAATTCGTGATCGCGCGGTTGCGATTGGTGGTACAGCAGATTGGGTAAGTGAAATAGGAAAGGGTACGGAATTATTAATCCGTTTGCCATATTAGGGGGGATGAAGATGATTCGAGTATTAATTGCGGATGATCACCATGTTGTGAGAAGAGGGCTGCTGTTCTTTTTGAAAACACAAAAAGATATCGAGGTAGTAGGAGAAGCAAAAAATGGCGTTGAAGCCGTTTTGCTTGTTGAAAATTTGCAACCTGATATTGTCTTAATGGATCTTGTAATGCCTGAAATGGATGGTATTCAAGCGACCAAAAAAATAAAGGCAAAATGGCCAAATGTAGCGGTTTTAATGTTAACTAGTTTTTCAGATAAAGACCACGTATTACCTGCAATTGAAGCGGGGGCAGCAGGCTATCAATTAAAAGATATTGAACCAGATGATTTAGTAAATTCAATAAGAAGAATTATGAATGGGGAAAATATTATGCACCCGGTCGCAACATCTCAATTAGAAGAACGAAAAAAAGAAGAGAAGAACTTACCACACATAAAAAGTCCGTTAACACCAAGAGAACAGGATGTATTAGCAGAGTTAACAAAAGGAAAAAGTAACCGAGAAATTGCTTCATCTTTATTTGTAACTGAAAAAACAGTTAAAACACATATCTCAAATATTTTTACAAAACTTGAAGTACAAGATCGCACTCAAGCGGCATTATATGCTGTTAAACATAATTTAACAGAAGGAAGCGGAATAAATTGAAACTACCATTAATATGGGGAGGTCATCTTTCGCTAATTGATCAAGGAATACAAGCTAAATATTCAACAATAATGTTTGAACATAATTAAAGGCATCTGGAGCTTCAACTCTTCAGATGCCTTTTTTGCTTGTTGAGTTAGCGGTATTTTTTACAAAGGACGTTCTCCACATTACTTGTTAAAAATGAAAGTCTTCTTCCATTGGCTTTCTAGTTTCGTACGGTTCGATATGTACAAGGACCATACAATATGGATTAAACCGTCTAACTGTAGATTCTATTTTTTCAGTGATCTTGTGACTTTCCCAAACATTTAAGTGTGGGTTTACTGTGACAGTTACATCAATAAAGCTCATATTTCCATGAGATCGTCCTTTAAAATCAATTAATTCAATAACCCCTTCTACTTTTTTTATGAGTACTGACAACGTCTCAGCTTCATCAATATCAAATGCGTCCGTTAGCGTTTGAACAGACTCCCAAAAGATTTCAATCGCAGTTTTAATAATAATTAACCCGACAATGAGCGCTGTGATCGTATCGATAACTGGGAAGCCTAAGATTGCTCCAAAGATCCCAATGGCAGTTCCAATACTTACAAGGGCGTCTGAACGATTATCATATGCGGCGGCTTTTACAGCAGAACTGTTAATCTTTTTAGCTAAAGCTAAATTATATCGGTACACCAAATACATAATTAGTGCACTTCCTAAAGCAACATACGCAGTCAGTGTTGAAGGAGTTTCTCGGACTGGGTTCCATAAATTAATAACAGAACTAAAGAGAACTTGAATACCAACCACCATCATAATAAAAGATGCAACAACGGAAGCGATGGTTTCAGCTCGTAAATGGCCATATTGATGGTTTGAATCAGGTGGTCGTTGTGAAATCCTTAAACCGATAAGCACAGCAATCGATGCAATAATGTCTGTTGTATTGTTTAATCCATCAGCTTTTAAAGCTTCTGATGCCCCAATATATCCAATGATTAGTTTCAGTGAACTCAAAATTAAATATGTACCAATTGAAAGCCATGCACCTTTTTCCCCGGCTCGTAAATTTGTATACAGTTCCACTTTGTTTCCTCCAAGCAAAAGTCCTGAACATGATAAAACGACCTTCCAATTGGAAAGTCGTTTGTCATTAAGATCTTATTCTTTATCTTCTGTTGAGTTTGAAGATTCGTCTTCATTTTCTTCTTCAACCTCAGGTAATTTTGTAATTTCTAAGTAAAGTATATGGTGTCCGTCTAATTCTTTAATTTTGAATTCATATCCTTCAAATTCAAAACTATCACCCTCGACTGCATCGAATCGCTGAGTTAAGAACCATCCACCAATGGTATCTATATCTTCATCATCAATATGAATACCTAGCATATTATTTACTTCTTCAATTAATAACTTTGCATCTATGATATAATGGCCGCTACTAATTTCTTGAACTTCAGGGATTTCATCTTCATCAAATTCGTCTTGGATATCACCAACAATTTCCTCGATAATATCTTCAATTGTAACTAATCCAGATGTTCCACCATATTCATCCATTAGAATCGCCATATGAATACGTTCTTGTTGTATTTTAAGTAATAAATCACTTATTGGAACCGTTTCAAAAATTCGGATAACAGGTTGCATATACTCAATAACTTGTTTATCTCCATTTGTTGGGTCTTGAATATACGCTGTTAATAAATGTTTTAAGTTCACAAGTCCAATAACGTGGTCTTTGTCACCATCTGTTACTGGGTAACGAGTATATTGTTCTACACCCATTACTTCAAATACTTGTTTGATTGTTAAATCTTTTTCGATACTAACAATTTCAGTTCGAGGTACCATAATTTCCTTCGCAGTACGTTCAGAAAACTCAAAAATACTTGTTACGTATTCGTATTCAGAGTGGTTGATTTCTCCACCTTTATAACTGTCCGTTAAAATCATGCGAAGTTCTTCTTCAGAGTGAGCTACTTCTGACTCGGAAGCCATTTTAAATCCAAATAATCCCGATAATGCTCTTGCTGAACCGTTTAACGCGCGGATAAAAGGATACATCACATTATGGAACACTAATAATGGTCCTGAAAGTCTTAAAGTAAGTTCTTCTGATTTTTCAATGGCAAACGTTTTTGGAGTTAATTCCCCTACGACAACGTGTAAATAAGTTACAAGCATAAATGCTATAAGGAATGAAAGGAATTTAGATACAGTTGGTTCTAAATTCATTAGGTCAAATAAAGGATGTAAAACCATCTCAAAAGTAGGTTCACCTAACCAACCTAAACCAAGGGCTGTAATAGTTATTCCTAATTGGCAAGCTGATAAATATTCATCCAGATTTGAAATAACCTTTTTAGCTTTAATTGCTCTTTTATTTCCTTCAGCAACTAATTGATCAATACGTGTTGTTCTTACTTTTACAATTGCAAACTCAGTTGCAACAAAAAATGCCGTAGCAGCAATTAAAAAAATAAACGCCGCCAACTTAATGGTTAGCTCTACTATGTCTACGTCCAAATACTTTCTTTGTCCCATGCCCAAATGAGGGGTGCGAACAAAGAGTACACCTCCTGTAATTAAAAATATGAAATAACAATACAATGATAAAATATTTTTAATAAAAATACAAATTATGAATACAAATTCAAAATTAAAATTTATCAATCTTTCATGAATAATTATTGATCAAAGAGAATATTTATATTATGTTCTCTTAACGAAAAGTGTGAATTATTTCGGTTTTTTTAATCAATTGTTAAAATTATAAATATTTTCTAATAATTATTGACTCGTAAAAATCCAAGTGCTACATTTTAGGAGCAAATATAAAAGTAAGGAGGTAAGGATTATGAAAATGAGATTTAAAAATACGCCAGCAATCGAATATTATAATCCGCCCCTTCCACATTACTCTTATTAATTGCTCGAACGCGCACAATATTAATGTTAGGTACGGGTATAGTATATATCCGTACCTTTTTTAGGCACTTTTCCTATAAAGGGGGAGGTGCCTTTTTTGTTGCACTCAAAAAATCTATCCAATTATTATGTAAAGGAAAGATTAACTTTCAAAAAAATTATTAAAAAGAGAGTTACAAAAAGCGGATCGTATTCTCCCAACAGGAAGAAGGTGCCCATATTGTTTGATGTTTTATTGAAATTAAAATGGTTTTTTCGAAAATTTTGGAAGCAATACACAATCGCAATTGTGTTTCTTATTATTGCAAGTTTCTTAGAAGTCATACCTCCGTGGTTATTAGGGAATGCAATTGATGAAATAACGAAAGACCAAATGACTGCTGCAACCCTTCGGAATTTTTTAATTTTATTTGTGGCAATTATTATTGGTAGTTATGTAATGAATTTTATTTGGCAGTATCGACTTTTTGGTGGAGCCATAACGCTTGAGCGAATCTTACGTAAACGATTAATGCATCATTTCTTAAAAATGACACCAACATTTTATGAGAAAAATCGTACAGGAGACTTAATGGCAAAAGCGACGAATGATTTAAATGCTGTGTCACTAACTGCAGGATTCGGGATTATGACCTTAATTGATTCTACTGTTTATATGGGGGCAATTATCGTAGCAATGGGTATCTTTATCTCTTGGAAATTAACCTTTTTTGCAATGCTACCGATCCCAATTATGGCCATCTTAATGCAATATTTAGGAAAAATTGTCCATGAACGTTATACAGCAGCCCAAAATTCATTTGGTACCTTAAATGATCATGTTCTTGAATCAGTTGCTGGTGTGCGAGTAATCCGCGGCTTTGTACAAGAAAAGAAAGACGAATCTCGTTTTTCTGAAATGAGTGAAGAAGTATTTCAGAAAAATATCCATGTTGCAAAAATTAATGCGTTATTTGGTCCAATCACGAAAGTTGGGACTGGGATTAGTTACGTTGTGACATTGGGGTATGGGGCTAATCTAATTTCGAATGGTGAAATGTCTGTTGGCCAACTGATTACATTTACTGTTTATTTAGGATTAGCTGTGTGGCCTGTGATGGCAGTTGGGGAACTAATCAATGTTATGCAGCAAGGAAATGCATCACTAGATCGAGTTCAAGAAACGTTAAAATATGAAGAGGATGTTAAAGATTCTCATGATCCATTTAAAGCTGTAAATCCTTCTAGCATTGGATTCGAACAATATACATTCCAATATCCATTTTCGCAAGGGAAGAATTTACAAAGTATTTCAGTTCATTTACAAAAGGGGCAAACCCTTGGAGTCGTTGGTAAAACAGGTGCAGGTAAAACTACTTTCGTAAAACAGCTATTAAGAGAATATCCACTTGGGGAAGGTCAACTTGTTTTTGGTGATGTCGATATTGCCAAAATCCCGAAAGAGCAGGTCTTGGACTGGATTGGTTATGTTCCACAAGATCACTTTTTATTCTCCAGATCTATAAGAGAAAATATTCTATTTGGACTTGAAGGCGGTGGAAGAATTAGATTACAGGAAGCGATTAGACTTGCCGATTTCGAGAAGGATTTGGAGAATCTACCTTTAGGAATTGAAACACTTGTGGGAGAAAAGGGAGTATCACTTTCGGGTGGTCAAAAGCAAAGGGTTTCCATTGCACGAGCATTGATTAAAAATCCCGAGATCCTAATATTGGATGATTCACTGTCAGCAGTTGATGCAAAAACGGAAGCGAAAATTATTGAAAATATCCAGCGTGAAAGAAAAGAAAAAACGACTATTATTACAACACATCGTCTTTCAGCCATTCATCACGCAGACTGGATTATCGTGTTAGATGACGGAATAATTATTGAGGAAGGTACACACGAAGAACTTCTTTCAAAGTCGGGCTGGTATAAAGAACAATATGATCGCCAGCAACTTGAGGGGGTGTCTGAATGATGAGTACTAATAAAAAGTTGTTTCAATATACATTGCTTTTTAAAAGGCCCATTTTAATTGGCCTAAGTTTCCTTACAGTTGGTGTGTTAACAGACTTAGCAGGTCCTTTTATTGCAAGATATATCATTGACCATTATATGACACTTGGGATCATTGATTTTCAGCCAATTCTCATCCTACTCACAGTGTTTTTAGGGTTAGAGCTGTCAACTGCAGTTCTTCGCTACTTTATGTACATCTATTTGCAAATTGGTGCAAACCGTATTGTCCAAAAGATTCGTCAGGATGTTTTTGGCCATATCCAAACCTTGCCAATAGAATATTTTGACCGCTTACCAGCTGGGAAAATTGTTGCGCGTGTAACGAATGATACTGAGGCGATACGAAATTTGTATGTTCAAGTGCTTCAGCAATTTGCGAGTAGTACAATTTCAATTTTGGGGGTGTATGTAGCACTTTTTCTATTAAATTGGAAAATGGCTACGATTTCACTTATTGTCGTTCCAATCGTTTATTTTTGGATGATCGGTTATCGGAAATTTGCTTCCAAATATAATCAAGTTGTTCGTACAAAAATAGCGGACATTAATGGGATGATCAATGAAGCGATTAATGGAATGAATATTATTCAAGCATTCAAACGTGAAGAACAAATGAAAAATGAGTTTGCAGGTATGAACGATGAACATTACCACTATCAACGAAAACTATTGTTCTTAGATTCTGCAACTTCCTTTAATTTAGTGGGTGTACTTCGACTAATCATTTTCGCCATCTTAATTTATTACTTTGGTACACAGTCCGTCACAACAAATACAGTAATCACTGCGGGTACATTGTATGCCTTCGTTGACTATATAACACGTTTGTTTAATCCAATCGTAAATATGGTGAATCAGTTCTCCCAATTAGAGCGTTCATTAGTAGCGAGTTCTAGAGTATTTGAATTACTAAATCATAAAGGTGAACCTGTTAGTACTGAAATGGTTAGTAGATACGAAGGAAATGTAGTTTTTAACAATGTTAGCTTTGCCTATAAAGAGGATGAATATGTTTTGAAAAACATAAGTTTCACTGCGAAAAAAGGAGAGACCATTGCTTTAGTAGGACATACCGGTTCGGGAAAGAGTTCAATTATGAATTTACTTTTTCGATTTTATGACCCACAAAAAGGAGAAATAAAAATAGATGAAAAAAATATAGTTGAAATACCACGACAAGCATTACGAAAACATATGGGAATTGTGTTGCAAGATCCTTACTTGTTTACAGGAACAATTGAAACGAATGTGAGTTTAGGTGACCCCACAATTTCTCGAAAAACTGTAAAGAAAGCATTAGAAGCAGTAGGCGGAGAGCGGGTACTGAAAAATCTTCAAAAAGGATTAGATGAACCTGTTTTAGAAAAGGGTAGTACACTTTCCTCTGGTCAACGCCAGCTCATATCCTTTGCTCGAGCGCTAGCATTTAACCCAGCAATTTTGATATTAGATGAAGCCACTTCTAATATTGATACAGAGACAGAAGAAATCATTCAGCATGCGATGGACGTATTAAAACAAGGAAGAACAACTTTTATCATTGCCCACCGATTATCTACGATTAAAAATGCTGACCAAATATTAGTATTAGATCGTGGCAAAATAGTTGAACGTGGTACACATGAAGAACTGGTAGCATTAGGTGGTCGTTACGAGAAAATGTATCGCTTACAGGCCGGGTTGCTATAGAGGGAATCGGTGAAGGCGAAGGGTCTTTAGAGGTAGGCTACATGAAAGGCGCAAGAGGCAGTATGGGCTTAGGATTTTTTATCGAGATACAGCCGAGAAAAATTGTACATTACCTGGATGAAGAGGGGGGTAATGTGGAATCAGTCGGGAACCCCCGTTCATCGAATGGATGAAGAAGATTTAGCTTCTAATACGCTCAAGAAAAGCAGTTCATTCTCTCGATGAACTGCTTTTTAACACCCAATTTTGTAATTAACGTTCACCCTTCAAATGAACCTTGACTCTTTAACTTATTATAGAAGTATAAATAAATGTACTTGCTTCTAGTTGAACTACTTAATCATAAACATGGTACAACATTAATTCGTGAACCATTTTTTCAATATCTGCTTTTGCAGCTGGCGCTTCCCCAATCCATAATATTTTTCCGTCTTTCATGTATTCTGCACTATAACGCTGTTGTTTGTAATAAAATGAAATCGCCCATCCTGGAATGGAGGTATTTTCAAATAGCGGTTTAAAATTGAAATGCTGTAGCATGTACATCCCCCTTGTACTTCAAACTTGAGTTCATCTTACTAAAAGATTGGTTGTAAGGCTAACATTTTCTTTCCATTAAACTCGTTTGTTATAATGAGATAAGTTTGAATTGAATGAGAGGAATACGAATGGAAAACGCAATTATTACAATTATATTTATGGCAGTTGTTGGAGCATTAATAGGAGGTTTCACAAACTTCTTGGCCATCAAAATGTTGTTTAGACCCTATAATGCAATCAAAATTAAATCATGGCAACTACCATTTACCCCAGGACTGATTCCAAAGAGACGAGGCGAATTAGCTAAACAATTAGGTGAAACTGTCACAAAATATCTGTTAACGCCAGAAGTGTTTAAGAAAAAGCTCCTTTCAGAAGATATCCGAAAAAATATTTTGAATTATAGCCAGCAAAAAATTGAAGAAATTATTTTTACGAATGATAAGACCATTTTAGATTGGGTGAAATTAGCTGGCATTCATGGGATTCCTGAAAAAGTTGAAGAAAAAGTTGACTTAGTAATCGAAAAACAATTTTTGCAAGTAAAGAATACATTATCTACGAAGTCAATCGAACAGCTTCTACCTGAAGATATCCAACAGACAATCAATAAAAAAATACCGGAAATTGTCACTTACATTTTAAATAAAGGTGAAGATTATTTTGTATCTGAAAAAGGTGAGGCAACGATCCGAAATATGATGGATGACTTTTTATCTTCTAAGGGGTCATTTGGCGGCATGATTCAAATGTTTCTAGGCGATTCCCATTCTCTTGTGGGAAAAATTCAACGTGAGCTTGTGAAATTTTTAAATTCACCAGGAACTAAAAACCTATTAGTCAATATCATTTCACAAGAATGGGATAAGTTTAAACAGCAACCAGCAATGAATTATTTAAAAGATGTACAATTTGAACCAATCCTAGTAAACTTACAGACATATGCAAAAAAGGAACTTGCCATTACAGACCGTCTAGATAAATCAATTAACTACTACCTTCCAGAAGGTAATGAATGGGCTAAAAATGAGTTGATTCCCCAAATAGTTGATAAAGGTTTTGTTGTAGCCGAAAATAAACTCGAAGATGTGTTAAATCGATTAAATTTACAAGAAGTGGTCCGAGAACAAGTTGATTCATTCCCTCTTGAAAAACTAGAGGAACTTGTCATTGGAATAGCCAGCCGTGAATTAAAAATGATTACCATTTTAGGAGCTGTTCTTGGAGGCATCATTGGGATTGTGCAAGGCTTGATTGTATTTATGCTAAATTAAAAATGAGAGTGGGTAATCCTTTGTCTAACATTTACAATGACATGAATAAATTAGAGGCGTCTTTACGTGAAACAAAAGAGTTTTTAACTTTAAAAGAAGCAGTAGAAGCTGTAAAAAATGATGATGAAGCAAGAAAGTTATTTACAAACTTCCGTGATATTCAACTGAAACTACAACAAAAACAAATTGCTGGAGAAGAGTTGCTAGAAGACGAATACAACTATGTTCAAAAAGCTGCTCAATTAGCTCAACAAAACGTAAAGATTTTAGCGATGTTAGAAGCTGAAATGGCAGTAAGTAATGTGATTGAAGAAGCTAATCGCATTTTTGTTAAACCAATCCAATCGTTATATGATGGACTATAAAATTTTCGGACCACACTTTATTTGGAGTGTGGTCTTTTTTTATGAAACAAGTTCTTCATGAACGTGACCATGAAGTTCAAAAAGAGTTGGGAGATCAACGACAATGAACTTCATCAGATTCAGTTAACTGCTGTAAATAAGGTGAAACTCAACCATTTTGATGAGATAAGGGAAAAAACATCTCTTATTTCGGGTAAGATATAAGGATTTTTTTATATAAGGGAAATTTTTTCCGTTAATGTACGAAGAGGAGGCATCTAGGGCAGATATAAGGGAATAAAATTCCGTTAACTGCTCTAGATTATGGTCAAATTCAACGATTAGATGAGATAAGGGAAAAAACTTCCCTTATTTCGGGTAAAATAAAGGCATTTTTTAATATAAGGGAAAATTCTTCCGTTAATGTACGAAGAGGAGGTATCTAGGGCAAACATAAGCAGAGAAAATTCGTCCTTTATCTGGCCCATGAAGTTCAAGAAGAGTAATAGCAAACTCTACATCAAGAAAAACTCGCCTCGCAAATCGAGCACAGCTAGTATAATCAAATAAGCCTTGGATATATGTGCTTCCGAATTTTCAGTGCGTACGTAATCACCCACGTCCACCACCTTCAACTTTCTTCGAATTGTATACCTCGCACAATGAACCCCTCTCAAAATCCGTGACATCCACCGGAGGATTTTTCTTCATTCAGGCAATTAATAACAATTGGAACTAGCTTCTTATCTTAGAGATAAATATATTATTATCCTATAAGCCCCGTCTTTTATGTTGAATGAAGAAAAACAAATCGACAGATACTTCAATTGATTGTTACAATAGAAAAAGTGATTTTAAATGAAACGGTAGATTTACTATTATTATTTAGGAAGAGAGTTTGAGCAATGAAAAAAATACAAGTGAATGAACAGTTTAGAGAAGACTGGAATCGCGTGTTAAACCATATAGCAAATTTATTTTATGAAGACTCTAAAATCGTTGTATCTTCAGATGATGCAGATCTATCTATTCAATTTACTCATTCAATCGATGAAGATTACACGATCCATACATCAAGTGTGTTAACGGTTGATGGTCAATCTTATACAAGTAATTACGCTATTGGTTATGAAACAGAAGGAACAGAAAAAGAGCAAAATATCCGCATGAAGCGAGCATTGTCGCATGTCATGTTAGATGTGCTTGAACAATATACAGGTATGACTCAACAATGGGGGATCTTAACTGGAGTTCGTCCAACGAAGCTTTATCATAAATACCGAAAAGAAGGTAAAAGTGATGAAGAAATCTTTGCGATTTTAAAGAAGGATTTCCGAATTTCAGACTCAAAGATTGCATTAATGCGTGAGATTGTTGAACGTCAATTAATTACAATCCCTGATTTAGACCAAATCGGAAAAGAGCTTTCTATTTATATTGGGGTTCCTTTCTGTCCAACAAAATGTGCCTATTGTACATTCCCTGCGTATGCGATTCAAAGTAATCGTAAAGCTGGTCGCGTTGAATCGTTTATCGATGGGTTACATCTTGAGATTCGCGCAATGGGGAAATGGCTTAAAGAGAATGATATGAATATTACATCCGTATATTGGGGTGGGGGGACACCAACTTCCATTGAGGCAGAGGAAATGGATGCATTATATAAAACGATGTTTGAATCGTTCCCAAATCCAGAGAAAATTCGAGAGATTACGGTTGAGGCGGGTCGCCCAGATACGATTACATTAGAAAAAATTGAAGTACTTAAAAAATGGGGAATTGATCGCATTTCCGTTAACCCTCAATCCTATACAGATGAGACGTTAAAAGCAATTGGTCGTCATCATACAGTTCAAGAAACGATTGATAAATTTTGGTTATCAAGAAATTCTGGCATGAATAACATCAATATGGATTTAATTATTGGATTACCAAATGAAGGCATTGAAGAGTTCCAACATTCATTAGATGAAAGCGCGAAAATGCAGCCAGAATCATTAACAGTTCATACGTTATCATTTAAACGAGCATCAGAAATGACACATAATAAAGATAAATATAAAGTAGCAGATCGTGATACCGTTTCTAAAATGATGCAAATGGCTACAGAATGGACTGCTGAAAATGGCTATGTTCCTTATTATCTTTATAGACAGAAAAATATTTTAGGGAACTTAGAGAACGTGGGCTATTCAAAGCCAGGTGAAGAAAGCATTTACAACATTCTTATTATGGAAGAGGCGCATACAATTTTGGGAATTGGTTGTGGTGCGTCATCTAAATTTGTTCATCCAGAAACAGGGAAGATTACTCAATATCATAATCCGAAAGACCCTGCAGCCTATATCATGACATATGAAGAAGCAATCGAGAGAAAAATCGAGATGCTAAATGACCTTTATGGGAAAGTAAATATTGAACAATAGTAATGTAGGTTGGGAGTCAGTATGCTCCTAACCTATTTTTTCGTTAGTACAATACGATGTTAAATAAAATTCCACAAACAGGGGATCATTCCACAATGATAAATCGCTCTAAGTTGAAGTATTAAATACTAATGAAAAAGCTGAAGATAACAATGAAGCATCAATTGTATTGAAAATGACTTACGAGCGGTTCAGCTTCAAAAGAGGGAAATAGCTTTATGATACAAAAAGTTGGCAAATATAGCTTAATTTCAGTGAAGCTGAACACCTTTTAAACCTAAAGGAGAGATCATGAGTGAGCTTAAATAAATACACACTAGACCGTTTTGAAGGGGATTATGGAATCTTTTTAAAACGGCCTGAAGAGACAGACCAACTTCTCATCCATCGTTCAGAAATTGGGCTTCAACTAACTGAAGGAGATCTTGTTTCGATACAAGATGATGGAGAACGATATATCATTCGGCTACTGGCAGAGGAGACTTCTGAGACAAAAAAGAGTGTTGAAAGCATACTAAAAGAACTCAAAAATCAAAACAAGCAATAATTTAATAATAGAAAACGCTACTTCTAATGAATGGAAGTAGCGTTTTTTTTGGCATAATTTATGCTGCTTTACTTTTTGAAAATACGTTGTCCAATGAGAACTTTGAACGTTGTGCAAAGATGTAGTAGATACCTAAAACTAGGTAGATAATTTCTAGCTCATATCCAGCGTAAGTTCCATCACCAAATAATCCAAGTGGAAGTTTTGCTGTAAAGACTGCACCAACCATGATGATTGCAAAAATTGCCCCGATGATACGAGTTCCAAGACCAAGAATTAATAATAATCCACCAACTAATTCAATGATTGCGATTGCATATGCAAGGCCACCAGGCAGACCAAGTGAATCAAAATATGCAACGATATTACTAATTCCTCCTTGGAATTTTACAAGTCCATGATAAAAGAACATAAAGCCGAAAACTACACGTACTAATAATGACATGTATTGTTGTTTATTCATTACTATTTCCTCCTTAATTATTTTTGATTAGTAAGTTGTAAAAAGTAAGTTATAGTGTAAAATTAAAAGTGAATAACAATTAAGTATTCACTGAAATAACATTTACTTTTCGTAACCTAGTATATTTAAGTAATCAAAGTATATCTACTATATTTGCTGAAATCAATAAAATATATACATTTATAACAAGAAACTTGTATTTATGTACAAAAAATAATAATTATCGCGTAATGTTGTTATTTCCATTACTTGATATATAAAAAAGCATCTCAAAAAAGTAGAGATGCCCTAAAATTTTACGTGAATTTAATTTTTAATAAAAAGATCGAATACATTGCCGAAATCTTCAGTTGTGTATTTTTTACTGCTATCTGTTAACCATTGATTTGAAAATTCAACGATGGATTTAAAGGAATCAGCAGGAGAGGCTGTTTGGTTAAATCCAGCAGCAGAAATACTTCTTGTTGCAATATCAAGACTTTCTAATGCATATTTTGAATGTTTTTCGTTCTCTTTCATCATTCGTTCCATTTCAACGAGTGTTTTATATAGATCTTTAATTTTTTCTGCAAAGTTTTTATTAATATCAATACTTAAATTTCGTTCACCTATCGTAAACTTAATCTCAACATCAAGGTCAATTGTACCAGCAGTTTCTAAAGATACATTGCGAATTCGGTTATATTTATAATCATAACGTCTTAAAGTTCGCTTTTTACTAACTGCAGAATCTCCATCAACATGAATAAGTGCTAAATTAGTAAAGCAATATTCGTCTGATTTCGTTTTAATAATAAAATATATTTGTTCTCCTTTTTCGTGTAAAACATAGTCATCCGATTCTGTTTTATTGTAATCTTGTGGTTCGATTACTTTACCGATGTCTGATAGTCCAAGTGCATCAGATGCAAGCTTTTTCAACATTGTGGTACCCCATTTCATAAAAGTTTTACGTGTATATTATACTTTTAGATTTAAAATATATGCTTACTTTACTCCTTTTTAAGAGAACCTTTCAAAATATTGAAGAGTTGTCCTAATAATTCTGAATATATGATAAAATTAAATAAAAGATTAAATTCAATAGGAGAATTAAGATGCCGATTCATACCATTATTTTCGACTTAGATGATACATTATTGTGGGATAAAAAAAGTATTCAAACTGCATTCGATAAAACATGTGAATATGCTGCGACGAAAGTTCAAGTTGACCCGCAACAATTAGAGAGTACAGTTAGGAAAGAAGCTAGAGCTCTTTATGAATCATATGAAACTTATGATTATACTGTTTTAATTGGAATTAACCCTTTTGAAGGACTTTGGGGTACATTCGACGATCCAACTGATTCTTTCCAAAAAATGAAGGGTATTGTTCCAAACTACCGTAAAAGTGCTTGGACGAATGGATTGAAAGCTTTAGGAATTGAAGATGAACAGCAGCTAGGAGCTGAACTTGGGGAACGGTTTGTAGAAGAACGTAAAAAGTCTCCTTTCGTTTATGAAGATACATATGCTATCCTAGATCAATTAAAAGGCAAGTATCAGCTTGTATTATTAACAAATGGGGCACCAAGCCTTCAAAATCTTAAATTAGAAATTACCCCTGAAATTCGCACATATTTTGATCATGTGATTATTTCAGGAGATTTTGGTGAAGGAAAACCGAATGCATCATTATTTAATTTTATGATGTCTAAAGCTGGAATCACTGCTGAAGAAGGCATTATGGTCGGCGATAACTTAAATACTGATATTTTAGGTTCTTCTCGAGTTGGTATGCGCAATGTTTGGATTAATCGTGAAGGAAACACTAATCAAACTGAAGTAACACCAACTTATGAAGTAACATCATTAACAGAATTTTTAGAGCTTGTGAAAACACTTTAACACTCCAAGACGTTTAGATAGAAATAAAATAAATGAAGGTTAGCCTTTCTTAGAAAGCGCAGCCTACCACTGTAAGCTGCGAAAAAATTCCGGAAATTTTAGAAGGGCAAATTAAATGTGAGCGGTCCTTACACAAATCCGGGGGCAAAAACGCCACGTCGTGTGGCATTGCCCCCATGACCAACGTCGTGTTGGCCTCAAGACAAGTCGAAAAGACATGTTTCAACATGTTAGACCGCTCTCACCGTACGCTTTATTAGAATTTCTATTAGAATGTTTCCATAGTTAAAAGTTTAAAAACGTTCTGAAAAAGCCTCAGAACGTTTTTACTTTTTTACTCTAAATAGTCGTATTTACGATTTTCTTCAATTTCCTTAGCTGAAATTTGCCCCGGTAGCTCATCTACTTCTGAAATGTGGAATGAGTCAAAATCATCATTATTAGCGATTTCCTCATTATCATCGTAAAGTTCACTGTATTCTTCAAAATCGCCTTCAAAATCTGAAGGAGTTTCAGAAGTTCCGTATTTGGCCACTAGTTGGAATGTATCCTCATAGTCATGAATGTCGTCTTTATCATCTCTCCCTGAGAATGAATTATCTACAGGTGGTAGGATGACCTGCTCTTCGACAGGACGATCTGTTGGAACAGATTTCGCATCTGTATGCTCGATACAAAATGCTGTATAAGGAATAGCCAATAATCGATCATATGGAATACCTTGTTGACAAACTTCACAAACTCCATATGTACCATTTTCCATTCTGACTAAAGCTGCATTCACTTTTGCTAATTCATCTTCATCATGTACCTTTAACGCCATATCTTTTTCGCGTTCATATAATTCTGTTCCTAAATCAGCTGGATGATTATCAACAGTGGATAATTCATCGACTGAGTCACGCAAACTACCGCGCTCTAAATATTCGGTATCATCATCCATTTTACGATGGACTAAAAGTGATTCTTTTTGTTCAATTAACATCTTTTTCAATCTTGTCATTTGTTTTTCGTTTAAAATGTTGCTCACGTCCTTTCTCATCTCGAAGATAGTATGAACGGATTCTAAAAAAGTTATTTATGAAGTGAAAATGAAAAAAGGTAACTTTGGACTGTCCAAAGTTACCTATGATTAAAAGATAAGAATAAATTCCGAAGTGCGAACAGTGTCTAGCTACGAACGCCAGCTCCTCGACAACTTCAGAACCGCCTTCAAGGTCAAAAAGCGACCTTTTGTCGGTTCTTCCAGTTGTTGTCGGAGCTAACGGGCGTTCTTCGCATTTCATTTTAAAGAGTTATTGCTTTTACTTCATCGATATTTTCTAGTTGAGAAACATATGCTAAGTCTTCTTCTGTTACTTCGTTATCGATTGTAAGCATCATAACAGCAGTACCACCAACTTGTGCACGACCAACTTGCATTGTTGCAATGTTGATATCTTTATCTGCTAATTTTGTTGCTACGCGACCGATTGCACCTGGTTTGTCAGTGTTTTTAATGTAAAGTAATTTACCTGTTGGAATCACGTCGACAACATAGTTTTCAACTTTCACGATACGAGCACCTAGACCGTTAAGTAATGTACCTGCTACTGTATGTACTTCGTTCTCTGTTTTCACCTCAACAGTGATTAAGTTTGTGAAGCCTTTCGCAGTTGTTGTTTTATGCTCATTAATTTTAACGCCAATTCGTTCAGATAAGTAACGTGCATTTACATCATTTACATTTTCACCATGGTTTTTCTTTAAGATTCCTTTTAATGCGTTAGATGTTAGTGGGCGAACATCGTAGTTTGCCACTTCACCAGCGTAAGAAACATTTACTTCTTTAATAGCTTCCTCAGTAATTTGAGAAAGGAATGCACCTAATTTTTCTGCTAACTCGAAGAATGGTTCTACTTGTGCAAGTAATTCTTTTGGAATTGAAGGCATGTTTACTGGATTTGTCACAGTTCCTGTTTTATAGAACTTAATAATGTCATTAGAAACGTCAACTGCAACAGATTCTTGTGCTTCAATTGTAGATGCACCTAAGTGAGGTGTAGCAATTACTTCTGGTAAAGTTAATAATTTGTGATCAGTTGCTGGTTCTTCAACGAATACGTCAAGAGCCGCACCTGCTACTTTACCTTCTGCGATTGCTTCATATAAATCATCTTCGTTAATGATTCCACCGCGAGCACAGTTAATAATGCGTACGCCTGTTTTCATCATATCGAATTTTTCTTTGTTAATTAAGTTGCGTGTTTCAGGTAAAAGTGGTGTATGAACTGTAATGAAATCAGCTGCTTGGCAAATTTCTTCAACTGTTGCTTTCGTAACGCCAAGTTCTTTTGCTCGTTCTTCAGTTAAGAATGGGTCATATGCCATAACTTCCATACGTTGGCCTTTTGCACGGTAAGCTACTTCGGCACCGATACGACCAAACCCTACAACACCTAAAATTTTATTTTTAAGTTCCACACCAACATAAGATTTGCGGTCCCATTTACCATTTTTTAAAGTGTTATATGCTTGTGGGATATGACGAGCAAGTGAAGTCATCATAGCGATTGTATGTTCAGCTGCAGAGTTTGTATTTCCATCTGGAGCGTTTACTACAATGATACCGTGTTCAGTTGCAGCGTTAAGGTCGATGTTATCAACACCAACTCCAGCGCGGCCGATTAATTTTAAGTTTTTTGCAGCTTGAATAATTTCGCGAGTTACTTTTGTTTGACTACGAACTAATAAAACATCTACATCAGCAATTTTGCTAATTAATTCTTCTGGAGTAAGACCTGTATCGATAATTACATTTAAGTTTAAGTCAGTTTCTTGACGAAGAGGTTGAATACCATCCTCGCTTAGTGGATCAGCGATAAAAACATTAATGACGTCTGTAGCAGTTGCGATTTTAGTTACCATGGGTTAATTACCTTCCTTTTTCATGTGATTGGATAGAATTTGGGAAAAGCTATTAATCAAATTTAGAATGTATGAAACGATTGACCCATTCTTAATGAATAGTGAGCATGTGTCTCTCTTTCACTAGAAATAAAAAGCCTTCCGCCCCTACACTCTAGTATGTAAGGGGCGAAAAGCTATAATAATCTACTTACGCGGTACCACCCTTTTTTCGTTGGCAAAAGATTTTGAAAACTTTTCGCACAACCTTAAGTATGCGTAACGTGCATAACACGGATAAGCTTACTAAGAAGTTCCGCCTATCTATTCGGGAGTGGAACTACTTTCATTGAAAACGTTGGTTCGCACCAAACACCAACTCTCTTAGATTTCAAAATGAAAGAGCATGTCTCCGTCATAATATTTTTCGTTGATTAAATTTGATAACATCATAATCCCGATTGTAGGTTCTTGTCAACAGAATTTTTAGAAAAAATTAATAATAGGTATGAAAACGCTTAAATAAACAACTGGTTTACGAACGAAAAGGAGTTTTTTATATTGTAATGTTCGTATATATTGAAATTTGTTTTATAATTTAGAAAGTTAAATTAATTTCAAAGAAATATTCACATAATAAGTTCACCATTTAGTATGAGTCCGAAGAACCGGTTAACAAAAGAAGGGAATGTGGATTATAAATAAAGGATATTGGGTGATAAAAAAGAATATGTAAAATAAAAATATGGATGAAAGGGGTTGTGGGAATGGACTTTGAATCAATTCAAGTAGAGTATGCTGAACGTCGAGCAACTGTTTCGTTAAATCGACCTAATGTCATGAACGCAATGAATTTTACGATGATACAGGAATTAGCTCAATGTTTTGAATTGCTAAGGGAAAATAAAGAAATACAAATCCTTGTCCTTAAGGGAGAAGGGAAAGCATTCTCAGCGGGCGGAGACATCAAAATGATGTTAACGTCAGGAGATCCGAAAGATTTTGAACAAATCATGAGTTATATCACGCGTTTGACCCTTGCCTTTTACCAATTACCAATGATTACAATTACCCAAATCCATGGTGCAGCTGCTGGACTTGGCTTTAGTTTAGCGTTGGCGAGTGATGTAATTGTTGCGGAAGAAAACAGTAAACTTGCAATGAATTTCATTGGCATTGGATTGATTCCTGATGGTGGCGGACATTTCTTTATGAAAGAACGAGTGGGAACACCAAAAGCGAAACAATTCATCTGGAAAGGTAACGTGATGGATGGCAATGAGGCTTTAAAATTAGGGTTAATTGATCACAAAGCAGATGATGGTGAAATCGAAGCGATGGTTGATCAGATTGTTGGAAAGTTTTTATCTTCTCCAATTCTGGCGATGCTTGAAACGAAAAAAATTCTGCACGCTCAAAAATTGTCGGAACTTGAAAATACCTTAAAAATGGAGACAGAAGCGCAGTTACGAATGAGAAAAACCGAAGATCATCTAGAAGGAATAAAAGCCTTCATCGAAAAACGAATTCAACAATTTAAGGGCAAATAAATTTAAATAGTGGTAGAGGCTGCTTAGAAATTTTGATTCTAATCAGCCTTTTTATCTGTGTAATGAAGTTTAAAATGTGAGGAAATGGCATCCGAAAAGGAACATCATCAAGAAGTTATTTTTCAGACTAAAACGATAATCGATTAGACATGAAAGAGTATTAGTTTTCCTGCTGAATTTACTAGACGATGTGTTTGAGCTGCTACGCCTCTTAATTCAATTTCTTTTTGTCCTTCAGCTTTTGCCTTTGCTTCATTTTCAAAGCTCCATACTTCATCAAATAAAACCTTCCCCGACTTTTCAAATGCTGTGAAACGATAATTCTCCATCATATCCCATCCTTTCCCTTGTAGATATTTACAATTATATATGAAAATTAAATTAACATCATGTCCTAAAAAAGTATAGATAGTGATGTTTTCGTACTATGAGTGAATGTCACATGGTACAATATTAATTGATGAATAGTATAAATCGATTGTAGATAAAAGGAGGGGTTTCTTTATGAAAGGTATTACGCAACTCCAGGCAGGGGAACCAGTAGATCAGTTTTTATTAATTAAACAGGCAACCAAAGGGGTAACCACTGTTGGAAAACCTTTTATGACACTCATTTTACAGGATAAGAGTGGCGATATTGAAGCAAAGTTATGGGATACAAATGAAGAACATGAACAAAAATACCAAGCTGAAGTGATTGTACGTGTCGGTGGGGAAATCCATGATTACCGTGGAAAAAATCAACTTCGCATTAAGCAGATTCGTGTAGCTAAGCCTGAAGAGGGAGTTCAAATCCATGATTTATTACCATCTTCGACTACACCGAAAGAACAACTTTTTGAAGAGCTAACTCAGTTTTTCTTTGAAATTAAAAATCCAAATATATCAAGAATTACAAGATATATGATTAAAAAATATCAACCAGAAATTTTAGTTTTCCCAGCTGCCTCTAAAAACCACCATGATTATGCCTCAGGATTACTTGATCATGTTGTTTCGATGTTGCGATTAGGGAAAGCCATTTGTGACCTTTACCCAACGTTAAATAAAGATTTGATTTATTCTGGTATCATTTTGCACGATATCGGTAAAGTCAAAGAACTTTCTGGTCCCATTGCGACAACCTATACGATCGAAGGGAATTTATTAGGCCATATTTCCATTATGGTTGATGAAATAGGGCAGGCAGCAAAAGAGTTAGAGATTGATGGAGAGGAAGTAACGATTTTAAAACATATCGTTTTGTCGCATCACGGGAAAGAAGAATGGGGAAGCCCGAAAAAACCGATGATTCAAGAAGCTGAAATTTTGCATTATATTGATAATGTTGATGCGAAAATGAACATGCTAACTAGAGCTCTATCAAAAACTAAACCTGGTGAATTTACTGAAAGACTATTTGCGTTAGATAATCGTTCTTTTTACAAACCGACTTTTGAATAAAGTATAGTATTGACGAAACTTCATTCATAATAGAATTTAAGTATGTTACCTTAGAAAAAGCTAATATAAAACTTATAGAAAATTAATGAAAAGGGGTTCATAAAATTGAATTTACCAAACTGTCCAAAGTGTAACTCGGAATATACATATTTAGATGGCGATTTGTATGTTTGCCCTGAATGTGCTTATGAATGGTCTGAGGAGGATGCGGTGGAAGAAACGTCTCTAGTTGTAAAAGATTTCAATGGCAATCTGTTACAAGATGGAGATACTGTATCTGTCATCAAAGACTTAAAAGTAAAGGGTAGTTCTTCAACATTAAAAATCGGAACAAAAGTTAAAAATATCCGACTAGTCGAAGGTGACCATAACATTGATTGTAAAATCGAT
The DNA here is from genome assembly GCF_016908465.1 of Lysinibacillus composti. Classification (GTDB taxonomy): domain Bacteria; phylum Bacillota; class Bacilli; order Bacillales_A; family Planococcaceae; genus Ureibacillus; species Ureibacillus composti_A. The sequence continues at coordinate 86,751 of NZ_JAFBDY010000007.1, read as the reverse complement.
GGCTTTGGTGCGATGAAATTAAAATCAGAGTTCGTTAAGAAAATATAATTTTTCATTCAGTAGATGTCTCACACCTTTTAAACAAGGAGAGAACAATACAAATTCGTTAAGCTAAGACGGATTAAATAAAAAAACGCGTACCCCTTATAAAGGAGTTACGCGTTTTTTTATTATTTTTCAGCTGCTTTTTCTTCTTCTTTAGAATCTTTTGAAGAAGTGTCGTATTTATTTAAAGCGCTTTTTAAATCTTCATCTTTAATATTGACTTTTGCATCTTTAACTAACTCAGCAACTTTTGCATCCCAATCACCTTTAGTTGCCGCGATTGTTTCTTTGATTTCATCTTTTTTCTCTTCTAAAGTACCATAGTCTTTTACTTCACGCTTGTCCGTAATTTCAATAATATGGTAACCGAATTCAGTTTTAACTGGTTCACTTACTTTGTTTAATTCAAGAGCATATGCTGCATCGTTAAATTCCGGAACCATAGTTCCAACTGTGAACCAACCTAATTCTCCACCTTCTGCAGCTGAGCCATCTTGAGAATATTCTTTTGCTAATTTAGCGAAATCTTCACCTTTTTTAAGTTTATCTTCCACTTCTTTAGCCGTTTTTTCATCAGCTACTAAAATATGACGCGCATTTAACTCATATTTTGCTTGGTCGTAATATTTTTTAATTTCTTCATCTGTTACTTCTACGTCTTTAATGGCTTTTTCTTGTAGAAGAGAGAAGCGTACGTTGTCTTTAAATGCTTTCTCAGTTAAACCATTTGCTTCTAATACAGATGCAAAAGAATCACCGTATTGTTCTTTCATTGAATTGAACTGTTCGTCAACTTCTTCATCTGTCACTTTATAGTTGTTTTCTAAAATTTGTTCGATAACTACTTGTTCAAGTAATGCATTACCAGCAAGTGATTTAATTTCATCGTAAAATTGATCTTTAGTGATATCGCCATATTCTGATGATACAACGACTTCATCACCTGTATTTCCACATGCTGAAAGTGCGAATACAGAAGTAGCAAGCGTTAGTGCCATAAATGTCTTTTTCATATTAATATAAACTCTCCTCGTATTTAAATATGTTAACTATAACAAAAACGTAAAAAAAACGAAACGGTTCCATGTCCCTTGCCTAGATTCGAATAACTCCGTTGAATAATATAGACTTTGAAAGGAGGTGTTCGAGATGGGTAGTTCTTACGGCGGCGGTTACAACAGTGGCTTCGCGCTTCTAGTTGTATTATTCATTTTATTAATTATCGTTGGTGCAGCGTTCATGTACTAATCTAAATTGCGCAATTTGAAAAGAGGCTAAAGGGATTAAAAAAACCTTTAGCTTCTTTTTTACTTTGTTTTACATTGCAACAGAAACTTCAATATAAAAAGAAACTAATAAGATCGTAATAAGAACATTTATAGTTCGGAATATTTTGGGGTGTCTCTCTTCAGGGATTTCTTTTTGAATACAAAGTGCATATGTCATTCTGTTTATTTGTAATAAATAAACACACGAGAATAGCACTACAACTAATAGTAGCAAGTCTATTCCTCCCCTCTCTCACTTCCTTTAAGAATATCAATGATGTTAATAAATGACAAGTGTATAGCCATTAAAAATTTGGTGGTACTAAAATTTCATATCCCTTTGGAGTTTCCTCGATTACTGCTTCTTTAGGTGCACCTACCAGGTCTATAACAAATAACAAATCAATTAAACAAATACTGCAATGCATGGCGAGGAGTATGCAGCTATAATGCGAATACTGCGGATAAAAAAGTGTAACCATAATTAACGCTGAATTTAAAATTAAAAAAGGTGAGAGAAGTGTAAAAATGTACCTTTTTTTAGGAATCATGTTTTTGATTCGAATGTTAATAATTAGAATTAATTCAAAACGTACTTTAATCTTAACGTTCTTTCTATAGTTAAATAACGAATAATAATGAACCAATTTATGGATCGGGTAAAGTACAAAAATACAAATAAAAAAGACCCATATAAAGTCATCATTATATATTGCAGGAGGTAATGGGCTTAGAAATACGAACGAAAAGGAAAATACAATCACAAAAATAATGGAACACAATATTGCTAATCTGGTTGGTCCATATTCTCGTTGGACATTAATTGTTTTCCAGCAATGCATGTATGATACTCCTTAAAATTTTAAGATAAAGATTATTGTAAACAAAAAATGAGTGTATTACTACACTCATCCCAAAATGTTGACATGAAATTAACAATTTATTCTTTGTTCACATTTTAATAAAAGAAGTACCATCATCTTTCATTAAATAAATGTAGCCTGTTATTCTACAAAACTCTCTAGCTTCTAGCGATTAAACGGTCTTCATGCTCTTCAAGTGAACTTTTAAAATTACTGAAGGAACGGTCAAAAATTTCAATAAAATCTTCACCATAGATGTTTCGAATAACAGCCATAACATCTAAAAATTCTGGGAATCTACCATACAATTCTTTTAATGGCAGTGATCCATCTATGATTGAATGGTTAGAATCATGATAATGATCGTACATTTTAAGAATTAACGCATTGCCTTCGTCAGTTAAATCTACATATGTGTTACGTTTGTCATCATCTCGTTTAGAGAAAGTTAAATACCCGCGTTCTTCTAATTTCTTAGAAAAGTTAAAAGCAGTTGAAACGTGCATTACACCGAATCTAGCAATATCTGAAATTGATGCACCTTTCAAATGGAATGAAATCCATAGAATATGATGTTCGTTAATGTTTAAATCGTAAGGCTTAATCCAATTCTGCCAATCTTTTTCAACCGCTTTCCAAAGTGCCTTAGATAATTGCGCAACTCTTTGACTGTAAAGCATAGCATCTTTCATTGTATAAGATTCTCCAGACAAACCATTCACCTTCTTCTTTCGTAGCGTTTGTTTTAAATATTATAGCAATAAAAGAAAAAAGTTTAAAGTTAGAAAAATTGAATAATTGAAACATGTTTTAAAAATACTATTTTATGATAAAAATAGTAGATCGTGGGTTGCGAATTAGGTTTGTTTTGGGTAAAAAGTACTACAGGTTTTTGTTATTTATTTTCTTTTTTATTATTTGCTTCTGATAAATTATTCTCGATTTCTGTAATAGATTGCTGTAAACTTTCTATTTCTTGTTTTAGTTTTTCAGTTTGTGGTTCGATTTCTTGTTTATATTTAGTAATTGACTCTTTAAGTTCACTAATTATTTTCGGTATATTATTTCTTGCTTCGCTTTTTAGTGTAGAAACGGATTCTTTTACTTGGACAACCTGTTTTTTTACATTCAAAAGGTCATCTTTCGCTTTAACTGAGTTGTACCTTACATTAGTGCGTAGTTCTTTCCCTGATTGTGGAGCAGTGAAAAGTATAGCTGTCATTCCGCCGAGTATACCTGCAGATAGACCAATTAAAAATGGTTTTGCTTTCATGTACATCATCTCCTTTGTGTGATCCCTAATAAGAAAGTTTCCTTTTTCTACCCTTATTAAACCATGAAATAAGAAAATGAAAAAGAAGCTACTTAATGGAAATGTACATTAAGTAGCTTCAGGTTTTAAAACTTAAATTAATTATGCTCTAGTAACACTTGTTTGAAAGTTAGAACGTTTTAATAGGTTCGTAATAATTGGATAGATAATGACAAATGCAATTGCATTCATTACGACAGCTGGTAAAACAACTGTAGCAAACATTACCGCGAAATCAATTGGTACTTCTGTTAGTGCTAAGGCCATTGATAAGAAAACAGAACCTGATAACATTGTACCTAATCCAACTAAAACAGTTGATACTGCAATTTTTTGTACGAAGTGGCGAAGCACAAGCACAACTGCTAATACTACAAAGCCAGTTACTGCTTTATCAATAACGTTTGGAACAAATCCTCCTGGGAATGTTGAGAATAAACCAGACAAAACACCAGTTGCAACTGAAATTAAAAATGTTTCTTTAACAGTTGGGAATAAAAGAATGCCAATAATCATCATTGTTAACATAAAGTCTGGCTTCATGCCTCCATTAATGCCAGGGATGACTAAATATAAAGCCGTACCAACACCAACTAAAAGCGCCATTAAAACTAAATTTTTCGTATTCATTTCTTTGCTCTCCTCTACTAAGCTCTTTTTGATTTTCCTAACGTGCACTCATTGCCGTTAGCGAAAACTTAAGATGATTTTAATATTATTAGATATAATTTGCAACCTCTTATAATAGAATACTATAAAAATAATTTCACTACTCCAATGAATATTAGAGCAGTGAAAAGCATACTTAAAACCAATTATTAAGAATTAAGGTTTTCTTTAATTTGTGCAGCAACTTGTCCTAATACGTCAGGTGTAAATTCACTTTGTTTTGTTTCCCATTTTACTTTTAAGCCATCTGTTTCATCATAACGAGGAATGAAATGCAGGTGGTAATGGAAAACAGTTTGACCAGCAAAAGCGCCGTTATTATTGATTGTATTTAGACCAGCAGGATTAAAAGCTGATTTAATGGCATTTGCAATTTTAGGTGCAACAGCATAAAGATTCGCTGCTACTTCTTCCGGCATTTCAAAAAGATCTTTCACATGCGTTTTTGGGACAAGTAATGTGTGTCCTTTTGTTAAAGGGGAAACATCCATAAATGCATATACGTTTTCATCTTCATAGACTTTTGTGCTTGGAATTGTACCATCAACGATCTTACAAAAAATGCAATCATTCATAAAAAACATCCTCTCATGACAAGTTTTGTATTCATTTTAACATATGAGAACTGATTCCATTCGCTTTTTTTGCTAAACTGATAACAAGAATAGGAGTGACTAAAATGACAGTGCTACAACTAAAAGATGTTACAGGTGGATATACAAGAAAACCCGTAATAAAAGATCTATCTTTTGCAATTGAAAAAGGTGAGCTTGTAGGATTAATTGGCTTAAACGGAGCAGGGAAGAGTACAACCATCAAGCATATTATCGGGACACTCCTTCCGCAAAATGGTGAAATTCGCTTGAACGGTGTAACGTTAAAGGAAAATATGGATCAGTACCGTTCTTCATTTTCATATATTCCAGAAACACCTGTCTTATATGAAGAGTTAACATTAAAAGAACATTTAGAGTTAACAGCAATGGCTTACGGTATTGATGAAAAAACATTAAAAGAAAGATCAGAAATTTTATTGAAAGAATTCCGAATGGAAAAACGACTAAATTGGTTCCCTTCACATTTCTCAAAAGGGATGCGCCAAAAAGTAATGATTATGTGTGCGTTTCTTGTAAATCCTTCGCTTTATATTATTGACGAACCGTTTGTTGGACTAGATCCACTCGGTATTCAATCTTTACTTGATCAAATGGATGAAAAGAAACATCAGGGTGCTTCCGTATTAATGTCTACACATATTTTATCGACAGCTGAAAAACATTGTGATCGAATTATTTTACTCCATGAAGGCCGAGTTCGTGCTCAAGGGACAATGGCTGATTTACGTAAAGCGTTTAATATGCCAAATGCAACACTGGACGATTTATATATTGCCATGACGAAGGAGCAAGACAATGAATAACTTGCAAAGCGTTTGGTCAAAAAGATTTATTCATTATATGAATGAAGTTCAGAAATACATGAAGTATGTTTTTACAGGTCATTTGGCTATTGTTATGGTGTTCGTAATTGGCTCGGTCGGTTATCAATATAGTGAATGGCTAAAAGTTGTAGATCACGATTTTCCAGCAGTTTGGCTAATAGCAATCATTATTGGCTTAGTTTTAGGTTTTAGTCGTCCAGTAACGTTGTTAAAAGAACCAGACCAAGTGTATTTATTGCCTGTTGAGTCAAAGATGTTTGTTTACTTTAAAAAGGCTCTGAATTGGACTTTTTGGTCTCAAATAGGATTAGTTGCGGTTGTTTACTTAGTATCGATTCCATTGTTAAATGCTGTTACAGATTTATCAACATCGGAAATTTGGATTGGTTTACTGTTAATTATTTTATTAAAGTATTGTAATGTTCAAATCGAGTTCAACTATCGTTACAGTAATCGTGGAAATCATGTACTGATTGATCGAATTGCTCGTATATTACTTTCCATATTGGCGGTTCAAACTGTTTTAACGACAGGATTTTTAGTGGGATTAATATATGTCATCTTGTTGGTTGCTTATAATTTTTCACTAAAGAAAAAGGTGAGGGAACAGCCAATTCCATATGAGCATTTTGTTAAACTAGAACAAAATCGTATGATGGGATTCTATCGATTTGCGAATTACTTTACCGATGTACCGCATTTAAGAGGGTCAATTAGACGTCGTTCATGGCTAAATTCTGTTTATAATTTTGTTCCGTTTAATAAAAGAAATACACAAAGTTATTTAGTGTTCCGTACTTTTGTTCGAACGGACGATCATTTTTACTTATGGGTCCGTTTAACAGCCATAACGGCAATTATTGCGTTTTTCGTGAACATCCCTATCGTAACTTGGATTGTAGCAGCTGCACTTTCCTTTGCTACAACGATTCAGTTAAAATATGCGTTATTATCATCTAGTGAATTTAGAATGGATATGCTATTTCCAGTGGAAGAAAATCAGAGAAATAAAGGGGTCCACAAATTAATCAGATTATTTATGATTGTTCAAGCAATCATTGTCATGCTTTGTTCAATCGGACAACCGTTATTTTTTGTTTCAGCATTGGTTATTTTAATTATTAGTGAAATAACATTTAAAGTATCGAAAAATCCAACACCTGTTTACTAAAAAAAGCCGAAGCACTCGTTTTATAGAGTGTCTCGGCTTTTTCTTATGTTATAGAGTTGAAACTAAAAGAAAATGAACATCTTCATCACTATTATTCCACCAATAATGATTACGCGATGAATCAAACATATAAGACTCCGTTTCATTCAATTCAAAGGTTTTTCCTTCTAAAGAAATGGTCAAAATCCCAGAAAGAACATAGATAAATTCATGTCCGTAATGAGAGAATTCCTTCCCAATATTTTCTTTAGGTTTTAAAGTAACTAAGATTGGATGAAACGATGCCCCAGTAATTTGATTTGATAAATCCTCATAAATAAAGGGATAAAGTTTATTAGAATCATCTTCTTGATTTTGAGGGAAAAAGACACTTGGATTTACATTTAACGCATCACTTATTTTTCTAAGAGACTCCAGAGTGACATTACATTTATTACGCTCAACTTGAGATAAAAAACTAATAGATACACCGGTTTTTTCAGAAAGGGTTTTTAACGTCATTTTATGATTCTTTCTAATGCTTCGAAGTTGTTCGCCAATCGTCATCTGATCACATCCTTAAACAATTGATAATTATACTTTACTGATTTATTTAACTCAAACACTTGTACATTTTTTAAGAGTTTAAGGCAATCGAATTTCAAGAGATAAATAAAGTGGTCATTCAGATTCTACTTCAAAACTTGTATTTGAAAAAGCGATGTATTTGTATTTAGCGCATTTAATAAATTGCAGGGGGAATTGGTAATGCGCTTAATCAACATTATGTCGAGTTCAAATAGGAGATTTTAAAAGTTTCTTTTTTTTAATGATTACTGGAGACTTAATTCAACATCTAAAGAGCTTGATAGAACTTGATGAGGATGGCTAAAATTATATTGACCGAAAATTCCTAACTATGTAATAATTGACTTACATAAATTTAAGTGACGCTTCAAAAATTTTTTAATTAATTATTGAAGTGTCACTTTAATTTCGTGCAAGGGGGAATGTGTATGAGTAGGAGAGAAATGACAAAGGTTTGGATTGCCAGTTTAGTAGGGAGTTCAATTGAATGGTTCGATTATTTCCTTTATGGGACGGTTGCAGCCTTAGTATTTAACCAAGTGTTCTTCGTCGCAGAAGATCCAACAGTAGGGTTGCTATTGGCATATGCGTCATTAGCACTGGCGTTCTTAATTAGACCATTAGGTGGAGTTATTTTCAGTCATATTGGTGACCGAGTTGGTCGGAAGAAAACATTAGTAATTACATTAACAATCATGGGTGGTGCAACTGTTTTAATGGGTGTACTTCCAACATACCAAGCAATTGGTGTGGCAGCTCCAATTCTATTAATTGTATTACGTTTAATTCAAGGGATTGGTATAGGAGGAGAATGGGTGGTTCACTTCTACTAGCTGTAGAGTATGCTCCAAAAGATAAACGAGGGTTATTTGGTGCGTTCCCTCAAATGGGTGTAACAATAGGGATGTTCTTAGGTTCTGGTGCTTTAACATTTATTACATCTGTAGTATCTCAAGAGGCATTCGTTGCTTGGGGTTGGAGAATTCCGTTTATTTTAAGTGCAGTTTTAGTGTTATTCGGTCTTTGGATTCGTAAAGGTCTTGACGAAACGCCATCATTCAAAAAAATAAAAGAATCCGGAGATATTCCGAAACTACCGATAGCAGATACATTAAAATACCACTGGAAAGAGGTTTTAATTGCAGTTGGTGGAAAAGTTGTTGAGACGGCACCATTCTATATCTTTGCCACATTTATCGTATCTTATGGAACTAATAATTTAGGATTTACAAGTACTCAAGTGTTAGTAGCAGTTATGATTGGTACGATTGTGACGACATTCTTAATGCCTGTTATGGGTAATTTATCAGATAAAATTGGACGTAAAAAAGTGTATATATACGGTACTGTAGCCATGATGTTATATGCATTCCCGTATTTTATGTTATTAGAACAACGTACATTTGCAACGCTTTTAATTGCTACAATTATTGGATTAGGGATCATTTGGGCACCAATCACAGCAGTGTTAGGAACAATGTTCTCAGAAATCTTTGATGCAAAAATTCGTTACACGGGAGTTTCTTTAGGTTACCAAATTGGTGCTGCATTAGCAGGTGGTACGGCACCATTAGTAGCAACAGCTTTACTTGTGAAGTTTAACAATTCTTATGTACCTGTTGCTATTTATATAATCTTAACGGCAGTTATTTCATTAATTGCTGTACTAGCAGTAAAAGAAAAGAGCAACCAAGAGTTAGATGAGTTTAATAGTGTAAAAGTAGAAAATAAAGCAAAAGTAGAAAAGCGTGAAACAACAACAGTAAATTAATAAATGTTTAGAAGATTTGGAGTGTGGGAATTGATTATTTTAAACCAAGAGGAAATCAAAAGTTTTTATTTAATGGAAGATGCCATTAGAGATGTTCGAGAAACGTTAATTGCAAAAGTTCAAAATAAAGTACAATCACCACATCGTACAGTTTTGGAGTTTCCAGAAGAAAGTGCGACATCCCTTTATATGCCGAGTGCGGATCTAGAGAATAAAGTAGCGGCAGTGAAAGTAGTAACCATCTTTCCGAACAATCCTGCAAAAGAGCTACCGACAACTCAAGGAATTATTGTGTTAACAAGCACAGAGGATGGTTCGCATTTATCTGTCATGAATGCTTCCTATTTAACTAGACTTCGCACAGGAGCGATGACGGCTTTAGCGACAGATGCACTTGCCAAAAAAGATGCAAAAGTATTAACAGTCGTTGGAACAGGCGCAATGGCTTTTGAACAAACACTGGGTGTTCTAGCGATTCGTGGTATTTCAAAAATCATATTATTTAATCGTACAAAAGAAAAAGCTATGAGTTTTGCAAATCAATTAAAAGCGGTTGGTGTTGAAGTAGAATTTGAGATTGCCGACGAAGTAAATGATGCCGTAAGTAAAGCGGATATCATCTGCTGTGCAACGAAGTCAACAACACCGGTATTTGATGGAGAGTATTTACGACCTGGGACACATGTAAACGGTGTTGGCTCATATCTTCCACATATGCATGAGATTGACCATACGACGATTAAAACGGCATCCAAAATTGTGGTGGACGACCTTCATGGTGCAAAAGATGAAGCTGGTGAGTTGATGGACGCAGAAAAAAAAGGAATTTGGTCGTTTAATGATGTCTATGCCGAATTAGAAAGCCTAGTAAGTGGAAAAGTGAATGGACGCGAGACTGAAGAGGAGATCACATTCTTCAAATCTGTTGGTGCATCTTACTACGACTTAGCAGTTGCGAAAGGCGTATACAAAAAAGCGCAAACACTTGGTACGGGGTTAAATATTGAAGTGTAAGGGCAAGGGGGATTCGGGGGCATTCGTAATGAATGCTCCTTTTATATTGTGGTAAAGATAGGGTGGTATTGTGGCGATGAAGATTAAGGTGGGATTGCGATGATAGAGAATGAACTTCAAAATGGGATTGTGAATGATAGAGATGAATTTCAACGGGGGAATGAAGTTCAAAAAGGTTGAAAAAGGCATGTGGAATGAACTTCATTAGGGCGATGAAGTTCAAAATGGGATTGCGAGAGTTCGAGGATGAACTTCATCAAGGGTATGAACGACATTCCAAGGTAAAATCAGGAACAAAAAGTCGTTCATAAAGGGAAGAATGACATCCAAACTCAACTCCCAAAATCATCGTGTGAATGAGCCACATGCATTCCAAGCTCACGACAATGCAAAAGTCTTCATCTGAACTATCAACGCTATTCCAAGACTTCAATCACACTCCAAAAGCTTTTAAATAAGAACATAGTCAGCTTCTTCCTAAGTCGTGACTCATTCAGATGGTTATTCACAAAGGAGCCAACTGCCGACATCGCACACCCAAGCAAAAAAGCCGTCCTTTAAGGATGAACGGCTTGTAACTCATATTTATTTCTCTTCAGAAAGCTTTCCTGAATAAGTTGTTACATAACTTGCGGCGTTGAAAATATTTTGTCGTCTCTCGCCAGGTTGTTTTTGACCATGTGCATTAATAAAGGAATTAGAATTTTTCCAGGCATCATAGGAATTCGGCCCAGTCCATTGTGTAAGGACAATATAAGTGTCTGAATCAAGTGGGCGTAATAATCGATAAGCTATAAAACCAGGCTCTTTTTCAATTTCACGGGAGCGTTCTAGGAATCGCTTTTCAAAAATGGGCCTTCCTTCATCTGAAACAGGGATATGGTTTAAAACGAAATATCCTCTTTGTTCGATTTGATTTGATTGATCAATGACTTCATGTTTTCGGGGAGTAGCAAACTTCGATTTCTTATTTTCGGTCTCATGTAATAGTAGAGAGTTTCCTGTACCGTGAAGTACAAACATGTTTTCAGTACTATATTTAATTCTTAGTTTTTCCATATAATCAGCCGTACCGGAAGTAATGAAAAAGAACATTTTAATCCCCCATTCTAAGTTCTTCATTTTAATTTTTATTAAAAACAACCAATTTATATTTGTCAAAAAGTAAGGTCCAATTGTTTGGTGTTATTGTACAAATTTATGACATTTGATTGATAAAACTATACTTTACTATTGGAAAAGTATAGACTGTAAACGGATATCAATGAAAAAGATTTAACTTTATATAGCAAATTTCTTACTGCGGCGAGTAACCGCAAAAAGCAATTGTTTTTTGTAACGATTGCGCTACACACAAATAAGACAAAGCGAATTACAGTATAGGAATTCCTATACTGTTAAAACTTATGCCTTGATGTATGAAAAGGCTACCAAAAATCGTAGACTATTTACAATTTACATCGAAGCTAACTAGATCATGAGGGGAAGGGTTAGAATATGAGAAAGTTTAATGATACATTAATCAGAGCCGCTAGAGGCGAGCGAACAGACTATACACCTGTTTGGTTTATGCGACAAGCTGGACGTTCTCAAGCAGAATATAGAAAAATAAAAGAAAAATATTCATTAGAAGAAATTACACATCAACCAGAACTATGTGCTTACGTTACGAAATTACCTGTTGATCAATACAATGTAGATGCAGCAATTCTATACAAAGATATTGTAACGCCATTGCCAGGAATTGGTGTTGACGTAAAAATTAAAGCAGGTGTAGGTCCTGTAATTTCTAACCCAATTCGTTCAGTAGCGGATGTAGAAAAACTTGGAGAGTTTAATGCAAAAGAACACACTCCTTTTGTCTTAGATACGATTAAACTTTTGACAAAAGAACAGTTAGACGTTCCATTAATTGGATTTGCAGGTGCACCATTTACTTTAGCGAGTTATATGATTGAAGGGGGCCCTTCCCGCAATTATAATAAAACGAAATCCTTTATGGTAACAGAACCAAAAGCTTGGTTTAGTCTAATGGACAAACTAGCAGATATGATTATTGCAGATATCGCTGCTCAAGTTGAAGCAGGAGCAACAGCTATTCAAGTATTTGACTCTTGGGTAGGTGCTTTAAATGTTGAGGATTATCGCGTATTTATTAAACCAGTGATGACTCGTATTTTTGCTGAGTTACGAAAAGAAAATGTACCGCTAATTTTATTCGGTGTTGGTGCAAGTCATTTAGTGAACGAATGGAATGACCTACCGATCGATGTAGTAGGGTTAGATTGGCGCATGCCAATTCGAAAAGCACGTGAACTAGGCGTTATGAAGGCAGTTCAAGGGAACCTAGATCCATCACTTCTTTTAGCTGATTGGCATGTGATCGAACAACGCGCAAAAGATATTATTGATCAAGGATTACAAGTACCTGGCCATATCTTCAATTTAGGCCATGGTGTATTCCCTGAAGTTAACCCAGATGTATTAAAACGATTAACTACATTTATTCATGAATATAGTCGTGAGCAAGCTAGCTTACTTGAACGATAATTGATACAAATAGTTTTTTTGGCGGATACGAAAGTAAAAGGTTCATGGATATCCGCATTATAAAATGACACCATCTCGGCCAACATGATTGGTCGCAAAGTATTGCAACTAAAGCATTTTGCGACGAGTAACCGCAGGAGCAAGAAGTGGCGTTTTTATACTTTGTACAGTTCTTGGCAGAGATATGTCTTCTAATAATAATTTTTGAGGTGAAAACATGAAACCAGTACGTGGACTACTAGTCATGGCATATGGAACGCCATATAAAGAAGAAGATATTGAAAGATATTATACACATATTCGTCACGGTCGTAAGCCATCTGAAGAGCATTTAGAAGATTTAAAAAGCCGATATAAAGCAATTGGTGGTATTTCACCTCTAGCAGAGATGACAAAAAAACAAGCTCAGGCACTTTGTGAACGTTTAAACGAAGTACAAGATGAAGTGGAATATAAATTATACATCGGATTAAAACACATTGATCCGTTTATTGAAGATGCAGTTGAAGCAATGGTGAAGGATGAAATTACAGAAGCGGTAACGATTGTTCTTGCACCACACTTCTCTACATTCTCAATTAAATCGTATAATGGACGTGTTAAAGAAGCAGCTGAAAAATTAGGAAGCTCTATGAAAATCACATCTGTTGAGGCTTGGTACGATCAACCAAAATTCATTGAATATTGGAAACAAGTAGTTAACAATGCATTTGCTGAAATGTCGGCTGAAGAACAAGAAAAAGCTTGTCTAATCGTTTCAAATCACTCCTTACCAGAAAAAATCAAATTAGCCGGGGACCCATATGAGGAACAATTAATCGAAACAGCTCGTTTAATTCAAGAAGCAACGGGTATTGAAAATGTGGAAGTAGGATGGCAATCGGCTGGACAAACTCCAGAACCTTGGCTTGGACCAGATGTTCAAGATTTAACAAGAGACCTTTATAAAGAAAAAGGGTTCCGTTCGTTTGTTTATACACCAGTAGGGTTTGTCACAGAACATTTAGAGGTTCTTTATGATAATGACTATGAATGTAGAATAGTATGTGAAGAACTTGGAGCGAATTATCGTCGTCCGCCAATGCCAAATACACATCCTTTATTTATTGATGCGATGGTGGATGCGATCGATAAAAAGCTAGCAGAATAACTTAGAGGTGATGGTGAGGGTGACTTTGACTAGACGAAAAGTTGCCGTTATTGGTGGTGGTATTACCGGTTTAACGGCGGCATTCTATTTACAAAAGGAAGCACAACTGAAAAATTTGCCAATCGATGTTGTATTAATAGAGTCTTCATTACGGTTAGGTGGTAAAATTCAAACTTTGAGAAAAGATGGATTTATCATCGATCGTGGTCCTGAATCTTTTTTAGACTACTCAAACAGTGTACAGGAGTTGGCGAGTGATTTAGGAATAGAACAACAGTTAGTTAATAACAACAAAGGGCAAACCTACGTTGCAGTCGGTAGTCAATTGTACCCGATTCCAAACGGTATAATGTTCGGTGGGTCACTTGAAGTCTCCTCATTCATTACATCCGGATTAATTTCATTAACTGGTAAAATTAGAGCTGTTGGCGATCTTTTATTACCTAAAACGAAAGAACAAACTGACGAGCCAATAGGTGATTTCTTTCGACGTCGTTTTGGGAAAGAAGTAGTTGAAAATTTAGTTGAACCAATACTTGCTGGTACATTTGCAGGAGATATTGATCATCTAAGTATTCGCTCGATGTTCCCGCAGTTCTATCAATTAGAGAAACAGTATCGAAGTTTAATTCTTGGCATAAATAAATCTGGCAAATCAATTGCAAAAGAGCATGTGGAGACATATAACACTTTTAAAAATGGGCTTGAAACTTTAGTAGAGGAATTGGAAAAGCAATTACATCCAAGTTCTATATTAAAGGGAATTAAAGTCGAAGCAATTGAAAATTTAAATGATGGTTCTGTAAAGATTCACTCGAATCACATTGCCCCTATAAAATGCGACGCAGTGATTATGACAACGCCATTTAATGTAACGAAGGACATTTTTCAAAAGGATGGGCTTTTAGAAGACATACCTAACATGAACTACTCAACAATTGCTACTGTGACGATGGCATTTAAACAAAATGGCGAAAATAAATATAAAGACGCTCTAAATTTTTTCGTTTCTAGAAATAGTGATTTATCCATTACAACATGTACATGGTTAAATCATAAATGGAATAATGTAGCGCCACCAGGGTATGATTTACTACGTGCTTATATTGGACGCGTTGGAGATGAAGCAATCGTAGAATTATCAGATGAAGATATTGAGAGAACTGTCCGAAATGATTTAGAAAAAGCACTCGGAATAACTAGTTCACCAGAATTTACGAATGTTTCGCGTTGGAAGCAATCAATGCCACAATATACGGTAGGACATGACGAACGGATGCAACAGGTGAAAGAAGAGATTCAACATGAATTTCCACAAGTGATGCTAGTTGGCAGTTCATATGATGGCATTAGTGTACCCGATTGTATTACACAGGGAAGAAATGCAGCACTTCAATTAATTGAAAATATTACAGAACGCCAATTAATCTCAAATAAATTATAGACCCTAAAAGCAAAAAAGCTTTTAGGGCTATTTTTTTGTATAGTATAAAATTTCGAGGTTTGAGCAGTGTCTAGCTGCACGGGACACTTATACCGCCTCCGCTTTTCTAAGTTCACCTATTTTACTAATTGTTTCATTTAAACTTCACATTTTTGCAGTATGATAGGATTTGGAGGTGATGACCATAGTGAAGGATAGAAAAGTCTTTATACTCCTTGCAATACTTATGGTTTTAACAGGGTGTTCCGAAAAAGGTTTTACTCCTATTAATCATCATCAATCCTTTGTCGGCGCTGTAAATATTGTGGAACCAGCTGTTAGCTTTTATGATCCATCAGGAGATAAGATTGCCACATGGAAATTTGATAAGGCTTATACAGGGGCTGTCTTAATTCAAAAAGATCAAATTTTAATGTATGGACATGAACTAAATGAAGCTGACCTATATCAGCTTTCTAATGGAAAAAAGAAGGCAACCATTGAAACAGGAGTAGGTGCGACAAATGCCTATTATGATGAAAAGAACCAATTGTTTTTTATAACAAACAGCGCTAATAATACCGTTACGAGCTATGACCTAAATGGGAAAAAATTAAACCAAACAAAACTGGGAAATTATCCGATGTCTATGGCTTCACATGATGGGAAATTATATGTTGTAAACTATAAAGATACTGTTCTATCAGTTCTAAATATGAAAACGTTAGAAGTTGAACAAGAGTGGGAGATCGATAAATCCTCAAATGGCATAGTCGTTGTGCCTGAAAAGAATTCCATTTGGATTGGTGGACATGGGGAAGGAAGTCAGCCAAACCAGACAGTTGATATTTATGATTTACACACCGGGAAAAATATAGGTGTTCTAGAAGCAGCCTTTATGCCGATTGGTTTTGCCAAAAGTGATCATGAAGTTTATATTGTAAACCATGGATCGAATGAATTAGTTGTAACGAATTTATCGGGTAAGGTTTTGTGGCACATCGAAGTTGGTGCTAATCCTTTTTCTGTTACTTATATAAGGGACCAAATAGTTGTAGCTGGTTACGATGATAGTAAAGTGTACTTCATCCGTAACGGAAAAATAGAAAAAGAAATAGAGACGAATAAAGGACCTTTTCAATTATTAGTTAGGGAGGTAGGGACATGACGACTATATTAATCGTTGATGATGAAAAAGACATGCGTAATTTAGTTAAAATGATTCTATCAAAATATAACTTTAAGACATATACGGCTTCAAATGGTGAAGAGGCTTATAATACAATCTTTAATGAAGATATCGATCTTGTGTTATTAGATGTGATGATGCCAGGGGAAGATGGATTTGTCGTTTGCGAAAATATAAGGAAAATCTCCTCGGTTCCCGTTATTTTCTTAACCGCACGTGACGCTAACGATGACAAAGTAAAGGGTTTAACAATTGGTGGGGACGATTACATTGTAAAGCCATTTACAGCAAGTGAACTTGTCGCAAGAATAACAGCGGTTTTAAGACGAACTGGAAAGAGTGATACACAAATAACTCATAAAACAATTGAGTTTGGTCCAATTAAGATTGATGAAGTAGCTAGAAAAGCCTTTGTGAGTAATCAACATATCCCATTAACATTAAAGGAATTTGAACTTTTATATTTATTTGTAAAAAATCCAGATATCGTTTATTCAAGGGAGCAACTTTTAGAACGAGTTTGGGATATGGAATATGCAGGTGGGACAAGAACTGTTGATACTCATATTAAGACACTACGTTTAAAACTTGCAAAAGAATCAAAGGAAGCAAGCGATTACATACAAACAGTATGGGGTATTGGCTATCGCTTTGAAAAAATTTAAATGAAAAAATTATCAATTAAAATATGGGCATTAATCCTCGTCTTTTTATTTATTACCATTGCATTTATGTATGTCTTTACTGATATCATTTATGAGCAATTGTATGTAGAACATACGAAAGATTCGATGGTTGAGGTAGGAGAAAATCTACAAACAATGTACATCGGTGGGAAAGTGACGGATGAACTAGTTGACAAGGTTGATCAGTATAATCTGTTTTCAAATTACAAAGTGTTTGCCGTTCGCAATCCTAAAGAGTTAAGTGCCTGTTTACCGTTTGAAATTGATTACGATACATTGATTGGTACTGATGAGCGAAAGCAATTACTTCAGGGAGATTATATTACCAAAATAGGATATGAAAAGAGATTTGATCGACAAGTCATTTCCGTTATCTTACCACTAACTGATCAAGATCGTTTAGAAGGGATATTGTATCTTTACTACCCATTAGCGAAGATAAGCGAGCTTCCGAAAAAGGAAGTGGTCATTCTTATTAGTAGTGTCTTACTATTTGCTATTGTCGTAGGATATTTCGTCCGTAAAGGGATTCAACTCCTTATGAAACCTTTAAATGAATTACATGAAGCAGTAGAAAATATGTCTCGGCGAAATTATGAAACTCGGGTTAGTGTTACATCAAAAGATGAGATTGGAAAGCTTTCGGAAGCCTTTAATGAAATGGCTGCTGAAATTCAGAGAGAAGATGAGGAGCAAAGAACGTTTCTTGCAACTGTTTCCCATGAGCTGAGAACACCCATTAGTTATGTGAAAGGATATAGTGAAGCCATTCAAAATAACTTCGTTGAAGGAAAAGAGAAAGAAGAGGCGATGGAGTTAATTGTTCGTGAAGCAAACAGAATGGAAAGACTAACAAATGAAATATTTCAGCTCGCAAGGTCTAAAAATAATATAGAGGATCTAGAACTATACCCAATTGTATTAGCTGAAACAGTTAGGGATTCTGTAAAACTATTGGAACAGCAAGCAGAAAATAAGAAAATTACACTAAGCGTTTCATTAGATGAAAATATTATTGCCCTTGCCAATGAAGAAAAGTTAAAGCAAATTTTTATCAATGTCATTGAAAACGCAATCCGTTATTCGATGGTAGGCTCAAAAGTTAACATAATGACTAAAATAATGAAGGAAAAGGCAGTGATTGAAATTGCCGATAATGGAATTGGTATTCCTTCTGAAGATTTACCTCATATTACCGAGAGGTTTTATCGTGTAAATAAAGCAAGAAGCCGTGCAGACGGTGGAAGTGGGTTAGGGTTAAGCATTGTAGATCAACTCGTCACACAACATAATGGTAAGCTAGCAATAGTAAGCGAGTTAGGAAAAGGTACAATCGTAACAATTACAATACCATGTATGGAGGAAATATAAATGAAAAAGTGGTTAGTTAGTTTAATAGCAGTGCCGCTATTCCTTTTAGGATGTTCTTCAAATGAACCAGAGATCGATACAAATGATGAACCGGTCGATGTTTCGGCGTTAGAAGTAAAAGTTCACATCTTAACACCGGAGAAAGTAGCGGTTAACGAAACGGTTGAACTAGCAGCGCATGTAACACAAAATAATGAAAATATTAATGATGCTGAATCTGTTAAATTCGAAGTTTGGGAATCCGGACATCGTGAAGAGGCTAAAATGATAGAAGGCAAGCTAGATGCAGATGGTGTTTATAAAGCGGAAATAACTTTCGATCATGACGGCGTTTATTATATGTTTGCTCACACAACTGCGCGAGGAATGCACACCATGCCGAAGCAACAAATTATTGCTGGAAACCCGGATATGAGCAAAGTCATTGAAGACGAAAGCAGTGATACAGGTGAAAATATGGAAGAACACACTAGTACAGATGACCATTCCAAAATGAATACAGAAAGTGATGGAGAACACTCCTCACATTAAAAAGAATCCTCAAAGCATGAGCGTGCTTTGAGGATTTTACATGTAAGCAATTTAATTATAGGTTCATCTTGTTGAAATCAAGAGTTGTTGGCGATTTAAAATAAGCATAGTGTATCAATAATAAAACCGATTATAGAGAGTTACATTTATCACAAGTGTTGCTGTAGCATTCACTTTGCTCTTCGATTTTATCACCGCATTGAACACAAACTTTTTCAGGTAAGTTCTTGAAGAATTCAACTACATTCTCTAACATTGTGGAGCCCCTCCTTCTGGACAATCTGTTATATTACTGAGTTGATTATTTACATTGTATTATAACAGTTAGCTTTCGTCAATATGAAATCGGAAATTTTTAGACAATTATTTTTTAAAGCAATGGAAGCAGTGAAATGTAAGGTGTGAGTGGGTTTTAACATCAATTATTAATAAGAATTTTGTTCTTAAAAGTGAAATTGCATGCTTGCGGCTCTGATTTGTAAAGTTCTTAAAAAAGATGAGTGCGTAGGTATCACGTAATATTCTTATAATCTGTTACAATTAGCATGAACTTTTCAAAGCTGAAGAGGTGGAATGAAAATGGAAAATACACGAATATTTATCGTTGAAGATGATATGAAAATCGCAACATTATTAGCAGAAACTTTAAGGAAATATCAATATGAGGTTGAAGTTGTACAAAATTTTGAAGGAATTATCGAAGAGTGTATAGCTTTTGACCCCCATATTGTTTTACTAGATATTAATTTACCTTCCTATGATGGGTATTACTGGTGTCGACAGCTTCGTCAACACACAACTTGTCCAATTATCTTTATATCCGCACGATCTGGAGAAATGGACCAAATCTTCGCATTAGAAAATGGCGGCGATGACTTTATTACAAAACCGTTTAATTATGAGATTGTTCTAGCGAAAATCAAAAGCCATTTAAGGAGAACTTATGGTGAGTATTCAGTAAGACTAGAAGAGAGGACAATTAAGGTAGGGCAATTAACACTTTACCTTGAAAGAATGGAGTTACACCTGAAGGATGATGTAATTCCGTTACAGAAAAAAGAATGTACTATTTTAGAGCTTTTACTAAGTGAATCCCCAAAGGTCGTTCCAAGAGAAAAGTTATTAGAGGAACTATGGGATGACCAAGCCTTTGTCGATGAAAATACTTTAAATGTAAATATGACAAGGGTTCGAAAAAAACTGACGGATTATGGAGTTGTTTCAGTCATTGAAACCGTACGTGGAGCGGGTTATAGGTTTATCTTAAGTGCGGAGGAAATGTAATGAGTTTACGGCTTTTTATAAAAGAGAACATTTCATTTGTAATCTTTGAACTAATTGTTGTTTTGTTCATACTCTCTCTCTATTGGTTAGATGGTTTTCGTAATATTGATACAGCTGTTTATTCTGTTGTAATTAGCATTGTGTTAATTACTTCGTTTTTGGCAGCGCGTTTTATTATGCGAAAGAATTACTTAAATCGAATTGTACACTTACCAAATTCGATGGAAGACGCTTTACAGAAAAATGCGAAGTCACCAGAACATTCCCAGACTGAGGACTACTTTCATGAATTGTACCGATTATATCAACATGAGGTGCAAACATTGTATGCGGTGAAAAATAGACACGATCAATTTTTAAATCAATGGATCCATCAAATGAAAACTCCGATTTCAGTACTAGAATTACTATTACAGGAAGGAGATCCTCTTGATAAAAAAAGTGTTCAAGAAGAAGTGGATCGCCTAAAAAGAGGGATTGAGATGGTCTTGATGAACGCAAGACTTGAAAATTTTGAGGAAGATATGCAAGTTGAACAAGTTCATCTAAAACAGATTGTGAATGCAACAATCAATGAGAACAAACGTTTATTTATTACACATCGGGTGTTCCCAGAAACGAAAATTGATGAAGATCTTATTGTGGCAAGTGATTCAAAATGGTTAAGGTTCGTATTAGGGCAATTTGTAACGAATGCAGTTAAATATACATTTGAACCAAATAAAAAGGTATTATTTTTTGCAGAAAAAACCGATTCTTCTATAACTCTAACAATCAAGGATGAAGGAATTGGCATACCACAATCGGATATTTCACGAGTGACCAAACCATTCTTTACAGGAGAAAATGGTCGGAAAACTGGAGAGTCTACTGGTATGGGGTTATTTTTAGCAAAAGAAATATGTGAAAAGTTAAATCACGAATTAATCATCACCTCACAAGTTGGAGTTGGAACAACCATAACACTAATATTTAAATAACAGATTAAATGAGGGATTAATCATGCCAATTTTACAATTGAAGGATGTAACAAAGGTTTATGAAGGAAAAGTAACACATCGTGCGTTAAATCAACTAAGCTTTGAAGTTGAAAAGGGGCAATTTATTGCTGTGATGGGTCCTTCAGGTAGTGGGAAGACGACTTTACTTAATTTAATTTCCACAATTGACCAACCAACTTCAGGTGAGATTATTTTAAATGGCATTACGCCACATTTTTTAAGTAAAACAGAGCTAGCTTATTTTCGTCGAAGACAGCTAGGGTTTGTGTTCCAAGACTTCAATCTTTTACCAACACTTACAGTAGAAGAAAATATTGTATTACCACTAACTTTAGATCAACAACCAGTACATGTGATGGAGGAACGATTAAAGGGACTAGTGGAGAAATTAGGCTTACATTCATTTTTATATAAGCGTCCCAACGAAATTTCCGGTGGACAGGCGCAACGTACTGCAATCGCAAGGGCATTAATTCATGAACCTAACATTATTTTAGCGGATGAACCGACAGGAAACCTAGATTCCAACAATTCTAAAGAAGTACTAGATTTACTAAGTAAAATTAATAAAGAGAGACATTCGACGATCGTCATGGTTACCCATGATCCAATCGCAGCAAGTTTCTGTGATCGTGTTTTGTTTATAAAAGATGGAGAGTACTTTAATGAAATCTATCGTGATGACAGGCGCCAAACTTTTTTCCAACGCATATTAAATGTGCTTAGTTTGTTAGGAGGAGGGCAAGTAGGTGACCTTACATCAATTCGCTTACCGTAATGTCGTTCGGAACTTTCGAATCTATGCGGCCTTTTTTATGGCGAGCTTCTTTTCGGTTTTTGTGTTTTTTATTTATTCTATGTTGGTATTTCATCCAGAGATTGAAGACGGATTATTAGGAAATGTACCTATACTCGGAATGGTGATAGCGGAAGTTATCTTAGTATTATTTTCTTGGTTCTTTATTTTTTACTCCATGAAGGCATTTTTAGAGGCCAGAGGTAAGGAATTTGCTATTCTTTTGCACTTAGGAATGGAAAAAAGACAGCTAAGTAAACTTATCTTTTTAGAAACGCTCTTAATTGGTACAATTTCAATTTTCCTAGGGATGATATTTGGCTATGCCTTTTCAAAGTTCTTCTTCATGATCGTCCGTGAAATACTTATGTTAGAGGACCTTCCTTTATATTTTTCATGGAAGCCGTTTTTATTAACGGTAACCGTTTATTCAAGTGCTTTTATCGTCATTACTAAACTTAGTGTGAATCTTTCATCAGAACGAAAGTTAATTGATTACATGAAGGGCCATAAAAATGAAATTGTCCATAAAAGTTATTCTCGAAAAAAGGCAATCCTTGCAATGGTTTTAATAGCTGCTGGATATCTTTTGGCTCTTTTCACAACAAAAGCAACTGTCATATCTATTGCTTCATTAGTCTTGTTATGTATAACAGTGGGGACATATTTATTCTTTTCTGATACGACTCAGTACTTATTGGAGGCAATTAGAAAGAAAAAGAAATTATATTGGAAAAACGCAAACATGCTCTCTATTGCAGAACAGACATTTATTATGAAGAATAATGGGAGAATGTTTTTTATTGTAACGATGGTATCATCTTTAGCCTTTTTATGTATTGGAACGCTTGCTACGTTGTCATCGTACACATCTCAATACGATAAATTAAACCCTCTTGGATTAATTTACAAAGGACATACAGATAATCCCTATGAAGAGATGCATATTTCTTCGATTGTTAAACAATTAGAGGATAAGGGATTGTCCTATCATATGACACACTTTGATGTTGTTAAACAAACGTCTTCCTTTACTCAATTTGAGGTAGAAGTGTTTAGAGAGTCCGATATCAATAGTCTATTATTTTCTTATGGTTATCCAATGGTTCGTTTATTACCAGGGGAAGCAATGTTCATACCTTATACAGAAGAATCCATAAAGGAATTATCGAAAACAAAAGTCCGAACTGTTTTGGTCGAAAATCATATACCCATTACGATTGATCGTGTTTATCCGGAGTTGATTTTCCCTAGTTCGATTGTTAGTTTAAACTCAATTATTATTAGTGATGGAGATTTTAAAAAATTAAAAAAACCATTTAGTGGTTTCCCGGACGAAGAACCTGGGTATCATTTATTTACGTTCGATATTCCACAATGGATTGAAACGACTGATATTGGTTTAGATATTTTTAGAATAGTTTCAAATGAGTATTTAAAAGATAAGTATTCTTTACCATTTTATTTTGAAAATGCTGGATTGAGTTATTCGTACCTATTAGCAACCTATTCTTTATTTACGTTAGTTGGTTTATTAGTTGCAGCAGTCTTTTTGTTAGCAGCAGGTAGTTTTATTTATTTTAAACTGTATACAAATCTAGATGCAGAGAAAAGAAAGTTTGATGTGCTGAAACGAATGGGCTTAGCGGATAATGAGTTGAAGACCCTTGTTTCACATTATTTATTTCCGCAATTTTTCCTCCCATGGGGAATTGCTATGATGCATATTATCTTTGCTTTTTTCATGTTACAAAAGATTTTGCAAGACATTGCTAATATATCAATCGTAAAGGAATTTGTTTTATCTTTTGTATTATTAGTCTTAGTACAAGTAATCTATTATTATTTAATCCGTTGGCGTTATATTGCACATGTTCGAAATTAGTAAAGAAAAGTGAAGAACACCCGTTTTGCTTCAGTTGCCCTCGGAGCTAGCGTTCGCAGCTTAAAATTAATGTACTCTTATTAGAAAAAATAGTGAGAAACTGAATTTTTGAACAAAAACTATTTGAAAAGTAGAAATATATTGTCAGAAAATTATTGTTGTTTTACAATGTTTTAGTGACTGACAAAATGTATACAATTTGGTTATGGCTTAGAAGGGGGCTGTATGTTTTTTGAATTTAGTTGAACAAGTACGACAACGTGCGCTTGAACAGCCAAATCGTATTGCCTTTCATTATAAAGGGAAAGATATTACCTATGGTGAATTTGAACAAGCTGTCGGACAATTTGCTTCTGTTATTAGACATTTGAATATACAAAAAGGGGAACATATTGCTTTACTACTTGGGAATAGACCGGAATTTTTAATTTCACTTTATGCTGCAATGAGGGCTGGTGTAACAGTTATACCTATTAACCCTATTTATACAATGGATGAAATAACTTACATTGTGAACAATGGGGACGTTAAAGCAATTATTGCGGAAGAATCATTTTTAAAGACGATTGAGAAAGGAATCCATGCCTTTCCTCAAGTAGAAAGTTATCTTATTTGCGAATCATCCAATAAAATAGAAGAAAAAGTATCAATTCTTTCAGAGTCAGTAAAGGAAAAAGTAAAATTATTTAATAAAGAATTAGATTCTATTACTACTTTATTTGATTGTGTTGAAATTGATCATGAAGATACTGCAGTTATTTTATATACTTCGGGTACAACAGGGTATCCAAAGGGCGCAATGCTGTCACACAAAAATTTATATTCTAATGCGCGGGACGTGTCCAATCACTTTTTAATGAGTTCAGAGGACAGGGTTATTGCAACATTACCATTGTTTCATGTCTTTGGGTTAACCGTAGTGGCCAATGCGCCATTATTAAAAGGAGCTAATATTCTGATTGCGCCAAGATTTAGTCCAAGTGAAATTTACGAATTAGCTGAAACTCAAAAGGCTACCGTTTTTGCAGGAGTGCCGACCATGTTGAATTTCCTTTGTCAATTTAAAAAAGGGAATCCCGAGAATTTTTCATATCTGCGTTTAGCTATATCAGGTGGGGCACCTTTACCGATTTCAGTGCTTCATAGTTTTGAAGAGAGATTTAACATAAAAGTTTCTGAAGGTTATGGATTATCTGAAGCAGCACCAGTAACATGTTTTAACCCGTTAAATCGGGAACGGAAACCAGGTTCAATTGGTATGTCAATTCCTAATGTCGAAAATAGAGTAGTAGATGACCAAGGAAACGAAGTACCAATAGGAGAAGTAGGAGAGCTTGTTGTTCGTGGACCGAATGTAATGAAAGGGTATTATAAGTTACCTGAAGAAACTAGTAATGCAATTCGTGAAGGATGGCTTTATACCGGTGATTTAGCAAGAAAAGATGAAGATGATTATTTTTACATTGTTGATCGGAAAAAAGATTTAATTATTGTGGGTGGATACAATGTTTACCCTCGTGAAGTAGAGGAAGTACTATATTCTCATCCCAATGTTTTAGAGTCAGCAGTAGTGGGAATTCCAGACCCGGATTTTGGTGAAACTGTTTATGCATACGTTACATTAAAAGAGAACACTTCTACTATTTGTGAACTACAACAATTTTGTGCTAAAAGTTTAGCAAAATATAAAATACCTGAAGTAATTGAGTTTATTGATCGTATTCCAAAAAACTCAACAGGCAAGATCTTAAAACGTGAGTTGAAAGAAATGGAGAAAACTAATTAAAGTATACAGTATACGAGAGTTAGTAATTCCAGATCATTAAAACTCTTTTCACTAATTTCATGGTGGAAAGAGTTTTTTTTAATATCCAAGAGAGAATTGACAGAAAATGTAAGAATGTTAAACTATAAAATACGCGATTCGAAATATGAAGAAAAGGGTGATTTTGTGACTTCAAAAAGGCTATTAAATGCAGAAGATTTATATAAAATTCAATCGATTACTAATCCAAGAATTTCACCAGACGGAGAATCAGCAATATTTATAAGAACACAAATGGATCAGGAAGATAACAAGTATTATTCTCATTTATTTCATATAGAGCTTTCAACGGGAAAAGTCTTACAATGGACATTTGGGAAAGAGAAAATCGTAAATCCACAATGGTCTCCAGACGGAAACCAAGTTGCCTTTATCTCCAACCGTGATGAAAAGAACCGGTTATATTTAATGAATAAAGATGGTGGGGAACCAAAAAAAATAACAACTTTCGAATCAGAAGTAGAATCATTTTTATGGTCTCCTTGTGGGGGGGAAATTTGGATTACTAGTCAAATAACAGAAGACGCTGATTTTTTCGAAAAGAACAATAAAGAGCAAAAGAACCCTCCCAAACCATATATTGTTGACCAAATGAAATACAAAATGGACGGAATTGGTGGAGAAGGATTAGTTAAACAAGGTGTTTACTCACAAATTGCAATGATTTCATTAAGAGATCAGTCGGTTACTCAATTTTCGCGAGGGAACTATTCACACAAAATTATGGACATTTCTTCTGATGGTAAGAAGCTAATAATTGGAGTAAATCGAGAAGAAAATTAAGATTTTAACTTTAGCGAGCCAATTTACTTAGTTGATGTTGAAACTAAGGAAGAAATGGTTATTGTAAATCAGGATGGATACTTTGGTGGTGCAAGGTTTTCGCCAGACAATCGTTATGTAGCTTATGTGGGTAGTGACGATTCCTATAAAAACGCAACACAAGCTAGTTTATATATATTTGATACATTAACTAATATAACTCAGAACTTAACTGAAGGCATTGATTCTCCGGTGGGTGATTATGCTGTTGCTGATATCCAACAGGGGGTGAACGCACCATCTATTTGTTGGACTGAAACGAACGATTACTATTTTCGATTATCCTCAATGGGAGATGTTCGACTTTATTACGGAACATTAGATGGAGCCATATATCCAGCATCTCCTGAAGAAGAGCACATTTATGACTATGATGTTTCAAAAGGTGGCTTATTTGCTTTAGTTTGTGTTTCGAATCCCACTTCTCCTGGAGAATTGTATCATTACGAAATTACAACGGGGAATCGGAAAAATTTAACTCATTTTCATGATGCATTTCTTAATGAAGTTGAATTAGCAACTCCCGCACCAATTAGTTATAAGAGTGGTGATGGAGTAGATGTACATGGATGGATGATGAAGCCTATTCGTTTGGAAGAGGGAAAAAAATATCCCTTAATTGTTGAAATACATGGTGGCCCACATACAATGTATTCGAACACGTTTTTCCATGAGTTACAACTGTTAGCAGCACAGGGATATGGTGTGTTATATGTGAATCCTCGTGGTAGCCATGGATATAGTCAGACCTTTGTGAACGCGGTGCGCGGAGACTATGGCGGTGGCGATTATGAGGACATCATATCTGGGCTAGATTTTGCAATTCAAGAAAATAGCTGGATTGATGAGAGTCGACTAGGAGTAACAGGCGGTAGCTATGGTGGGTTTATGACGAACTGGATTGTTGGTCATACAAACCGATTTAAAGCAGCGGTCACACAAAGAAGTATATCCAACTGGATTAGTTTCTTCGGCGTTTCAGATATAGGGTATTATTTTACAGATTGGCAACTTGGCACTGATATGAGGAACCCAGAGAAATTATGGGATCACTCACCACTGAAATATGCTAAGAATATAGAAACGCCTTTATTAATCTTGCATAGCGAAAAGGATTTCAGATGTCCAATTGAACAAGCAGAGCAACTATTTATGACTCTTAAAACGATGAAGAAAGAGATAAGCTTTGTGCGCTTCCCTGAAAATAATCATAACTTATCACGAACAGGGACACCGAATCTTCGGATCGAACGGTTACGTCAAATCGTCAGTTGGTTTGAAAAATATCTTTAGCCTGCGGGGATGATATGATGCTAATGCATATTCATTATTAGGTATGGTTAAAAGAGGATTTAGAGATTATAATGAAAAATGCTTCTTAATATAGGTGCTAGCGCATTCGCTGAATGAACTGTTTCATTTTTTCAACTTCATTAGAACAGAAGCAAAATAAATTCATATTGAAAGAGAGAAGTATTATGTCATTTATACAGGGTCTAATTGACTTTATTCTACATATTGATGAACATTTAGTTGAGATTATTCAAGATTTCGGAATATGGTCATACGGAATTATTTTCTCAATTGTGTTTGTAGAAACTGGAGTCGTGATTATGCCATTTTTACCGGGGGATTCCTTATTATTTGCTAGCGGTGCACTAGCAGCTATGGATGCCTTCAATTTAGTTACATTAATCATAGTATTCTTTTTAGCAGCTGTACTAGGAGATACGTTAAACTACCATATCGGGAAAAAGGTAGGTTTAACGATTTCATCGAATTCATTTTTAGGTCGTATCATCAACCAAGAAAAAATGGATGCAGCACAAAGATTCTTTAATAAACATGGTGGGAAAACAATCGTCTTTGCACGATTCATGCCATTTATTCGTACATTTATCCCGTTTGTAGCCGGAGCAAGTAAAATGAATTATTCGTATTTTTTAGTTTATAACGCTCTTGGCGGTGCATTATGGGTGCTTATTTGTACCCTAGCTGGCTACTTCTTTGGGAATATCCCTGTTATTAAAGAAAACTTCTCAACCGTAATCTTGATTATCATATTTATTTCAGTATTACCGGCCATTATTGGCGCATTCCGTTCGAAGAAAAAAGTATAAGTAAGCACCATTCACACACATGTGAATGGTGTTTTTTCTATCTTTCCAGAAGCTTTATTTCCCTTTAAAATTTGGCTTCCTTTTTTCTGCAAATGCTTGAAGTGCCTCAATGCGATCTTTGGTTGGAATTGTTAGTTCGTAGGCTTTACGTTCAATTTGTAAACCTGTTTGTATATCAACCTTCATTCCTTGTTTTACTGCGAATTTAGCTTGATTAATAGCAATGGGTGCATTTTGCAATATAGATTGAGCGAAGAGATTAACCTCTTCTAATAGTTGTTCTGCAGGGACAATTTTTGTTAGCAATCCGTATTCCATTGCCTCTAAAGCCGATATACGTTTAGCTGTTAAAATAAGTTCGAGTGCTTTTGTTTCACCAATAATTCTCGGTAATCGTTGTGTACCACCAGCACCAGGGATGATGCCAAGGCTTGTTTCCGTCAACCCAATAGTAATATGGTCTGCTGCAAATCGGAAATCACATGCCAATGCTAATTCAAGACCCCCACCAAAAGCGTAACCATTCAGTGCACAAATTGTTGGTTGTGGTAATTGTTCAATTGACGAAAAAACTTCATTAAATTTATTTAGATTACGAATAACAAATTCATTAGGTAATGATTTTCTTTCTTTTAAATCAGCCCCCACTGAAAAGGCTTTATCTCCAGCTCCTGTTATGACAACAACGCGGACAGATGAATCAAGGTGAATGGTTTCAATAATTGTTTGTAATTCTAACAGTAATTCATAGTTTAAAGCATTTAATACATCTGTTCGATTTAGCGTGATGTAGGTAATATGATCCTTTTTATCTAATCTCACTATTCCCATCCTAACCCTCCTTTTATACTCTCTTATTGTTTTATGTAGTAGAATAATAGTTAGAATAGCGAAAAATGTATTATTATGAGTTATAATAAAATGCCTATAAATTTAACATTCATTTACAGTAATTATATTTACAAGAAAGAGAGGGTTTTTTTGTGGAAGTTTTTATCGGTAGGCAGCCTATTTTCAATAAACATGAGGAATTATTTGCGTACGAGCTTTTATATCGTAATGGATTTTCAAAAAATGCCTATCTGCACAATGACTCGGATGCAGCAACTGTAGACGTACTCATTAATTCATTTTTGTCTATTGGAATGGAAGAAGTTACAAAGGGCTTACCTGGATTTATAAATTTTACGGAAAACTTACTTTATAGTTCAGTATTTGACTATTTAGATTCCTCAAAAATTGTCATTGAAGTATTGGAAACTGTTCCTGTTAATATGAAATTAGTAGAACGATTGAAAGAACTAAAAAAGCAGGGATTTAAAATAGCACTAGATGATTTTCTTCTAGATGAACAAAATCAATTTTTTAATGAGCTTTTTTCTTACACGGATTACATAAAGGTTGATTTTTTAAATTCAACATGGGAAGAAAGGTTGAAAATTGAAGAAAGAGTAAAACTATTTTCACATATTCAGCTTCTTGCAGAAAAAGTTGAAACAAGGCAACAATTTGAGGTAGCAAAAGAATCAGGCTATACATTATTTCAAGGTTATTTCTTTGAACAACCTCAAATATTAGCTTCTACAGATATACCAGTCAATACTTTGCATTACTTCAAAATTTTGGAGTTGCTAAAAGAACAGGAACCTAATATTCCCTTATTAACTGAGTATATTGAGCATGATGTTTCGTTATCCTACAATATATTGAAAAAAGCTAATAATGCTATTAGTTCTTCAAAACCTAGAATTAGTTCAATAAAACAGGCAATTATGTTAATTGGGTTATCCAATTTACGAAAGTCGATTTACTTATTAGCAATGCGTGAAGGGAAAACACAGCCTGACACGGATGTGTTTAAAGAGGTTTTATATACTTCACTGTTTAGGGCAAAAGTGTGTGAAAGTGTTGCACTATTGAAATCAAAGCATAATTCCCCAGAATATTTCCTTGTGGGTATACTGTCGTTAATTGATACGCTGTTAGAGAGACCAATTGAAAAAATTCTACAAAGGCTCCCATTATCTGAGCATGTGAAGAAAACAATAAACCATGATCAGACAGAGATGACACCGTATTTACGATTTAGTATTGCTTTAGGTAAATTAAATTGTTCCGAAATTGAATTACTTGCAAAAGAGTTAAATCTTACATATGAAAACATAGAAAATATATACCGAGAGGCTACAATTTGGGCGGAAAGTTCTTTCTGAAATTAAGTTTTCTCCTTCTGTTATAATCTTGTGAATTTTATCTTCATTCAAGGACTTTTTATAATACATAGTATTTACTAGGACTCGTGGCATTGTTCTGCTATTTTGTTAATTAAATGAATGAGATGAATGAGAAAAATCTACATAGACGGTTTGACTACAAAACACTTTTGCCCAAACTTTTGCGCAATTTATTCAAAAGCATCTTAGTGGCATACAAGTCTAAAAATCATATTCCAGGTGGAGAAAATATTGAGAAAAAATAATAAGAATAAATTATTACTTTCAACGAATCATAATATTTCAGAATACATTTATGTATTACTCGGAGCATTCATTGTAGCGCTTGCATTTAATGGATTTTTGTTCCCTAACCAAATAGCTTCGGGTGGAGTAAGTGGGATTAGTACTATTTTATATGGCCTTTTTGGATGGAATGCAGGGCTAGTGCAGTATGCATTTAATATTCCACTGTTCATTGCGGGCGTTTTGACTTTAGGAAAAAAATTCGGTATCAAATCGCTTGTTGGTACACTGGCACTACCATTGTTCGTAATTCTTACTGAAGATTTAGCTCCATTAACGTCCAATCCCTTACTAGGTTCACTTTTTGGCGGAATTGTTGTTGGCTTAGGTATTGGAATCGTGTTTAAAGGGAATGCTTCAACTGGTGGCACCGATTTATTAGCACAAATTATAACAAAGTACACCGGTCTTTCATTAGGGACGAGCGTTCTCCTGATTGATGGATTCGTTGTTTTAAGTGCAGCTATCGTTTTTGATGTGGAAAAAGGTTTATATGCATTAATTGCTTTATTTGTCACAACAAAAACGATTGATATTGTTCAACTTGGTTTTAGTCAATCAAAAATGGTATACATCATTACCGAAAAGCCAGAAGAGATGCGCCAAGCGATTTATTCAGAAATCAATCGTGGGGTAACAAAAATGCCTGCCTTTGGTGGTTACACAGGGGAACAGCGAATCATGTTAATGGTAGTTGTATACCAAACCGAATTCACAAAGTTGAAACAAGTCATCAAAATCGTTGATCCAGCTGCATTTGTAATCGTTTCTGATGCCTATGAAGTATTGGGCGAAGGTTTCAAACGGGTGTAAGTTTGTTATAATTAGGAAGGTATTACTAAATTATCTTTATTCTGCAATAAAACCCATTTTAGAATGGGTACTTTTTTCAGTGGTGTTGTTAAATCGCCAACTGAATAAAGTAAACCCTCGGACAATTCATGATCTTAAATTGTTATTTAAATCACGACGTAATTAGTCGAGGGTAGTGATTTTAATATATTTTCTTGGAGGGAAATTATAATGAAAAAATCATGGTTAGCACTAGTATTCGGCTCTGCTCTTTTCTTAGCTGCATGTGGCGGTAATGATGAAGGTACGAACGATACAGACACTGGAACTGACGAAGGTACAACTACTGAAGAAACTGCTTCTGCTGATGGTGAAGCACTCGTACAACAAAACTGTACTACTTGCCATGGTGGGAACTTAGAAGGTATGGGTGGAGCACCAAAAATTGCTGATGTTGGTTCACGTCTTTCAGAAGAAGAAATTTTAAATGTAATCAATAACGGCCAAGGTGGTATGCCTCCTGGAATTCTTAAAGGTGAAGAGGCAGAAGCTGCTGCTGCTTGGTTAGCAACACAAAAATAATAACCTTGAACTGTGGCATATAATAATTGATGCCACAGTTTTTTTGATTATGTGCATGGGAATCAATGAGGATTTCCATGCTTTTTTTAGTGGAGTGCAGAGTGCGGTTTAAGGGAAGTTTTTTCCGTTAATGTAATAAACGGAGGCTTAGGAGGCCTAAATAAGGGAAAAAATTTCCGTTAACTGCTCAAAATAAGATGAATTTTAAGGATTTTGAATGAAATAAGGGAAAAAGGTTCCTTTATTTAAAGGGAAAATATAGGTTTTTAACAATATAAGGGAAAATTTTTCCGTTATTGTATTAAGTGGAGACTAAGAATTCTGAAATAAGGGAAAAAATTTCCATTAACTGCTCTAAATAAGGTAAAATTTAAAGATTTTGATGAAATAAGCGAAAAAGGTTCCTTTATTTTAACCCCAAAATAAGTTTCCTCTAATTTAAGCGAAACTGTTTCCGTTATTATCAAACCTAAAGCACCACGATTACCAAATAGGAATATTCACTCGTACTTTATGATTCTCTATGTTCCTCGAGTTTCCCAGAAATCATTGATCCCTCAAACAAAACTAAAATTCCCACAGCCAGCCCATTCCTTCCATTGAAACTCCTTGTTTTGAAACCCTTTAAAGAGTACCCATTATATGCAAAACGCCCACTTTTTTTACATTTAGACGCTAATTACATTTCAATTGCTATGTTACATGCTAAAATAGTTATTATATGTCAAGGAGAAAGTAAAGGAGTTTTACTTTATGATTCAAGTATCGACAAGAGATGTTGTGGAAAAGTTTAATTTAGCTGTAATTAGCGGCGAGGAGGGGATTGGCCGTTACATTACAACAAGTGATATTTCACGCCCAGGACTTGAGATGGCGGGATATTTTACACATTACCCTGCAAATCGAGTTCAATTAATTGGTAAAACAGAATTATCTTTTTTTGAAATGTTACCACAAGATGTGAAGATTGAAAGGATGTTAAAGCTTTGTTCAGAAGATACGCCTGCAATCGTCGTTTCACATAATATGGAGGCACCGCAGGAACTTATTGATGCATCCAATCAAAATCATGTACCAGTATTATTAACACCAATGAAAACAACGAGGTTTTCCAGTAGACTTACAAATTTCCTGGAAAGTAAACTTGCTCCACAAACAGCCGTGCATGGAGTATTAGTGGATGTTTATGGAATCGGTGTACTTATAACTGGGAAAAGTGGCGTAGGGAAAAGTGAGACAGCCTTAGAGTTGATTAAAAAAGGACATCGACTTGTAGCCGATGATTGTGTAGAAATTCGTCAAGAAGCAGAAAATCTATTGATTGGAAGTCCACCACCCTTACTAGAGCATTTGCTTGAAATTCGAGGAATTGGCATTATCGATATTATAACGCTATTCGGAGCAAGTGCTGTACGTCCATATAAAAGAATTACTTTAAATATCGAATTAGAAACATGGGATCCAGAAAAAACATATGATCGTCTTGGATTAGATGAAGAAAAAATGAAAATTATTGATACTGACATTACGAAACTGACGATTCCTGTTCGACCAGGTCGAAACGTTTCTGTAATTATTGAAGTGGCGGCTATGAATTACCGTTTGAAAAAACTAGGGGTTAATGCAGCGCAGGAATTTTCTCGTCGACTCGATGAAATGGTTTCCTTACATGATGAGATGGACGATTACTAAAATAAGACCTAAGAGTTGAAGTGTTCTTGAGAGGAGTTAATAAATGAATAATATTTTACTTGCCATTGACCCAATTGCTATTAGTATCGGGCCAATCGAAGTACGTTGGTATGGGATACTAATTGCCAGTGGCATCGTACTAGCGTATTTTGTGGCTCAAACCGAAGCAAGAAAACGAGGGCTAGCAGAAGACTTTTTTGCTGACTTATTAATATGGGCAATACCAATTTCGATCATTTCTGCACGAATTTATTATGTTGCGATGAAATGGGAGTTTTACGGAGCAAATCCCGGGAAGATAATTCAAATTTGGAACGGCGGAATCGCTATTCATGGTGCATTAATTGGTGCCGTGATTACAGCGTTTATCTTTTCGCATAAAAAAGGAGTTAGCTTTTTAAAGGTAGCAGATATAGCAGCTCCTAGTATATTAATAGGGCAAATCATTGGTCGCTGGGGCAACTTTATGAACCAAGAGGCATTTGGTGGTCCTGTTTCTAGGGAATTTTTAGAAAATTTAATGCTGCCAAATTGGATTATTGAACAAATGTTTATTGAAGAACTAGGCACCTATGTTCACCCAACGTTTTTATATGAATCTTTATGGAATTTAGTTGGGCTTATTCTTCTTCTATCACTTCGAAAAGTAAATTTACATCGAGGTGAAATATTCTTCTCCTATATGATTTGGTATTCAATTGGACGATTCTTTATTGAAGGAATGAGAACGGATAGTCTTTATTTAATTGGGGAATTACGTTCAGCACAGGTTGTATCTATTTTAGCGATTGTGATCGCCATTGTGGCAATTGTTTATCGTAGGCTGAAAGTGCGCCCTGTAGTCCGATATTTAGATAAAGATAAGTAAAAGGAGAAAAGAATATGTCTTCATTAAAAAAGGGGTTATTAGCGGGGGTCAAAACCACTTGGACATTAAGTAAGGTCATTTTTCCAATTACATTAATTGTGACGCTTTTGCAATTTACTCCGGTGTTACCGTGGGTTATTAATGTCATTGAACCATTAATGAAGGTATTGGGTCTTCCAGGGGAAGCGGCCATTCCATTAGTATTGGGAAATGTTTTAAATCTATATGCAGGTATTGCAGGGATCTTATCGCTAGAACTAACTGTAAAAGAGGTTTTTATTTTAGCGATGATGTTATCCTTTTCCCATAACTTATTTATTGAAACTGGGGTTGCACTTCGAGTTGGAGTGAAATTATGGATTGTCCTTGTGATTCGTCTTGGTCTTGCTTTCCTTTCTGCACTTGTCATTCGATTCTTTTGGCATGGTGGAGAAGAAGTCGCTAAATATGGTTTAGTTCAAGATCAAAGTGTAGACCCCAATGGTTGGGGAGAGATTTTTTTATTAGGACTGGAAAAAGCTAGTCTAGGCGTGTTGCAACTAGCATTAATTGTTATTCCGTTAATGGTCATTGTTCAGTTTTTAAGAGATCTTCACTATTTAGAGAAATTCTCACAAAAATTTACGCCTGTTACAAAGTTATTAGGAATACAACCGAATGCTTCGATGACGCTAGTTTCTGGTTTGGTTGTTGGGTTAGCCTTTGGTGCTGGCCTCATGATTCAAGCAGTAGAAGAGGATGGAGTAAGTAAAAAAGATGCAACGTTGGTTTTCATATTCTTAGTCGCTTGTCACGCAGTAATTGAGGATACATTGATATTTGCACCACTTGGCATACCAATTTTGCCATTGCTGCTTATTCGTTTAGTTACGGCTTTGGTTCTAACGATTGCAGTATCTTATTGGTGGAAAAAAGCAGAATTAAAAGCTGTAAGAAATGAGGTTACCCAAGTATGATTAAGGCATTATTATTCGACTTCGATGGAACATTATTAGACACAAATGATCTAATAATCCGTACATTTATGCATGTTTTAGAAGACAAATTTCCTGGGCAATATTCGCCACAAGATTGCATAAAATTTATTGGTCCGTCATTAAAAGAAACCTTTGAACAAATTGCGCCAAACGAAATTGATGAAATGATTGCGAATTATCGCTTATGGAATAGAGAACATCATGACGAATTGGTAACAGAATTCGACGGAGTTATAACAACACTAGAACAACTAAAAAATGAGGGAATCCGACTAGCAATTGTTTCTACTAAAACAAGAGATATGATTGAGCGTGGGTTAAATGTTATGGGGGCTACTCATTTATTCGAATTAGTAGTTGGTTCGGATGATGTCCAACATGTTAAACCCCATCCAGAGCCTATTTTATTTGCATTAGAAAAGCTTGGGTTACAAAAAGATGAGGCCATCATGATTGGTGATAATTCTCATGATATAGAAGGCGGAAAAAATGCTGGAGTTCGAACGGCAGGTGTCGCCTGGTCACTTAAAGGTGAAGATTTCTTAAAACAATTTAACCCAGATTATATGTTGCACCATATGACTGACTTATTTGCAATCGTTAAGGAGCCATGATCTGATGAGGAGAACAAAAGCGTATAAAGTTCAAGGACCCAATTCATTATGGAATGTTTATGACACTGTGCCATTTTGGAAGGTTGTAAAATGTTTTATCTTTATACAAATTGGTCGAGTAACACCCTCAATGAGATTAAAAAACTGGATTTATCGCACGTTTCTTAAAATGAAAATTGGCAAGGAAACTTCACTCGCTTTAATGGTTATGCCTGATACGATGTTTCCGGAACGTATTACAATCGGTGACAATACAATCATCGGATTTAATACAACCATCTTGGCACATGAATACTTAATAGAAGAGTATCGCTTGGGTGATGTCATAATAGGAAGCAATGTGATGGTTGGTGCGAATACAACCATATTACCAGGTGTAGAAATTGGCGATGGAGCGATTGTTTCGGCAGCTACACTGGTCCATCGTGATGTCCCGGCAGGATGTATGGCTGGAGGGAATCCGATGCGGATCATATATACAGCAGAACAACTTGCGGAAAAGAACAAGAATAGGTAAAGCTTATGAAAAGAGGGTCGATCCATGGTTAGTATGGCGGCCCCTTTTTATATCTAGACTACTATTTAAACAATGGGTAAACAATATGAATAAAGTCATTGACTAGTGCAGGATAGTTTTGTAAAATTACTTTAACAAATTACTTCTCTAGTTAACTAACACTCTAGTGTACTAAAGTAAAAATGGTAGGATGTGTAAACATATGTCGTCAATTAAAATGTTTGAAAAACCATTAGGAATGCGTGATACATTACCAGCAATATATGAAAAAGTAGAAGCCGTACGACAAACAGGTCGCAATTTTTTACGTGGTCATGGGTTTGATTTTATTAAAACTCCATCCCTTGAATATTACGATACAGTTGGTAAGGCATCTGCGATCTATGACGCTTCTTTATTTAAACTTGTAGATAGTCAAGGGAACACACTTGTTCTACGTCCGGATATGACAACTCCTATTACACGAGTTGCAACTTCAAAATTATTAAAAGAAAAAATACCTCTAAGATTAGCTTACTTTGCAAGTGTTTTCCGTGCTCAACAAACTGAAGGTGGAAGACCAGCAGAATTCGAGCAAATGGGTATTGAAATTATAGGAGATAAAAGTGTCTTTGCTGATGCAGAAGTTATTGTTACAGCAATCCAGTTAATGCAAAGTTATGGTATTGATTCATTTAAGATTACGATTGGCCATGCAGGGTTATTAAATTGTATTTTAAGTGATTATACAGATCATAAAGAGCAAGAACATAAATTACGAACTTTATTAGTTGAACGAAATTATGTTGGATTTGAAGAAGCGGTCGAGTCATTTGACTTACCTAAAACAAAATCAGATGCTTTACTACAATTTATTAATGAAGCAACGAATATTAAAGCAATCGAAGATATTGAGAAATATGTGAGAAAAAATGATGCACTTGTATACATGCAACAGCTTGCAAATCTAATTGAAACTGCTAATCTATCGCAATATGTTTCATTCGATTTTACACTTTCAAGTCATATGAACTATTACACAGGTATGTTATTTGAACTGTTTGCTGAAGGTAGTGGCTTCGCAATTGGTAATGGTGGTCGTTATGATGGTTTACTAAATCATTTTGGAAGTGAAGTAGGTGCAACGGGCTTCGGTATTCGTGTCGATCGACTTTTAGAAGTATTACCAAAATTTGAGGTTGAAGAAGAAACAGTTGCCGTAATCTTTGAAGCAGAACTGTTTACGAAAGCACTTCAACTTGCAAATGAATTACGTCAACAAGGAAGCCTTGTTACTCTACAATCCAAAGATGGAATTGCCGATGAAAAAGCATTTGCACTAAACTTTAATAGAACTGTTTATGTCAGCCAGGAGGATTTAAGCAATGAATGAATTAACGATTGCCATGCCAAAGGGACGAATATTTGAAGAAGCCTATCAAATGCTGATTGATGCTGGTTTTAATTTGCCAGAAGAAGTTGAGATGTCTCGTAAACTAATGATTGAAATTCCAGAAGAAAAAATTCGTTTTATATTAGCAAAACCAACGGATGTACCTGTTTATGTTGAACATGGGGTTGCTGATATTGGGATTGCTGGAAAAGATACATTGTTAGAACTGAATCGCAATGTACATGAACTTCTAGATTTAAAAATTAGTAAATGCTATATTGCATCCGCAGGTCTACCTAATACACAAATGAATGAAATTGCACCAAGAATTGCAACAAAATATCCAAACATTGCAATGAGTTATTATAAAGAAATGGGCGAACAAGTTGAAATTATCGAATTAAACGGATCAATTGAACTTGCGCCAATGATTGGATTAGCTGATCGTATTGTTGATATTGTTTCAACTGGTAGAACATTAAAAGAGAATGGTCTAGTTGAATACGAGCATATTACAGATGTATCTTCACGCTTAATTGCAAACCCTGTAAGCTATCGAATGAAGAGCGAACGTATTCAGGATTTAGTTTCGCGTTTGAAAAAACTAGTCAATTAGAGAGAAGGGCAACATGTGAATATTACGAAATTAACTAACACGATTTCTTTAAAACGACAACTTGAAAGTGGCAACGAAGAACAACTTCGCACTGTAAGAAATGTATTACAGGATGTACGTGAACATGGTGATGATGCCCTTCGAAAGTACACAGAAATGTGGGACGGGGTAAAAATCGATAATTTCCGTGTAACAGAGCAAGAAATTGAGGAAGCCGTAAATAGTTTCGACCCTCAATTGAAAAAAGATTTAGAAGAAGCAGCGGATAATATTCGTTATTACCATGAACAACAAAAACGCGAAGGATATCAATTGCCTTTAGCAGATGGTTCTTGGTTAGCTCAACGTATTACACCACTTGATGCGGTTGGACTTTATGTGCCAGGTGGTTCAGCAGCCTATCCATCTTCAGTATTAATGAATGTAATACCTGCACAAGTTGCAGGGGTTAAACGAATCATTATTACTTCACCAGCAGGCAAGGACGGAAAATTACCAGCTGCTGTACTAGTAAGTGCTGCGATTCTTGGCATTACTGAAATTTATAAAGTGGGTGGAGCACAAGCAATTGGTGCTTTAGCCTATGGAACAGAAACAATTCTTCCAGTTGATAAAATTACAGGTCCAGGAAATATCTTCGTAGCCCTAGCAAAAAGAGAAGTCTTTGGTGAAGTGGCAATTGATATGATCGCTGGCCCAAGTGAAATATGTGTATTAGCAGACGAAACAGCCTATGCGGATGAAGTAGCAGCGGATCTTTTATCACAAGCTGAACACGATGCATTAGCATGTGCGGTATTAATTACGACAAGTGAAAAACTGGCAGAAGAAGTTTCACAACAAGTTGAGAGTCAATTATCACAACTTCCACGAGAAGCAATTGCCCGTAAAGCAATTGAGAACTTTGGACAAATTTATATAGCTGAAACTATGACGCAAGCGATTGAAGCAGTTAACTCACTTGCACCTGAACATTTAGAAATCGTAACTAAAAATGCAGAAGAAGATTCCCTACAAGTTCAGCATGCTGGGGCGATTTTCTTAGGACGTTACAGTTCAGAGCCAGTTGGAGATTATTTTGCTGGAACAAACCACGTATTACCAACAAATAGTACAGCTCGATTTGCTAGTGGATTAAATGTAGATGATTTTATCAAAAGAACAAGTGTTGTATATTATAGCGAAAAAACTTGGGAGCAAAATGCACCTAAAATTGCACGTCTAGCACGTATGGAAGGCTTAGAAGGCCATGCACGTGCAGTTGAATCACGCGGATGGACTAAAGGAGAAGAATGAACATGACTGAACAAAAAAGGCGTTATGCTAAAATTGCACGTAATACAAACGAAACAAAAATTAGCGTAGAATTAGATTTAGACGGTCAAGGACAAGCGGAAATTAATACGGGTGTTCCTTTTATGGACCATATGCTAGATTTATTCGTTAAACATGGTTTATTTGATGGAAAGATTTTTGCGGATGGGGATACACACATCGATGACCATCATACAACTGAAGACATTGGGATCGTATTAGGACAAGTAGTACGAGAAGCATTAGGCGATAAAAAAGGAATTAAACGTTACGGAAATGCATTTGTGCCAATGGATGATGCATTAGCGCAAGTTGTAGTTGATTGCTCAAACCGTCCACATTTAGAGTACCGTGTAGAACCACAATTAAATGCAAAGGTAGGTACTTTTGATACAGAGCTTGTTCATGAGTTTCTATGGAAGTTTGCATTAGAAGCACGTATGAATGTCCATGTTATTGTGCCATATGGTCATAACACACACCATATTATCGAAGCAATATTTAAAGCTTTAGCAAGAGCAATTGATGATGCGGTACAAATTGATCCTCGTGTTAAAGGAGTACCGTCAACGAAAGGATTGTTAACGTGAAAATAGGTGTAATTGATTACGGTATGGGGAATTTATTTAGTGTGGAACAAGCACTAAAACGTTTAAATTGTGAAGTGATCGTTTCTTCTGATGAAACGGAGTTAGATTCAGCAGATGCTATTATCTTACCGGGTGTTGGCGCGTTTCCTGATGCAATGAAACGTTTATCGGAAACAAACTTAGATGTGTATATTCGAAAAGTAAAAGATTCAAATAAACCGCTACTTGGAATTTGTTTAGGGATGCAACTACTGTTTGAAGAAGGTGAAGAAGTTGCCCCAACCAAAGGATTTGGTTTCTTTAAAGGGAAAATTAGTAGATTTTCTGGAGAAACTTCTGAAGGCGTAGCATATCGTGTACCACATATGGGATGGAATACGTTAGAATTTAGTTCTACACCTAACTGGCTAGAAGGCAAAGAATTCCCAGAAAGCCGTCACGTATATTTTGTTCACTCATTCTACGCGGCTAATATTGATCCTGAACAGCTTGTGGCAAGTGCGGATTACTATGATATGAATGTTCCTGGAATTGTACAATCTGGATCAGTGACGGGAATGCAGTTCCACCCTGAAAAATCTGGCGAGTTTGGCGTATTTTTACTAGAACAATGGTTAAACGGTGTGGGGGTGCAAACATGTTAACGAAGCGAATCATTCCTTGTTTGGACGTAAAAGAAGGTCGTGTTGTAAAGGGAATACAATTTGTTGAACTTCGTGATGCTGGAGATCCAGTTGAATTAGCGAAATTCTATGATGAACAAGGTGCAGATGAACTTGTATTTCTAGATATTTCTGCTTCTCATGAAGGACGAGAAACAATGGTTGATGTTGTAAGAAAAACGGCTTCAGCTCTTGCAATCCCTTTTACAGTTGGTGGTGGAATTCGAACGTTAGATGATATGAAACGAATTCTACGAGCTGGTGCTGATAAAGTATCAGTGAATACATCGGCACTAGAAAGACCGGAACTAATTAAAGAAGGCTCTGATTATTTTGGGGCACAATGTATTGTCGTAGCGATCGATGCGAGATATAGTGAAGAAGACGGTACATGGATGGTATATACACATGGTGGCCGTAATAAAACGGAGTGGCAAGCTGTTGAATGGGCAAAAGAAGCTGTTCGTTTAGGTGCTGGTGAAATCTTACTTACAAGTATGAACCAAGATGGTGAAAAATCCGGGTTTGACTTAGGACTAACAAAAGCTGTTCGAGATGCAGTAACAGTTCCAGTAATCGCAAGCGGTGGAGCAGGAAATGCAGAACACTTTGCTGAAGTGTTACAAAATGTCGATGCGGATGCAGCACTTGCAGCATCAATTTTCCACTATAAAGAAACAAGCGTAGCAGAAGTAAAAGCTTACCTGCGCAACAAAGGAGTATGTGTCAGATGATTGAAGGTTTAAAATTCGATGAAAAAGGTCTTATTACTGCAGTAGTACAAGATGCACAATCGAAAGAAGTATTAACGGTTGCATATATGAATGAGGAATCACTTCAAAAAACAATTGAAACGGGTGAAACATGGTTTTACTCTCGTTCTCGCGAAGAACTTTGGCATAAAGGTG
Source organism: Lysinibacillus composti (assembly GCF_016908465.1). Lineage (GTDB taxonomy): Bacteria > Bacillota > Bacilli > Bacillales_A > Planococcaceae > Ureibacillus > Ureibacillus composti_A. The sequence continues at coordinate 43,974 of NZ_JAFBDY010000007.1, read as the reverse complement.
AGACAAGCGGTAATACGCAAAAAGTGGTCTCTATTAAAGCCGATTGCGATCAAGATGCATTAGTTGTTGAAGTATTACCTGCGGGACCAGCATGTCATAACGGTACAACTTCTTGTTTTACTGAATCTGTTGTTCAAAACGATAAAGTTGGTTCTGTAGACATCATTCCACAATTAGTTGACATCATCCGCCAACGTGAAATTGATATGCCTGAAGGGGCTTATACTACATATTTATTCGAAAAAGGGATCGATAAAATCTGTAAAAAAGTCGGTGAAGAAGCAACAGAAGTTGTAATTGGTGCGAAAAACCGCGATGCAGATGAAGTGAAATGGGAAGCAGCTGATTTAATTTATCACCTATTAGTTTTACTTCAAGAGCAAAAAATTAGTGTTTATGATGTCCTTGAAGTTCTAAAAACACGACACGAAGAAAAACGAGCAAGTACGAAATAATAAGGTTTAGCTCCAATTACTCCACATCAAAGGCCATCATTTTGCTGGCGAGGGGAATTGGAGCTTTTCACTTTACATATGCTGATTAATTAAATTATGTTATAATAAATATAATTTTGATTGAGGAACGGAACGGTTTTACGGTTACGTTCCTTATTTTCATGTTTCGGAGGATTTATCTTGGAAAATAAACGTCAGAAAGAAAAAGAGAACAACATCGTATCGTTTATTCCAAATGGTGATTATTATTTTAATAAAGCGCTAAAAGCTTTAGAACGAGACCAAATGGAAAAAGCTTATAAATATATGAAACGCGCAGCAGAATTAAGTCCAGATGATGCACATGTATTAATGCAATTCGGGATACTAGAAATGGAAGCGCAAAATTTTGAACAAGCATATGAATTGATTCATACTGCATATAGTTTAGATCCGAACGATTCAGAGACGGTATTCTTTTTAGCAGAAATTTCAGGTTATATGGGGATGGTTCAAGATGCTAAGAAATACGCTGAAAAGTATTTACAAATGGAACCAGATGGCATGTACATTGAGGAAGCTGCGGAAATTTTAGAATACCTTGAATTTGATGTGTACGACGATGAGGAACTTACTGAAGAAGACTCTGGTAAACTAATTGGCCAAGAAAAAGCACGTCGCTTAATGGAGAAGGGTCAATTTTATGAAGCAATTGAAGTTTTAGAACAATTGGTAGAGGAATTTCCAGATCTTTGGCCTGCTTACAATAATTTATCGCTAGCATACTTTTATGTAGGAGAGATCGAACAAGCCAAAGCACTGTTAAACCATGTTTTAAGAGAAAATCATGGGAACTTACATGCGATCTGCAATTTGGCAGTGATTGCTTATTTTGAGAAAAACGAATCTGAATTGAATTCCCTTCTTGAAATATTGAAAAAGGTAAATCCCTTTGATTGGGAAAATCGCTACAAGCTTGGTGCAACATTAGCATTAGTCGGAGAATACCACTTAGCGTATAAATGGCTGCGTAGTATGGATAAACGCGGCTATAGTGGGGACACAGCATTTTACTTTTGGTTAGCCCAATCAGCATATTTCGCTGGGCACGAGGACGTTGCTAAAAATACTTGGAAAATCTTAGTTGGGATGGACCCTTCAAAAGAAGGCTTTGAACCTTGGTTAAATGTGCCGGATAAAACAGATGAAGATTCCATCGAACATAATCGAGAAGTAATAATCGAAAAAATAAATAGTCAATATAGTGCACACCGAATGTTTGGCTTTTTCTTATTAAGCAAATCAGCTTTTAAACAAGAAATCATTGCACATCCTAAATTAATCGATCTCACAAAATACAGTGGCATTGAAAAATTATGTTTAGCTTATGCACTGAATCATCAGTTTAATCGTAATAACCAGTTAGAAAAGCACTTTGCTCGTGCAATGGAAGTGGCTGAAAAATTATACGAAAAAAGCGGAAATGTTACGTTAGAAACTCAGTATTTGTATCAAATGTGGTTTGTACTATGTGAAAGAGCATTAAAAGAAAACTATACATTTAAAAATGTGAACGCTTTGGCTGGGGCAGTTGAATTTATGTTCTACTCTACGATTAATAGCAAAAAAGTGACGAAAAAGTTTTATGCAGAGCGTTACGGCGTGTCCGTTTCAACATTGACTAAGTACGTGGACAACCTTATTGGCTATTTACCTTTTGATAAGTAGGCAAACTATTTGAAGTTCGACCATCTTTGACATACGATAAATATAGAAAGAATTCAAAATAAAAAATGGCGAAGTTTGTAATATATTTATAGGAGGAAGTTTTCATGTCTGAAGAAAAAATTTATGATGTAGTGATTATCGGAGCAGGTCCTGCTGGAATGACAGCTGCAGTTTATGCGTCTCGTGCTAACCTATCAACAATTATGATTGAGCGTGGGATTCCAGGTGGACAAATGGCAAATACAGAAGAAGTAGAAAACTACCCTGGTTTTGATACAATTTTAGGACCTGAACTTTCAACAAAGATGTTTGAACATGCGAAAAAATTCGGTGCAGAATATGCTTATGGTGATGTTTCAGAAATCATCAATGGCGAAGATTACAAAATTATTAAAGCAGGCTCAAAAGAATATAAAACTCGTTCCATTATTATTACAAGTGGTGCAGAGTATAAAAAAATGGGTATCCCAGGCGAAAAAGAGCTTGGTGGACGTGGCGTAAGTTATTGTGCAGTATGTGATGGCGCATTCTTTAAACAAAAGAATTTAATTGTTGTTGGTGGAGGAGACTCTGCAGTTGAAGAAGGCGTGTACTTAACACGTTTTGCTGACAAGGTAACAATTGTTCATCGTCGTGATCAATTACGTGCACAAAAGATTCTTCAAGATCGTGCTTTTGCAAATGAAAAGGTTGATTTTATTTGGAATAATACAGTAAAAGAAATTAACGAAAAAGACGGTAAAGTAGGTAGCGTTACTCTTGTAAATACAGTTGATGGAACGGAACAAGAAGTTCAAGCGGATGGCGTTTTCATTTACATCGGTATGATTCCGTTAACAGCTCCATTCCAAAACCTTGGGATTTTAAATGAACAAGGTTATATTGTAACAAATGATAAAATGGAGACATCTGTAAAAGGTATTTTCGCAGCTGGTGACGTTCGCGATAAAATGCTTCGTCAAATTGTAACTGCAACTGGTGACGGAAGTATTGCTGCTCAATCTGCACAACATTATGTAGAAGAATTAAAAGAGAAAATTAGCCAATCTTAATTTAACTTCATTCAGTAGTCCTTTTAGTGGTAAACTGACTGCAAAGTTTAATAATACTTGGGAGTTAAGACTGAAATTAATGAACTCAGACTAAGAACGCCACGTCCTGTGGCAACGTCTGAGTGACCAACATCTTGTTGGCCTAAGCTCGATAAAATCTGGACGCAAATACGCCAAGGCGTATTTGATATGTGGTTTTAATTTTCTTGTAACTTCACTGCAATAATGAAGGGATATACTAAAACGTATAGCTTAACCCCCTTTTTTATTCTCATTTGGTTGTTTCCAAGCGTAAGTGGAAACAACCATTTTTTTATTTGTATTCATCGAAAGGACGATTGAGGGCTTTGTGTTAAATGAAACGCCTCCTGTAATCCTTTGATGGCTTTATCAATTGCGCGATTAATCGGGATACAACTTCGCCATTATGCAAATGATGAATGTATTACTTTGAAAGAAATAGATAGTAAAAGGTATAATAATATTTATGGAGCAACAATAGAATTGAGGTGTAGTTAATGCAGAGAATTGCAAATTTATTAGCTATTCAGGATGGGAAAGTGTTACTTTTACAAAAACCAAGAAGAGGTTGGTATGTAGCGCCAGGCGGAAAAATGGAAAGTGGCGAATCAATTTATGAGGCTGCAGTGCGTGAATTCAAGGAGGAAACAAACGTTACTCCGAGTAATGTTCAATTAAAAGCTGTATATACGATCATTATTAAAGAAGATGACGCTGTTGTAGACGAGTGGATGTTATTTACATTTGTTGCCAGAGGTGTTGAAGGTACACCGTTTGATGAAACAAGAGAAGGCAAGCTAGAATGGCATACAATTGAAGACCTAGATAAGCTTCCGATGGCAGAAGGAGATCGAACAAATTTATTATTTGCAGCCTTAAAAGAAGGCATTCAATATGGTACATTTGAATATACAAAGGATTTTAAACTTCTGAGTTCGAGAATACAGACGTCCTAACAACAATATAGACGCAACATTAATGAAGGAGATGGTAAACATGGGGGATAGTAAAAACTATTCGCATGAAATAGTAGTAATTACTGGCATGTCTGGAGCGGGGAAAACTTTGGCTGTTCAGAGCTTTGAGGATTTGGGATATTATTGTATTGATAATTTACCTCCTGCTTTACTCACTACTTTCTTAGCATTAATGAAAGAGTCAGAACGTAAAATTACTCGAGTAGCAGCAGTAATGGATATGCGTGGGAGAGAGTTCTTTGATTCACTAGTTGATGCACTAGATCAATTAGAAAAAGAAAAAGACGTAAAAACTCGTATCTTATTTTTAGATGCTGATAATGAGACCCTTGTACGCCGTTACAAAGAATCAAGAAGATCTCACCCATTAGCACCTCAAGGATTACCGCTAGAAGGTATTAAAAAAGAAAGAGAGATTCTTGCTGAATTAAAAGGTCGCTCTAAACATGTTTATAATACATCCAATTTGAAACCAAAAGAATTACGTGAACGAATTGGAGAAGAGTTCTCAGATTCAAATAGGCCTAAATTTTCTATTAATGTTATGTCTTTCGGATTTAAAAATGGAATTCCAATTGATGCAGACTTAGTTTTTGATGTGCGTTTTTTAAAAAATCCTTATTATGTTGAGGAATTACGTCATAAAACAGGTTTACAAGAAGAGGTTTCTTCATATGTATTAGCAACAGAAGAAACACAAGAATTAATTACTAAATTAACTGATTTATTTAATTTTATGGTTCCGCAATATATAAATGAAGGAAAACCTCAGCTCGTCATTGCATTTGGTTGTACAGGGGGACAACATCGATCTGTAACGCTAGCTGAATATTACGGTAACCTCTTAAGTAATACCTATAAAACTATTATTACACACCGTGATATCAATCGCAGAAAGGATTGATGTAATGTCAAAAAAGAATAAAATGAAAATTGTAGTGATCGGAGGAGGGACAGGACTTTCCACGTTACTGCGCGGATTGAAAAATTATCCCTTTGAAATTACTGCCATTGTAACTGTCTCGGATGATGGCGGTTCATCTGGCAGACTTCGTGATGACTACGATATACCACCTCCAGGAGATATACGAAATGTGATTGCGGCTCTTTCAGATACGGAGCCTTTAGTTGAACAAATGTTCCAATATCGTTTCGCAAATTCTGTAGATTTAGGTGGACATTCATTAGGTAATTTAATGCTTACAGCGTTAACAGATATTACTGGGGATTTTAGCCATGCAATTGCTGAAATGAGTAAAGTATTAAAAGTACATGGTAAAGTCATTCCATCTGCAAATAAAAAAATTACGTTACATGCTGAATTGATGGATGGAACATCGATTGAAGGAGAATCAAAAATTCCTTCCTCAAATGTCCCAATTAAACGCGTATTTTTAGTCCCAAATAACGTGAAACCGCTTCCGGAAGCAATTCGTGCAATCGAAAAGGCGGATTTTATTTTAGTAGGACCAGGTAGCTTATATACAAGTATTATTCCCAACTTACTAGTCAAAGAAATTGGAGACGCTGTGATCCAAGCTAAAGCTCGCAGAATTTATGTATGTAATCTAATGACACAAAAAGGGGAAACGGTTCATTACAAAGCAGCGGATCACGTTAGCGCAATTTACAAACATGTAGGTCAACCATGCTTAGATGCAATTCTAGTAAATGATGTAGATTTTCCTATACCAATCAAAGAAAATTATAAAGAAGAAAATGCAGAACCGGTTTTACTAGATATTGATAAACTAGAAAGTTTGGGATTAGAAGTTATAAAGAAGAATATCGCGACGATTCAATCAGGTGTAGTTCGGCATGAATCAAATAACATTGCCAAATGGTTAGTGGATTATGCGGAAAAATTTAACGTAAGATAGATATACCTCATTTAGGGTTGTATATGTTATGATTATTCTCATACATATTTTGAAAGGGGGGTTATAAGACATGTCATTTGCATCAGAAACGAAAAAGGAACTTACGCAAGTTGAAGCTGACGATGATTGTTTAAAAGCGGAAGTATCTGCACTTATTCAAATGAATGGCTCGTTATCATTTACGAACAGACAACTAAGTATCGATGTTCAAACTGAAAACGCAGCAATTGCTAGAAGACTTTATACAATTGTAAAGAAACTTTATCCATATAATGTTGAATTACTAGTTCGTAAAAAGATGCGGTTAAAGAAAAACAATGTGTATATTTGTCGTGTCCGTGATGGTGCACGAGAACTTTTAACGGATCTAGAAATTATTTCTGAAGACTTTCAATTTGATCATACGATTCCCAATGTATTATTAGCGAAAAAAAGCCAAATAAGAGCATACTTGCGTGGGGCATTTTTAGCAGGTGGCTCTGTTAATAACCCTGAAACTTCTTCGTATCATCTCGAAATCTATTCTTTATATAAAGAGCATGGCGAAGCATTAGCAAACCTAATGAATAAATTTCAGTTAAATGCTAAGACAATTGAACGTAAAAAAGGATATGTAACTTACTTAAAAGAGGCAGAAAAAATTTCTGACTTTTTAGGGCTAGTTGGCGCATTCCAAGCAATGTTGAAATTTGAAGATGTTCGAATTGTTCGTGATATGAGAAATAGTGTAAATCGTATCGTTAACTGTGAAACGGCAAATTTAAATAAAACAATTGGTGCGGCATTACGACAAGTAGAAAATATCCGTTTTATTGAAAATACAATTGGACTTGACCAATTACCCGAAAAATTACGTGAGATTGCAAGACTACGAGTAGAATACCAAGATGTTACCTTAAAAGAGTTAGGTGAAATGGTTTCAACTGGCGTCGTGAGTAAATCGGGTGTGAATCATCGCTTACGTAAGATAGATGAAATTGCGAATTCGTTACGCAATGGGGAACAAATTAGATAAAGTTACAAAAAAATAAAGAATGATACATTGTTCTTTTCATATAATTTAGATAAGATAAAATTATATTGATGATCGGTTGTGAAAGGATGTTTGCGAAATGGTTGAAACCAATGTTGAGGTTAAGTTGAAAACTGGGTTACAAGCTAGACAGGCTGCTTTATTCGTTCAAGAAGCGAATCGTTATAAAGCAGAGGTTTATTTAAAGAAAGAAGAGAAAAAAGTTAACGCTAAATCGATTATGGGCATCATGAGTTTAGCAATCGCACGCGGAACTACAGTTACTCTAATTGCAGATGGCAGTGACGAATCTGACGCAATTAAAGGTCTTTCTTCGATTATCCAAAAGGCAGATTAAAATTTTATAAACTTTTGTAAACGCTCGCAAATTTTTTTGCGAGCGCTTTTTTTATCTTCATTTAGTATTTCACAAAAATAAATTACTCGGTCGTAAATTTCCCTTTTCTAGTGAAATCCTGCTCATGAATCTCTTCACTAGGTTATTTCGAAATAAAATTGTTTCCGAATTGCCTCGCAAGATTCGCAATGTTAACGTTAGTACAACTCAGGTTAGATAGGACGAAATTGATTTTTTGGGAATACTTATAAAAATCAATGATGAGAGCAGTACATATTGGAGGAAAGAACAATTGAAAACACAACTGATTTATTCATTAAGTGAACCTCAAGAGAAGACAGAAGGAAAGTCGTATCCTGCAATTTTTGTTATGCATGGTATGGGAAGTAATGAACAGGATTTACCATCTATTTTACAAGCGGTGAAACAGGATTACTTTATCTTTAGTTTAAGAGGGCCTATTAGTCAGCCACCTGGTTTTTCGTTCTTTACTATTGAACGTATTGGCGTACCGCATCGAGAACCTTTTGTAAAAATTATTCAAGATATTCAAGAGTTTATCAATAAAGCAGTAGAGGAATATCCAATTGATGCTGATCAATTATATTTATTAGGATTTAGTCAAGGGGCCATTCTTAGTCAATCCCTTGTGACAATTTTAGGGAACAAACTGGCTGGAATCGTTTCGTTAAGTGGGTATTTACCTCAAATCGTGGTGCAAGAGATGCAACACGCACCAATGAACAATGTGCGAATTCTTCTAGCACATGGAGAACAAGATCAGGTCATTCCTTATAGTTGGAGTGAGCAAAGTAAAGAATTTTTTGAAGAAAAAGGTGCCATAGTTCAGCATTATCCTTATATTGGTGGGCATTTTGTAACTCAACAATTAGTAGATGAAATTGGAAAATATTTTGGTGTGTAGAAAAGTGTGATGATAACAAAAAAGAGCTGTCCCATTTTTTTGGACAGCCCTTCGCTTGGCAAGAAATTATTTTGATTTTTCGCTACGAGTAATGATGTGGTCAATTAAACCGTATTCTTTTGCTTGTTCAGCAGTCATGAAATTGTCACGGTCTGTATCTCTAGCGATTCTCTCTAGTGGTTGACCAGAGCGTTCTGCTAAAATTCCATTTAATTTATCACGTAAGAATAGAATACGTTTCGCAGCAATTTCAATTTCAGTAGCTTGACCTTGTGCACCGCCTAGTGGTTGGTGAATCATAACTTCTGCATTTGGTAATGCATAACGTTTTCCTGGCTCACCTGCAGTAAGTAAGAAAGCACCCATTGATGCAGCCATACCAATACAAATTGTTGAAACTTTTGGTTTAATAAATTGCATTGTGTCATAGATGGCCATACCAGCTGTGATCGAACCACCTGGAGAGTTGATGTAAAGAGAAATGTCTTTCTCTGGATCTTCAGCTTCTAGGAATAATAATTGAGCAACAATAGAGTTTGCCACATTGTCATCAATTGCGCTTCCTAGTAAAATGATGCGGTCTTTAAGTAAGCGTGAGTAAATATCGTATGCACGTTCACCGCGATTTGTTTGTTCAATAACTGTAGGAATTAAATTCATTGTGAAATCCTCCTAATAGAAATTTGATCGTATTCTACAATGCTGAATTTTAATGTTATTTCAGCTATAACAGTATCATACTCTGAATAGTCAAGGATGGTCAAATGTTAAGTCTACCTTTTCTACATATATATGAAGAAAGTTCAATTAACATTCAGAAGTGATGATACAGGGGGAAATGATGATAATTTATATATAGTTTAGTCATGTGGAGTAAAGTAATAGTGCCAATGTCCTCTATGTTGAAAATAAAACAAATTAAAGTTTAATATTATGAAATTAAATAGTTGATTTGTATGAGGGAAATTTGTATAATAATGTGGTCCGTGTTTTTTAATGTATACAATTTATTATTCAGTTTTCAACATCGTTACGAGTAGTACCTAATAATATATTTAGTCCTCGTGGTGTAATGGATAACACTGAAGATTCCGGTTCTTCCGCTGGGGGTTCGATTCCCTCCGAGGGCGCCATTTTACTGTTTCAAATATAACCTTTTTTAATAGTTAGACCTCACTGTATTGATTAGTATAGCAGCCTAACCAATACAGTAAGAATGAAAAAAATGGGATAAAAGGAAATTACTGTACCAATTTATTTTATCCCTTTTTCATTCTCTTTAAACTAATTTTGATTAAATATCTTTCTAATAAAGTAAATAATTTCTTTTAATGTTGATATTTCCTAATAGATGTTCGAGATCGTTAGAGTTTTAATAGCAAATAGTTAGTTTGAGGTTTTTAAATAGTAAACCACCGTATTCATGATTATTGAATGCGGTGGTTTTTTGTTGTCGGGTGGTAAATGAAATGAACTTCATTGGGTGTATGCATGAAGTTCAAAATTAGGTAGGAGAGCACGGGGAATGAATTTCATCGGGGTAATGAAGTTCAAAATTGGGAAGGAGAGCACGGAGAATGAACTTCATTGGGGCAATGAAGTTTAATACTAGAAAGAGATGCAATTGAAATGAACTTCATCGGGGTAATGAAGTTCAGAGGTGCAATGGAAATGAACTTCATTACCCCGATGAAGTTCAAAATAACAAAGAGGCGCAATGGAAATGAACTTCATCAGGGCAATGAAGTTCAAAATAAGAAAGAGACGCAATGAAAATGAACTTCATCGGGGCAGCGACTGTATGAAGAGGATTTCATAGTGAAATTCAATTCAAAAACCCCTTCATTAACTGTATGAAGAGGATTTCATATCATTAATCAGGTCAAACCCTCTACATCAAATGTATTATCACATTATCCACTTAAAAAAATCCACTCTGTGCCCGCATAGCACAGAATGGATTGATCTTTCCCTCTGCTTTTCTACACAGAGGATATTGTAAGCCTTACGCTTTTCTTTAATCAGCCGTCGTCACAGCGCGGTCTTATTCACTCATGCCTTCGTCCAGCTCGAGTAACAAGCAGCTTATTAGTTAGGCATATCTTTAGCTTTATCAGCTTGGCCGTACATGTTTAACATTGCTTGCATGTCTGATGGTGATAATTGTGGGATTTGGTAATAGCCTTGTTTGTTTTGGTAAAGTGATAATTCGTATGCCATTTCGATACAGTTTGGTACTGAGTCTTGAAGAACACGACGAACTACTGGGTTTGTTGCTTCTAGAGCAGCCATTGTTTTACCAGTTGCCCCTGTTTTGTGGCAAGCTAATAAGAAGCCAGAAATAATACCGTCATTCAGTTCACTTGCAGATGTCATAGGCTTTTTAGGTTGACCCGGTGTTAGGCCATATTTTGAATCATTGCCCATTTGCATTTTGTAAGAACGAGTTGGGTGGCTAGGATCTTGACCAGTTTTAAAGCATTCTGCCGTAATATTATATTCATCAAGCATAAATGCATACTGTCTGTCCAAAATATTAAGAAGTTCTTGGTCTTGTACATGTGGACGTAAAAGAATGAATTGGTTTAGACCAGCAATTGCTGCACTTAATACTTCATGAACATCTAGCACTTCGTGTGCACCATGATTCATTGAAAGGGGCATATTCCCTTGAGTCGTTTGAGATTCATTTGTGAATTGGTTTTCCATACGTTAAAATCCTCCCAGAAAGTTATAGTACAAAAGAGTACAGAATATAGTTTGTGTAACTTTTATTTGATTATTCATGACAACTTTGAGATGCTTATTAAACAAATTATTTTTATAGGAGGCTTTTATGAACGTAAAATTTTATAGCAGACCCAATTGTTCACTTTGCACTGACGGACTCATGACACTAAAACTGGTTCAAGAAGAATTACAATTTGACATAGAGCTCATTAATATAGAAGAAAACCATGAATTACATGAAAAGTTTATGATTATGATTCCTGTCGTTGAATATAATGAACAGATTTTACAATATGGAATTTTAGATTATGTGACATTATATGAAGAATTGAATAAAGTAAAGTAAGGAAAAAAATTTGTAGTATTATCCTCAAATATGTATAATTGGTTTAGAAAGTTATTTTTTTACTCCTAGTGGGGCATTTTTGTACCAGTGGGGCAAAGTTGTCCAATTGGTGTATTGGTAGGTGTGTATGATGTGATCAAAGGATATGAAGACGCAGTTCGGTCAATTGTACCGGAAATGTTCAGTTTAATTCAGGTTAGGTATCGCGTTCTTCAAATGATTGATGCAAGTGGACCGATTGGAAGAAGAGTGTTAATCGATTCATTGCAATTATCTGAACGAGAAGTGCGAAATGAAACAGCTTTACTAAAGGAACAAAACTTAATTGAGATGACGCAAAAAGGAATGATTTCAACCGAATATGGGCGTGTCATTTTAGAACAATTAAAGCCTTTATTCCAGGAGCTTTCCGGACTAAAAGCAAAGGAAACAACGTTATCGTCCATATTAGGAATTAATAAAGTCATTATTGTTCCGGGTGATCTTGAAACAGACCATAGTGTATCAACATTACTAGGGAAAGAAGCGGTTACGCTATTAATGGATCTTGCGAAAAAGAACAATGACGTTGCAGTGACAGGTGGTTCATCTGTTGCAGCACTAGCCAATCATTTATCTCCAGTTAAATCGCTAAATACTTTACGATTTATTGCTGCACGTGGAAGTATTGGTGAAGAATTGGAAAACCAAGCAAACACGTTAGTGGCTGAGTTTGCAAACAAATGTAAGGCTACATATCGAACATTATATTTTCCAGAATATTTAAGTGAGCAAGCATATGAGCTGATGTTAGAAGAGCCAAAAGTTAAAGAAATGCTTGAGATATATGACAATATCGACCTTGTCATCCATGGCATTGGTACTGCGAAAGAAATGGCCACTCGAAGAAATACGAGCTCAGAAATTATTGACCTTTTAAAAACGAGCAAAGCTGTAGGGGAAGCATTTGGTTATTATTTTAATGAATCTGGTCAAATCGTATACCGAATTAACACAATCGGGATTCAACTTGAACAGGTGAAAAGTAGTCCAAATATTATTGCGATTGCTGGTGGAGCAAACAAGGCAAAAGCACTTAATGCCTATTTCAAAAATGCACCGAAACAAACGGTGTTAATCACAGATGAGGCTTGTGCAAATCGAATAATTGAGGGTTTATAAACTTTAAGAAAGGCTACACTGTTGTGAGGTAGCCTAGAAACTTATTCTAAAAATTGATTATATGGAGGAAGTTAACTTATGGCGGTAAAAATTGCAATAAACGGTTTTGGAAGAATTGGAAGACTAGTATTTCGTGAAGCAATGAAACAAGAAGAATTTGAAGTTGTGGCAGTGAATGATTTAACGGATGCACATCAACTGGCACACTTACTTAAATACGATTCAATTCATGGGATCTATGATGCGGAAGTTGGATCAGAAGATGATGCATTTCTCGTAAACGGCAAACGAGTTCAAGTATTCTCTGAGCCTGACCCGGCAAAATTACCATGGGGCGAATTAGATGTTGATGTAGTTGTAGAAGCTACTGGTCGATTCCGCTCAATGGAGGACGTAGGTAAGCACGTTCAAGCTGGTGCGAAAAAGGCAATTCTATCAGCACCTGCTAAAGGGGATATGCCAACATACGTAATGGGTGTTAACCATACTCTGTACGATCCAACACAAGATGTCATTTCAAACGCATCATGTACAACGAACTGTTTAGCGCCTGTTGCGAAAGTGCTAGACGAAAAATTTGGTATTGTCCGTGGTCTTATGACGACAATTCACTCATATACAAATGACCAACGTATTTTAGACTTCCCACATAGTGATCCAAGAAGAGCGCGTGCTGGGGCAGTTTCTATGATTCCAACTACAACTGGGGCAGCCATTGCAGTTGCTAAAGTACTTCCGCATTTAAAAGGAAAATTAGATGGATTTTCTATGCGAGTTCCTACTCCGAATGTATCGTGTGTAGACTTAGTTGCGGAGTTAAAAGAAAATGTCACAATTGATGATGTGAATAACGCATTAAAAGAAGCGGCAAATGGTGAACTAAAAGGTATTCTCGACTACAATGAGTTACCATTAGTTTCAATCGATTATAACGGTAATCATCATTCATCTACTGTTGATGGACTTTCAACAATGGTATTAGATAATAATATGATCAAAGTGCTTGCTTGGTATGACAATGAAATTGGTTATTCAACTCGATTAATGGAATTAGCAAAATATATTTCACAACAAGGGTTTAATAAATAAACTTTGACTTAGTCTAATGTGACATACTATTCAAATGTTTGAATGGAAATGACGTCCTGAATTTATATTCTCCTTACTGCTTCAATTTCCCTGTAAGCGTATGACTCACAGGGGCAAATGTACAGTATGGTAGAGAAATTTAGATGGAGAAAAAAGTGTAACATATTTAAGGATTTTCAACACAAAAAGTATAGCCTTTATATTTATTTCCATTTATAATAATGGAGGGTAAAAGAAGCGGTGGATTACCCATCGCTTCTTCTTTATGTAGATAAATAAAATAGTAGTGAAATGAGACATACCTAAATGACTTTTGATAGACTATTATGTGTTAAAGAAAGTAATAATAGGAAAGTCTAAAAGTAGCAAAATGAAGGAGGTTTCTTCATGTTTTTGAAGAAGACGATGAATGATGTCGATGTAAAAGGCAAGCGAGTGTTTGTCCGCGTAGATTTTAACGTTCCAATGGAGGAAGGTAAAATTACAGATGAAACACGTATTCGTGCAGCTATTCCAACAATTCAACAATTAGTTGAGTCGGGCGCAAAAGTTATTTTAGCTTCTCACTTAGGTCGACCAAAAGGTGAAGTAAATGAAGAGATGCGTTTAACAGCTGTTGGGAAACGTTTAGCGGAAATCATGAACAAGCCGGTTACAAAATTAGATGAATCAATCGGTGAAACAGTTGAGCAAGCAGTTGCAAAAATGGAAGACGGCGACATCGTATTACTTGAAAATGTTCGTTTCCACAAAGGCGAAGAAAAAAACGATGAAGAACTTGCGAAAAGTTTTGCAAAATTAGCTGATTTATATGTAAATGATGCATTTGGTGCCGCTCACCGTGCACATGCTTCAACTGAAGGAATTGCAAAACACATTCCTGCTGTATCAGGTCTATTAATGATGAAGGAATTAGACGTACTAGGAAAAGCATTATCTAATCCTGAAAGACCATTTACGGCGATCATTGGTGGAGCGAAAGTAAAAGATAAAATCGGCGTAATCGAAAACTTATTAGATAAAGTAGACAACCTAATTATTGGTGGTGGACTTTCATTCACATTTACTAAAGCGCAAGGGTACTCAATCGGAAAATCGTTACTAGAGGAAGATAAGATTGAACTTGCCAACTCATTCATTCAAAAAGCAGAAGAAAAAGGGGTAAAACTTTATTTGCCAATTGATGCAGTTGTAGCGAATGAATTTTCAAAAGATGCTGAAACAAAAGTGGTTGATATTGATTCAATTCCAGAAGACTGGATGGGTCTAGATATTGGACCTAAAACAGCAGACTTATACGCTGATGTCATTGAAAGTTCAAAACTAATTATTTGGAACGGGCCTATGGGTGTGTTCGAAATGGACAAGTTTGCAAATGGAACAAAAACTGTAGCAGAAGCTATGGCGAAAACAGAAGGCTATACAATTATCGGTGGAGGAGATTCCGCTGCAGCAGTAGAAAAATTCGAAGTTGCGGGTCTTATGGATCATATTTCTACTGGTGGCGGTGCGTCTCTTGAACTGATGGAAGGCAAAGAACTTCCTGGAATTGTAGCGCTAAACGATAAATAGGAGGCAACTTCATGCGTAAACCGATAATTGCAGGTAACTGGAAAATGTATAAAACATTTGACGAAGCAGTTGAATTTGTTGAATCTGTACGTGAAGCAGTACCGTCAGATGAGAAAGTGGACGCGGTTATTTGCGCTCCAGCCCTATACTTACCTACACTTGTTGATCTTGCTACTGAAACAGATTTAGCGATTGGTGCACAAAATATGCACTTTGAAAATGAAGGAGCCTTTACAGGTGAAATTAGTCCTTCTCAATTAGAAGCTATTCATGTGGATTACGTTATTTTGGGACACTCAGAGAGACGTGAATATTTCAATGAGACAGATGAAGCTGTGAATAAAAAAGTGAAAGCAGCACTTTCTCATGGCATCGTTCCAATCATCTGTTGCGGCGAAACATTAGAAGAGCGTGAAGCAGGTCAAACAGAGGAAAAAGTCTCAAACCAAGTGAAAGCAGCACTTCAAGGATTTTCTAGTGAAGAAGTAGCGCACATGGTCATTGCTTACGAACCAATCTGGGCTATCGGAACAGGAAAGACTGCAACTGCTGAAGATGCGAATCATGTTTGTGGCCAAATTCGTAAAGTGGTGGAAGAGCTTTACGATAACAGCACAGCACAGCAAATTCGCATTCAATATGGCGGTAGTGTAAAACCAGATAATATTGAAGAATTATTATCAAAAGAACACATCGATGGGGCGCTTGTAGGCGGTGCAAGCTTACAAGTAGAATCTTATTTAGCTTTATTAGACAAAATCTAATAAAGCTAAAGCTTCGGCTATGCCACATAGAAAGATCATCAAACATTGTGCCAGAGTTTCAAATCCTGGCCAGTGACGCCAAAGCGAAATTGATTAAAAGTATTGGAGGCGCGGCTAATGCCTAAACAGCCAGTTGCATTAATTATTTTAGATGGTTTTGCATTCCGAGATGAACAATTCGGTAATGCAGTTGCACAAGCAAAAAAACCTAATTTTGATCGATATTGGGCGAGTTACCCACATTCAACATTAACGGCTTCAGGGGAAGCAGTTGGTCTTCCTGATGGGCAAATGGGGAATTCAGAAGTAGGACACCTAAATATCGGTGCAGGAAGAATCGTTTATCAAAGCTTAACACGAATACATAAATCCATTCGTGAAGGTGACTTTTTCCGAAACGAAAAGTTTATACAAGCTGTACAACATGCGAAAGCTTATAATTCTAAACTTCACTTAATGGGGTTATTATCAGACGGAGGAGTACACAGTCACTATGAGCATTTGTTTGCCTTATTAAAGCTAGCAAAAGCAAATGGGTTAGAAGAAGTGTATGTACATGGATTTTTAGATGGTCGTGACGTAGGGCCAACAACAGCTGTTGGTTATATCGAAGAAGCAGAAAAACAAATGAAAGAAATCGGTATTGGGAAATTTGCTTCCATTCATGGACGTTACTATGCGATGGACCGCGACAAACGTTGGGAACGTGTAGAGTTATCCTATAAAGCACTTGTGGATGGGATTGGACAAACTGCAGCCACTGCAAAAGCGGGTGTGGAATCTTCCTATGAACGTGAAGTTGTCGATGAATTTGTTATTCCTTTTGTAATTACGAAAGAAGGACAACCTACTGCAACAATCGATACAAATGATGCAGTGGTGTTCTTTAACTTCCGACCTGACCGTGCAATCCAATTATCAAAAGTTTTCACGAATGATCAATTCGATGGTTTTGAATTATCGAATAAGCATCCTAAAAATTTAAAATTTGTTTCCTTTACACATTATAGTGTAGATGTAAATGCAGATGTAGCGTTTGAAAATGTTGATTTAGTCAATACTGTCGGTGAAGTTATTGCTGCAAATGGCTTAACTCAACTACGCATTGCAGAAACAGAGAAATACCCACACGTGACATTCTTTATGAGCGGTGGTCGAGAAGCAACATTCCCAGGGGAAGAACGACTATTAATTGCTTCGCCAAAAGTTGCTACATATGATTTAAAACCAGAAATGAGTGCTTATGAAGTAACGGAAGCACTATTAGCAGAAATTGCAGCGGATAAGTTTGATGCGATTATTTTAAACTTTGCAAATCCAGATATGGTTGGGCATAGCGGAATGCTTGAACCAACGATCAAAGCAATTGAAGTAGTAGACGAATGTTTAGGTAAAGTAGTTGACGCAATCCTTTCAAAAGGTGGCGCGGCTATTATTACAGCTGACCATGGTAATTCAGATGAAGTCGTCACTTTAGAAGGACAACCGATGACAGCTCATACAACGAATCCTGTTCCGATTATTGTAACAAAACCAAATATTACAATAAAAGATGGTGGGATTTTAGCAGACCTTGCTCCTACTATGTTAAAATTGCTAGGTGTGGAACAACCACAAGAAATGACAGGAACACCATTATTTGACGTTGCTGAAGAAGAATAACAGTATGAAAGACTCTAAGCTCGGTCTGACCAAATTAGATTCAAGCTTTAGATAAACTTAAAACAATTAGACGGTGAGGAGAAAACATTATGCCATTTATTACTCAAGTTTATGCTCGTGAAGTATTAGATTCACGTGGTAACCCAACAGTTGAAGTAGAAGTATTCACAGAATCAGGTGCATTTGGACGTGCCATTGTACCATCAGGAGCATCAACTGGTGAATATGAAGCAGTTGAATTACGTGATGGTGACAAATCTCGCTATCTTGGCAAAGGTGTTTTAAAAGCGGTAGATAATGTAAATACAATTATTGCTGAGGAATTAGAAGGTAATTATTCTGTTCTTGATCAAGTAGTAATTGATCAAGCTTTAATTGAACTTGACGGTACAGAAAATAAAGGCAAATTAGGGGCAAACGCAATTTTAGGTGTATCTCTAGCTGTTGCGCATGCAGCATCAAGTTATTTAGATATTCCTTTATATCAATACTTAGGTGGCGTTAATGCAAAACAACTTCCTGTTCCAATGATGAACATCTTAAACGGTGGTGCACACGCTGATAATAACGTTGATATTCAAGAATTCATGGTTATGCCAGTAGGTGCAGAATCATTCACACATGCATTACGCATTGGTGCTGAAGTATTCCATAGCTTAAAAGCAGTATTAAAAGACAAAGGCTACAATACAGCAGTAGGTGATGAAGGCGGATTCGCTCCAAATCTTTCATCAAATGAAGAAGCAATTCAAGTAATTTTAGCTGCAATCGAAAACGCTGGTTACAAACCAGGTGAAGAAGTACGCCTAGCAATGGACGTTGCATCTTCTGAGTTATTCAATAAAGAAGATGGTAAATACCATTTAGATGGTGAAGGAGTTGTTAAAACTTCTGAAGAAATGGTTGACTGGTATGAAGAGTTAACATCAAAATACCCAATCATTTCAATCGAAGACGGTTTAGATGAAAACGACTGGGCTGGTCATAAGCTATTAACAGAACGTATCGGAAACCGTGTTCAATTAGTTGGGGATGACTTATTCGTAACAAATACGAAAAAATTATCTGAAGGTATCGAACAAGGCGTTGGTAACTCAATCCTAATCAAAGTTAACCAAATCGGTACATTAACTGAAACTTTAGATGCAATCGAAATGGCGAAACGTGCAGGCTATACAGCAGTGATCTCTCACCGTTCTGGTGAATCAGAAGATGCAACAATCGCTGATATCGCAGTAGCAACAAACGCTGGTCAAATTAAAACAGGTGCTCCATCTCGTACAGACCGCGTTGCAAAATACAACCAACTTCTTCGCATCGAAGACCAACTAGGTGCAACTGCACAATACCTTGGTTTAAAAACTTTCTATAACTTACGATAAGATGATCCTTACACAAAGGGCCTCAGTTTTGAGGTCCTTTTTTCGTGCTTACAAAAATTATGATCTCCAGGTAGTTAAACAGATGTACGTTAAATTAAAATTGAGGATGGGATCAAACCCAAAAACACTCATGAGAAAATGGTGTTTTGGATGTTGCATTATACATAAAGTGGATGTAAAAGTTGCGGCCTTGCTTGGCAATCAGTTATAAGCGAAAATAGTTCGGTTAATGGGTGTAAGGGATGCTTTGAGAGTAGAAATAAGGGAAGGAAATTCCGTTAATGAGTACAGTAGAGGCTTGGCAATCGGATATAAGCGAAAATAGTTCCGTTAATGAGAATAAGAGATGCACTGGGAGCAGAAATAAGGGAAGAAAATTCCGTTAATAAGTACAGGAGAGGCTTGAATGGCTGAAATAAGGGAAAAAAATTCCGCTAATAGCTCTATAATGGGGAAAATTCAACGATTTTAAGAAGATAAGGGAAAAAAATTCCCTTATTTGAGGGGAAATAAGGGAATTTTTCAGAATAAGGGAAAATCATTCCCTTATTTTTACACAGATGAAAACCAAGCATAGTAATTCACACCAGCAATCCATAGAGAGTGTCCATCACAACTTGTGATTTACTAAAGTTATGCATGCCGCTTTCTCATAAGGCCACTAATATAGAAACAAAAAACGGGGTAAGAAAAATCACTACGATTTCTTACCCCTTTTGAATATCAGAGCACCCATTCGCACTCCACCGAATTATTTTGCGAGTTTCAACGCATCTTCTGAAATAAAGAATTGGCGATCATTATAAACAGTTACCGTATTTAATTCGTGAGTTTTGCTTTTTCCACTATTCTTGTTTTCTACAATGACAATGTTTTTATTTTCAGGGATTTTTACAAGTTTATTTTTACTTTCTGCAACAAACACAGGATTTGCCGAATCTGTTTGATCGATGCTCGTTGTGTAGCCTAATTTTTTGAATGATTCTTCTGCATTCACAAAGATTTTATTCGATAATTGATTTAAATCAAATCCCATTGCTTTCGCCATTGTATGTGCTAAGTCTGTGTTTTCCACTAGTCCAGTTGGTTTCGCTGGACCATATGAGTATAAGAATACATCTTCACCTGTATGACCACCAGTTGTAAATCCGATATTTGCACGTTCAGATAATAGTTGGACCATTATAGAGCCTAATTTTTTAGTGTCAGTTTCTTGTAGTGCTTTAATTTCTGCAGCTGATGGATTTGTAATGCCATAAAGTGCCGCTACTTCTAGTAAATTCGAGCGATCTGCTTTTAATAGGCTTAGTGCACCTTCAACTGTCATTTTTGCTTCTTTCAAAGGCTCAATATAATCTTTAACAGGTGTTGTATCATAGCCGGAAGTTGTGTTTTTATTACCGATTGTGATTCCACTGTTCCCATGGTCAGTTACAGCAATGACCATTGTATTGCCGTCTTTTTCAGCAAATTCTAATGCTTCACCCACGGCATCATCAAATGCTAAGAAGTCTGAAATCATACCGATTGGGTCATTTGCATGGGCAGCCCAGTCAATTTTACTTCCTTCTACCATTAAGAAGAAACCGTCTTTATCCTTTTGTAATGTATTAATCGCTTTTTCTGTCATTTCAGCAATTGTTGGTTCTTCTGGTTTAGTCGTTGCGCGGTCAAAATCATACGCTACTGCACTAGGAGCAAAACTTCCCCAAAGTTTCTTTGACTTAGATTTTAATAATTCATTACGATCTGTTACATAGTCATAACCTTTCGCTTCAACCACTTCTAATAAGTTTTCTCCATCTTTACGAGTCTTAGATAAAGAGTCGGAACCACCACCAAGGATCACATCCATGTTTTGATACACTTGTTGTTCAGCAATATCATCATAGTTAGAGCGTTTTGCAACATGGGCAGAGAAACCAGCTGGTGTTGCATGTTGAATTTCAGATGTTGAGACAATTCCCGTTGCTTTTCCATCAAGTTTTGCACCCTCTAAAACATTGGCTACTGGTTTGAAGTGATCTTTTTCAGCTACCGGTTTAACCCCAGGAGTTGTCACAATGGAAGGTAATACCCCTACGTAACCACTATTTGATTTATTACCAGTGGCTAATGCAGTTGCTGCTGGAGCAGAGTCTGTAATAGCTGATTCTGCAGAGTAAGTTTTCACTCCGCCAGTTAAAATACGATCTAAAGCTAAATCTTCGCCTTTGTACCAACGTGCAAGTGTGCTAAGGTCATCGCTGCTACCATCCATGACTAACATGATGACATTTTCAACTTCTTCTTTATTTTTCCCCTTATTGTCTTTCGCTTGAGCGTCTTGTGAAGCCATTACCCCTAATGATGAAACTGCTAGTGTACCTACCAAAGCATAAGAAAGCCATTTTTTACGAAAACCCATTTAATATTCCTCCCACTGAATGTTTGTTTTAACAATTTGAATGGTAGCAGAGTCATATTACAGGCAAATTAATAGATTAATAATTTCTATTAAGTATGTAAAAGTTAGATTTAGATTTTAAAATTTTATCTCGTAAGGTCTTAAATCTATCTCGATAAAATAGGGGGAATGGCCCAAAAATAGGTTGCGTACATAGAGATTGTGTATAGCGAAGAAGAGCATTATTTGTCTAAAATTTATGAGTTTGGAATTATTTTTGAGCTTTATTAATGAATTGTTAAAGGAGTGTAAAAAGCTATTTTTTACGACTTGTAAGATTCTTTCAAAGAATATATATTTATGGGTTGGCTTTCGGGTGTTCAATTCGAAATGAAATCACTTGAAAATTCCTTTTCGGGAACTGAAATACCTATTGTAAATAAATGTTATTGGGAGTAAAATCTTGAATTATAATTGAGTGATCAATTCAACATTAATTAAGATTGTCCTAGATTCGGTCAATCTTCTATATGAGGGGGATTCGTTTGGGTAAGACATATGCCGTTATGGGGTTCACAATGTTTTTGTGGGGAATGAACGTGGCATTAATTAAACTTCTCGTTAACATACTTCCACCTCTTGTCATGCAAGGTACGCGAATATTCATAGCAGGAATTACCTTGTTTCTTATTTTACTTTGTATGAAAAAACAAATCATTTACAAAGAGATGCCTTGGAAATTTGTTTTGTTGGCATCCTTTTTAGGTGTTATTGCGCACCACTCACTACTTGCGATGGGGTTACAACAAACATCTGCAGTGAAAACATCGTTAATTTTAGGGTTAGCTCCATTAATTACAGCGATTATTGCAATCGCAACTCGTTCGACTTCTTTAACAAAATTAAGATTTTTTGGGTTCATCATCGGCTTTTTAGGCATAATTGTTGCGGTGGTGGATGATTTTTCGGCTGTTTCGATTTTCGGGATTGGCGATTTATTAGTTTTAGGATCTATTCTCGTTCAAGCGTTTAGTTTTTTTGTAATTCGACGCGTTACTTTAACGATTCCACCCCTTGTGTTAACTGCCTACATGTTAACAATCGGTTCTATGTTCATCATGTTATTTGGGTTAATTTTTACGCCAACAGGATATTTAGGGTTTGCGGAAATGGACTTCGTTTCTTGGGGAATCTTTATTTTCTCTGCAGTTTTAGCGACAGCCGTCGGACATAGCCTGTACAATTCAATGATTAAACGAATTGGTACAGCAGAGACGGCAATCTTTACTAATTTAAGTACGATTTTTGCATTAACTGGATCTGCGGTTATTATCGGTGAAACGATGCATATTACTCAAATTTTCGGCTGTCTATTGATTGTGATTGGAGTTTTAATTGGCACTGGTGGAGTAGAAGATTGGATTAGGAAACGTAAACAAATTAAACAAGTGGTCGAAACACCTAAAGAGTGTGTTAAGAGTCCAACATAGAAGAGGCCAGGACATAAGTAGATTTTTTAAGGAAAGCCACTATTATTTTTAGTAAAATATTGATATTTTATAGTTTGAGAGCAATAAGTGTTAGCCATTCTCCGAAAAAACGCGGCCTACCACTGTAAGCCGCGCCAGTTTCTGGAAAGTTTAGAAGGACAAATTTTATGTGAGTGGACCTTACACAAAGCACAAAGACAAGTCGTAAAGACACGTACCACGTGGCTTTGCGGCTTGTGTGGGGAGCGAAAGCGCCACGTCCTGTGGCATCGCTCCCATGACCAACGTCGTGTTGGCCTCTTAGTCCGCTCTCACCGGATACTTAATAGGATTCATTATTAGAATTAACAGCAGTTTTTTTGGATTTGTCCCAGCCTCATTAAATGATTATTGTTTTTGTTTCCTCTTTTTTCTTCTCAAGACGGTCTGCTTTTGAGCTCCAATACGTTGCAAGGATTGGGCCTGAAATGTTGTGCCAGAAACTAAAGATGGCACTTGGTACTGCTGAAACAGGGTCAAAGTGTGCGATAGCTAATTGTGCACCTAAACCTGAGTTTTGCATCCCTACCTCAATGGAAACTGCTTTTTGATCTTCATAGTTCAGTTTAAATACTTTCGCAATTAAGAAACCAAATAAATAACCTAATCCATTATGTAAAATAACAATTGCAAAGATTAATAAGCCTGTTTCTAAGATTTTATCACGACTTCCACTTACTACTGCAGCTACGATTAAGACAATCGCTACTACGGAAACAGTTGGAAGGATTGCTATACCTTTTGAGACAATTGGCTTAAATACTAATTGAGCAATAATTCCAAGTACGATTGGAATTAACACTACTTGAATTACTGACATAAACATCGCCTTAAATGATACCGGTAACCATTCACTTGCTAATAAGTAAATTAAAGCAGGAGTCATAAAAGGTGCTAATAATGTTGTAACAGACGTAATTGTTACCGATAAAGCGGTATTTCCTTTAGCTAAAAATGTCATTACATTCGATGAAGTTCCCCCAGGACAACATCCAACTAGAATAACCCCTACTGCAATTTCAGGTGGTAAGTTAAAGACTTTTGCTAAACCAAACGCAAGGAGTGGCATGATCACAAATTGTGATACAACCCCAATAGCAACTCCTTTAGGATATTGCAGAATCATTTTAAAATCTTCTATTTTTAGTGTCATCCCCATCCCGAACATGACAATTCCTAAAAGAATAGTAATATAAGCGCCAATCCATGTGAAGTATTCAGGCATCCAAATCGCTAAACCTGCAGCGACTAACACCCAAATCGCAAACGTATCTCCGGCAAACTTCCCAATCTTTTGTAATATACTCATGATGATTTTCCTCGACTTTCTTGTAGTGCGTTTCATTGTAATCTATTAAATTCAAAATAACAATAAGATTCTGAAAAATTAGATATATATGAATAAATAGAGAATTATTTGAGGATAAAGTAGAGAGAAAAGTTAAAATATGAAAAATTAAGGATCATAATGGTGGAGTAAAAAGGTTTTTTGGAATGAACTAAAATTTGATGTATTAATTCAATTTTTGAGTTTAATTCTAATGGGACGCGGTACCTGTCCCTAAAAAATTACTTCAATATTGTAACACCGGTGAGATTTTGGTATACTAGTTCATATGTTGTGAGGTTTCAAAGCTCAGGAGGTGGGAGAACATATGCATACAGCGTTATTAATCGTACTTATCATCGTATCGATCGCACTAATCGTCAGCGTATTACTACAATCAAGTAAAAGTGCTGGATTATCAGGTGCCATCTCTGGTGGAGCAGAGCAACTTTTCGGTAAACAAAAAGCACGAGGAATGGATTTAGTCTTACATAGAATTACAATTGTCCTTGCTGTTTTATTCTTTCTTTTAACAATTCTGATCGTAAAACTATAAAAACGTTAACAATAAAAGCCTAACCGAGCGCGGTTAGGCTTTTTCTTATATAATAGGAGTCGTAATATGGATATACAAGAAAATCTTGGAGGATGTACATCATGCGTAAAGCAGAATTAAAACCATTTTTCTTTGAAGCTGGCAAACGTGCGGTTTTATTATTACATGGATTTACGGGAAGTTCTTCAGATGTTCGAATGTTAGGTCGATACTTAGAAAAGCGCGGGTATACATGTCTTGCCCCGCATTATAAAGGGCATGGGGTTCCACCAGAAGAATTAATTCAAACGAATCCTGAAGACTGGTGGAAAGATGTGGTTGAAGCATACAATACCTTAAAGGAAAAAGGATATGAAGAAATTGCTGTCATCGGATTATCTTTAGGTGGCGTTTTTTCCTTGAAATTAGGAATGCAAACGCCAGTAAAAGGCATCGTAACGATGTGTGCACCAATGACGATGCGGACGACCGATAAAATGCTTGAAGGCGTCTTAAAATATGCTGGTGACTATAAGCGTTTTGAAGGAAAAAACGACGAACAAATTGAAGAAGAAGTAGAAGCGATCCGCAAGCAAGGGATGCCTTCTTTAAGCGAACTTCAACAGCTTATTGCAGATGTTCGAGGAGAGATTAGTCTAATCTATGCACCAACTTTAGTTGTCCAATCAAAAAATGATGAGGTTATTGACGCTAATTCTGCTCATATTATATACAACGAAGTGGAATCCTTAGATAAAGAATTAATTTGGTTTGAAAATTCTAGTCATGTCATTACATTAGATAAAGAAAAAAATCAGTTACATGAAGTGATTGAACGCTTTTTAGAGAAGCTTGATTGGAATGTCTAGATTCAAACTTCCATTTACAAGATTAGTGTTACAAAAAGGAGGGAAAATATGACCCAAAATAATGATTTACAAAATCGATTGTTAGAGTTAATGAAAAATGAAGACTATAAACCAATGAAGGTCGATGAAATCGAAGAGGTTTTACAGTTAGAAGATGCGGATGAGTTTAAAGAACTGGTAAAAACGTTAGTTCGAATGGAAGATCAAGGGTTTGTCGTTCGTTCTCGTTCGAATCGATACGGTTTACCAGAAAGAATGAACTTATTACGTGGTAAATTTATCGGTCATGCGAAAGGGTTTGGATTTGTTACACCAGAAGAAGAGGGAATGGATGATATCTTTATTCCACCACACGAAATTAATGGTGCCTTAAATGGTGATACCGTGTTAATCCGTGTCCTGAAAGAATCTTCTGGAGATCGCCGTGAAGGTACGATCACAAAGATTATTGAACGCGGGAAGACGACATTTGTCGGAACATATCAAGCCAACCGAGGATTCGGCTTCGTTGTAACTGATGATAAGAAAATGAATATGGATATCTTTGTGGCAAAAGAAGATACCCTTGGTGCTGTTGATGGTCATAAAGTAGTAGTAGAAATTACAAATTGGCCAAGTGATATTAAGTCCGCTACAGGGATGATTACCAAAATCTTAGGTCATAAAAATGATCCAGGTGTCGATATTTTATCGATTATTTATAAGCATGACATTCCACCAGAGTTTCCAAAAGAAGTGGTGGATGCTGCGGGTTCAGTACCAGACTCAATCGACCCTAAAGATTTAGCTGATCGTCGTGATTTACGCAATGAAACCATCGTAACAATAGATGGTGCCGATGCAAAAGACTTAGATGATGCCGTAACCGTTACGAAAAATGAAGATGGTACGTATAAACTTGGCGTTCATATTGCCGATGTAAGTTTCTATGTAACAGAAGGCTCCATCATTGATCAGGAAGCATATGAACGAGGGACGAGTGTTTATTTAACAGACCGAGTAATTCCAATGATTCCACATCGTTTATCAAACGGGATTTGTTCGTTAAACCCACAAGTTGACCGTTTAACGCTTTCTTGTGAGATGATTATTGACCAAAACGGACATGTCGTGAAGCACGAAATCTTCCAAAGTGTGATCAACACAACGGAACGAATGACGTACTCTGATGTGTACAAAATTTTAGAAGAACAAGATGAAGAATTAATTAAGCGCTACGAGCCATTAGTGCCGATGTTTAAAGATATGGCAGAATTAGCGGAGATTTTACGAAACAAACGTGCTGAGCGCGGTGCTATTGATTTTGATTTTAAAGAGTCCAAAATCTTAGTAGATGATGAAGGCTGGCCAACCGATGTTGTGATTCGCGAACGTACAGTTGCTGAACGTTTAATTGAAGAGTTTATGTTAGTGGCCAATGAAACAGTGGCAGAACATTTCCACTGGATGCAAGTACCGTTTATTTACCGTATTCACGAAGATCCGAAACCGGAAAAACTACAACGTTTCTTTGAATTCGTAACAAACTTCGGATTAGTGGTAAAAGGAACAGGGAACTCAGTCCATCCAAAAGCGCTTCAAGAAATCATTAAAGCGATTGAAGGACTTCCAGAAGAACCGGTTATTTCAACGATGTTACTTCGTTCTTTACAACAAGCGAAGTATTATCCTGAATCCATTGGTCACTTTGGATTATCGACTGATTTCTATACGCACTTTACATCACCAATCCGTCGTTACCCAGACTTAATTGTCCATCGTTTAATTCGTACGTATTTAGTGAATGGCGATGTATCGAAAGAAACACAATTCAAATGGGCACAGCAAATGGATGAAATTGCTGACCATACATCAGAGCGCGAACGCCGAGCTGTTGATGCAGAACGTGATGTAGATGCACTGAAAAAAGCACAATACATGTCCGATAAAATTGGTGAAGAGTTTGAAGGTATGGTATCGTCCATTACAAACTTTGGTATTTTCGTTGAGCTTCCAAATACGATTGAAGGTCTTGTTCATATTAGTAATATGACGGATGATTATTACCACTTCGATGATCGCCAAATGATTATGATTGGTGAGCACACAAAACGTCAATTCCGAATCGGGGATGAAGTAACTGTTCGTGTGGCGAATGTGAGCATTGAAGAATCATCTGTAGACTTCGAAATTGTTGGCATGGTTCACACCCAACATGGTCGAACTCGTAAAGCAGCGCCGAAAGTCATTCATGCAGGTCGCAGAGGCGAGGGTGATGGTGAACGAGGCGGTCGCCGTCGAAGAACGACTGATGGAGAAAAAGGTGAGCGCGGTGGCCGTGGAAAATCATCAAGAGGCAATGGTGGCGGCAGTGGTAATGGTAGTAGTAGCACTGGCGGACGTAAAGTAAAACAAAAACAAAAGTTTTATGAGGGCGTTGCCAAGAAAAACAAGAAGAAGAAAAACAAAAAAAGATAATGATGAGGAGCCAAGTGTATACTTAATGGTATCACTTGGCCACTTGTTCTTTTATAATAGAAGATACAAGTGTAGATATTGAGGTGTTGACAGTGGCAAAAGGAACTGGAAAAGTATTAGCGCAAAACAAAAAAGCAAACCATGATTACTTTATAGAAGAAACGTATGAAGCAGGCATGGTATTGCAAGGAACAGAAATCAAGTCGATCCGAAACGGAAAAGTCCAATTAAAAGATTCATACGTCCAAATTCGTAATGGGGAAGCTTGGATTACAAATATGCATGTAAGCCCTTATGATCAAGGGAACCGTTTCAACCATGATCCATTACGTACACGTAAATTGCTCTTACATAAAAAGCAAATTAGCGAGCTTGTTGGTGCAGTAAAACGTGACGGATATACGATCGTCCCGTTAAAAATGTATATTAAAGATGGCTATGCCAAATTATTAGTGGGTCTTGGTAAAGGGAAGAAAGACTACGATAAACGTAATGACATGCGTAAAAAAGAAGCAAAACGTGAGATGGAACGTGCATTTAAAGCGAAGAATCAATAAGGTGCGCGGATATTGCGAGAAGATTATCTTCTTTGTTTGAAGGAACGATTTTCTAAGAGCGGAATAATGTACATCTCAAGATGACTTGATAAATCGCTCAAACTCTCGTATAATAAAGTTACTTCGTTGCCAGATGTATAGAAGTGCAAGACAAGCTTCTACCGTACTAGAAGAAATTCTAGCCCACTTTATAATATTATAAAGGGGACGTTACGGATTCGACAGGGATGGTTCAAGCTTGAGTCGCGCGTCGGAGGTCTCGGCTCCGTCATCAACGGAAGTTATATAATAACTGGCAAACAACAAAATTTAGCTTTCGCAGCGTAAGCTCGTGAGCGCTCTGCCTCTCTATCGCCCATGTAGAGAACGTGGGGCCCAACTTTAGTGGGATACGGTCGGTGGTGCCGCTTGAGTCACCGTCAAGAGATTTCCAAGCTAGCGTGCAGGACGCCTGTTTGTCGGCATAATGCCACGCGAATCGTAAGTAGGCAAACTACACGCGTAGAAGCTTAAGTATTGGAGTTTCTGGACGCGGGTTCGACTCCCGCCGTCTCCATAATACGAAATCAACTGATTTCAAACAGTGTCAAAACCCTTGTATATCAAGGGTTTTTTATTTTTCTAATTTCATGTAAAAGCATTGAATTTCAACCAATGGCATTTTTTTTGGCATTTTTCTAAATTGCTTTGTTGTACTAATTATTATCATCATTAAGGTAATCTGAGAATTTTTGTATAGCATTTTCTTTTGCTTTTTTAGATACATGAGTATAGATGTTCATTGTTGTTTGTACGTCATCATGACCTAATCGATCTTGAACTTCGGGAATTGTTGCGCCAGCTTCGAATAATAAACTACAGTGAGTATGGCGAAGTCCATGAGTTGTAATTTTATCTAAGTTGTATTTATTTAATATATGTTCTAACCACTTACGAGTTTTAGTCGGCTGTAAATGTTCATTATATTCATTACTGAAGACCAATTGCTTTTTTGTTAAAGTGTCAAATCCTATTATTGTATAATCTTTAAATTGCTGTTCTTTCCAAATTCTAAGGAATTCCATTGTTTTATCATCCATTTTAATGGTCCGGTTTTTTTTATTTTTTGTATTTTTAACATATAACCGACTATCTTTTCCTCGAGAAAGAGCCTTATTAATTCGAATTTCTTTAGCTTCAAAATTAATATCTCTCCATGTAAGTGCTAGAGCTTCCCCTTTTCGCATTCCTGAAAATGCTAACAATCTAAATAATGTAAATGCCTTGTAGTTATTCTCTTTTTCTGCACATTGTAAAAAGTGAATTAGTTGTTCTCTTGTGTAAAAGTTTTCAAATTCCTCTTCTAGATCTGGTTGTTCATGACGTACAGGTATTTCAACTAACTTCATTGGGTTAGATTGAATATACCCACGTTTCATAGCAAAGTCGAACACCTTTGATGCGTATGCTTTTACAGTACGAAACTTTTGTATCTTTTCAAACCACTCGTTAACATGATTTTGGCAAATATCAACATTAATTTTATCTATCTTATATTCATTAAATGAAGGCAAGATATGATTTTTAAAAATACCAGATGTTTTGACAAAAGTACTTTCTTGAACAGTTTTTTCGTATTGGTAAATCCAGATATCATAAACTTCTTGAAAAGTTACTGGAATATTTTTTTGAAATGTACCATTTGCAATTTCTAATCGCAATCGAGATAGTGCTAATTGTGCTTCCTTATTAGTTTTAAAACCGCTCCTCGTTGTTTTTTGGCGTTTTCCTGTTAGTGGATCTGTGCCAATATAAATTTGAAATTTAAATAACTTTTTTCCATCTTTTGTTGTATAACTTTGAATAGTTGTCACAATATATTCCTCCTACTAGTCGCTTGCGGGGGCAAGTTTTTGAAAGGAGTATATAAATTTATAAATTATTTAAATACTAAATTTAAAATTTGTAAAGCTCGTTCTTTATCGTCTTTAGTTAATAATTTATCATCAAGAGTTATATTTATTCCACTAGTAAATAAACTTTCAAGAGGGAAATTTGTTTGTCTCTTAGTAATACTTTGCCTATCTATTGATTTAAAGACTTCAGAGTAGGTTATATTTTGGATGACTTTTATCAATTCTCGAAGCTCTTTTACTAAATTATTATTTATGTCAATTTCATCATTTAAAAATTTATTTACTTCCTCAATAGTTCTAAATTCTGCTTTGTATGTTTCAAGAAGCAATTCTTTGTCATCTTTATATTTTTCCTCATATTCTTTATATCTTTTGGTTATCTTTGTAAGAGTTTTTCTTAAATCCTGCAGGTTATAAAGTGATAAATCTAAATGAGATTCCAAACCTATGCTTTTTTCTAGTAATGAATTAACATTTTCTGTTTCCATTAATTCCTCAAGTGTCATATTACCTAGTTGTGCAATTATGTGTAGCCTCTCAATTCCTGGTATACTTTTATCGCTTTCCCACCTGGATACTAGGCCTTTATTTGCCTTGTCAACTAATTCTCCAAATTCCTCCATATTTTTCCCCAAATTTAGACGTATTGTTTTTATTTTTTGTCCAAGAGTCTTCCCCATCATAGGATTCCACCTTATTAATTTAATAATATAATTTTACAACAAGTTTTGAGTTGTTGCACCAAAAAGGTTTGACAGTATTATTATGTTTTGTGTAATATATTCCATGTATTAAAATGTTAAAGCGAAATACATAGAGTTGCATAGGTTGTGCAACTCTATGTATTTTAACAATTAATACAATTAAGTTTTTGGTTGAATAAAGGGGGTGAATAATTTGAAAGTTGAACTTGATATTTTTCGTGAATTAGAAAGCCAATTAAAAGATTTGGTTATTAGCGCAACAAAAGAAGCACTTGTTCTGAATCAAAAACAACTTAAGAGCAAGGAATGGATGTCCCTTAAAGAAGGGGCAGCATATGCAGGAGTTAGTTATAACAGCTTTATAAAATTTAGATTAATGGGATTACCAATATGTGAAATTGATGGAATTAAAAGAGTTTCAAAGTATGAGATTGATACATTTTTACGAAAAAACAGTTTTTAGATGCTAGTGGGGGCAAGTAAATTGAATTGGAGTAAAAGAAACTAAAACCATTCCTGAATGAAAGTGGGGCTAAATTGTGGTTGATAATGAATTATTTAAAGAATTTGAAGCTGTAATTTTAGAATGGGGAGAGCCCATTGAATTAGACAATAAAATACTTCCTATCTTTAATGTTGAGATATTTCCAGATTGGCTAAAACATTACATAGAAGCAGTAGCTGAGGAAACGCAAACTCCCTTAGATGCAGCAGCAATGAATAGTATTGCTATACTATCTACTACAATTGATAGTAAGTTTGAGATACAAGCAAATGGGAGTAAATGGATTGAATCGCTGAACACTTATACAGTTATTGCTTTAGAATCCTCAGAGAGAAAGACTGCAGTGTACAAAGCATTTCTTAATCCGATCACAGAGTATCAAGATAAAGAAAAAGAAAGACTTGCTTCAATTATTATTGAAGAGGAAGTTGAAAGAAATACAATATCTAAAAAGATAGAATATTTAAAACAGCTTTATAGTAAAGAAGAGGATCAAGAAAAATCTACTGTCATTATGAATGATATTAAGCAATTAGCTAAAGAAGTTAAAGAAGAAACGAATCCACTTACTAAAGAACCAAAATTATATTCAAATGATATTACACCTGAAAGTATAGCAGAGGTAATGAGTGTGAATAATGAACGCTTATCAATCTTATCGGACGAAGGCGCAGAAGTATATCAAATGATGGCAGGGAGGTACTCCAACAAAGTAAACCTTGAAATATATCTTAAAGCTTTTAGTGGTGGAAACGTAAGGGTTGACCGTGCAAGTGGAAAGAGTATTTCATTAAATAATCCCAAATTAACTATCGGTATATATATTCAACCAAGTGTATTTCAAGAATTACCTATTAGTTTTTCTGAACGTGGCCTTACACAACGTTTTTTGTACTCGATTCCAAAATCATTAGTAGGGAGCAGAAAACCTAATCCAGATAAGATTCCAAAAGAAATAGAAAATTTATTTAAAACTAATATTAACAGGCTATTGAACTTAAAAGTTGAATCACTAATTTCTTTGAAATTTGATGATGAAGCTCAGATTTATTTATTTAAGATGTTAAAAGAAATAGAAATAATGTTAGGTAATAAAGATAATAATAGTGCCTATAGAAATTGGTTAGGGAAATTATGTGGTCAGATAATCAGAGTTGCTGGGTTATTACATATCGCTGAAAATATTAAAATGAATGATATTCCTAGAAAAATTAATTTAGAAACGTTGTTAAAGGCTGATAGTATGCGGGATTACTTTATTCAACATGCAGAATGTGCTTTTGGTATTATTCGTGAAAATGAAAATCTAGATGATGTAAAATATATTTTAAACAAAATTACTACCTTTGATAGGTTTAAAGGACAAAAAAAAATTGTTTATCAAGATTTATGGCAGTTGGTAAAAAGACGCTTCTCAAAGTCGAGAGAATTAAAAAGAGTACTTCATTTTTTAGAAGAAATGAATTATATAAAACTTGAGAAGGATGGTAGAAAGTTAATCATCCTTGTGAATCCTCGGATAATAAAATAGTAACGTCTAAAAATTATATGATCATCTTACATTAAGCTTTAGGGGAATTAAGGGTAACTAGGGAATTTATAGTCCCTAATGTAAAGTCTAGAGGAATCTAAAGTTTTGGGGTAATAGGGTAATTAGGGGAGGATACATAGTGACTGTATATTAAAGTCAAGATTTCCAAGTAGACTGCAATACTACCCTAATACCCCTAATTGCTCAAAAGTATTTAATTATCGTAGATTTTTTTAGGGACAGTTAATTTACTAAAAGTCCCTATTTACCCTTATTCCGGGATGTGTGGAACTAGTATGTGATTAATGTGTGATTACTATGTGATTAATGTGTGATTACTATGTGATTAATGTGTGATTACTATGTGATTAATGTGTGATTACTATGTGATTAATGTGAGAGTACTGTGTGATCAGTGTGTGTGTATTTTCTGAACTGATTGAATTATTACAATGTGGGAATTTTAACATGGAGGATTTTACTCAATTAGTGTATTATGTTAAAATTTTATAGTAAAGCTAAATAATTACAAAGTGGGAACACCCCAAAATGCTTAAAATCATTATTCCGTAATGATGCATTTTGGGGTGTTCTTTTTTGTTTAGGAGGTTAATTATGAAAGAAAAGCTGGACATTGAAACGTTGTCTAATAGACAAAGAAAAATTGTTGAAAATCTTTATAGAATTAGAGGAGCGACTGCTCTTCAAATAGCAAAGATTGTTTATAACGAGAGGGTGATCAATAAATCTCAGGAAAAATACACATATAATCAATTAGCTATTTTGGTTGAAAAGGGTTTTGTAAATTTTAGTAGATCGAATAACAAAAGAATTAGACATTCAATTTATTCTTTAACTTCAAAAGGGTTAGCCAATATCCAATCATACTATTTAATCCAGGATGGTATCGAAGGTGAGGGGTGGGCTCCCGATAATAATTTTGATAATCAAGGATTCTTTACTTATGAAGTGCATTCACCTCCAATAAATCAAATTGAGCATCATCTAATGCTTGTTGATTTTTTTATTAGAATTTCAGTTGATAGAAAAGAAGTATTTGAATATCGAAATAACCTATACAGTGTTCGGAAATATGATAAGAAACAAAAGTTAAGAATGGATGCAGAGGTGAAATATGGAGAGAGGAGAATTGCTATTGAAATAGATCGGGGCACAGAAAGATTCGCACAACTAGTTGAGAAGTTTAAGAATTATCAATTATATCTACAAGATACAAATAATAAAGATGATATTACTGATATCTTAATTGTAGTGAAAGATGTAACTAATAAGACTAAATTACAACAACGTTGGGAAACTATAATGGCAGCATTCTTAACTGCAATGCAGGATTTGTCTCTTAAAGTTGATTTACATTTATGTGAAATAGGGGATGTTTATAACTTTATGTATAGACACTTTGGTTTTAATTCTTATAAGCAAAACCTTATAAATATTAAGGGTGATTATCAAAAAATGGTAGGGGTATTGTATGATGTTTACCAATTACCAAGTGGTAAACAAGCTTTATTTACTTTTGGTTCCCAATATTCAACTAAGATAATTAGAATTTTATATGAAACACAAGATATAAAGCAGCTTTACTATATAGTTGGAATTACAATAGGCCAGGAAATTAACTTCAATTATAATCTAAGTAAATACCGTATTCCTGGTAGATTTAACGGATTATTAAATAAATTAAATGAAATAAACAATTCACCATCAATGAAATTCATAAATATGCCTTACATTGGTGGTGACATCAAAACCAAATTAGATATAGATTTAGACTTAGTTACAGATTCGCTATATAGAGATGAATAAATGTAAAAATAATTGAGATTGTGGATTTATCATTCTGGTTTCAGCTTATTACAATTTTGGAATAAGAAAGTTATTTTGTTATAATTATTGAATATGAACCTGATTGAAGTGTAAGTCTCATAATCAGGTTCTATTTTTATTGTTTTTTCTTACCGATAAACATACTATGTTCATACTCAGTGTCTTACTGAGTAAGGATATAGGTATTACTTAGAAAGCTTATAATAGCAATGTTTATATGGATGAATTAAAAGTGAAACTATATTGCCTTTTAAACATAATAGAAAAATAAAACCTTATTAATAACTTTACATCTACTTGTATAATATAACGGAGCAATATGGCTTTAGCTTTAGAGTAAAAAAGTTATAATATTCCAATGAAAAAACAACCTATCTTGTTAATTTTAATACGAAAACAATTAGAACTATATTGAGACCCTATACGTAGCGACTAGAAGAAAAGGGGGAAAAGATATAATAATTTTGGTTGAAACGAATAGATCCTTAAAGTTACTATTTACGATAACTAAGTGCGTATAATATTTTGATAGAGAAGAAGTACTAATTAATTTTGAAAGGGTCTAAGATGGGAAATAGCTTAATTTTTGAAAAATATCAGGAATATGTTACTTATATGAAAAATCATAATTTACCTTTAATTAGCGAATATCAAATACATAAATTTAAAGATTTTGGAATAGAAAAAGTACCATTTGCTTACAGAAGAACTAAAGATGGAAAAGGAATATATCCCTTGTATAGATTAATAAAGCAATTGGATTTTTTATATATCCAAGATGAGTATGAGGAAGGGATACTACTTTTTTGGCCAGATGAATTGAAATGGATTAATAAAGTTTTGGACACAAATATTAGTATTAATGCAAATACATGCTTATATGGTTATCAAACGATAGATCCGATAGTAAAAATAAGTGCATCAGAAATGCAGGAATATGTTAGTACCCAAGTTTTTATTACAAATGATAGTAAGTATTATATCTACACGCTTGAAATTGAGAAAGTAATGAAAGATTTAAATTTAAATTTACAGGAAATTAAGAAGTGTCTTCTAGGAGTTTTTTTTAATAAGAATCTCGAAATGTTATTAGTATTTGATTTTAAAGAGTTGGAAAAGATAAGTTCAAAGCGTTTTGTATTAAGAAGACCAACCAACAAAATCGCAGAAAAAGAGCTAGTTGATCTATGTAATCTCTATTCAATAGAATCTGCAGAAAAAATTCAAAACATAAAAGATTTTATGTATTCATCTAGCTATCTAAAAAATAGAAAATCCGCTGCTTATGATGTAGAACATTTTTATGAATTGGAAATGTTCGGTACAGCTTTAATGGAATATGTAGAAAGTTTCAGTGGGGATTTGTCTAATGATTATATTTTAGTACATCAGGATGAACTTTATAAATTTAAAGCTATTTTTTTAGTAGATAACAAATCTACAAATTTAAAGGGGAAGTATCAGGATTCTTTCGTTTTTTCAAAACCTGATACCAAAAAATTGAACAATAAATATAAGAGATCCCTTCTTAATGTTACAAATGGGGAGGAA
This sequence comes from Lysinibacillus composti, assembly GCF_016908465.1. Taxonomy (GTDB): domain Bacteria; phylum Bacillota; class Bacilli; order Bacillales_A; family Planococcaceae; genus Ureibacillus; species Ureibacillus composti_A. The sequence continues at coordinate 7,187 of NZ_JAFBDY010000007.1, read as the reverse complement.
ATAGTAAAAGAAAATCTACAATATTTAACGACAAGTTATTTATCATATGATTTTTTAATTTATTTCAATAGAAGGCAATTACATGATTTAGGAAGAGTAATTGGTGAATTTGTCTCCGATTTTTCATATGATGATAACGACCGTCGTAATCACATAAAAAAGATAGAGGATTTGAAAAATAGTTTAGATGAAATTTCTAATAAAGAATTAGCTTTTTTATTTTTTAATTCAGATAGGGTTAATAAATCTAGAAAACGGAAGATGTATTTAACAGAAGAATTTATCAAAAATGATAGTTATTATAATCAACTGGGTAATATCATTCGTTCACGTATCCCATTTGGTTTTGCTAAAAACTATTTGAATAATGTTGATAAATCACCGAATCAAATGCCTATTGTAGATGTTTTGAAAGTATGGCATGAGTTCGTATAGTAAGAAGTAGATTATGATTGTGTTTGCGGATTTAGAATTTCTGGTAACTCTTTTTACTAATGGAGTAAATTACCCATTCTATTGTTAATTTATTTTTTGTCTAAATTAGGATTGTATTTTTCCGGAAGCCATTTCTTTCTAAGGTCATTCTGACCTTTGGAAAGTTTTTTATTACGTTCCGTAATTAATTCGCTCATGGACTTATCTTTATATTTTAAGTGATCTTCCAGAATACGACTCTTTTTCATCTACATACCTCTTTTCAGTATCCATCTAAATCCGAAGTTAGCGAAATTATGGTCTGGTTGTTCTCCGCCTGATCAATTCGCTAATTAACTTATGTAAATTGGTAATGAGCGACTTGGAATGACTATGCTATGATTTGTTTTTAATGAAACTTCGGATATCTCCGATTATACGATATTAAATTCCGTAAGTAATAATTTAAAAACCTTGTCTTTGTTACATAGACAAGGTTTTTTCTTAAATAAGGGATTTAATCAAAAGGTAGTTAAAGGGAGGGGAGTGTTTTGTGTGTATGGTATCATTTTAGCGTTGTTTCTATCAGGAACATTGCTATTAGTTGGTTGTTCTGCTTCCGATAAGAAGACGCGTTGGATAACCAGAGTCAAGATATAGTAAAAGAAACAAAGGTTATCGAAGATGAAAATTTAAAGAAATTGATTAATACAATGTTAGAAAAAAGTTGAAGATTATGAGCCCACTTAAGAAGAAATAACAAGTCAATTGGAGAAGGATACAAATCCGAAAGGTATAGAGCACGCTATGAATCTAGGGCATCTTAAATTTTTAAATCAGACAATTAAAGATGTATCTTCTCTAGTTAGTTTGCCTAATTTGAAGTGTTTAGAGCTATAACAAGTCGTTATAGCAGATACATCATGCATAACACCTATATTGAGTTGCGGTTTCGACCAGTAAATAATATAGCTTAATGATCATTCAACAATAGGGCGAGATTGTGGGCCAACACATGTAGAAAATGAACAAACTTTTTTATAAAAATCTCATACTTATCTAAAGAATACTTCTTTAGATAAACCTAATTCAGATAAAATCTCCCTTTGTTACTCCGTCTTTTAATTCCACTTGAGCTTGTACAAGTTGACGATCTATGAATATTTCAGTTGCATAATCAAATGTTTCACCCTCTAAATGAAAATACCAATCTGCATAAAAAATATAACCATCTTTCAACTCGAATTTGCCAAATATATAGGGTTCACTATATTCCATATCAAGATCATAACGAGTGTTAAAATCCACTAAAATTAATTGTTTCAGTTCACTTACTTCTGTTTCTGGATCAGTAACCTTGGATTCTTCAGAGGGCTGAGTAATTGATCCTTCTGGTGGTTTCGTTTCAGCTGTAATTTCTTTTGTAATTTGTTCTGAATCTTCTTCTGTTGCTTCGTTACTTGTTGATGGTTCTGCATTACTACAAGCAGCTAACACCATAATTCAAATTAAAATAAATATACATTTCTTCAAAAGGATCCATCTATTTCACAACATGTGGAAATAATAACCTAAAGTTGGTTGATTTCTTTGTTTGCTTAGTTTTCAGTAACTTTAGATTTAATTTCAAATTCTCTTCATCTACCGTAATAATTTTCTAAAGTGTTTGTTGCCCTTATTCAGGTAGTTTTTAACGAGGCCATTAAATTATGGCAGAAGTATTCTTGAATACCTACTAAACTACAAATTTAATGTAATTGATGCGTAAACTTTGGACGTTGTTCATTTATTTAGCTTATAATAAATCAAACAGGAACGAATGTTTTGTTTGGAGGTATGTTGCGTGGAAATTGTTACAGAAAATTTATATTTTCAAAACCTAGATAAACGACTGGCTCATCTATCACAGGAACAAGTTGTAGAACTTATTCGAAAATATTATGATGGCGTAAAAGTAAATAATCTTCTAAAAGAATACGATATAAAAATAAATACTTCTATGTTTTATACCATTTTTCCGCCTATTATGACGGATGAAAAATGTAATCATTGCAAAGGAACCGTAGTAATCCCGTGGGAATCAAAATCAAAGTCTACATACATAAATGAAAAAGAAAAATACTGCATTCAATGTGGACATACCAGAACTTGGTACTGTCAATGTCAGTATTGTGAAGAGGAAAGAAAAAGAGCAAGATTAGAAGCGGAAGAAGAAAAAAGGCAATTATTAGAACGAAAAAAAGCCACACTTGCTAATCTTTTAGATGAAAAGAATTGGACATTACATGAAGAGCAAAATTTAACACTTGAGGATAGGCTGTTTTTAAGTGTGATATTAAGAAGTTCTTTGTCGGAAAATACGATGTTTATCGAACCATTAAAGCATAAAGCGCATCTATTAGCCCCAACCATCGAATTTCAAGCAGAAATCGTCAAGACGTTAACAGCCAGAAAGATCATTGTTCCCCACCAACTTTCTGATATAAATGCATTTGATATTGTATTTGAAGATGATGATGAAAAAGTTAGATATAGCACTTATGATGTTCGATATCGAATTAATGTTAAAGGAATAGACAATAATTATGATGCAATGATAAAACGTATACTGTATCCGGACTTTAGCGGGGACGAAGACTTTAAAATGTTTTGTTATGATATGTGGAAAAAGCTTGCATTAAAAGAATGCATCGAATATCTGTTATACCAAATGCAGCGTGTAGGGTATTCATTCAGTCCTGGTGAAAAAACGATTCGTGTTTTTGAATATTTGTTAGAGCATTATTCGGTTGCTCAAATATACGGGATTATTTTTAGTTCGGTAGCAAAAAGTACACAACGATATCAATCAGGTGAGATAACTAAAAAACATGCTGCAAACTTGGTAATTACAGCTTGTGAAGGATATGGGCAAAGAGCAATCTCACAGAACTGGAAGCTTTCAAATTACTCAAGAATAAAAGATTTGCCAGAAACATATATTAGTCAAATTTTGTATACTACCATTATGCGAATTGGCGAACTCGGTTTTATTGAAAAGCCAAATCCAAATTTCTAACGGTTTCATTTGGAGGAATACTTCATATGTATTACACTAACGATGGTGTAGATAGGTCAATAGGGAAGTTCCCTGGAGATCTTTGGGTATCTGTATTATGCAGATACTCTTTTTTATTACTATATTGTTTAATAAAATGGTCACTTCAAGTTCGCTGATGTAGCTTTGTAAAAAGAAGTAGCTTATGAAAGAAGAAAGATACTCGACTTATAAATGATATCGACCGTTATTTAACCCCGACCATTAGTATCAACTTTAACCAAAACCCTCTTTTTTCTGCGGTATAACAAGGATTGTGAGTTTAGTCTTTTGACTAGACACACAATCCTTTTTTGTTTTTGGAGATCGATAATCGTGTGTAAGAACTACACCCAGTTCTAAGTTGCATTAGAATACGGCAAAAAAATAACCAAAAGCATAAAATGAATTTTGCCTTTGGTTATTCGCTATTAATAAAACATAATGATGTCGTTATCCTCGACAAAATCATTAAATTTAACATTAGTTACTCCTTCATATACAGGGGCTATGCCTTTTTCAAAGTCAGCCTCTGAACCATATAAAACTGGTCGTTGTATTATTGCGCCTTTACGTGCCTGTTGAATGAATAATAAGCGGGCAGATGAATTTAATCCAAAGAAACCTCTCGAAAAGTCGAAAATAAGTTTATGATATGATATAACACGAAAAACATCTATGTACTTCTCGCAATCTTGGACGTAAATTTTTCTTAACAACTGCTTGTCTTGTCTAAATCGTTGCCATTTATTATAAACACCCTTAATTTCATTGCTAAGGAAAGTTAAAGTAAATTTCTCAGCAATTAATGCGTGTATATAAAGAAAGGCTAAGCGTTCACCCGCATCATCTTCAATAGAACGATACGCTTTGTCTACGTCTTGTACGGTTTTGGCTTTCTTACAAAGTTTTTTGATTTCAATGTTGTCAGTTGAAAGCTGTGCCAATTCAATGTAATGGGCTGTCGCTTCATGTTTAGTGTTGAAACCTTCTGCATACACTTCAAAATTGTCGTCCGTTGACATTAGAAGGATCGGACCAACTGTTGCAAGCATTGTGTAAAAATTAAGGTAACGCGAGTTGAAGTGTTGCTTGCTTTTAATGTTCGATACGCTTTCCTCGATTACGATTGTTGGTATTATGAAAGCGGGCTTGGAAAGGGAACGCATAAGCGCAAGAAAATCTTGTGGACTGTTGTTAGCGAGTAACGCTAAATCAGTCATTTCATTGTTGTCTAACACATAGAAGTGACGGTGACCTGCTTTCGTAATACGTGTGAAGTCTTGTTTACCCTTCTTTAAATTGGACACTACGTCCTCAAAGTAGGGATTTTCTAAAATTGCGGTTTCATTCATGTGAATTATTCCTCCTTGAAGTCATTTTGACGAATCTGCTCCAGTCGGGTTAGATGCTTCTCCTTCATTTTCAGGATGCTATCAAAATCAGATACCAGCATTGTATCCTTTGAAACAGAAACGTCAATTAATTTATTTAAACTATCAATTTTAATCGCCTTACTTGGTTTTAAAATTGATAAGTCAAAATCGATTGGTAAATTTTTTGAATAAGGATAATCAATAATTTCCTCTGCTTCATCAAGTGTAATCAGCTTTTCTTGCGCCAATTTAATCACTAACGATTTGTAGGGAAGTTTGAAATCTGGAATTAAGCGAATGATATTTGTTGCTAAAGGATCATCCGGGTTTTGCTCGCATTTATCTTTGAAAAGCAATTCCAGTATTTCTTTATTAATTAAAAGTTCAGCTGCAAATAAATTAGCCAACCTTTCATGAACATCTAAGGCGGTATCTTTATCAATAAATGTCACTTCGTTCACGTTTTTAATACGCTCTTTTTCAAATTCAAAGTGATAAAATTCATGCGCCCATATGAAATTTTCATATGTTTTGGGTTGCAACGTATTGATGTGTATATAATAAGCACCATTACGATAGGTGACTAAGCCCCCGTAGTTTTTCGAATTACTAGGAAACATAATTACGTCAGCATATTTCATTAAATAATTTTGAATGCTTTGTAATGGCTTATATTTGAACTGTATTCCTTTATCAAAAACAGAAATTACACGATTTTGGATAACAGGTAGTAGTTCGTAATTAGACAAAATAACTTCCCTTAGATTTGTCTTATTAATCATTTTTTTCACTCCTTCAAGTTTTCTTTATATATTTCTTGATTAAGTATATGGATTGGTGCTTTCATATGGTCAAAATCTAAAGTAACTTTATTCCTTTTTAATATGTCAATCATTGTTATGAAATCGTCTAAAATCTCTACTGTTTCATCGAACGCTGCGATTTCTTGCTTATCTTCAACGGCTATGTAATTGGCAGCCGCTAAATTTCTAAGATCTAATTCTGCTTGAATCTCTTGAATACTTTTAGGCGGTGCAAAATCTTTGGTGTGGAAATAAAAAGGATCATCAATGCCAAATAAATTTATAATTTTTTCAATATGCTTTTCTAAGTCGCCCTCACCATTTAGTAGCTTATAGTAGGTTGTTTTAGGTATTTCTGCTTTCTCCATTATCCAAACATGTGAGCGACCCGTTGACTTTATGTAGTCATTTAAATTTTTACTTATTATGGTTTTCATATTATAACTATTCATATCTATTCCTCCGATTTTTATATAGGTGATAATATTGGTATTCACTTCCTTTCTTTATTACAGTTTACCACCAATTCCCTGAAAAAGGAACTAATCGTTATGTAAATTTTTATATTTATTTTATTTTATGCAATAAAATCCGATTATATTCCCTTTTTTAGAAACTAATTTATATCGGTATAAAAAAAGAGCTTTCCCAAAACTGAAAGGGAAAGCTCTGATTGCTATTAATGAAGATGGGTTATAAATATCCATCATTCCAAAAGTTCTTGTGAATTTACGTGGAATTGGCTACAAATTTGTTCCGCCAGAAGGTGACAGCATATGAACATCCAGCAACGCATTTTACTACATTTATTAATAGCAATTGCCGTTTATGTACTTGTTTTAACATCTACCATCCCATTTACTATAGATGTGTTGTTACCAAAGTTAGGGATATCAAAGTCAAAGCAAGAGCTACTAATCGTGCTGTTATTTTGTTTCGATATAATCCTAACAATGGCTTGGGTAGCATGGTATTTAGGCAGTCCGATACTTGTTATTTTGAAATGGATTGAACAATTGGCAACTGAAAATTTTATGCCATTTCCCAACTACGAAATGAGTTATTACCGAAAGTGTATATGCCTATATAGATAAAATGAGTACCAGCAAGTGTATAAAAGCAATGCTCATAGCGAAATTATGAATATAGTAAAAAGGCAACTCTGATTAATGGAGCTGCCTTTTTACTATGTGTTATTTATTCAATCGCCATATTTATTTGCTAAAATTGTCGGTTCATCTCTACCGGATAACCAAAAGATTTCAACTGTGCCGCTTGTTCCTTCGATGTGTGCAGAAACTATAAGATTTTTACCGTACTCACGTATGATATTTGTTCGACCGAAAATGTATTCCGTTTGTGAAAAATTTTCATAATAATCTATACCATATTCACGTGTACCGACTGATAACACTCGTAATTAACAAAAACCAGCTAATAGTTGTCAACATTTTTCAATAAAAAATATAAATCGTACATGATATACTAAAAATCGGTATACCAAATAAGCCTTCCTTT
>NZ_JAFBDY010000006.1 GCF_016908465.1 Lysinibacillus composti | reverse complement strand
GCTTGTTTTTCGACAATTCAAGTATATAGAAATCGGTGATTACGTGCTTTTTTATTTATGAAATTTTTTCAAACCCCAACAAATATTATAGAGCCAGTTTTCAAGATAAAACACTCACAATTTTGTGAGTGTTTTTATTATAGAAAACCTAAAAATCAAGTGAGGTAATTAAAAATCCTACTTCCTGCCTTGAATCGTTTCAACGTGCTGTTCTTTAACGATTTGTTCGGCTTTGGAATAGTGGGAAAGGAATCTGTAAACTTTGTCGATATATTCAGGTTCTAGTTGATAGGAGGAAGAATTAATTTCCTCTGTCATAATCTTTTTCAAATGATTTCGATTCATTACATAGGTGTTAGGGGAGTCGTGGTATACCTTCTTTAATGAACACCGCTCACTAAAAACGATAAGAGACTTATACAAACCGGAATCAATGGAAGGGAGGATCGATTGCAATGCTCGTATATGTCCGGCATTTTGTTTAATAGGATTATAAAATGGATACTTTTTCCCATTTGGGAACGTTTGCATCCAATTCATATCTTTTTCATTTCCAAAAATCCAGCCACTATAATTCTTCGATTCGATAACGTAAACGCCTGTTTCGTGCAGAAAAACAACATCAATTTCTGTTGTCTGTCCCTTCCCGTTTGGGAGATAAATATTAAACAGTACTTTATGATATCCAGGTAGAGCAGAAAGCTTCTTATATGACAAAAATTCCCCGTAAGAACCTTTGTTTGACACCGCACTAAAAATGCCTTTTCCCGTTTCTTCTTTGTAGGTGGACACCGTAGAGAAGGGAGACGACTCGCGAAGTTGTTTACCAATGGTATGTATTGCTTTTTTGAATAGATCAAACATAGCTAATTAACCTACTCTCGAACGTATTTGTAAATCATTTCCACAATCCTTATTAATCATAACGAAATTCTTAAAAAGAAGAAAGGGGTTTACTATATATTTTACAAATAATACAATTTTTTCCTGAAGATTGTTTATACCTTAAAATAAAAAGTCCGTAACCATTATTGAGTGGTTACAGACTTTAGAGAAGTATTGAGAACTTATATTAATTTCGAAACTAAAATAGAGGGAATTGATATAATCTGTTCAATCTAGTATTTTTGAGAAAAAGCGGTTTATAAATTCTCGTTTTGTTGTTCAATTTCGTCACCGGTAATAGCGATATTAGCTTCTTCATACTCTTTATGCTTGTTAACAGAATTATCAAGCGCATTAAAAAAACTAGATTGGTTTTCAATTGTTATTTTTGGCTCTTCTGGTGCTGTTGTTGGATATGGTTCCTTCTTTTCCATCATGATCACCCCTTTGTAAAAGTTTTTGCTCAAGTGAATAATCTTATACATAATGGGCTGCAATGGATTATGATGTGAAGGAAGTTATAAATAGAATATCTTTGAAACGAAATAAAATGAGTTCGTCCCTATCAATTAATTTGGCTTTTTTAGTCCGCTAAGAAATTACATTGACGAGAAGGGAAGGAATGTACAATCATTTATTGATATTTCTCATATTATTAATATAAACGTTATGGGGGATCATTAATGAGTTGTAATTCTGGTTATTGCCAATGTAAACCAAGCTGTAATTGTAAACCATATTGTAAATGTAAGCCTTTTCTTAGTTCTGAAATTAAGTGTAATTGCGGGCCAAAAAACATAAGTAGAACACAGTGTAAATGTGGGCCTCGATGTAAATGTGGACCAAATTGTAAATGTAGTAGGTAAATAATCGTTTATAAAAAGATAATTAGATTCATATTACTGTGTAACGATTAAATAGAGAGGTACAATGATATGTAATTTAAGTAGTCCTTTCGAAAAATTTTTAAGAATTATATTGACAAAATAATTATTTTCGATAAAATGAAAGACAATTCAAAAATATTTGTAAAGAACAAAGGCTATGAAAAGAAATAGTATCAATTATTTTTACGAACAGAAAGTAACCGGTTGATGAGAGGTGCATGTAAAACAATTGTGAATTCATCTTGGAGCTGTGTACCGAAAAGATCATCTAAGTAGGCTACGCCGGTAAGCACCCGTAATCATGTGCGATAGTATCGTCAAATGACTGTACTTCTTAAGGTAAGTAATGTGAGTTACTTATAAATTAAAGGTGGTAACACGAGATGAATCGTCCTTTTGGTTAATCCAAAAGGGCGTTTTTTTTATTCCTTTTTTGAGCAAGTATTTGGAAATTTAAAGGTATGAGGAGTAAGAAATTATGAAAGAAAATCATCAAGATTCGCAACTAAAACGAGGTTTAAGTAACCGCCATATGCAATTAATTGCCCTCGGTGGATCCATTGGCGTAGGTTTATTCTATGGATCTAGTTCGACCATTCAAATGGCTGGCCCATCTATTTTATTAGCCTATTTAATTGGCGGATTGGTCATTTTTACAATTATGAGAGCTTTAGGAGAAATGGCTGTTTTTGAACCGGTATCAGGTTCTTTCAGTACCTATGCCCACAAATATTTAGGTAACTTTGCAGGATTCTTATCCGGCTGGACATATTGGTTCATGTGGATCGTCGTTGGGATGGCAGAATTAACAGTCGTCGGTGTCTACATAAATTATTGGTTCCCAGATATTCCTCAATGGGTAACTGCTCTTGTCGTACTTGTTGTCATGACTATTATTAATCTAGCAAATGTGAAAGCTTACGGAGAATTCGAATTCTGGTTCGACATGATCAAAGTGGTCGCCATTATTGGAATGATTGTTCTTGGATTAGCCATTATTTTCTTTGGTGTTGGCAATCACGGTGAAGCAATTGGTTTTGATAATTTATGGTCACATGGTGGCTTCATGCCAAATGGCTTTAACGGTATTTTAATGTCCCTTGTATTAGTAATGTTCTCATTCGGTGGCGTTGAATTAGTCGGTATTTCAGCAGGTGAAGCAAAAGATCCTAGCAAATCTATTCCTTCTGCGATCAATAATATTGTTTGGCGTATTTTAATTTTCTATATTGGTGCTCTAGGCGTCATGATGGTGATATACCCATGGAACGAAGTCGGTTCAGAAGGTAGTCCCTTTGTTCAAATTTTCGATTATGTTGGAATTCCTGGTGCTGCCCATATTATCAACTTTGTTGTCATCACAGCTGCAATGTCTGCATTTAATAGTGGTTTATACGGATCAGGACGCATGTTGTATAACTTATCATTACAGAAAAATGGTCCTAAATTTTTCAAAACTCTTAGCAAAAATGGTAGTCCGCGAAGAGGTATTTTATTCTCATCCATGATTTTACTCATTGCGGTTATTTTAAACTATATTGTACCTGAAAAAGTGTTTATCTATATTTCTGCTGTTGCAACTGTCGCAGTTATTACAAGTTGGATGATTATTCTTTTAGCCCAATTGAAATTCAGAAAATCAAAAACGAAAGAGGAAGTAGCACAACTTAAATTTAAAATACCACTTTATCCACTTTCTACGTATATCGCCATCGCATTCTTATTAATGGTTATAGTGTTAATGGCGTTTATTCCAGATATGCGTGTTGCTCTATATGTTGCACCGGTTTGGTTTTTAATCTTGTTTGTTGGATATAAAGTAATAAATGTTAAAAAGTAGTTAAATCATTTCTTTAAAATGATTCGTCTTCATAGACATAAGTTTGGTTATCCCGAATGGTTACACTTATCTCAAGATTGATATTTTTATATACTAGTAAACTTTATAATGTTACCAAATAAAAGTTAGGCACGAATGTTGTTAAACAACGTTCGTGCCTTTTTGCGAGGACTATTGTTTATACAAACGCTAAATAAACATAGCTACGATAGGGCTTTTGAAAAGTACTTGAGTTAGCAAGAGCAAACCTTTATAATTTTTCTTTCGACTGTGTTTAATGTTGTTCAACAACTTTTAGTCCTATCGTCTACATGAATAGTAAAGAGTGTTTAAAAGAGATGATAAAATGAAACTTAATCAAGAAGTTGATCGAATTTACGAGCGACTGAAAAATGATGGTTATGTAGTTAATCCTCCAATTGAATCTCATGGATATACTTTCTATGTTCAAGCTCCGGGTGGATTTACCGTTGAAGTAATATCGTAGTGAGTGGTAGAGTTTATTTCAATATTTGAATTGAGTAATGCGATTGGACAGTGATCCAAACTCTTACACAATCTAGGGAACATATTTAATCGAAGGAGAGATTAAAATGGCACGTGTTTTATTTATTAATGCTGGATCAGAAGGTCATGTCAATCCAACTATCGGAGTGGTACAAGAGCTTATTTCCCGTGGAGAAGAGGTTGTGTACTTTACAATTGAAGATTTTCGAGAGCGTATTGAGAAGACGGGAGCAACTGTTAGAACTTTTGATGGTCAAAAATTTATAAAAGCCTTTGTATCTGGTGGAAGAAACTATTTACTTGAAAGAATCAATGGTCTTTTACTTACAGCAGATATTGTGATTCCTAGTGTCCTGGAGCAAACTGAAGGAGAATATTTTGATTATATCATCCATGATTCTATGTTTGGCTGTGGCTATTTACTTGCACAAATACTTAAAATTCCATCAATTAATTCTTGTACTACTTTTGCACAGACAGAAGCATCATTCAACAAAATGTTCGAACAGCTTTCTCATAACATTCCTACTGAAGTCTACGAACCAATAAGCAATAAATTCCAACGCCTGACTGAAATGGTGAAGGAAAAATATGATGTAGAGATACATTCTCCTTACGAAGTTTTTTGTAATCCTGCACCAATTACCATTGTCTATACAACTAGGGATTTTCAACCTTTCGGACAATCTTTTGACCAAACATACAAATTTGTGGGTCCATCTATTTCTTCCAGATTAAAGAAAGAAAACTTCGACCTTACCTTAATCAAAGATAAAAGCCTCATTTACATTTCACTTGGTACCGTCTTTAACCAATTCGTAGATTTCTATAAACTTTGCATTGAAGCATTTGGTAACACAGATCATACGATTGTCATGTCGATTGGGGAAAAAGTTAAAATAACTGAATTAGGAGAGATTCCTGGCAATTTTATTGTTGAAAATTATATTCCACAAACTGAAGTGCTGAAATACACTAAATTATTTATTACTCATGGAGGAATGAACAGTACCCTTGAAGGGCTCTATTACGGCGTTCCGTTAATTGTAATCCCACTAAGCGCTGATCAGCCGATAATTGCACAACAAGTTTCTGATATCGGAGCTGGAGTTAAATTACACATGCAAAGCTTGACTCCACATAATCTAATTGAAACCGTAGAGTATGTGTTAAGCAACCCATCTTTTAAAGAAAATGCCATAAATATTGGGGAATCATTCCGAAAATCGGGTGGTTATCACAAAACTGTTGATGAGATTTTCGAATTTAAAAGTCAACTTGAACTAAAAGATATCTAAATATCGCTAATCAAAAAAAGCCCCTCAATTAATAATTGAGGGGGAGGAAATTTAGTATTATTTTATAATAAAATTCAGATCCATCATTAATTTAAATAAATCCTCTTTATTTGATGGGGGAGAAATTTGACTAGATAAACCCGTATTCATCTGTTGATATACTTCAAAAATCCATGGTTTTTCAATGTGGGCGAGTTCTAGCAGCTCATTATTTGAAAATAGACCTTCAGCATCTCCCTCATATAAAACTTTACCATCGTGTAGAACAATATAATAATCAGCCCAACCATACACTAAGTTGATTTGATGGGTTGTATATATAAATGTTCGATTACCATCAGAAAGTTGATCTAAATAATTCACTAGCTGTTTTGAAAAATAGTAGTCTAAACTACTTGTAGGTTCATCTAGTATAAAAACAGAAGGACTCATGGCATATACCCCCGCAATGGTCGCACGTTTTTTTTGTCCACCACTTAGAAAGTGAATAGGACGATCTGCTAAAGAGGTTAGTTCAGTTAGTTGTAGAGCCTCATCAACCTGCTGATTTACTTTCGATTCTGACCAACCGAGATTGATTGGCCCGTACATCACATCTTGTTTTACTGTTGAAGCAAATAATTGGTTATTGGCATCTTGAAACAAAAGACCTACTTTTTGTCGAAGGTTTGCAATTGCAGATTTTTTATAACTGATTGGAACACCTTCAAAATGTATTTCACCCTTAGTAGGTTGAATTAGCCCCATTAATAGTTGAAAAAGAGTAGATTTTCCTGAACCGTTTTTTCCTAGGATTGCAATTTTTTTATTCTTAGGGAGTTCGAAATTTAAATTTGATAATGCCTTTGTTCCATCAGGGTAGCAGTATGTAACATTATTTAATTTGAAAAAAGGCGTCGTCAAGTAAATACCTCCTATAGTAGCCAAAGAACCATATTGATTGAAAAGTAAGTTACAGTAATCCAAGTCAATTTTTTGCTTGTTGATTTTTTCTTATAGAAATTCGTAGGAATTAGGAAAGAATCAATATTCCGAGCTTTCATCGCTAAAACCAACTGATCATGGCGATAAAATATTTCTCTGAAAAGTGCCGCAATTAATAATGATAATGAATGGTAACGATTTTTTAATGATTGATGACCTAATCTTGTTTGCTGGGCTGTATAAACTTTAACCATACAATCTAAAAATAAAAAAATAAAATGATAAGTTAATGTCATTAGCTCAATTAAAATGTCAGGGACTTTTAATTTCTTTAATAAATTATTAATCTCGTACATTGGTGTAGTAAGAATGCAAGAATATAAACAAGTAACAGTTCCAAAGGCTGTGTAGAATAATTGAACTGCTTGGTTTAAATCTCTTTCAATAATAAAAATAGTTAGTTTAAAAATAGTTACTTCCCATATGACCTCGCTTGGTAGAGTTGATGTCGTGTAGGAAAGGGCGATTGATAGAACCCCTAGTAGACAGAAGCTTGCAGGGGCTAATAATAACATTAAGTAAAAGCGCAACGGAATACGCGCAATATACACAATAACAAAGGACAATAATACAAATGTCCATATGGTAACAGCTAAATTTTTAGTCAACCAAACGAACAAAAGAGCGCCGATTGACAAGGAGATTTTTTGATTAGCATTAATCGTTGCTAATTTATTTATATGTGCATATTGATCGATGGAAAGCATTATGAATTAACCTTTGATTTTTTTGCTCTACCACGCATATAGCCTACAAAATACCCGATAAAGCCCGCACCAATGGCAGCCTGTAGGACAAATAGTAAACTTTCAATTTCACCACTAGGTGGTTCCCAAATGGAGTTAAACCATGGCTCATAACTTGAATTGATTTCTGTGATTGCTTCTTCTGCTTCGCCATCAGCGCCACCAAATTCAGCATCTTTTATAAAAATAATCGGGAGAATAGCCAATATTACAACAATGGAAAGAAGAATTAAGTTCTTTTTCAGCATATTAATTCTCCTTTACTTTCAATATATTTAAATTCATTAATTCACGAACATTATATTTTTGCAAGAAGTTCATAACGATGACCGTTAATATACCTTCACTAACTGCTAGTGGAACTTGTGTTAAAGCAAAAATACTTCCAAATTTTTGGAACGAGGCAAAAGTCCCGCCAACTTCAGAAGGGAATGCCAATGCTAATTGAATGGAAGTCATAACATAGGTACCTAAATCACCTAACATCGCTGCTAAAAAGACTGCTACCGAAATTGATGCGCCTAATTTTATTGTGCTTTTATAGATGCCATATGCAATAAAAGGTCCAACAATAGCCATAGAGAATATATTGGCACCTAAAGTAGTTAACCCACCGTGAGCAAGTAATAAAGCTTGGAACAAAAGAACGATAGATCCCATTACACTCATGACAAAAGGTCCGAATAAAATGGTACCTAATCCAACACCCGTAGGATGGGAACAACTTCCTGTAACTGAAGGGATTTTTAATGCCGATAATACAAATGCAAACGCACCAGATAAACCTAATAGCATTTTACTTTCAGGATGGTCCTTGAACGTGTTTTTGATTTTGCGTAAACCAATAACTAAAAATGGTAAGCATAAGGCAAACCAAAAAATTGCCCATTTGACAGGTAAGAATCCCTCCATAATGTGCATTGCATAAGCTGGTTTTGGAACAAATAATAAAACAATTCCAAAATAAAATAACTTTGAAAAAATACTTTTCATGTGTATCCTCCTTAAAATGTTTTGACGAAAAGGAGAAAAGTGCATGAAATAAAGACATAATTGCTTATATGTCTTTGAATCGCACCTATCCTCGTAGGCTGAATTTTTGGATTTTTGGCAGGTCTCCTGACTTTTCATCAACGCGCACCAAACCTTCCCATAATATTACAGTGGTCTCTTTGGGTTGCTCCGAATTTACAGTTGCGGGACAGTGACGGAATTACACCGTGCTTCCCTATTAAGCTAAAAAAATTAGCACCAAAAATCATTCAATTGTCGTCAATATGACATAATAGCAGTTCCTTCCAACAAAATCTATCATTTCTTCTGAATCGAAAAATAGTTTGACTTATTGTCAAACTGTGGTATATTTTAGGTAATTTAATAGAAAATGTTATTAAGTGCTCATATCAATGAGGTAAAAGGGAAACTAGTGAAAGTCTAGTACAGCCCCCGCTACTGTAAGGCAGATGAACCCACAATACCACCAACTTTTGGGAAGGTGTGGAAGTAAAATGAAGCCAAGTCAGGAAACCTGCTTAATAATGATAGTTATACTTTTCGGAGGGAGAAGATAAGGCTAATTTTATTTTTTACATAGAGGTAATCTAACTTTTTTGTTATGCCAATATGAAGCCTGTATTCTTTTTTCGAGAATACAGGCTTTTTTGTGTTTATTTTGTTTCGCACCTATATTGCATTCAAATAGAAATGAGCTTGTAGCGCTTGAAAAAAGAAATGAAACAGATCATTTATGATGGCCAATACATATCTAGGGAGGTACATAAATGCAAAAAGGGAAAATCTTTGTGGTTGGCTTTGGACCTGGGGATTACGAACATATTACCAAAAGAGCCGTTGATGCATTGAAAGAAAGTGATTTTATTATCGGCTATAAAACTTATGTTGAATTAATAGCACACTTAGTGACGGCAAAATCGATCGTCAGTACCGGGATGACAGAAGAAGTATCTCGTGCTCAAGAAGCAGTACGCCAAGCCGAACTCGGAAATGTTGTGTCAGTTATATCAAGTGGTGATGCAGGTGTATATGGAATGGCTGGCCTTGTATATGAAGTACTTATTGAACTGGGGTGGACAGCCGACACAGGGATAGAAGTTGAAGTGGTACCAGGAATATCGGCAATCAATTCTTGTGCGAGTTTACTAGGTGCACCTGTCATGCATGATTCCTGCACCATTAGTTTAAGTGATCATTTAACACCGTGGACAGTAATTGAAAAACGAATTGAAGCAGCTGCAATGGCAGACTTTGTTGTCGCATTTTACAATCCGAAAAGTGGACGCCGAACCCGACAAATTGTGGAAGCACAACGTATTTTACTAAAATATCGTTCACCTGCAACGCCTGTTGGTTTAGTGAAAAGTGCTTATAGAGAAAAACAACAAATCGTCATGACGACGTTAGCGGAAATGTTAAATCATGAAATTGGGATGTTAACAACCGTTGTGGTAGGAAACTCCTCAACATTCTACTATGACAATAAAATGATTACACCCCGTGGTTATCAGCGGAAATATACGTTAGGGGAAGAGAAACAACCGTTAAAACCTCATCAAAGATTGAAAAAAGAAGCTGAACCATGGGCACTCGACCAAGAAACGGGATTAGCTGCAAGTGGTTATGAACAAATTGTAGCTAAAAAAAGAGTGAATAAATCAGCACTAGAACTCGCCAATGAAGCATTAGCATTAGTGACCGGACGAGGGAAAGAAGCATCTTCTGTACAAGGTCAAACTAAGCCCATTGTAAATCAAAAAATAGAATCGATTTTTGAAATAGCAGTGAGCCCTGGTGTTGCCAATAAGTTTTTCACACCAGAACAAATGCGGACATTAGCTGATGTCGTTGGGGAAAATGGCACGATGGAGTATACGCCTGAGCATAAAATTCACCTGAAGATCACTACTGAAGATCCGAGTTTTATTGTCGGAAGATTAGAAAGTGTCGGATTTTTGTTAGCTCCAATAGGTGATTATTTAAATTTAAAAGCATGTGATTTTTGCTATGGTGAAAAGACAGACGCCATTCCCTATGCTGAACAGATTCAACGTGAGTTGGGTGGCATGAAGTTACCGAAGGAATTAAATATTGGGATTAATGGATGTGGTATGGCCTGCTACCGTGCAGTGTTTGACGATATTGGCATAGTTTATCGGAAAAAGAAATTTGATTTGTTTATCGGTGCAAAACCAGTTGGACGTACTGCTCATGCAGCCCAACCGGTAGCAGAAGGAATTGAACCAGATGAATTGGTTCCACTCGTGACAAAAATTATCAATGAATATAAAGCAAATGCCCATCCGAATGAACGATTGTTTAAGTACTTCAAGCGCGTGAAACGCATTTTAAGTTATGACTATCACGACATGAGCTGCAAAATTGAAGTGGAGCCAGCACCTTGTGGAGATTAGGGGGAAGGACATGATACTTTTTTTAGCTGGGACAAGTGATGCAAGAGAACTGGCTATTTTTTTACAGCAAAAGGGTTACGACATACTAGCGACAGTTGTTACTCAATCTGCTGCAGACAGCTTACAACAAGAAGGAATTCGGCATCGAATCGGAAGATTGAACCTCGAACAAATGCAACAGTTAGCAACAGAAATTGGTGCAAATATGATCGTAGATGCTTCACATCCTTTTGCTGAAGAAGCTTCTAAAACGGCCATTGAATCAGCGAAAACACTGGGCATTCCGTATCTAAGATTTGAAAGAAAAGATAGTGTATTTAGTCATCCACTAATTACGGAAGTCGAAACATATGAACAAGCAGCACTTGAAGCCCAAAAACGTGGTGGTACGATTATGTTAACGACAGGCAGTAAAACGTTAGCAACATTTACAAAGCATTTACTTAACGAGGAGATTAAGCTAATCGCACGGATGTTACCAAATGTTGAAAACATGGAAAAATGTTCAGAATTAGGTATTCCACAAAAAAATATTATCGCAATTCAAGGACCATTTTCGAAAGAATTAAACAGTGCTCTATATAAGCAATATGGAGTGACATTAATGATTACAAAAGAGAGCGGTCAAGTAGGTTCAATGGATGAAAAAATCGAGTCAGCAATCGATCAGCATATAGAAGTGATTATGATTAAAAGACCTCGCATTGATTATGGAAAAAAATATTCTTCTAAAGAACAAATACTAACCCAATTACAAGGAGAGTTAATCCATGGCTAATACAAATTTCAATACAGATTTCACACCGCTAACAGTAGATCCAGACAAAATTTATGATTATAGTTTTTCAATTATCGATGAAGAAATGGGGGAGCATTCGTTTAATGAGGATCAATGGAAAGTTGTTCGCCGAGTCATTCACGCTTCTGCAGATTTTGAATTGGGACGTAGTGTTGTCATGACACCAGACGCTATCGAAGCTGGTATTCAAGCAATTTTAAAAGGTCGTCATGTTATTGCAGATGTCCAAATGATTCAAAGTGGTTCGGGTCAAAAACGATTCCAAAAACATGGTGGAGATTTACATTGCTATATCGCAGATCAAGATGTTTCAACTGAAGCAAAAGCATTAGGGACGACTCGTGCCATTATCTCCATGCAAAAAGCAGTACGTCTGCATGAAGGTGGGATTTACGCAATCGGAAATGCACCGACAGCTCTATTAGAATTAATCCGCTTGATTAAAGAGGGAATTGCAAAACCAGATTTAATCATCGGAATGCCCGTTGGATTTGTTTCAGCTGCAGAGTCTAAAGAAGAGTTAGCAAAGCTTGAAGGAATACCATTTATTACGAATATCGGACGAAAAGGCGGTAGTACAGTAACAGTTGCTGCATTAAATGCCATTTCGATTTTAGCAGATGAACGTGCAAAAGAAGTCAAATAAGAAAGATCCGAAAGAAATGCGTCATGGCTATACAACGGGTGCCTGTGCGACAGCTATGACGAAAGCTTCTTTATTGACTCTAATGACAAATGAAGTGCAAGAACAAGTGACTATTTTTTTACCCGCAGGACATTTTGCCACGTTTGACATCGCAGAAACTGTTACTTCAGAAGGAATGGTTAGCTGTACAACAATTAAAGATGCAGGCGATGACCCAGACGTTACCCATTTGGCTCGAATTGTAAGTTCTGTAAGATTTGTAGACAAGCCTGGAATCCATCTTGATGGAGGAGTAGGGGTTGGTCGTGTAACAAAGCCTGGCTTACCTGTTCCAGTTGGAGACGCAGCCATTAATCCCGTTCCTCGAAAAATGATTTTAACGGTCGTTCAGGAATTAAAGGAAACATTTCAAATCGAAAAAGGCGTGGAAGTTATCATCTCTGTGCCAGACGGTGAAGAGCTAGCGAAAAAAACGTTAAATGGACGACTTGGTATTTTAGGAGGCATTAGCATACTTGGAACGCGCGGTATTGTTGTGCCATTTTCAAGTTCGGCCTATATGGCGAGTATTGTTCAAGCGATTAGTGTAGCGAAAGAAGCAGGTTGTGATCACTTAGTTTTAACGACTGGTGGTAGAAGTGAAAAATTTGCCATGAAACAATATCCGGATCTCCAAGAGGAAGCGTTTATTGAAATGGGTGATTTTGTTGGATTCACCTTAAAGCATATTAAGAAAAAAGAAATTCCCTATGTATCACTTGTCGGTATGATGGGGAAATTTTCAAAGCTTGCCCAAGGAAACATGATGCTCCACTCAAAAAGTGCACCTATTGATTTTGGTTTTTTGGCAAAAGTGGCTAAACGTGCCGGTGCATCTGAAGAAGTACAACAACAAGTTGAACAAGCAAATACGGCTTCTCAAGTTGGGGAATTAATGAAAGAACTAGGATTTACGGCATTTTTTGATTATTTATGCCGCTATTGTAGTAACCATGCAATCGCTCACGTAAATGGAGGAATTTCTGTCTCTACAGCATTTTATACGATGGGTGGGGATTGCTTAGGGAAGGTGGATCATATTGACACAATTGATGAAGATGATTGGGATCGGGGATAACGGACCATTAGGATTATTAACCCAATATCAAGAATGGATTGAACAGAGTGAAGTGTTAGTCGGAGGAGAACGACAACTATCATTTTTCCCTACATATAAAGGTGAAAAGATTGTCGTTAAAGGTGGCCTATCAAAACTAGTAGAGCAACTAAGATGTGAACAACGCAAGACGGTTATTTTAGCATCTGGAGATCCACTTTTTTATGGTATAGGAAGCTACTTATCTAAAAAAATACCATTAGAAATCTACCCATATACAAGTTCTATTCAATTAGCTTTTTCTAGATTAAAAGAATCATGGCATGATGCTTATATCGTTAGTTTGCATGGCCGTTCCATAAAAGGATTAGCTCAAAAAATTGATGGTCGAAAAAAGGTAGCAATCTTAACGGACGATGAAAACTCACCAATCGCCATTGCAAACTATTTAAAGCGATTCGGTATGACAGAATACGAAATGTTTATTGCTGAAAATTTGGAAGGCGAAAATGAACGATGCCGATTAATGACATTAGATGAAGTAATCGAAAATACATTTTCTTCATTAAATGTCGTTATTTTAAGACAAACAGAAAGTGGACCTATTTATCCTTTAGGGATTGAAGATGAAGAGTTTTCACAACGAAAACCGGATAAAGGGCTAATTACGAAGAAAGAAATTCGTGTTTTAAGTTTGCAGGCAATGAAAATCGAACCAACAAGTATTGTTTGGGATATTGGAACATGTACTGGCTCCATGGCCATTGAAGCAGGGAAGTTGGCAAAAGAGGGTGCGGTTTTTGCTATTGAAAAAAATGAAGGTGATTTAGCGAACTGTTTACAGAATCAACATAAATTCCGAGTGGATTTAACAGCGGTTCATGGAAAAGCGCCAGACCGTTTAGACGAATTCCCTGATCCTAATGCCATTTTTATTGGGGGTTCAGGCGGTGAAATGCAGCAACTGCTATCGACTTGTATTGAAAGATTGCAACCAGACGGCCGTTTAGTCATGAACATTGCGACAATAGAAAATTTATATGAAGCAGTTCAATGTTTAAAAGAATTACAATGCGAAGTGTCAATCTTACAAGCTCAAATTTCACGAAGTAAACCCATTTTACATATGACAAGATTTGAACCTTTAAACCCAATCTTTATTATTACGGCAAGTAAGAAAGGAATCGAACATGCATAATTTAGGGAAATTGTATGGATTAGGCGTTGGCCCTGGAGATCCAGAATTAATTACAGTAAAAGCGTTCAGGATGTTAAAAGAATGTCCAGTGATCGCTTATCCAAAGAAACTACGTGGAAGCAAAAGCTATGCCCATCGTATTATTGACGTATACATTCAGCCAGAAGAAAAAGAAATGATTGGGTTAGTTTTTCCGATGACAAAGGACGAAGAAACACTTGAAAGAGAATGGTCAAAGTCAGTAGAGCTAATTTATGCTTCATTAGTTAAAGGAAAGGATGTTGCATTTGTGACGGAAGGGGACCCAATGCTATACAGTACCTTCATTCATTTAATGAAACTAATGCAGGAAAAACATCCGGAAATTGAGATTGAGACTGTACCTGGTATTTCATCGTTCAATGGTTCGGCAAACCGATTAGGAATTCCGTTAGCTGATGGGGATGACCATGTCGCGATGATTCCAGCTCAAGATAATTACGAATTAATGAAAAAGGCGATAGAAGATCATGATGCGGTCGTATTCATTAAAGTTGCGAAAGTACTTGATCTGATGCTTGAACTTTTAAATGAAATGAATTTATACGATAAAGCTGTTGTTGTAACAAAAGTCACTTCTGATGAAGAAATCATTTGGAAGCTAGATGAATTAGAAGGCGTCGAATTAAATTATTTATCGTTAATGGTGGTGCGCAAATAATGAAAAAAATATGGATTATTGGTGCTGGTCCTGGTGACCCAGATTTAATCACAGTAAAAGGCTTAAAGCTGATGCAACAAGCAGATGTCGTCATGTATACGGATTCGCTTGTGAATGAAGAACTGATTGCCATGGCTAAACCAGGGGCAGAAATCGTTCGTACAGCAGGCATGCATCTACAGGAAATGGTTGATTGTATGGTCGGATACATAAATGAAGGGAAAATGGTTGTGCGTATGCATACAGGTGACCCTGCAATGTATGGGGCAACAATGGAACAAGTCGCCCTATTAAAAGAACACGGCATTGGGTACGAGGTAATACCTGGCGTAAGTTCGGTGTTTGCTTCAGCTGCAGCTGTTGGAGCCGAATTAACGATTCCTGATTTAACACAAACGCTTATTTTAACTAGAGCAGAAGGACGTACACCGGTACCAGATCGTGAAAAATTGCGTTCATTAGCTACTCATCATTGCACCATCGCACTATTTCTGAGTGCGACATTAACGAAAAAAATCGTGAAAGAATTACAAGAGGCAGGTTGGTCAGATGATACACCAGTAGCGGTTATTCAAAGAGCTTCTTGGCCAGATCAAAAAATCGTCCGAACAACATTAATTGAATTAGACGAGGCAATGCGTGTGAATGGGATTCGTAAACATGCCATGATTTTAGCAGGTTGGGCATTAGATCCAAACATTCATGAAAAAGACTACCGCTCAAAACTATATGACGCGACATTCACCCACGGTTTCCGAAAAGGTGTGAAAGTGAATGATTAAGTTACAAGAAGGTGTCATCCCTGAAGTTGAAGTGAAAAAGCCTTATGCATTAGTAGCCATTACAAAGCATGGCGTTCAAAAAGCACGTCAAATGCAACGAGATTTCCCTCATGTGGATGTCTATTATATGGATAAATTTCAACACGGCGACGAACAGACGAGAGGTATTCAATTATTTAAAGGGACAGTTCGTTTATTATTACCTGCTTTATTTAAACAATATAAAGGGCTCATTTTAATCATTTCATTAGGTGCTGTTGTACGAATGATTGCACCTATTTTAATAGATAAGAAGACAGACCCTGCCGTTTTAGTCATTGACGATAAAGCGGAACATGTGATTAGCGTTTTGTCCGGACATATAGGTGGTGCGAATGCCTTAACTCATGAAGTAGCCAATGCCATTGGAGCAAAGCCAATTATTACAACCGCGTCAGATGTACAAAAAACTATTCCCGTCGATTTGTTCGGTGCCCGCTTTGGTTGGATTTGGGAAAGTGATGAAAAGTTAACGCCAGTAAGTGCTTCAGTCGTCAATGAGGAACATGTTGCGATTGTTCAAGAAAATGGAGAAACCAATTGGTGGATGCACGATACACCAATCCCTTCCACTTTAAAACAATATGAAACAATTCAACAAGCATTAGAGGCAAAACCAAATGCAGCATTAATCATCACTGACCGAATTTTAGATATAGAAGAGGAAGCCATTTTGCAAAATGGGGTTATCTATCGACCGAAATCCATCGTCCTTGGAATGGGTTGTAATAGAGGAACATCTCTTGAAGAAATCGAAGCAGTAATAGATGAAACGTTAGCTGAATTAAAATTATCGAAAAAAAGTGTAAAAGCCTTAGTAACGATTGATTTAAAAAAGGATGAACAAAGTTTTCTGGATGTAACGAATCGTTATGGTTGGGAGTTTGTAACCTATACACCCGCCCAATTAAATGAAATGCCTTTACCAAATCCATCAGAAACAGTATTTAAATATACAGGTGCATATGGCGTCAGTGAACCAGCAGCGATGAGATATGCCAATCATCAAGAATTAGTATTACAGAAAAAGAAAAGTGGTAATGTTACCATTTCTGTTGCGAAATTGCACTTTAGTTAGGGGAGATAGCATGGCAAACCGTTTTGTAATCGCAGGGACAGGTAGCGGTGTTGGAAAAACAACGTTAACTGTTGGGTTAATGAAAGCATTAATGAATAAAGGATTACGTGTGCAAGGATTTAAATGTGGACCAGATTATATCGATCCGACCTACCATACAGCAGTAACGAAAAGAACTTCTCGAAATATTGATAGTTGGATGTTATCCCATGATGTGGTGCGAACAATCGTTAGTCGTGCAAGCGAACAAGCAGATGTTGCAGTTATTGAAGGAGTGATGGGCTTTTATGACGGGAAAAGTCCGTTGAATGATGAGGGCTCTACTGCTGAAATTAGTAGAATTACTTCAAGTCCTGTCATTTTAGTCGTCAATGCAGCGAGTATGGCGAGAAGTGTAGCGGCCATTGTGAAAGGATTTCAAACTTTATCAACAGATGTTCAAATTGTAGGAGTAATTGCAAATCAATTAGGTAGTAAAAGTCACTATGAAATTGTAAAAGCTGCGATTGAACAAGAATGTCATGTGCCAGTGATTGGTTATTTACAAAAAGGAGCAGTTCCACCTTTACCAAGTCGTCATTTAGGATTAGTTCCAGCAATTGAAAGAGGCGATTTAGATCAATACTTTGAAGATCTCGCGCGAGCGATTGAGGAGACAGTTGATTTAGATTTGTTACTTTCTTTAACAGAGGCCCCAGTTTTAGATCAAACTTCTACTATTTTCGAACAACACAAAAAAGAAGAAGTACATCTGGCAGTTGCTAAGGATGAAGCATTCAACTTCTATTATCCAGAAAATTTAGAGTTATTGCAGGCGCGTGGTGCAGTATTGCACTATTTCTCTCCTTTGCGAAATGAACCCGTTCCAGAGATTGCACAAGGATTATATATTGGAGGGGGATTCCCAGAGGAGTTTGCAGAACAACTCGCTCAAAATGAACAAACAAAGGAATCGATACGCCAAGCTATTGCAGATGGTATACCAACTTTAGCTGAGTGCGGAGGCTTTATGTATTGTACAGAATCCATTGAAAGAAGAGATGGCCAACAATTCAATATGCTAGGGATTATCCCTGGGAAAGTTGTGATGCAAGATAAATTAGCTGCCTTAGGATACCGTGAAATCACAGGTGTTGATGGGAATTTCTTCATTAATGCCGACCAACAAGCAAAAGGGCATGAATTCCATTACTCAACTTATCAAGGAGAGCATGATTGTCCTGCTTACTTTTCAAAAGGTCGATTCCGGGCACAGCAAGAAGGTTTTTTACACGGAAATTTAGTGGCAGGCTATACACATTTTCACTTTGCATCAAATCCACAATTAGTTGAAAACTGGTTACAAACTTGTCAGGAGGGAAGAAAATGAACTTTTTTCCAATCATGTTAGATATTGAATATAAAAAGGTGGTGATTGTTGGTGGGGGTCATGTAGCAAGACAAAAATTACAAGCCTTACTACCAACAAAAGCACAAATCATCATTGTCAGTCCATCGATTACGGACGAAATAGCAATTTATGTTGGACAAGGGAAAGTTACGTGGAAGAATAAACAGTTCGAGGCAAGTGATTTAGATGATGCATCTTTAATATTTGCAGTAACTGATCAAGAAGAGGTAAATGATGCAGTCGAGCAAGCAGCCCAACATTGGCAATTACTAAGTCGGGCAGATGCAAAAGGGCGTGTGGACTTTATTAATCCGGCTGTTGTTAGAAGAGGCGATTTTGTCTTATCTGTTTCAACCTCAGGTGCTAGTCCCGGTTTAACTCGCAAAATAAAAGCTGAATTAGAGGCTCACTATGATGAAACGTACATTGACTATATAGAATTTTTAAAGAAAGCAAGAAGAGAAATCATTCAAACTATTCAAGATAAATATAGTAAACGAGATGCGCTTGCTTCTCTTTTAGACCCCCAATTAGAAGAATGGGCAAAAGAACAGAAATGGGACAAGTGTAATGCGTATGTTCAGAAATTAGTAACAGGAGCACGACAGATATGATAGGTAAAGTTTATTTAGTAGGTGCTGGTCCAGGAGATCCTAAATTAATTACAGTATATGGAGCTGAATGCATTCAAAAAGCTGATGTCATCGCATATGACCGATTAGTAAATAAGGAATTGTTGAACTATGCGAAGGAAACGGCCCAGCTTGTGTATTGTGGCAAAGAGCCTGGGAAGCATGGACTCATTCAAGATGAAATCCATGAATTGTTAGTAAATGAAGCGACGAAAGGTAAAGTTGTTGTCCGATTAAAGGGTGGTGATCCTTTTGTATTTGGACGAGGTGCAGAAGAAGCCGCCATTTTGCGAGAAGCGAATATTCCTTATGAAGTTGTACCTGGTATTACTGCCGGCATTGCAGCACCAGCCTATGCAGGCATTCCGGTAACACACCGTGATTATGCAACAAGCTTTGCCATCGTAACAGGTCACGGTCGAGCTGAAAAAGGAAATGACTTTTTGCATTGGGAAGCACTCGCAAATGGAATTGATACGCTAGCATTTTATATGAGTGTTGGAAATATTGGACATATTACAAAGCAACTTATTATGCACGGAAGAGATCCAAATACGCCAGTAGCTGTCATTGAGCGAGGAACTACAGAGAATCAGCGGACAATTACATCTTCTCTAGCAAACATAGCCGAAAAAATTCGACAAGAAGTAATTGTTAATCCCGCACTAATAGTAGTGGGGGAAGTAGTGAATGTAAGAGAGAAAATTGCCTGGTTTGACCAAATGGAGGAATCAGTACGATGACAATCTATGAGGCGTTAAAACAACGTCGTGCAATACGACAGTATAAAACAACACCAATTGATAAACATTTAATAGAAACATTATTGGAAGTAGCAACATTTGCTCCAAATGACCGCAATCGTGAACCGTGGCATTTTTATGTGCTACAAGGCGAGGCGTTAAATAAATACGAAGAAGTCGCAACTGATTATTTAACGGAGCGCTTTCCGACAAAACCAAATTTGATTGAGAGTTCATTAAAGGTGATTCAAACAACACCACTTGTAATCATAGTTACATCTGAAAAAGTAGAAAATGATGAAGCTGCGACGAAAGATAATGTATTTGCTGTATGTAGTGCGATTATGTCTATGTGGTTGATGGCTGAAGAATTAGGTCTTGGTTTTGTGTGGCGAACAAGAGGCATTGGATTGGTTCACGATGACAGATTGCATTCGTTTATTGGAGCAAGTTCAAATGAGCAAGTTGTAGGAACTCTGTTTATTGGTTATCCGGAAGAAGAGGACTTAAAGGAGAAGAAACGTA
The DNA here is from genome assembly GCF_016908465.1 of Lysinibacillus composti. Lineage (GTDB taxonomy): Bacteria > Bacillota > Bacilli > Bacillales_A > Planococcaceae > Ureibacillus > Ureibacillus composti_A. The sequence goes on along the minus strand of NZ_JAFBDY010000006.1, from coordinate 188,564 downwards.
CTTCATTTGAAGTGAAAACAACTTGGCTATAGGGTTACGTACAATAAATTAAGGAACCTATCGCTGGAGGTGTGTACATGAAAGGACCGTTAGTAATAGATTTTGAAGCTTTATGGCAAGAAGGAATGCATGACTGGCACGGAAAAATGCCAGAACGAATGAAGGATGATGCTTTAGAAGAAGCCTTTTGGCGACAATCCATTGCCAAGAAAATCATCCGCCAAACAGATGAACATGCAAAGCCTATTTTTGAGGCGATCCAACATTTCATATCGCATGAAGATGAAGTGCTAGAAATTGGCCCTGGTTGGGGAAATAATACGTTTCCTTTACAGGCATTTGCTAAAAAAGTAACATGTGTCGATAGTTCGGAGGCAGTACTGGATTATTTAAACATGTGTTTTCAAGATGAACAAAATATAGAATTTGTCCATGCAAAATGGGAGTTAGCAGATATACAAGCCCATGACATTGTCCTAGGTGTTAATTGTTTTTATCGCATGTATTATATGGTGGATACGTTAAAAAAGATGAATGCACTTGCCAAAAAGCGTGCGATCATTGCCATGACGACAGGACCAATACAACCGCATTATGAAGTGTTACATAGGCAGTTTGGTTATGACATTAAATACCCTCGCAGAGACTACATTCAAATTGTAAATATGCTTTATCAACTTGGGATTTTCGCTGATTGTCAGATGCTTAAATTAGAGCGTACGTATCATTATGCAACAAAAGAACAATTAATCTCAGCACAAAGCAAAAAAATATTAAATGAACAATTCAACCCACAACATGTAGAAGAATCTTTGAAGTCGTTTATAAAAGTTGATACGAAAGGCTTTCATTATACGCATACTTTTTATGCAGCAATTATATCTTGGAAACCTGTGAAGGAGGTACGAGCAAATGACAACTTGGAATTTACAGGGGATGCAGAAGCATTTACTTATTTGTAACGGTAGTACCTGTATGGGTGCCGGTGCAGAAGAAGTGACACTAGCAATCCGCGATGAAATTGCAAAACAGAAGTTAGATGAACAAATTCATACTTCTAGAACAAGATGTAATGGAAGATGTCGTGATAAATGTATCGTTATTTCTTACCCTGAAGGTAATTGGTATAGTGTACCCGATGGAAATGTAGGAAGAGGAATTGTTACAGATTCGATTGCCGATGAACATAGAATTTATACGATGGGTCAGAATGGCTTACAGCAAGTAAATGATCAATATGGCAAGGGAATTTCCAAAAACAAACAGAGACAACGGAAAGATGGGAAACACACTGTGAAAAAAGCGGTTTTATTTGTCGGGCATGGCAGTAAGCTTGAAAGAGGAAATGAAGAAGTTCGTGAATTTATCACAAGAACAAAAGCATTAATAGATTCTTCTATTCTAGTTGAAACATGCTTTTTAGAATTCGCGTCCCCAAATATTGAAGAGGGAATTGAGATTTGTGTAGAAAAAGGTGCCCAAGAAATCCACGTAATTCCGATTATTTTACTCCATGCAGGGCATTCAAAATTACATATTCCTGCTGAAATCGAACATGCAAGGGAACATTTTCCACACATTGAGTTTACATATGGCCAAACGATAGGGATTCATAATCTAGTATTTGATATATTAAAAACGAGATTAATGGAAATTGGCTTTGATCCAGAAAAGTCATATGAAGATACCGCGATATTATTAATTGCCCGAGGTGGAAGTGACCCTAGTGCAAATGGTGATTTTTATAAAATTTCTCGTCTATTATGGGAAAAACTTAATGTTCCATTTGTAGAAAGTGCCTTTATGGGGGTAACAACTCCTTCTGTTGATGATGGCATCGAACGTTGTATTAGATTAGGGGTCAAACAAATCATCATGTTACCGTATTTCTTATTTACAGGTATTTTAATGGAGCGAATGATTAATATGCGTGAAAAATATGTTCAATTGAACCCAGAAGTGGATATTGAAATAGCTAGTTACTTTGGTTACCACGAAAAATTACAACATATTTTACTAGAACGTGTTGAACAAGCAATGAACGGAACTTCTACGGGTATGCAAGATCTTGAAAACTATCGTGCATATGCAAAGGAACATGGTCCCATACACCACCATCATCACTAAAAAATAAAGCTATAACAATGCCCAAAGCAAGCATTGTTATAGCTTTTTCATTATACCCAAAAGTGATTAATACAGCTTTCAAGTTTCCTTGGAAAAGACTTGTCTAAATACTCCTACCTCCATCATTTTCCCATCGATCAATATCCCAACGTTCATCGTTTAGTTCATCTGGTATTCCAGCTCCACCAGTTGGAATTAGACTTCTCTCGAATGAAAAAGAAAGTTGTGACAATGACAATTTAAACATCATCCTTTTCAAAATATTTCAGCTTATTACTATACTATGTAAAGAATAAGCTTTTAGTTCGCCTATAGGTGTTTAGTGCTAGTGTTTGTTTATATCTATAGTTACCAAAAGATACAAAAAACCTTATTTTATAGGGATTCGATTATAGAAATTTGATAAAAAGATTGTGATGTTGATTTTTTTGACAAAATTCTTTGTTGAAATAATATTTTTAACGAAGAACGATCAGTCAAATCATAATATTTTGCGTTCGTTTTACTAGAGTTTAGTAGATATAGAAATTATATTGTCATAATTTTTGGACTAAAAGTTTTAGTAATATTACTAGGTTTCATTTAAGATTTTTATGAAGGCAAATAATTGCAGAATTGGGGAGGAAATAGAATGGTGAAAAAAAGAACTCTATCGATTTTACTTGCAGCTAGTCTAACTTTAGGAGCAACAGCTACATCGGCAGCACCGTTAACACCAGTAGCAAAAGCAGGAAATTTACAATCTGATCAAGCATTTGATAACAAAATTGTAAAACGAATTAAAGTAGATAACATTTATAATCATATTGCCGAGCTTTCAAAGAATCCGCGTGTTGCTGGAACCCAAGGAGAGTATGAAGCGGTGGAATATATTAAACGTCAATTTGAATCTTATGGCTATGAAACGGAAATACAGCCATTCGATATTTATAGTTATACAGCACCGAATTTAATAGAATTGAATGTTGATGGTAATGTGCTTGAATCAAGCGACTTTACTTATGGTGTTAATGGGGAAGTGACTAGTGAACTTGTTTATGTTGGTTTAGGTGCACTTGATGATTTTGAAGGAAAAGATGTAAGTGGGAAGATTGCTTTAATTGAACGCGGTGAATTTAGCTTCGCAGAAAAAATTGAAAATGCTAAGAAAGCTGGAGCTTCTGCTGTTATTATTTATAACAACACAACTGGAGTAATCAATGGGACATTGGGAGAACCAAAGGATTACATTCCAGCTGTTGCCATAACAAAGGATCAGGGTTCAGCGTTAAAGGAACGTTTGGATAAAGGGGAAACAATAAATGTCACGTTAAAAGTAGAAGGGGCTAAAACAAACAAAGCAACTTCCCATAACGTTGTTGCAACAAAAAATGCGACTCAAAAATCTACTGGCCAATTAGTTCTTGTGGGTGCACATCATGATTCAGTTGACGGAGCACCTGGAGCAAATGACGACGCTTCTGGTACAGCAACGGTACTTGAGTTAGCCCGTGTATTTGCAAATGCACCAACGGATACCGATCTTCGTTTCGTCACTTTTGGGGCTGAAGAGAACGGCTTATTGGGTTCATATGAGTTTGTAGAAAGAATGACTCAGGAGGATTATGATCGCACAGTCGGCATGTTCCAAATGGATATGGTGGGAAGTAAAGATGCGGGGCCATTAATTGTGTATACGAATGATGGTGAGAAAAATATCGTAACAGATCTAGCGGCAGCAGCGGGTGCACGATTGTCAAAGACTGGAGAAGCGACTCCGTATGGTATGGAAGGACGAAGTGATCATGTTCCATTTGCAGAAATAGGACTTCCTGCGGCATTATTTATTCATGCGCCAGTTGAACCATGGTATCATTCGCCTGACGATACTCTAGATAAAATTAGCAAAGAAAAGTTGGAGGAAGTAGCTACTATTGTAGGTGCTGCGGTTTATCAAGTGGCTCGCCCAGATACACCGGCATTAACAAATGCAAAAGTTGCACCAAAAGAAGTAGATTATGTATTTGAGGAAAGAGAATTAGAATAAAATGTCCAATCTATAAGTTTTAAAGAGAAGCGATTACTGTACACGGTAATCGCTTTTTTTATTTCAACAGGTTAATGCATTAATAATGAAATAAGTCGTTTCATAAGAATAAAAATCTTTCCAAATAAAAGTAGTTCTCTTGTACAACGGAAATAAGACTTTTAATTTACTAAAGAAATTACTACTATACTTTTCGATTAATTATTAATACTTTCATTCGGTATTTAATATAAATTTACTAAATTATTGAAGCGAATTAATTGTGAAATGAGTAACATACGACCTATTCATGAAAGCTTTGTGACATAAAGTATTTCGACAATTCATACTATTGTGAGTGTCTGTGGTTTTAACTAATGATATATCAATATATATTATTTCAAAGAATTAAGTCATTCCTATGACATGGTGATTGTCTCCATGAGGTTGCATGTAACCGTTTACTTAAAGTGAATGTTTGTATGAAAAAACTGCTAATCGAACAGACGAAAAGAACGGCTAAGCGGACGAATCCGTTGTTTAAACGGACGAAGAGAAAAACTAAGCGGACGAATCCGCTGCTTAAACGGACGAAAAGAACGGCTAAGCGGACGAATCCGCTGCTTAAACGGACGAATAGAACGGCTAAGCGGACGAATCCACTGCTTAAACGGACGAAAAAAACGGCTAAACGGACGAAGAGAACGGCTAAGCGGACGAATCCTCTGCTTAAACGGACGAATAGAAAAACTAAGCGAACAAATCCGTAACTCAAACGGACGAAAAGAACGGCTAAGCGGACGAATCCACTACTTAAACGGACCAATCAAACAACTATCAATCAACAAAAAAATCAAAACTGCCGCCCGAAATTTTAGGACAAGAAATAACAAATAAAATTACTTTCATGTACCGATACAAAAACAGTAATTCTAAGGGAGGATCAGTAATAATGTCAGGAAAAAAATTACCTTTAGAGGGCATTAAAGTTCTCGAAATGGGCTCTTTAATTGCAGGCCCCTTTTCTACTAGAATACTAGCTGATTTTGGGGCAGAAGTTATAAAAATTGAACTACCAAAAAGTGGAGATCAAATACGTAATTGGCGAGTTCTTCATGAGGGTACATCATTATGGTGGTATGTTCAATCCCGAAATAAAAAGACCATCTCATTAGATTGCCGTACTAAAGAAGGATTAGAAATAACGAAAAAGCTACTGCAAGAATGTGATGTATTAGTTGAAAATTTCCGCCCAGGGACTTTAGCGAAATGGGGTCTTTCGGATGAAGTGTTAAAGGAAATAAATCCTAAGCTTATTATCTGTCATATTTCAGGATATGGCCAAGATGGACCTTATAAAGATCGAGCTGGGTTTGGAGCGATTGGGGAAGCGATGGGCGGTTTACGATACTTAACAGGCTATCCAGATCTTCCACCTACAAGAGTTGGCATTAGTATTGGGGATTCAGTAGCATCCCTTTATTCAGTTATAGGCGTATTGATGGCACTGTATCACCGAGATGTACAAGACGGTGAAGGACAGAGTATAGATGTTTCATTATTTGAATCTATTTTTAGTTTAATGGAAAGCATGCTTCCTGAATATGACGCAGCTGGAGTAAAACGAGAAAGAACGGGTTCCTCTATGCCAGGGATCGCACCCTCTAATATCTACAAATCAAAAGATGGTAAATATGTGGTGATCGCCGGAAATGGGGACAATATTTTTAAGCGTCTACTAAAAGTGATCGGCCGTGATGACTTAGTTGGTGATGAGCGATATGCAACAAATGAAAAAAGAGCAGCAAATGTTGATTTTATCGATAATATTATCCAAGACTGGACACTACAGCATTCATTAACAGATTGTGTAGATATTTTAAATGACAATGGAATTCCTGCTGGGGCAATTTATAGCATTGAAGATATTGTAGTAGATCCACAATATCAAGCTCGTAATATGATCGTAGAAGCACCACACCCAGAGCTGGGCACATTAAAAGTACCTGGAATCATTCCAAAATTAAGTAAAACACCAGGTAAAATCAAGTGGCTCGGTGCAAAAGAAATTGGTGCGTTTAACGATGAAGTCCTTAAAGAGATTGGACTAACAGATGAGCAAATACAGCAATTGGTTGACAAAGGGATTATTTAGGAGTGATTTAAAATCTTCTTAAAATTTGCAAGTAACTATGAGGTGATTGAATGTCTGGACCACTTTCAGGCTTAAAAGTGCTGGATATTGCAACGGTCTATGCAGCGCCATTTGCAGCTGCCTTATTAGGAGATTACGGAGCAGAAGTAATAAAAGTAGAGATTCCTGGAAGAGGAGATCCGGTTCGTGGATTTCAACCTATGAAACTGGATGAATCGATTCCTTGGGCAACTGTGTCGAGGAGAGGAATAAGAAAACGATTACGCTTGACTTAAGGAAAGAAAAAGGACAAGCAATATTTTTAAAGTTATTAGCAGAACAAGATGTATTATTCGAAAATTTCCGCCCGGGTACCCTTGAAAAATGGGGAATTACAATGGAGCGAATACGAGAGGCAAACCCCAATCTCGTAATAGTCCGTGTCAGCGGTTATGGTCAAACTGGTCCGAAGCGTGAATTGGCTGGATTTGGAACTTCAGCCACAGCATTTAGCGGCTATACCTATATAACAGGTGAGCCAGATCGACCACCATTATCGCCGCCGATTTCTCTTGTGGATTATGTAACAGGCTTGTTCGCAACAATTGGAGCCATTGTAGCTCTTTATCACCGGGATGTCTATAACGGGGAAGGACAAGAGGTAGATGTATCCCTTTATGAATCGATGTTTAGAATGATGGATATTCTCGTTGCCTCCTATGACCAACTAGGCATCATCATGGAAAGACAAGGCAGTGATAATAGTATCGCTGTTCCTGTAGGAATCTTTCAAACACTGGATAAGAAATGGATGGTCCTAACGACAAGTACAGACCGAACCTTCTACAGACTAGCAAAAATAATGGACCGAGAAGACATGATTACTAATCCGAAATACTCCACAAACAAATCAAGAGTGGAAAACCGACCAGAAGTAATGAGAATAGTTGAAGAATGGATTGCTAAATTTACGGCAAAAGATTTACAAAAGCTTTGTGATGAAAATGGGGTTCCAATTTCACCTGTTTATTCAATTGAAGACATCATGAACGACCCACAGTATCAATCACGTCAGTCAATTATTGATGTGGAACATGCGACCCTAGGAAAAGTTAAGCTTTCTGGAGTTACACCGAAATTTTCAAAAACACCAGGTAATGTGAATAAAACTGGTGCAACACTCGGAGAACATAATCTAGAAGTATATTCACAATTGGGGTTATCTCGCGAAGAGATCGAAAACTTAAAAATGGAGGGAATTATATGATTTTGGAGCTCAACGATTTAATCAAAGTGAAAGATGTGGGGCCGCGTGATGGTCTACAAATGGAAAAAGCTGTTATCCCTACAGAGGATAAAATTAAACTAATTAATGATTTATCCAAAACTGGCGTCCATGGAATCCAAGTTACTTCTGTTGTCCATCCAAAAGCAGTACCTCAATTAGCAGATGCAGAAATTGTGATGAAAAACATAGAACGCCATGAAAATGTAAAATACAGCGTGTTAGTACCAAATGTAAGAGGAGCAGAACGTGCAGTTCTGATGCTTGCAGATGAATGGGAATTAATGCATTCAGTTACCGAATCTCATTGCCGTTCGAATGGGAATAAAACTGTCGATGAAAGCCTCAAAGAACACGAAAAAGTCGTCAAAATTGCCCATGAAAATAATGTGACAGTACAAGGTGGAATGGCAACTGCTTTAGGCTGTCCGTTCGAAGGAAGAGTTCCTTTTGAACGTGTACTTTATACGGCAGAAGCCTATTATTCTATGGGGATCCGTCACATTGGAGTTGCCGATACAATTGGATGCGCGGACCCTAAGCTTGTCTACACAACGATGAAACGTTTAATTGAAAAGCTTCCAGATGTAGAATTTAGCCTTCATTTACACAATACAAGAGGAATGGCTTTAGCCAATATATTAGCTGGTATTAATGCAGGAGTACGCTATTTTGATGCATCCATTGGTGGTCTTGGTGGGTGTCCGTATGCACCGGGTGCAACAGGTAATGTAGCAACTGAGGATCTTGTTCACATGCTTGACTTAATGAACTTGCAAAGTGGTGTTGATTTGAATCAACTCCTTACTATATCAAAAGATGTAGAGAGATTAGTAGGACATCAACTAGAAAGTACGATCCACCGTGCTGGTCCATCCTACCAAGTTCATGCAGCACCTACGAAGCAAGAAAAAATTGAGAATCAGTAATAGTGGGGAGTAAATAAGTCATTTAAAGGGGGAATGTTGTTTGAAAAGGCTAAAAACGAAATGGTCATCTCTATTTGTTGTGGTTTTATCATTACTTTTATTATTAGTTGGTTGTAGTTCAAATTCAAGCTCAAACTCTAGTTCAAATGAAGAAAAGGCAGAAACGAGTGGAGAAGCAAAAGAAAGCGTATATTCTGATGGGAAGCCAGTATCGATTGTCGCACCAGCTTCTCCAGGTAGTGGTTGGGATTTAACTGCACGTGCTCTAGTTGAGGTATTTACGAAAGAAAAATTAGTTGATTTTCCAGTACCTGTCGTGAATGAGGCTGGTGCAACAGGGGCTGTATCGTTATCACAACTTGTAACTTCACAAAAAGGCAAGGCTGATAAGATTAGTGTTACATCAACACCAATTATGTCTAATTACCTTCGCGGGCTTTCAGATTATTCCTATGAAGATGTAACGATGATTGCGCGACTTATGACGGAGTATTACACAGTCGTTGTACCGAAAGATTCAGAGTATCAAACACTAACTGATTTATTAGAAGCAATTAAAGCAGATCCTCAATCAGTGGCAATTGGGGCTTCTGGTGATGATCAACTACCATTTGCACTGTTGTTAGACGCTGTTGGTGGAGATGGTTCAGCAATTAAATTCATTTCTTACGAAGGTGGCGGTGAAATTACAAATGCTATCTTAAATGGTGACATTAAAGCGGCTATGTCTGGGATAAGCGAATTTTCTGCTCAAATTGATGCTGGCGAGTTCCGTGCACTAGGTGTAACGAGTGAAGAAAGACTTGGCGGTGTCATGGCAGACGTTCCAACAGCAATTGAACAAGGTATTGATGTTACATTCGGTAACTGGCGTGGCGTAATGGGTCCACCAGATATGCCAGAAGAAGCAGTTGCATATTGGGCTGATGTAATTGAAAAGGCACTTCAAACAGAAACATGGAAAGACCTGGCAGAGAAGAACCAATGGGAAACAACATTCATGAAGGGTGAAGAATTCCAGACGTACCTAGATGAAACAAATGAAGCCTACAAAAAAGGACTAGAAACAACAAACCAACTGAAAAAATAGACGCTGATTCTAAATATTCGTGAAAATAGGAAAAAGAGGTGTTCTATTGAATAAGAATATAATTTCAGGAATAGTAGTTTTAGCCTTTGCTTTAACGTACACAATTATAGCATTTCGTTTACCACCACCTGCTTCAGGATCTGTGGTTATAGGACCCTCCGTTTTTCCAGGGACTATTGGAATACTATTAATTATACTAGCAATTATTCTTATTAGTTCTGGTTTAATAGAGGCGCGTCAGAATAAAGCCAATGTTGGTAAGGAAGAAGAAGTCGTGAAGGAGGAGGAAGGAGAACCGCAAGATAAAAAGAAGGTAATTCTCCTTTTCCTAATCTTCTTTGGGTATATGGTTTTATTCGTCCCATTAGGATACCTAATATCGACCGTCTTATTTATCTTTAGTTTAACGATGTATCTTGAAAGAAAACATTGGATTCGAAATATAGTTTATTCCTTAGTATTTCCAATTGTTGTTTACTTTTTATTTGATCGTGTCCTTTCAGTATATTTACCATTAGGTCCATTAGGTTAGGGGGTGGCGCGTTTTGGATATGTTTTCTAATATCATAACAGGGTTTGGTGCTGTATTATCTCTCGAAACACTAGGTTTTGCGTTTCTTGGAGTTTTGATTGGAACATTAACAGGAATTTTACCGGGTATTGGTCCTATAACGGCCATCGCTCTCTTAATTCCATTATCTTATGGTTTGGAACCGGTTAATGGTCTAATTATGCTAATTGGAATCTATTACGGATCGATGTATGGTGGGTCGACTACAGCCATCCTTATTAAAACACCAGGAGAAGTAGCTTCTATTGTTACGACGCTAGATGGATATGAAATGGCAAAGCAAGGGAAAGCAGGTAGGGCCTTATCTGCTGCTGCAATCGGTTCATTTATTGCTGGAACTTTCGCAACTTTAGGATTAATGCTTCTTGCGCCTGTTTTAGCAAAAGCTGCTTACTTTTTTGGTTCTGCTGAATACTTTCTTCTCATTGTATTAGCCATGACAATGGTATCTAGTTTAACAACTGGTTCTGCTTTAAAAGCTTATATATCAACCTTATTTGGACTTTCGATTGCTATGGTGGGTATCGACTTGCAAACAAGTGTCCCTCGTTTTACCTTTGGGATTCCAAACCTATTAGATGGGATCGACTTTGTTTTAATTGCTATTGCTTTATTTGCAATTCCTGAAGCAATTGAAACGATGGCAAGAAAGGGAAATTCACCAAAAATGGACTTACAAAACTTTAAAGGATCTCAATGGATGACTCGTGAAGATTGGAAAAGATCAATAGGTCCATTCGGTAGGGGTTCTGTATTAGGGTTCATTATTGGGGTACTTCCAGGCATTGGTCCATCATTAGCGTCTTTTTTATCCTATGGAATGGAGAAAAAACTTTCAAAGCATCCAGAGGAGTTTGGTAAAGGAGCAATCGAAGGTGTAGCAGGTCCAGAAGCTGCCAACAATGCGGGAGTTGGTGGGGCATTAGTGCCTTTATTTACTCTTGGTATTCCAGGTTCAGCTACTACTGCGCTGTTAATGTTTATTTTTATGATGTACGGATTACAACCAGGTCCGGGTATGTTTGATTCAAATCCAACTCTTCTATGGGCGATTATTGCTAGTATGTATATTGGGAACGTATTATTATTAATTTTAAATCTACCGTTAGTTGGTGTGTTTGCGTCACTTTTAAAATTACCAGCCATTCCGCTTTTCGTAGGAGTAATTGCATTTTCAGTATTGGGTGTATACGGCATTAACTTCAATCAGTTTGATTTAATCTTGTTATTTGTATTTGGTTTAATTGGTTATGGGATGACTCGATTTGGTTTTCCGCTTGCACCAGCTGTAATGGCCTTAGTGATGGGGCCGTTATTGGAACAAAATTTCCGTAGAAGCATGGAAATTACAAACGGTGATTTACTAACGTTTGTACAAAGACCAATTTCTCTTGTACTGACGATTATTATTTTATTAATGATTATTTTTCCTATCATTAATAAGCTGATTCAAAAAAAGAAAAACAGTAAAAAGTCGGATCATGCACCGACTGAATCTAATACCTAAAGAAATGGAAAACAACTCTTCAAGTTAGAAGGGTTGTTTTCTTTATAGGTGTGTACATAAGAATGTTAAATAATTGTGCTGAATATGATATGGAACAATATGTAAAAGATGTAAACCGATATTCTGTATTGCTCTTTTTTTTATTTTCTGTTATATCTGTATTATATGTTATAATGAAATGAATAAAATTTAATAATGAATTTTCAATCAAATATGATAAAATTTTCTATGTATTGAGTTTGTTTTTGTATTGTATTCATTTTTATTTTGTAATCAAAGCTATTCAAATCGAGTGATACAGGAATCGATAAGTGAGTAAATAATAAACGGAGTTGAAGTAAGCATGCAAGAAATAACTAAAAATCAAAAAATCGTACGTTATCAGAACACTAACAATCAGATCTTTTATGGAATTGTTGAAGGGGAGGAAATATTACAATTAACTAGTGACTTTACTGAAATTGTAAATAATAAATTAAGCTTTGATGGCACAAGAGTAAATTTAAGTGATGTAAAAATATTAGAGCCAGTTGTCCCTTCAAAAATTATTAATTTCGGCTGGACTTATGCAGAACATGCAGAAGAGACTGGCGGAGAGGCTAATCTAAAAGAACCATTCTTATTTTTAAAACCAGCGTCTGCTCTTATTCCAGATCAAGGAGAAATCATATTACCTTCTAGTGAACTATCTAATCAGGTAGAAATGGAAGGCGAAGTGGCACTTATTATTGGAAAACGCGGGAAAAATATAAAAGAAGAAGATGCGTTAGATTATGTTTTTGGTTGTACAATATTTAACGACGTAACCGCTAGAGATCGTACAAGAATGGATCCTCAGTTTACTCGTGGGAAAGGTTTTGACACTTTTGGTCCTCTAGGTCCTTGGATTGTAACAGGAGTTGATCCATCTAATTTACGAATTGTAACAAAGTTAAATGGTGAAGTTGTACAAGAGGGGAATACAAATCAGATGTCCTTCTCTATACCATTTCTTATCAGTTGGATTTCTAATGTAATGACTCTTGAGCCTGGAGATGTTTTAGCCACTGGTTCCCCTTCAGGAAGTTGCCCAATGAAATCTGGAGATACTGTAGTGGTTGAAGTGGAGCAAATCGGAAAACTTTGTAACTTTGTAAAATAAAATCTCTTAATCTTTAGCAATAATACTAGATAGATTTTAATAAGCGGTAGCCGTATTCTTCGATTTTTCTAATCGTTTATACGGCTTTTTATATTCAATCAAATTGGGGCTAAACAATTCAGAGGTTTGTATAAGGCTATTTCCGGTCACATTAATTTTATCAGTAGGCATGTTTTTTATTGCGTTTTTTCTTAAATGCTATCCATGTCGTTTTAAGGGAGGCATATAACCCAACAGCAGCTGCCCCGTAAAATCCTCCCATAAAAATACCAGCCGGTAAATTACCTCGATGACTAATAAATATAGAAATCAAAAATCCAAAGACGGATGCTATAGTTGGAAAGTACTTCCTTGGTATCGGAAATAATTTAAATATTTGTGTTAGAATCACGATGAGTGGAACTGCAATCACACCATCCCAAAAGTTGGTGTGAATATCGGGGAATTCCATAGTATTCATTCCTTTCACACTTAATACATAAAGTATTCCCTTGATTCACTAAACTATTTCACAACAAAAAGTAATCCAACTTGTCCATATAATAGATAACATTCATACGTAAGGGTGACTCCATTAACTCGGGTCACCCTTAAGTTATTTATATCCCTTTTTTTGTTTGTTAATTTCCTTTGTTAAATATTTAATTTGTTTTTCAAGTTCCTTAATTCTATCGTCGTTGTTACCTTTTTCATGATTATTGCTTTTAGATTGTTGTATTCCTTCCAGTGCAAGAACTGCAGCGTAAGTTGAAATGGCATCCCCCAACGTAGCTAAAAAACCTCCAAGTATAGCAAGTTTAGCTGCAGTACTTTCATCATCTGAAATGGGACCATTATTATTTGTAGAATTATTAAAGTTATTGATGGCATTAAAATTATTGTATGGATTCATGTCTTAATCACCCCGATCTAATCTCTTTGTATTTTATGAAAGTTACCCAAAAGAGGTAAAGGACAAATAAAATTAAATCTTTAGTTTACGTTATTACACATGAGACATCGTTCGATGACAATCACCCTGACTATCCAATCTGAATACACTGTAGGAGTGAAAAGAAATAACCTTTTATTTGAAAGAAATAAATAGAGGGGAAAGGGAATAAAATATGAATCCTTATCATTATCCAAATTCAGTATTTGCTTATTATTTTCCACCGGAAGTTAATTACTTGTTAATGCCACAGAGTTATCCTGTAGGAGTAAACGGAGGTTTTACAGTTCATCCAGGAGTCAATCCTTATTACCTTCAAGTAACACCGGATGTTACTAACCCAGTTTCACAACCTCAAATCCCGCTTACACAACAAAAAGAGAATTGTATAAGTCAGGCTGCTGTCGACTTAATGCGAGATAATCGAAGTCTGTGGGAGGAGCATGTGGCTTGGACTAGAATGGCCATTATAAGTTTAATCTTCAATTTACCAGACATAGACTTTGTTCTGACGCGCCTATTGAAAAATGCTACGGATATGGGAGAAATGCTTCGTCCTATTTATGGTGATGAAGCAGCAGCTAGATATTCTACGTTGATTAAAGAACATCTTTTAAATGCAGCAGACCTTGTCAAAGCGGCAATTGCTGGGGATGAAAATGCCGCCAAAATTGCAGAACAAAAATGGTATGCTAATGCCGATGAAATTTCTGCGTTTCTAAGTAGTGTGAATCCCTATCTGACTGAGCAAGAAGTAAAAAATATGTTCTATCAACATTTGTCTTTAACAAAACAAGAAGCAGTCACGATGATTATGAAGGACTATCAGAAAGATATTGAAATCTATGATCAGATTGAAAAACAAGCTAGACAAATGGCAGATATGATTTCAGATGCCATGATCAAACTATACCCTGATAAGTTTAGGTAACAATTTCTTAAGGCTGTGACATTCTAAGAAATTGCTTTAACATATGTTGGCGATTGCAGATAAGGTAATCGTCTTTTTTTGTTTTGAGAAGCTAAAGGTAATGTTAAATTATTCAGTAATAAAAAATGGGGCTGTCAATTTATGGACAGCCCCAATTCTTTAATTTTTATCTGCTTCAATTAATTGTGGTGTTGTTTTATCATCATCATTATTTTTGTCTTTTGATAAGAACCAACCAGCAACTGCAATGCCAATTAATACTGTGTAGAATATTAGTTTCCATGTAGTAGAATGGGCGAAGTCATACGGTATAACTCCGATATCCTGGTGTCCTAATGTTAAGACAACAAGTTTAACACCAACCCATCCCACAATCGCAAAAGCTGCAATTTCAAGCCCAGGTTTTGATTGTAGTAGTTTTACAAATAGGTTTGCAGCAAAACGCATAATAATGACACCGATTAATCCACCGATAAAGATGACTAGAAACTTTCCTCCATCCAACCCACCAATCTGGGGAAGATTCGTATTTGGAAGCGTCATTGCTAACGCCACTGCTGCAAGAATTGAGTCGATCGCAAAGGCAATATCAGCTATTTCTACTTTAAAAACAGTGCCCCAGAAGCCAGATTTTTTCTTAACCTTTAATTCAGTTTCATCGTCTTTTTTCTTAAATACTAGTTTTCTCACAATATGATTTATGGCAATGAATAGAAGATATAAAGCTCCAATTGCTTGAATTTGCCATATGTCTACAAGGAAGGAAATCATAAATAAAGAGGCGAAACGGAATACAAATGCCCCGGCTAATCCGTAAAATAGTGCCTTTTTTCTTTCCTCTTCAGGAAGATGCTTCACCATAATCGCTAAAACAAGTGCGTTATCAGCCGCAAGCAATCCTTCAAGCGCAACTAATAAAATCAATACCCAGCCATATTCAAATAATAATGATAGTTCCAATAATAATCCTCCTTGGATTCTCTTTTATGATCAATCAAATCAAAAACTAATGCGACTTTCATTCGAACTTAGGTGATCTATTTTTCTTCATTCAACTCCATTCATGAAATTCAAATGATTGAACGTTCAAATGGGTCTGTCTGAATTAGGTTCTTTTGTAAATAAAAAAACCTTTACCAAACACTTGGTAAAGGTTTTAAAGACAATAAAAGACCTTTACCAGACTCATATGGTAAAGGTCTTGCTAACAACAAGTTCGTTGCCAATAAAGCCGGGAAGAAAATCTTCCGAAGTGACGACTTTAATGTAAAAGCTACTCCCCTTTAGGAGAACTATTCAACTATTTACTTATAATATATGCTAACATTCACCTTTTGTCAATGATACAACGAATATTTACATATTTTATGACAACATCTGCTTTTTTTTCTATTCCATAAAAAATGCTTTCCGTTCACTTGTAATCCATTGCTGTAAATCGTCGTCTTCGCTATGTCGGACTAGGCGATTCACTAAAACATCATGCCAAACATAATCCTCTAATAAATAAATATGTAACGGATCATCTGTATAAAAAGCCACACTACGTTCTTTAAAGGAAGGCCCATAGATCATTTCTTTTGCATCGATCGATATAATAAACCAATGTTCACTAGTAGGAGTTTCAGTAAAGGGAGTAATTCGATGACGATCAACATGTTCAGGTGGGTTTGCTACATGTAGTGTGATCCCTTGGACTGATACACGAGAAGCTGCTTCATGAAGCTCATCTTCCAACTCGTCATAAATATCGTCCCACATTGAAATAATGACACGTCTCTTTGCTTTTTTGAGTAATACTTTACAATAGGTCAATATGGTTTCACGGTCTTTTAATGTCATGACTCGATTGTTAGGCTTATTCTCCGTATTTTCAATCTCCCGTAATGAGTTACTAATTACTTCAAAATTAGTGCTCCATTCAGTTTGGGCCTTTTTCAAAAGAATCTCTACAGGTAATGGCGAATATTGAGCACTATCCTTACTGTCATCTTTTATTTCTTCTTTTATGACGATCCCTTTTTCAACAAGATTATTTAACACTTCATATATTCTAGAGCGCGGTATTCCCGAATCCTTACTAACTTGGTAAGCGGTAGCCGTTCCGATTATAACAAGAGAAACATAGCACTTAGCTTCATATTCATTAAAGCCAAGTTTTTTAAGTTGATGTACGATATTTTCCAATTCCCAACCCCCCGATAACTATTCATACCTATAATTATTAAATTTATCATAACTATTTACAACTTTAAAATCTTTAGTTACTATCACAGTAGTAACTAAACGGAAGGTTGATTATATGTTAATGGAGATATTTGATTTAGACCCACAATTATTAATGATTTTAATAGTCTTTGGATTTTTAGCAGCTTTTATTGATTCAGTTGTTGGGGGAGGCGGATTAATTGCCTTACCAGCATTGATGTTCACCGGATTACCACCGGCATCAGCGGTTGCAACAAATAAATTAGCAGGTACAATTGGATCTTTAACAAGTACAATCATGTTTTATCGTTCAGGTAAAATCGATTTAAAATCAGTTTCTAAATTTTTTCCGCTAGTTTTTTTCGGTTCGATGATCGGGGCTTGGACCGTTCACCTCATTGATCCTGAATTATTGAAGCCCCTTATGCTTGTGATGCTTGCTGCTGTTGCAGTTTATACGATTTTTAAGAAAGATTGGGGTAGCATCTCAACTTATAAAAAATTGTCCATGCGTCGGTTCATCTTTTTTATGATGGTCATTTTTGCCATTGGTTTTTATGATGGCTTTATGGGACCAGGGACGGGATCCTTTTTAATTTTTGCCTTTTTAATGATTGGCTTCGACTTTTTAAAGGCTGCGGGAAATGCTAAATTTTTAAATTTTGGTAGTAATATCGCAGCATTAATTATGTTTATCATATTGGATCAAGTTAATTATGCTTATGGTATTCCAATGGGGATTGCCCAACTAGTTGGTTCAATCGTTGGTTCGAAATTTGCTATTAAACGAGGAAGCAACTATGTGCGTGTACTATTCATCACTGTTACTGTGTTAATGTTGGCTAAGAATACATATGACTATTTTGTTAAGTAAAGTGAGAGTGTGCGGGAACGAAATGCTGCTGGATAGTTGGATAGTCCATAGGTCATTTACATTCCTAATACGAATCCAATTTCTATCAAATTGGTAAATAGAATAGGCTCTTACTATCATCAAACAAATTGAATATTTCACCGAAAAATGGAGACCCTTATATCATTATTGTCAATATTTTGATATGGAGGGTATATTATGGTTCAACAAAACGACTCGAGTGGGAAATTACCACAAACTCCTGAACCTTACTGGAGAGACTTTATTGATTTACCGGAGTTTCCTCAATTAAAAGAAGATCTTGAAGTGGATGTTGTCATTGTAGGTGGGGGGATTACAGGCCTCACTTCAGCTTATTTATTAGTCAATGAAGGATTAAAAGTTGCTGTATTAGAAGCAGATCGATTGTTAAATGGGACGACAGGGCACACCACTGCAAAAGTCACTGCTCAACATGATTTAATTTATGATGAATTCATTCAAAACTTTGGCAAAAGTACAGCCCGCCTATATTATGAAGCAAATACAGATGCATTGAATTTTATCAAAAAAACAGTAAAAGAGCATAATATTGATTGTGATTTTAGTGAGCAAGACGCATATCTGTATGCAACGACTAATGAGTATGTAACGAAGCTTGAAAAAGAAGCGAAGGCTTATGAGGCGATTGGCATTGAAGGTGGGTTAGTTGACAATATTCCTTTTAATATTGACGACTACAAAAAAGCACTTGTCATGAAAAATCAGGCACAGTTTCATCCAGTAAAATATCTTGTCCATTTAGTAGGAATCATAAAAGAAAAAGGCGGTCTCATTTTTGAACATACAACGGCCGTCAATATTGAAACTGGGGAAAAGCCAGCTGTTCTTACCCGTGACGATCACCGAGTTACAGGGAATTATGTTTTATCTTGCTCCCACTTCCCATTTTACGAAGGTTTAGGCTTTTACTCTGCAAGAATGTACGCTGATCGTTCATACATAATTGCAGTGAAATCAAAGGAAAAATTCCCTGGTGGCATGTATCTTAGTGTCGATGAGCCATCACGTTCCCTACGTTCGACTACAATTAATGGCGAAGAATTAATCATCATTGGTGGCGAGAGTCATAAGACTGGTCAGGGAAAAGACACAATGGAACATTACAAAGCTTTAGAGACGTTTGGCGAACAAGTTTTTGGGTTAAATGAAATTGCGTATCGTTGGTCTGCACAGGACTTAGTGACATTAGATAAAATCCCTTACGTCGGTGAAATTACAGCTGGACAGCCAAAGGTGCTAGTTGCTACAGGGTATAGAAAATGGGGAATGACAAATGGCACTGCCGCCGCTTTATTATTTAGAGATATCATTCTTGATATAAAGAACCCTTACCGAGTGGTATATACCCCATCGCGTTTCTACGCACATCCAAGCCTGAAAAATTTCTTTAAGGCAAATGCAGATGTGGTCAAACATTTAATTAAAGGAAAAGTTGAATTACCGTATAATAATATAGATAAATTGTCTAAAGATGAGGGTGCAGTGATCTTGATTGATGGGCACCGAAAAGGAGCCTACAAAGACACAGAAGGAAATGTGCACGTAGTTGATACAACGTGTACTCACATCGGATGTGAAGTTGAGTGGAACAGTGGCGAACGTTCTTGGGATTGTCCATGCCATGGCTCTAGATTCTCCTATACAGGTGAAGTACTGGAAGGTCCTGCAGAAAAGCCATTGCAAAAATATGATTACAAAATGTTGGATAATTTAACTTCAGAGGACTCAGGTTATTAAAAAAATAAGCCCCCTAATTAGGATTTGAACTTCCTAAATTAGGGGGTTTTCCTTTTAAGTTCGAGTTTAGAGGAAGGAGAAACAGGCAGTCATTGCGTGCGACTTTGTGCCTGATAAAGCGTGGTTCTTAACTTTACGGGTTGCCTTAAGGTGAATACGTGCGATTCTCAAATTTACGTGCGACTATAAAGTGAATACGTGCGGTTTTTACAACATAAGGTGCGAAGTCACCCTCACAACAAAACGACCCATAACTTAACACTACTAACCTATAACCAAGCTTCTTTCAAAAGTTTCACACCTTGTTGGATTTCCTCGCAGGTTAAATTGCTAAATCCAAGTTTTAATATTGGTTCATCTGAATGATTTTTGATGAAGTAAATGGATGTAGGATAGACTTTGACGCCATAAAGAGAAGCGCGCTCTATTAACCATTCTTCTGAATGATTTAAATGTACTTTTACTAATATATACAAGCCTGATTGCTCTCCGATTATAGTAAGTTGTTGTACAAATTGATTTTTTAACTCAGTAACGATGCATTGCATTTTTCGCTTATAAACAAGCCGCATTCTTTTTATGTGGCGATTCCATTCTCCCTCTTCCATAAATTTCGCCATGGTCAGTTGGCTGAGCAGTGAAGTCGTACTCTCAAAATGAAGAAATTGATTTTGATAATCATTTAAAAGTGGCTGAGGTAGCACCATATAACATAAACGGATTCCTGGTAAAAAGGACTTTGAGAAATTTCCTAAATAGATCACCCTTGTAGAATCGATTGAAGCGAGCGATGGAAAAGGCTTTTGAGTGTATCGGAATTCACTATCATAATCGTCCTCAAGTATATATCCTTGCCCCATGTTCGCCCATTGAATAAGCATTTGTCTTTCTTGAATTGACAAGCTTACACCGATTGGGCTTTGATGGGAAGGGGTGACATAGATTAACCTTGACTCCATTTGTTCTAATGTTGAAAAGTCAGCTCCTGTTTCGCGTACTGGTAAAGATTCAAGAGTAAACCGGTGGAATTGAAAAGCATCCCTAGCACCATCATAACCTGGATCTTCTACAATCACGCTAGAGAATTCACCTTTTAAAATTTGTCCAAGGTAAATCAACATTTGTTGAGTACTACTCCCGATGATAATAGCACTCGGATCTGTTTTCACCCCACGAGATTGAAGTAAATAAGTGGCAATTTGTTCACGCAAGCATTCTTCACCAAATGGATGTCCATATCGGAAAGTATCCTCAATTGTCAAAACTTGATTTGAGATTTTCCTCCAAATTTTCAGTGGAAAATGCACTTGATCCACGGCTCCTGCCTTAAAATCAATTAGGAGTTGTTTTCCCACCCCTGTCTTTTTAATTTCAGTGGGATTTAAGTGATGTTGAAAAAGTACGGGGTCTAGTTCATTAACAAAATAACCTCTTCGTCCTTCTCCACGAATATAGCCCTCTGCAACAAGTTGCTCATATGCACTAAGTGTTGTATTGCGACTAACCTGAAGAGAATCTGCAAGTTGTCGGATGGAAGGGAGAGGATCATTCACTGAAAGATCTCCTTTTTCAATGAAAGTTCTAAAATGTAGATAAATTTGCTTATATTTCGGAGAGTCATCGTTTAAAGCAAAAATGATATTCTTCATCTCGACCACCTCTGACATGTCTATTTGTTTATAATTGTACCTTTTTAAATGTCAGAAAACATTATAAAATTTTCCATATTAAGTGGAATTCAAGGAGGAGAGTATTAAATGTATATCCCAAAGCATTTTCAAATTAATGATGACGAATTTATTTATGAAATGATCGAACAGTACAGCTTTGCCACTTTATTTTCGGTGCATAACGGTGAACCACATGCAACCCATCTACCACTCATATTAAATAAAACAGAAAATGCTTTATCCGGTCATTTTGCACGTCAAAACGAACAATGGAAGGATATTAATAATCAGCAAGTCCTTGTCGTGTTCCAAGGGCCCCACTGTTATATTTCGCCTTCTTGGTATGAGACAAGTAAAGCTGTTCCCACTTGGAATTATGTATCGGTACATGTATTTGGAGAATTAGAAATAGTTGAAGATCAAACAGTTATTTTAGATTCTTTATCTGAGATGGTAAACAAATATGAATCTCCTGTAAGCTCATACAATTATAAAGATGTAGATTCAAAGTATATTGAAGGAATGAGAAAAGGGATTGTCGCATTCAAAATAAACATCACAAGAATTGAAGCAAAAGCGAAATTAAGTCAAAACCATCCTGTCGAACGACAAGAGCTAGTAATACAAGAGTTGGAAAAAAGCACCGACCAGGACAGTCTTCAAATCGCATCTCTTATGAAGAAAAATCTAGTAAATAATAAATAATTGGAACTTTTCCTCGCTTTATTTGTTATATTTAATAAATATGCATGAAGTATGATAGAGTTTTGAGGAGATTTAAGATTGGCTTATTTTATTGATTTTTTATTTTTAGCACTAATATATAACACTTTCTTTTACAAAAAATGGTCAAAAGACTCAAAAAAGGCATTAATTAGTAAAACATTAATGTATGTTTATGTAGTAATGGTTTTCTTTGTAACACTTATGCCGGTTACGATACCTTTTAGTGGCACAAACAATCGGTTCATGGAAACTGCAAATTTTACTCCTTTCAGAGATTTAATTTTAAATTACGATGGGGCATTAAGAGAAATTGTTTTAAACGTGATTATGATGATACCTTTTGGAATTATTTATCCATTGATCAAGAAAAAAAGGTTAATGAAAACTGTTTTAATGACATTAAGTTTTAGTTTATTTATAGAAATTTCCCAATTATTAAATGTTTGGTGGAACGGATTAGAAACTAGAATCTTTGATGTAACTGACTTAATCACAAATACGTTTGGTGGTTTAATAGGGTATCTTTTACTTTGTGTACTGAGATTGTTAACTTTAAATAAGAGTAAAATTGAATGACATAATCGCTATGAGGATGGGACATAAGTAGAATTTTTTAGGAAAGCCACTATTATCTTTAATAAAATATTGATATTTTATAGTTTGAGAGCAATAAGTGTTAGCCATTCTCCGAAAAACCGCGGCCTACCACTGTAAGCCGCGCCAATTTCCGGAAAGTTTAGAAGGACAAATCTTATGTGAGCGGACCTTACACAAAGCACAAAGACAATTCGTAAAGACACGTACAACGTGGCTTTATGACTTGTGTGCTTAGTCCGCTCTCACCGGATCTTTAATAGGATTCATCAATAGAATTAACAGCAAAAAAACATCATTTTCTCATTTTGAGAAAATGATGTTTTTTGGATCTGTCCCAACCTCTTTTCTTTTTGTATAAATTCCCCAAATTGAAATGTAATTGTAAAATTACATCGAAGTTTTACTGTTATAATAGATATGTAGAAAAATAGAAATATACCGTGCTTTTTGTCGAACTTAAAAGATGGAAGTGCTTTTGGGGGATATATAAATTGAGTAATAGATTAAGTAAACTTGTTCGGACTGGGTCTTCCGTTGTATTATTATCAACACTTTTATTCGGTACACAAGCTTCTGCTAGTACCTTGAATAATTTAAAAGAAGAACAAAAACAGGTTGAACAAAAAAAGTCAGAAATCAATAAACAAATTAATGAAAAAAAGAATGCAATCCAATCGAATCAAACAAAACAAGATAAATTATTAAAACAAATTCTTACACTGAATAAGAAAATTGTTTCAACTGAGAACAATATTGATGAAGTAAACACGAAAATCAACAAAACAAACAAAGAAATTGAAGAGTTGAAAAGTGATATAAAAGAGCTAGAAAATAAAATAGCAAATCGTGAAAAGCTAATTGACGAACGCTTACGTGCAGTTCAAGTTAGTGGTTCTATTAGTTATATTGACGTTTTACTTGGAGCAAATAGTTTTGTAGATTTCATCGATCGCTTCTCTGCGGTAAGTACTTTAATGGATGCAGACCGTGAGATTATCAATGAACAAGCTGAAGATAAGTTTAAGTTAGAAGAAACTGAAAATAAGTTAAATGAAAAACTTGCGAGTCTCGAGACAAATAAGGGAAAATTAGTTTCCCTAAAAACGAAATTGAATAGCCAAAAGGTAGATAAAAAAGCTTTAATAACTGAATTAGAAGCAGAGCAAGCAAAATTAGAAAAATCGAAGAAAAATTTAGAAACAAGTTATGCAGAAATGTATCAAATTAGCGAAGAGTTAACTTCAAAAATAACAGCTGAACAAAAACGTATCGCTGCCCTTGCACGACAAGATGAGCAAAATAAAAATGCAAACTATAATTCAGGTTCAGCAGCACTTCCTGCAACTTCAAGTGGTACATGGACTGCGCCTACATATGGTAGGTTTACATCCAATTACGGATATCGTACTTTTGATAATAGTAAGCATTTAGGCGTCGATGTAGCAAACTCAGTAGGTACACCAATCGTTGCAGCAGCAGATGGTATTGTTTCACATGCAGGCCCATTAGCTGGTTTTGGTAACCTTGTTATGATTACGCATTCAATCAATGGTCAAACATTTATCACATTATACGGACATTTAAGTTCTTACAATGTAAGTGTGGGACAAAGAGTATCGAAGGGTGAACAAATTGCGAACATGGGTAGCACTGGTAACTCTACAGGACCACACCTTCACTTTGAATTGCACATCGGTTCATGGGATTGGCGTGGATCTACATCCGTAAACCCATTACGTTATGTACCGTTTAATTAAATGAAAATAAAAAATGCATCTTCTAGTAATGAATGAACTAGGAGATGCATTTTTTATTTTTTAAGAAAGCACATCTTTTAGGGCTGTCAATATTTTGGTCTGCCCCGAATTAGCTATAAAAAAACGGTAAAATTGTTCCGAAATTCATTTCCTCATTCATCATACTCATTCCAATTATTGCATAATCAGACAGCATTTTTAGTATAAAATACATCTTTCCTGGTGATGCTAATTGCGATAATGCATAAACCATATGGAGAAATTACCCAAAGGAATGAATAAGGATGATTAGATGAAAACTAGTTGGAAAATATACTTATTTGATATAAAGCAAATTACTACAAATTGGGTCGCAGCAATACTAATTGGGGGACTCATTCTATTGCCTTCACTGTATGCATGGTTAAACATTAAGGCCTCTTGGAATCCTTATGGTCAAACCGATCAAATTCCCATTGGCATTGTAAATGAAGATCAAGGGGCTGTCGTACAGAACGAAGAACTCCACGTCGGAGATCAAATTGTTAGTTCGTTAAAAGAAAATAAATCTATGAATTGGCAATTTGTAGAGTATAAAGTGGCAATGAAGAACTTAGAATACGGGGACTATTTTGCAGTTATTATTATTCCTAAGGATTTTTCAAAAAAGTTAGGTACCGTACTGAATGATGAACCACAAAAAGCAGAAATTGAGTACTACGTAAATGAAAAAATTAATGCAATCGCACCTAAAATTACTGAAAAGGGTGCAAGTATAATTGTTCAAAAAATAAGCAGTCAATTTATTTCATTGGTGAATGGAATCATATTTTCAATATTTAATGATTTAGGTATTAAGTTAGAAGAAAACTTACCTGCCATTGAAAGACTTGAAGAGTATCTTTTTACTTTAGAAAAGGAATTACCTGAAATTTATCAGATTGTTAATCAAACAATTGACGATGCAGACCGTGCTGAGGGCTTAATCCAAGATGCACAACAAATGATCCCTCGTGTAGAAGAAGACTCCACAAAGGGATTACAAATGATTGACGAGACAAGTGAATTCCTAGAACGAATTGAGCAACGTGTTAATAATATAACCCCAACCATTAATCAGGATATTGACCAATTAAAAACAAGGCTGTCAGAGCTTAATGAAGTATTGGATAACTTTGATACCAATTTTTCAAATGGTACACAGGAGACGGATCGTATTGACTCCACTGTAATTGACCTTTTCCAATTGGTTGATAATATTACAAATAATATTCAACTTTTGCAACAATCAACTAATATTAACCAAAATGAAGATAATACTGACAATGTAATACTTAATGATGTATTAATGAAATTGAGTGACATTAAAAATGCATTGCAAAATATAACGGAGCAGTCAACTCAACTAGATTCAATCATCAATAATAGGCAGCCAGAACTAAATGAAAAAATTGCAATGCTTCAAGAGAATAGAAAAGAGGCAAATGAACAAATAGAAAAATTCTTAAATTCTTTTACTGAATTACAGCCAGTTTTAAAAAATAAAGTAACGGAAGTTAAAAATACTTTAGCAAGTGCAAAATCAATCTTAACACAAGTTCAACAAACGATACCCGAAGTTTCAAAAATGTTAAATCGTACAGAAACGAACTTATTAAAAGGAAGAGAAGTACTAGCAACGTTATCTAGTGACTATCCTATAATTCGAGACAAAATAATAGGGTTAACAAACCAGATTCGATTCATTCAAAAAGATACAGATTTAAGTGAAATTATTAAACTTCTGCAAAATAACCCTATCGCAGAAGAACAATTCTTTAAAGAGCCAGTCCTTTTAAATGAACATAAAATGTTCCCAATCGCCAACTATGGAACAGGAATGACTCCGTTTTATACAGTGTTAGCAACATGGGTAGGGGGATTATTATTAATATCGTTATTATCTACTGAAGTACATCCAAATGAAAACTATTCCAGACGGCAGATTTATTTCGGGCGTATGTTTACTTTTATCACAATTGGAATTTTGCAAGCAGTTATTGTTTCTTTGGGAAACATATGGCTACTTAAAGTAGATATTATCGAGCCATTTTGGTTTATTTTGTTCTGCATACTATGTAGTTGCGTATTTATTATCATCGTCTACACACTAGTTTCAGTTTTCGGTAATGTAGGAAAAGCGCTTTCTATTGTGTTATTAGTACTTCAAATTGCAGGTTCTGGAGGAACATATCCAGCCGTATTACTACCAACATTTTTTCAGCTCATTAACCCTTTTTTACCTTTTACTTATGCTATTGACCTTTTACGTGAAGCGACTGCAGGAAGAGTTTTAGGTCGTGTATATCACGACATATTATTCATCTTAGTCTTTGGTGTTATAGCACTAATGATTGGATTCCTAAAGGGCCCAATAAATAAATTTACCGAACGATTAAGAAATAAAGGAAAGCAATCAGGTCTTTTTCATTAGTCGGAATATAGTTGGAAAAAAGAGTGATTTCTACGAGTGTGTAGAATTTACTCTTTTTTTATTTCATTATACATATGTATTTTTCAACTACATTTACTTTAACTCAAGATTAACATTACAAAAATAAATATTTTATATACCTTTTTACCTATTTATTGCTTTAAAACTTTAATCCACTAAAGTTTATCTTGAAAATGTCCATGGTAAATTTTATCATTGGAATTAACGTAAATTTCAGAAAGTTACTAACATTCAATCGACGGTTAAAATCTAATCAGTAGTTACAAATCTTAAGTTGGTTGGTATCTAATCTTTGAAAATGTAAGAGATGCCGGTACTTCGGGGAAATGATAGGGGGATTTATGGTATGTTGAGTATTTTAGGATTTCTAATGATTATTTCATTCTTGTACTTAATTCTAACAAATCGTGTTTCACCTTTTATTGGGTTAATTATTATCCCAATCATTTTTGGTGTAATAGGTGGTTTTGGTTTAGAGTTAGGAACATTAATGAAAGAGGGAATTGTTAATACAGCTCCTACTGCACTATTAATTTTATTTGCTATCTTGTATTTTGCCATCATGATTGATGTAGGTTTATTTGATCCGCTAACAAATAAAATTGTTCAATTAGCTAAAGGCGACCCATTAAAAGTCATCGTAGGCTCTGCTGTGTTAGCAGGAATTGTTGGTTTTGATGGAGATGGGTCATCTACTATCATGATTTGTATTAGTGCTTTTCTTCCTATTTATTTAAAGTTAGGGATCAAACCAATCATTCTAGCAGCGCTTACTGCTTTGCAAATTGGGATTACAACACTAGTTCCTTGGGGAGGTCCAGTTGGAAGGGTTGCCTCCGTATTAAATCTTGACCCGACTTCTTTATTCGTTTCCGTATTACCAGGAATGATTGCTGGAATAGTTTATATTGTGATTGTAGCTTATTTTATCGGAAGAAAAGAACGGGCAAGATTAGGTGTTTATTCTAACTTACTTCATAAAGCGGATGCTCAAATGGCAGCTACAACTATTGTAGATTCGGAACAAAAGCGCACTTGGTTAATTTGGGTGAATTTAGTGTTAACCATGATTATTATGGTTGCATTAGTTTTAGAATGGATTCCTTCCATCGTGTTATTTGTTTTTGGTACAGCACTAGCATTACTCATTAATTTCCCTTCAATAAAACTACAAAAAGAAGTACTTTCACGACATGCATCCAATGCTTTAAATGTGACGAGCATTATTCTTGCTGCTGGCGTTTTTTCAGGAATTTTGAAAGGGACTGGAATGTCTGAATCGATGGCACAAAGTTTAATTTCTATTATTCCAGATGGTTTTGGCCCGTTCATGAGTCTAGTCGTAGCTATAGTTGGTCCTGCAGTGATCTTCTTTATCGGTCCTGATGCTTACTACTTCGGGATTATCCCCATTTTAGCTGAAACGGCTGCATCATATGGAATCAGTGCTCAAGAAATTGCTATTGCTTCTCTCTATAGTTCGCCATTTGGCTTTATCGGACCACTAGTTGGAGCAATGTATTTATTAACGGAACTAACTAAAGTGAATTTGGTTGCAGTTCAAAAATATGCATTAAAATGGGCAGTCGGGATTTTAGTACTATTTATTTTAATTGGGATTGGTTTAGGACATATCACAATCTGAAATTGATAGAATTTTTAGAAAATGTTATAGTTAAATAGTGAAATTGAACAAAGTAGTAGAAGTAGAGTTGGAGGATATTATGAAGATTCATATTAATGAAGTGGTTACACGTGACGGTTTTCAAATGGAAAGCAAAATACCGTCTATTTCTTACAAATTGGATTTAATAAATAGCTTAATTGATGCTGGCATTAAAAACATTGAGCTAACATCGTTTGTTCATCCGAAATATGTCCCTCAAATGGCAGATGCGGAAGAACTATTTTCAAAGATACCTAGAAGGTCAGATGTGACATATAGTGCAATCGCATTAAATGAAAGAGGCGTGGATCGAGCACAAAAAGCAAAAGCAGATGAAATCAATCTCGTCTTTTCTTTAAGTGAGACCCATAATCGTAAAAATGCAAATCAAACAGTAGATGAAAGCATTCAATTTGTTCAAAAACTATTAATGGGAGAAAGTGTGTTACAAGAACAAATCCCAATCAATATTGCGATTAGTACTGCTTTTGGTTGTCCATTTGAAGGCTTGTATACAAAAGAAAAGCTTTTCCCTATCATTGAACGAATCGTTGAATATAATCCTAATTCTATTAATCTTGCCGATACAACGGGTATGGCTAATCCAAAACAAGTTGAAGAGACTTGTTATGCTGTGAAATCAAAGTGGCCTAATTTAAAAGTAGGCCTCCACTTACATAATACAAGAGGAATGGGTCTAGCAAATGTCATTGCAGGTATTAGAGGCGGTGTAACGCATTTTGATGCTGCGTTAGGCGGAATTGGTGGATGTCCTTTTGCCCCAGGTGCAACTGGCAATATTTGTACTGAAGATACTGTCCATATGCTAGAACAAATGGGATACGATACTGGAATTGACGTTGATAAACTAATTTTAGCATCAAGAGGACTAGAGAAAGAACTAGAAAAAACATTAAGTGGTCAAATCATGAAAGCAGGAAAAAGTAGCGACACTCACACTGCCTAATTGAGCACATACTTACATCTAGATTTAGAGGAGAGGAATTATTTTGGAACACTCAAATACACAAGGACCGTTAAGAGGAGTAAAAGTACTTGAATTTGGAAATTTTATTGCTGCACCTTTTTTAACTAGAATACTAGCAGACTTCGGAGCTGAGGTTATTAAAATAGAGGTTCCAGGTCAAGGCGACAACATTCGTAAATGGGGCAGTAAAACAGAAGGCGATAAATCTGTTTGGTGGGCAACACAAGCACGAAACAAAAAATGTATTACCTTAAATTTAAAATCAGAAGAAGGACAGCACCTTGCTAAAAAGTTAGTGAGTAAAGCAGATGTTGTCGTAGAAAACCTTCGTCCTGGTTCCCTGGATAAACTAAATTTAGGTTACGAAGATCTTAAAAAAATAAATAAAAAGATTATTATGGCTAGAATTTCAGGCTTTGGGCAAACAGGCACATATAGCGGCAAGGCAGGTTTTGGAAGTGTTGGGGAAGCAATGGGAGGACTACGCTATGTAACTGGTTTTCCAGGGCAAGTACCACCTAGAATTGGCGTTAGTATCGGTGATTCATTAGCCGCGTTATATGGGGCGTTAGGGACGATTATGGCCTTATTTAGCCAAGTGAAGAATAATGAAAGTGAAGGGCAAGAGATCGATGTCGCTTTATATGAAGCGGTATTTGCTGTAATGGAAAACGGAATTGGAGAATACTACAAGTATGGAGTTATAAAAGAACGAACAGGTTCCATTCTTCCAGGCGTAGCCCCTTCCAATTTATATAATACAAAAGACGGAAAATTAGTTATTGTTGCAGCTAATTCCGATCAATTATTTATACGCCTTGCTCAAGCAATAGGACATCCAGAATGGTTGGAAGATCCGAAGTTCAATAATCATACAGCACGTGGGAAAAACCAAACAGAACTTGAAGATTTAATCGGGGAATGGGTTCTGCAAAACGATGCACAAGATGTGCTTAATTTAATGGACGAATACGGAGTTCCAGCGGGTCCTGTTTACAACATGGAGGATATTTCAAATGACCCTCATTACCACGATAGAGAAATGATTCAAGCAATTGAAGATCCGGACATGGGGACGGTACATATGCCAGGTATTGTGCCAAAACTAAGTAAAACACCAGGAAAAATCAACTGGAGTGGTCCATCCATTGGTGAGCACAATGAAGAAATATATACAAATCTTCTAGAATTAAGTGAAGATGAGCTAGAAACTTATAAAGCGAATGGAGTTATTTAAGCTATAAGAATTTGGATTTTAGAAAGTCGCAAAAACTAAATAATCTTAAATTAAGAGAGTATACAGCAATCTGTTTACTCTCTTTTTATTTGTTTATTATAAATAAAATAATATAAAAAACCTTATCAATTGCACTTAGTAAAATTAATCAGTAACCTATCTGTCGATTGACTCTAAAATACGTGATAAAATAAGCATTAGTGATAAAAAGAACGATCATTTTTGTGTTAATGGCAAGGAAGGAGCGGAATACATGGAGATCAAAGTCAGTCATAAAATTATTAAAGAAATGTGTGGCTCCGTCTCCTTCAAAAGAGGCGAATCTTATTATCGTGCAAATAAAGTAAACATTCATGACTATAACGCGGAACAATGTATAGCTACTGTTAAGGCTGCAGAAGACTTCCGTGTCACAATCAAAAGTGTCTCAGGTAGTATCGAAGCGTCCTGTAGTTGTCCAACTCTGGCAGGTTTTAGTAAGAATTGTCAACATGTTGCGGCTGTGTTACTAGCGATTGTTGATAAGAAGAAATATGAAAAAAGTCAAACTGATGCGCAAGTGGAACAATCAAATGAGCACCAATTATCAAATAGCTTTATGACACTTTTCCAGGACGAACCTATTAGGAAAAGTCGTCATCAACTTCATTTTGAAAATAGAAAAGTATTAGAAGTTCAGTTTGTCCTAAAACCTTGTTTAATTAGAAATGGTCAATATTTGTTTGGTGTCCAACTTTACATCGATCAAACGAAGATCTCACCAATTCGTTCATTTCTACAACATGTAAAATTGGGTAAACAATGTACATTGTCATGTAAACTAAATTTTGATCCCAATGAGCATTGTTTTGACAAACAAGACGACGTAGTGCTGCAATATCTAATAAAAGTGGTCCGTGATGAGATGGTGTATCACAATGCTTTATCAAAGGACACAGCTAAAACAATCGGAGAAGACGTATTACTTATTCCACCTTCTACATGGGGTGAACTCATGCCGCTACTTACTAAAGCGAACTCTATATTGGTTGATCAACGTGAACAAACTCAGCATCTACATCTAGTAGAAGGAGCCCCTCCTCTACAAATTTTTGTAGAATCACTTAATAAAGAATTTCAAATGACCGCTAAAGGTTTCGAAAAAATGCTACTTTTTAGTGCATATAATGCTGTATTAAGTGAGGGGAAAGTCTATCAATTGGATGGCGATGATTATGAACGGTTAGATGAGCTGCAGGAAATGCTTGTAACACCTGATATGAACACAGTACCGATTCCTCGTGAACAAATAGATATATTTCTTAACAAAGTGGTACCAAGTTTGAGAAAAATTAGCCATGTTAATCTGTCAGAACAGTTAATTGAGGAAATGAGGAGAACACCACTTGTTGCCAAGATTTACTTGGATCGCCTGAAAAATAGACTGTTGGTTGGTCTCGAATTTCAATATGATCATGTGGTGATTCAACCCCTAGAAAAAAGTGAACATCCAATAGGTCCAATGATTTTAAGAGATTATAAGAAAGAACAAGAAATTCTAGAAATCTTGGATACTAGTGGGTTTATGAAAACTGATGGGGGATACTTTATGCAAAATGAAGAGTTGGAATTTGACTTTTTAAATGATGTGGTTCCAACACTTCAACCACTTGCACAAATTTACGCGACAACAGCTGTTCGCAATCGACTCGTCAAAAAAGATGTATTTCCTAAAATTGTTGTAAAACTGAAAAAAGAACGTACAGATTGGTTGGAATTTAAATTTAAGATGGACGGTATTTCAGATGAACAAGTAAAGGAGATCTTACAAGCAATTCAAGTTAAGCGAAAATATTATCGTCTACCCAATGACTCATTATTATCCCTTAATTTAAAGGAAATGGAAGAAATACGTAGGTTCTTACTGACTGCTCCAATTCAGGATGATGATATCGAAACTACGTTCAATATGCCTATATTAGAGAGTTTAAAATTTCTTGAATTAATCGATGAGAGTGAGGTATTTTCGCCTGAGGAATCATTCCGACAATTAATCGACCGATTACTTCATCCAGAAACATTGGATTTTGAAATTCCAACAAGTTTAGAAGAGGTTTTAAGAGACTATCAAATACAAGGTTTTAAATGGATGAAGTCCCTTGCTAGCTATGGATTTGGTGGTGTATTAGCAGATGATATGGGACTTGGGAAAACTGTGCAAAGTATTGCGTTCATTGTTTCTGAATTAGAAAACATTAAGGCTAGGAAGCAACAGGTTTTGATTGTGTGTCCTTCTTCTTTAACATACAACTGGTTGCATGAAATAATGGCATTTGCTCCTGAACTTCAAGCCATCGTCATTGATGGGGAGCTATCCGCACGAAAAGAGCTTTTGAAGTCTCTAGATGATAGTGACATATCTGTGCTTATTACTTCGTATCCATTAATACGTCGTGATTTAGCCTGGTATGAGAAGCAAACGTTTCATACTGTTTTTTTTGATGAAGCACAAGCATTTAAAAATCCAGTAACTCAAACTGCGCGGGCGGTGAAAAAAATAAAAGCAGATCACCGTTTTGCATTGACTGGAACACCTGTTGAAAATAGAGCAGAAGAATTATGGTCAATTTATCATGTTGTGTTTCCTCAACTATTTCAGGGGCTAGAGGAATATAGTTTCTTAACAAGAAAATCTATCTCCAAAAGAGTACGTCCATTTTTACTTCGACGCTTAAAAGAAGAAGTACTTGCGGAGTTACCAGGCAAAAATGAAGAACTTGGATTTTCTGAGTTGCTTCCTGAACAAAAGAAACTATATGCCGCTTTTTTAGCGAAACTAAGATATGATGCATTGAAACACTTGGATAAAGAGAGTTTTCGGGAAAATCGTATTCGTATTTTAGCGGGATTAACGAGATTACGCCAAATTTGTTGTCACCCCGGCTTGTTTGTAGAAGGGTATAAAGGTGGTTCAGCAAAATTTGAGCAGCTTCTTCAAATACTTGAGGAATCCAAACATTCAGGTAAAAGAGTGTTGATTTTTTCACAATTCACAAAGATGTTGGAGCTTATTGGACGAGAACTCACAATAAGAAATCAACCATATTTCTATCTTGATGGCCATACGCCTTCAGAAAAACGTGTTGAGCTATGCAATCGATTCAACGATGGAGAGCGTGATTTATTTTTAATTTCATTAAAAGCAGGAGGAACTGGTCTTAATTTAACTGGGGCAGACACCGTGATTTTATATGATTTGTGGTGGAACCCAGCTGTAGAAGATCAAGCGATGAGCCGTGCACATAGAATGGGTCAGAAAAATACAGTTCAAGTTATTAAACTGTTAGCACGTGGCACGATTGAGGAAAAAATGAACGAACTACAGGAAAAAAAGAAAAATCTAATAGCAGATATCATTGAATTTGATGAAAAAACATCAATCACTTTAACCGAAGAAGAAATTCGGGAAATCCTCATGATTTAGAGATTTCCTAAGAATGCGTTTACAAGTGAAAAAATATACGTAAATGGAGATGAAAGCAAAAAAGTTTTGAAGATTAATTGGATTAGTAATTTATTTATATTATTTATTTTCTTAGTTTTACTCATTATCATTTTCTATAATCGATACCTAACACAGTTAGAACTTCCTTTTGAACCAGAGATAAATGAAGATGCTCCCGCGCCAACAAACACTCATCCTATTGTGCAGGAAAAGGCAGATGAACTAATACAACGGTCTGCTAATTCAGGAATTACAATCGTGATTACGGATAGTTTCCGAAGCGCGGAAGATCAAGATCGGCTATATGAGATTGGACGCTCGGTGGAGGGGAATATTGTGACACATGCAAAAGGTGGAGAGTCTTATCATAATTTCGGCCTTGCCGTTGATTTTGCAATCAAAACCCCAACAGGAGATGTCATTTGGGATATGAATTATGATGGGAATGGGAATGGTGTAGCGGATTGGACGGAAGTTGTCATCATAGCAAAATCCCTTGGTTTCAAGTGGGGGGGAGATTGGCCTAAATTTAAGGATTACCCTCATTTACAAATGGATTTCGGCCTAAGTATCTATGATTTACAACGAGGAGAGCGACCTCCTGAGTCTCCATAACAAAGTTATTTATCTCCCTGATTATTTACTTTGGAGTTCTAATCATATTAGCGAATTGAGAAAAATGTGTTCCTGGAAGATTGAAAATGATGTCGTGTGTCAATTTTAATGATTCTTTCATTTCAATGGTATCATGCACATTCACGCACACGCTATTCTACCCTAAACTTTTCTAAAGAGGCTGTCTATTTTAAGACAGCCTCATTTTTTAAACATAGAGTTTATTAAACTACTATTGTTCTTCTTTTTCTAATGATTAAAAATTTCTATTAGTACAAAGTTTAATTGTTATTGCCAAATTATTCTACTTAATGTTAAATTTTTAACAACACGAACTAACCTTATTTGTTAAGTAGGTTATTTGATAAGGATCAATTTAAGGAGGCAATCATATGTCATTAACAGTAGAGAAATTACAACCACAGGATAAAGAAGGAGTCCGCGAATTGCTTGTTAAGAGTTATTTGCAATATCAAGGTAGTTATACTGATCCAAACTTTTGGGAAAAATATTTAGCTGACATTAAAGGTGCCGTAGAAGATCCAGAGGTAGAAGAAATCTTTGTTGCAAAATACAATGGCGAAATTGTTGGATCTGCAAGTCTATATGCGAGTAGTGACACAGCTTATAAAGGATCCCAATATGGTGTTAATTATACTTTACTTCGCTACTTAGCTGTCTCACCAAATCATCGAGGATTGGGAATTGCACGTAGTTTATTAGAGGTAGGCATTCATTACACTTATGAAAAAGATGAAGAATATATGTATTTGTTTACAGGGGAAATTATGACCTCCGCTATTCGTTTATACGAGAAATTTGGATTTGAACGAGATGCTGAAATTGAATTGAACTTAAAACCAAACACTCGTTGCTACCGCATTCCAAGTAATGTCTTAGTACTTGAGATATAAGATGAAATAAGAATCCTTTCTATTAGGTTTAGACTGATCATCAACCTAAATGAGAAAGGATTTTTTAATGGGAAAATCTATTGTTGATTGATTTTTAGGAATGAGAAAGTATGTTTGAAACATAACCGCCGACATCCATTTCTAGTGATTGGAAATTTCTATCAATTCAAAATTGAAAAACTATTGCCAAAATATTCTAATTGGTGTTAAATGTGTTTATAACACCTACTATTCTTATTGGTTATGTAGGTAATGGCAGAGGGGTTAATTTTAAGGGGGAAATGAAATGAGTAAAATCACTTCAAACAAAATTAAGAAGTCGATTATCGAACTTGTTGGAAAAACACCATTGTTAGAAATCGTGAATTATGAAAAACAACATCAATTAGAAGCAGAGATAATTGTGAAATTGGAGTACTTAAATCCGGCTAATAGTGTAAAAGATCGAATTGCTAAAGCAATGATTGAAGATGCAGAACAAAAAGGGTTACTAAAAGAAGGGGATTCCATCATCGAAACAACAAGTGGAAATACAGGAATTGGCCTTGCAGCTATAGCAGCAGCGAAAGGGTATAAATTAAAAATATATATACAAGACAATGTAAGTGTAGAGCGAACAAAAGCCATTCGTGCACTTGGTGCAGAAGTTGTTCCATTTTCTGACGTACCTGAAATTTTGCAGACAATTGAAGAATCAGATGGCGACTTTGTGGAAGTTATTAATGTATTAAAGGAAAAAGTAATATCAAAGCAACAAAATTCAATCTTTTTACATCAACTGGAGAACGAAGCAAATCCGAGAATTCACTTTGAAACAACAGGTCCTGAAATTTGGGAAGATACAGATGGTGAAGTGGATATTTTAGTGGCAACAGTAGGGACTGGTGGTACTTTAAGTGGTGCTGGTGCATTTCTAAAATCAAAAAACTCTACTATTAAAATTGTAGGAGTTGAGCCTGCTACTAACTCAATTCCAACGGTTGAAAATCCAGATATACCAGAGATTACAGGTGTTCATCGATTCTCAGATGTGGAAGAAAAAAGAGTTCCAGTAAACGTGAACAAAGAAGTGATTGATGAAGTAATTGAAGTTGAAACGAGCCAGGCGAATGAAGCAGCAAGAGCAGTTGCCAAATCAGATGGAATATTAGTAGGGACGTCCTCTGGAGCTGCGATATGGGCTGCCACACAATTAGCCAAACGACCTGAAAATAAAGGGAAGAAAATTGTCGCAATACTTCCTGATACAGGGTTAAGGTATTTATCAACTGATTTATTTGAGTAATGATCTTGTATCACATTATTTAAATCCATTTTAATCTAAATCCTAGTAAAACTATAAATAATATAAGAAATATGTTGTGGGGGGAGTGGATATCCGAATCATCCCCCTCTGTAGGAGAAATTAATTAAATTTAATTTTGGTAAATAAACAATGAAAAGGATGAGACTTATATGAAAAAACATTTACTAATTGCCATATCAATTTTTACCTTCATCTTATTAGCAGCTTGCAGTAATACAGAAACAACTACCACTGCTTCAACATCTACTGAGTCAAAAGAAGAGCAAGAGGTAACCGTACTAAAAGTCGGTGCTTCATCTGTCCCCCATGCAGAAGTACTTGAATATTTAGCGCCTGATTTAGAAAAAGATGGCGTGCAATTAGAGATAATCACTGGAAATGATGGCATTCAAACAAACCAATTAACTGCTGAAGGTGAACTTGATTTTAACTATTTCCAACACGTCCCTTACATGGAGCAAATTAATAAAGAAGCAGGATTAAATCTTGTCAATGTTGCAGGCATTCATATTGAACCTTTTGGAGTTTATTCTAAAACAATTACTGATATTAACGATTTACCACAAGGTGCAAAAGTAGCTGTACCAAAGGATGTTGTGAATTTCTCTCGTGCATTATTACTTTTTGACGAAAATGGAATCATCAAACTTGACCCTATTAAAGAAGGGGATTACATGGTTGAGGATATTGTAGAAAACGACAAAGAACTTGAATTTATTGCTGTAGATGCTGCTTTGTTAAATCGCTCTCTTGAAGATGTGGATGTAGCTGCCATAAACACTAATTATGCACTAGAAGGTGGGTTCAATCCACTTGAAGATGCATTGATTATTGAAGATGCGAATTCGCCATATGTAAACATTATTTCCGCATTGCCAGAAAGAAAAGATGATGAAGCTATTCAAACAGTTGTGAAATGGTTAACAAGTGAAAAGGCGAAAGAATTTTTTGAATCTGAATACGAAGGGGCTGTCGTTCCTGTATTTTAACACTTGTCAAAAGGAGGTTTAACAATGATTGAGTTTATAGGAACATCGAAACAATATCGATTAGATAAAAAAATAATAAAAGCGTTGGATCATATAGATTTGAAAGTTAATAAAGGTGACATTTTTGGTGTCATTGGGTTTAGTGGTGCGGGGAAAAGTACGCTAATAAGAACAGTAAATCTATTAGAAACTCCAACTGAAGGTAAAGTAATTGTCGATGGGAAAGACTTAACGACTCTCAGTAAACGACAATTACGAGAAGAAAAGAAAAATATCGGAATGATCTTTCAACATTTCAATCTACTTTCTTCCAAAACTGTTTTCGATAACGTGGCAATGCCATTAACCCTTAGTGGAGTAAACAAACGGGAAATTGAAAAACGTGTCAATGAAGTATTAAAGTTTGTAGGGTTAGAAAGTAAAACAACTGCTTATATCGATCAATTATCAGGTGGGCAGAAACAAAGGGTCGGGATTGCGAGGGCGTTAGTAACAAATCCGAAAATCTTACTTTGTGATGAAGCAACATCAGCACTTGATCCACAAACGACAAAATCGATATTGGAATTACTAAAGCGTGTAAATATTGAGTACAACATTACGATTTTAATTATTACCCATGAGATGGAAGTGATTCGAGAAATTTGTAATCGCGTTGCCGTTATGGAAAATGGTCAAATAATTGAAACTGGCAATGTTTTAGAAATTTTTTCGGCACCTAAAACAAAAACGACACGAGACTTCGTACAATCGGTCGTTCGTGATGAAATTCCTCAATCCATTTATGAGCAATTACAAGTTGCAAATCCAAATGAACGAATTTTTAAATTAAAGTTTATTGGAGTAGATGTTGGCCAACCAATTGTATCAGAAGTAGTTAAAAAATTTAGTGTGGATATCAATGTTTTATTCGGAAATATTACAGAACTTCAGAAAATACCTTTTGGAAATTTAATCATTGAAATTGTCGGTGCAGATACTGAAACAGAAAAAGTAGTCCAGTTTATTAAAAATAGAAATGTACAAATAGAGGAGGTTCTAGCAAATGGATGTAAGCCGCGAAATTATTCTGGGAGCGATTTGGGAAACCCTATATATGGTTAGTATAGGGTTGTTCTTTGGAGCAACTCTAGGATTAATCTTAGGGATCACCCTAGTTGTTACTAGAAAAGGACATATTTTAGAGAATCGCTGGGTATTTGGCATTGTGAATCCTATTGTCAATATATTCAGATCTATACCTTTTATTATTTTACTCGTTGCAATTATTCCATTTACTCGTCTAATTGTGGGAACTGCCATCGGAACAACAGCTGCTATCGTGCCTTTAGTTCTACATATTGGGCCGTATATTTCGAGATTAATAGAAAACTCCTTATTAGAAGTTGATGAAGGCATTATTGAGGCAGCAAAAGCAATGGGGGCTACTCCTTGGCAAATTATACGAAAATTTTTAATCCCAGAAGCATTTCCTTCATTAATTTTAAGTGTTACTACCGCAACAATCGGACTCATTGGTGCTACTGCTATGGCAGGAGCTGTTGGCGGAGGGGGACTAGGAGATGTGGCGATTACTTATGGTTATCAACGTTTTGATGAGATGACTATTTTAGTAACAGTTATTTTACTTGTAGCATTCGTACAACTCATTCAAACAATTGGAAACAGATTAGAAAGACATTTTAGACATAGTTCATAGAAAAGAGGTTATTAAATTGAAAAAATGGCATTTACTTTTAATTTTAGCACTTACAACTGTTTTGTTAACAGCATGTAATGGAACGAATAAGGCTCAGGGTGAAGAAAGTACAAATGTAAAAGTAGGGATTCGTAGTTCGGAAGTTAAAACATGGGAATTTATTGCGGAACAAGCTGAAAAAGAAGGCATCAATCTTGAACTAGTGACTCTATCTGCACAAGTAGATCCAAATCAAACTTTAGCAGATGGAGATATAGATATTAATGCTTTCCAACATGTTGCTTATTTAGATTTATTTAATACAAATAATGGTACAGATATCGTACCAATTGGCACAACGATTATTGCACCTTTAGGTTTATATTCAAGTAAACATGATTCATTAGATGATCTGAAAGATGGAGCAACGATTGCAGTTCCAAGTGACCCTTCAAACTGGGGTCGAGCGTTATTGTTACTACAAGAAAACGGAATTCTTACTGTTTCTGACGATTTTGATGGAAATGGCGGAGAAGACCGAATTAAAGAAAATCCTAAAAATTTAAAAATCGTTCCAGTTGATGGCGCGACAACACCACGTGTAATGGAAGATACAACTTTGCCATTATTAATAATGGGGTTGCAGTTCAAGCAGGACTTTATTTAAAAGATGCAATTATCCACGAGAGTGATACAGCAAAACCTTTCATCAATATTATCGCAACAAATGCTGAAGACGCTGACAATGAAGTTTATCAAAAAATAGTGGAAATCTATCAGAATGAAGAAACATCAAAATTTATAGAAGAAACATATAGTGGAAACTACATTCCTGTGAAGTTAACTCTAGAAGAATTGTCTACTTGGAAAGAAGTTTATTCATATAACGATTAGTTCATTGGTCAAATTTTATGTGAAGGAATGATTAGAAATGTCAAATGAAAGGGAAATAAAACTGTCATTATATTTAATTGGTGCCGGTATGCATGTTGCGGCATGGCGCCATCCAGAGGGGCAAGCGGATGCTAGTATCGATATTAAAGCACTTCAGAAAGCTGCGCAAATTGCAGAAAAAGGGAAATTTGATATAGCCTTTGTAGCAGATAGTTTAGCGATCAATCATGAATCCCACCCTCATATTTTAAATCGCTTTGATCCACTTATTCAGATTACCGCACTAGCGGCTGCTACCGAAAAAATTGGTCTTGGAGCGACGGCATCTACAACGTACAGCGAACCTTATGTGTTAGCACGTCAACTAATGTCAGTTGACCATATTAGTAATGGTCGTGTTGCCTGGAATTTAGTGACAACAGCCGATGCAACAGGTCAAACCGCTTTAAACTTTAGTCGAGATAAACATGTGGAACATGACAAGCGCTACGAACGTGCGGAGGAATTTGCAGATGTGATTCAAGCGTTATGGAATTCATGGGAAGATGATGCGTTTTTATATGATAAAGAGAAGGGGATTTTCTATGATCAGGAGAAAGTACATGAAGCTAATTATAAAGGTGAACACTTCTCTATAAAAGGACCGCTAAATATTGCACGTTCACCTCAAGGTCATCCCGTTATTGTTGTAGCTGGTGCGTCAAAACCGGGACAAAAATTATCGACACGTGTAGCCAATGCAGTATTTGTACATTGGGATAGTATTGAAACAGCAAAAGAACATTATCGCTCAGTAAAAACTCAATTAGCACAACATGGTCGTGATGAAAATGAACTCGTTGTTTTCCATGGTATTTCACCTGTCGTGG
This sequence comes from Lysinibacillus composti, assembly GCF_016908465.1. Taxonomy (GTDB): domain Bacteria; phylum Bacillota; class Bacilli; order Bacillales_A; family Planococcaceae; genus Ureibacillus; species Ureibacillus composti_A. The sequence goes on along the minus strand of NZ_JAFBDY010000006.1, from coordinate 147,189 downwards.
CAGATACAGAAGAAGAAGCCATCCAGCGCTTTAATGAATTGCAAAATCTACTAGATCCATATAAAGCCTTAAAATTTGTATCAGGGTATATGGGGAATGTTGACTTTTCAAAGTATTCTTTAGATACACCAGCCATTGAAGTTGAATATCCAAAAGTAAATAGCATTCAAAGTAATTTTAATGAATTGATGGAGATCATTAAGCGTGAAAACTTAAAAGTTGGTGATCTTTACAGTCGTTTATTTAATGTAGGAAAAAGGGACGCATTTGTCGGGTCTGCAGAACAAGTGGCAGATGAAATGGAGCGTTGGTTTAAAGAGAAAGCTTGCGACGGCTTTATGCTTCAATTTCCACTACTCCCACGGGATTTAGAGGCATTTGTAGAAAAAGTGGTGCCAATCTTACAGGAGCGTGGAATTTATCGCAAAGATTATACAGGTAACACATTACGAGATCATTTAGGTCTTGAAAAACGAGTGAATCAATTTGCGAGAACTAAGGTGACAAAATGACAAAGGACATATTTATTCGAAACGAAAGAGAGCAACAGCTAGTAGACTTTGCGAAAAACATTGCAAAAGAACTCGAAAAAACAGCACCCTATTATGATCAAATTGGAGAATTTCCTTTTGAACATTTTAAGATCCTACAAGAAGCCGGGTATTTAAAATTAACGGTTCCTAAAAGGTACGGTGGCGATGAAATTTCTCTTTATGAAATGTTGCTTGTTCAAGAGCAATTGGCAAAAGGGGATGCATCAACAGCACTTTCAGTAGGTTGGCATTTGTTAACCTTTATCAATGTTCGTGAATCAAAATGTTGGCCAGAACCGATTTTAGCTGAACTTTCTAAAAAAACGATTGAAGAAGGTTCAGTGTTAAATATTCTTAGTAGCGAGCGCGGTAAGGGCAATATTGCGAGAGGGGCCATTCCTGGAACCATTGCTCGTAAAGTACCTGGTGGATATAAAATTAATGGTGAAAAAGCCTTTGCTTCTCTAGCACCTATATTAAAACAATTTACCATTATTGCTTACTTAGAAGATGAAGATGTGATCGCAGAGTTTTTAATGACAAAAAGTGAACAAATTGAAGTCATTAATACTTGGGATTCATTAGGAATGAGAGCGACAGGAAGTCATGATCTTATTTTTCGAGATGTATTTGTACCTGAAAAAGCACTACTTTCTCGTCATCGTTCCAATGAGATTAATCGTTTCTCAGCCCATGGTCGGGTGTATTCGTTAGAAGTTCCAGCTGTCTACTTAGGCATTGCAGGCGCTGCAAGAGACTATGCGATTGAGTTTGCAAACAATACGTTCTCACATAGTCTCGGCAATCGAATTAGTCATGCACCACATATTCAACAAAAAGTTGGGGAAATTGAAGTACTTTATCAAACAGCTCGACGAATTTTATATAGTATTGCTGCACAAGTAGAACTAGAACCCCATAAAAAAGAAGCTCTTGGTAATGAAGTAAATATCGCGAAATACCAAATCTGTAACTACGCTATCGAAATCGTGACGAAAGCGATGAAAATTGTTGGAGGAAGAAGCTTATCTAAATCGAATAAATTAGAACGATTGTTCAGAGATGTGCAATGTGGAGCATACAATCCTCCATTTGATGATGTAGTGATCACACAATTAGCCCAATCAGTGCTGTTCGATAAAAAAGAACAGGTGCTTCAATAATGGCAAAAGGTGTTAATGGTATGAATGTGAAAAAATCATTCATACCCTTTTTTTAACCAAATACGTCTTTTGGTTCAAGTGTGTATATTGCGATTTCCAGGCGTATGTAAATAAAAGGAGTGTTTCAAATGGGAGAAATTCTTCGGAAAGCGGTGGAAGATAGAAGAAAAAATCTAATTAATAAACTAATCATCTTTAACGTTTACCAAAAGGACGATAAGCGTCTTTGGAATCTAACTTTATCAGAACTGGAATACGAATTTAAAAGACTTCATTCCCAAAGTCATCCACATTGTAATATTGGGGCGATTTTGTATAAATAATGAAGGCTAAAAACTCATCATACAAAAATGATAGGAAATGGTATTACGCATTTACCATTGTTACTTTAGTGTAATGGGTAAAAAGAAAAGACCAGGTGTTTAGCCTGGTCTCTAATTTTAGTAATGAAAATCTTCAAGTTATTTCAAAACATTTTCCGCTAAAACACTTTGAACATTATAAATGTTTGTTGTTTTATTAAAGGTCTTTTCTATAGGCATTTGACTACCGGAAATCCATATCTTTAATTCCGCATCCAAATCAAATGTTCCAGCAGTTTCTATAGAGAAGTATGTAATGCTTTTATAAGGGATTGAAAGATATTCCGTCTTCTTTCCAGTCATTCCTTGTTTATCAATTAGTATTAATCGTTTATTAGTAAAAACAAACATATCACGGATCACTCTAAATGCATGTTCAATATTTTCTGACCTCGTGAGTACATTTTTTAACTCTTCCTTTAATTCACTTAAATTCACTTCAGACGCGTTCCCCATTAATCCATCAAAAAACCCCATATCCTTTTCCTCCTTAAATCTGTTCATTCAACTCCAATGGAAAATATATGAAAGAAGTAGAATGAAAATACAGTCACTGATAATTAGAATTCTTAATCTTGTATTATGGCTTTTCTGAGTGGAAGTATACCTACTTATTGGGAATCTGAAATATAAATGTATGAATATTAAAATAGCATTTTTTTTGATGGAATTAGTTTTGAGAAATAAATCTTAGAAATTCTTATCAGCATTTCTAGGTCGATAAATACTGTATCAAGACAAATATAACCAGCCTTGGGGAATTTATGGATACGCTATTTGGCGTTGAATAAATTTCTCATAGGCTATTTTTTTACTAATTAATATTAAATATATCAAAAGTTTAATATGCATCTTTTGTTATAAACAATAAGAACTATTAATAAACTATAGAAATTGAATATATGAAAATAGTAGGTAAGATAACTACTAACTTTAAATGATTAGATTGGGGGATTAAATATGTTAAAGAAAAAGCGTTTATTTTCAATGATGCTGCCTTTATTGACAGCATCAATTATTTTAGGAGCTTGTGGTACTGATTCATCTACAACCTCTACTACTAGTTCGTCGGGTTCTACCTCTAATACAGAGGAAGTTAAGAAATTAGTAGCAGGTTCGGAATCTTCTTTTGCTCCATTTAACTATATGGATGATCAAGGAAATGTGGTTGGAATTGATGTAGATGTTTTAAATGCAATGGGGGAAGAGGTCGGTTTCGAAACGGAAGTGCGCGCGGTTGGTTGGGAGCCAATATTTCCACAAGTAAAAAATGGTGAAATAGATTTGGGGGCATCAGGAATTACCATTACAGACGAACGTAAAGAGACATTTGATTTTACTGAACCTTATTATGAAGCAACGCAACTACTAGTTGTAAAAGAAGATTCACCAATTACTTCTGCTGAAGATGTAAAAGATAAGAAAATATCAGTTCAAATTAACTCAACGGGGCATATGGCTGCGAAAGATTTAGTAGGTGAAACGAATCCTAATATTTTAGGATACGAAAGTGTACCTATTGCGATTCAAGAAGTATTAAACGGCACTACAGATGCAGCGATCGGGGATAATGCAGTTGTATTTGAATATATCAAAAATAACCCTGAAGCAAAACTTAAAACGATAGAAGATGACTCCTTTGAAAAAGAATATTATGGCTTTATGGTGAAAAAAGGGAATGAAGAACTTCTAAATCTATTAAATGAAGGTCTACAAAAAATTAAAGAAAATGGGAAATTGGCTGAAATTACAGGACAAGAACTCGAATAGCTGATTGGAGAGTGTTTCAGATGGACTTATTGGATTTGCGTTGGGACATTATCTGGAACTACCGTGAAATGTTTTTACGTGGCATTTGGATAACAATTGTTTTAACGGTCTCAGGATATGCTGGAGGTATCATACTAGGAGTCCTAATAGGATTAGGCGAAACGTCCAAAAAGAAATGGCTTTATTGGCCCTCTAAATTATATGTAGATCTTTTCCGTGGGACGCCAATGTTAGTTCAAATCTTAATAATACACTTAGCAGTTATACCTACGATTTTTGGACAATCATATGGTTTTATGGTGTCGGGTATCTTGGCTTTGTTATTGAATAGCGCCGCTTATAATGCAGAAATTATTCGTGCTGGAATTCAATCAATCGATAAAGGCCAAATGGAGGCTGCTCGTTCACTTGGTTTAACCCATAGCAAAGCAATGCGGAAAATTATTTTACCACAAGCATTCCGTCGAATGATTCCGCCACTAGGAAACGAATTTATTGCATTATTAAAAGACTCTTCTCTGGTAACAGTTATTGCGGCAAGTGATATTTTATATGCTGCTAAGATTGTGGCTGGTGCCTATAATCGCTTCTGGGAACCCTATTTAGTAGCAGCAGTACTTTACTTACTATTGACTTATCTTGTAACAAAATTAGTTGCATACGTTGAAAGGCGTTTTAGTAATGGTTACAATCCGCGAAGGAAGCGAGAAGGGCGGAGTTTGACATGATAAAAGTAGAAAACTTACACAAAACTTATGGAAAATTAGAAGTTTTAAAAGGAATAGACTATGAAATTAAAGAAAAAGAAGTAGTTTGTGTCATCGGCCCATCAGGTTCTGGAAAAAGTACGTTTTTAAGATGTATCAATTTACTTGAAGAAGTCACAGATGGGGCAATTTATATTGAAAATGTTAAAGTAAACGATCCGAAAACAGATATTAATGAGATTCGCACAGAGGTAGGCATGGTATTCCAACAGTTTAATTTATTTCCTCACATGTCCGTCTTGGATAATATTACGATGGCTCCAATCCAAGTTCGAAAAGTGCAAAAAGGTAAAGCAGAATCACTTGCTTTTGAACTTTTGGATAAAGTCGGGCTACGGGAAAAGGCACATAATTATCCAGAACAATTATCAGGTGGTCAACAACAACGAGTGGCCATCGCACGTGCTCTTGCTATGAAACCGAAAGTGATGTTATTTGATGAACCGACTTCTGCCCTTGATCCTGAAATGGTGAAAGAAGTGCTAGATGTTATGAAGCAGCTTGCCTTTGAGGGGATGACAATGGTCGTTGTAACCCATGAGATGGGGTTTGCTCGTGAAGTAGCAGATCGTGTTATATTCATGGATGGAGGGTATATTATCGAAGAGGGAAATCCGGAAGATGTATTCGGTAGCCCACAAAATGATCGCACAAAGGCATTTCTAGGTAAAGTTCTTTAACAGATTTGTAGGACAACTTTAGACTGAATAAAGATAAATGAATTTTGAACATATATAAAAAAGGTCTACAAGCATTGATATACCAACCAATGTTTGTAGATCATTGAAATGGTCTTGCCAGGATTCGAACCTGTGACTTACACGTTGTGAATTTTTTTGCGAAAAAAGCGGAGATGAAATGAGTTCAACCCAGTTGATATAATAAAATAAATCTGTGGGCAAGAGAGTAAACAGGTGTTCTGTTTACTTTTTTGTTTTACTTTATTAGTGTGTAAAAAGAAAGATCAACAGCCATTTAAAAACATTTATAATAAACATTAAAAAAGGAGATATAATTCATGGAATTGAAACAAAATTCCAATCAATGTGTTATTTTACTTCATGAAATTTATGGAATAAATTCACATATAAAACATTATGCAAATGCATTTTATCAAAAAGGGTTTGATGTATATGTGCCGAATTTATTACAGAGAATTACACCATTTCCATACGAAGAGGAAGACCTTGCGTATCAAAATTTTATGACAAACGTAGGATTTGAAAAAGCCCAATATGACGTAAATGCTTTAATCAACAATTTATCAAATAAATATTCACATATACGTATGATCGGCTTTAGTATTGGTGCCACGATTGCTTGGCTTTGCAGTAATAACCCTTCATTACATAAAGTAGTTGGCTTTTATGGTTCTCGAATTCGTCAATATACAGACGTAGTACCGAATGCGGAAACGATTTTAATATTTGGCGAGCAAGAAAAATCTTTTAATCCTATTGATTTAAAAACAAGGATTTCTACATATCCCCATGTATTTGTCAAAATTGTTGAAGGCAAACATGGTTTTGCTGATCCATACTCATCGAAATACAATAAACACACAACTAATGACCTATCAGAATATTTATTTGATTAATAAGTTCCAAACCCACTTTGGGAATGACTAAATTTATCTAGAAGCACTCTGTATGAAGAGATATAAATTAACTCATACAGTTCCTATTAATGTTCCTAACAAATAAAACCCCTACTAGTTAATAGTAGGGGTTTGTAAGTAATTATGCATTTAGCTCTAAAGTAGAAGCAACCTCTGAAATGATAATTTCACTTCCCAAGATTGGAGATTCCTGACCAGTGTTATTTGGACCTGTATGTGCTTCTTTAAAAGCATCGCTATTTTTCCAACGAGTAAAGTCTTCCAAAGTGTTCCAATACATATTTACATTCATTTCATCATATTCTGTGAGATTTTTAGTAATTGAAACTTCTACTTTTACAAAACCCTCCATTTTTTGTAACGCTCCTGGTCTTGTGAACATTGGAGCCATTTTTGAAGCAAAACCTAATTTTGTTTTAATTCTATTTGTTACAATAATCATGTTATTGTACCTCCTAAGTTTTCATTTTCACTAAAAGAAACAGTTTTCAATCTTTCGTGACTTATACAATCATTATGATTCTATCTGCCGTCATCCATACGATACACTTTATCGATCGCAATTTACTTGCATTCGTTTGTCGTCGGTACCAAAAATGACTCATTATTTCTTGTCTTCATTCGATTGGAGTATGTAATCGTCTTTTCACACACCCTTCATTTGAAATAAAATAATTTGTCATCTGTTACTTTTAAAGTGTAATAGTTTTTCGTTGATTAGTCAACTGTGACTATAAGGGTAAAATTAGATCATTTTTTTATTTTCATCATAATAAAAAAATGATCGTAGGGATAAATATTTAATTGAACTGGAGATTGTTTATAGTTTTTTCAAGAAAGGCAACTTCTGCTTCTAACATTATTATTTTATGTTCAACTGCAAGATTAACGCCTGTTCGTATTCCATGTGCCGGTGTTTGTTTAAATAGATCTAATTGATGCTGGTTTTTCTTTAATCGTTCTTTCAACGCTGGAATTACCTTTTCCATAGGAAGAAGATCACTAAACATTAACCCAATATCTCCTTGGTAATTAACACTTTCAGCAGAAGATAGGTTATTCAATAGTAATTTATAAAAATAGTTTCGGCCGCTTTCATTTATAGAGTACACTTTACGAGTGGGTCTATTTCCTTCTTGCTCTAGCTGAATATCAATAAAACCTTTTTGATTTAGTTTATCCAAAGTAGCATAAGCAGTTGGTTTTTTCATATCTGTAACTGTACTTAAGTTTCTTTCGATGAATTCATTGATCTGATATCCGTGTTGACTTTGTCCCATTAATAAACCAAGCAGAATTAGTGAGCGATGTTCCACAGAAATCCTCCTTTCTTTCCGCAATCTATATATATTCTCTCGTAAATTCTATTTGTAGTCAATTGAGTGTTTGTTATTAAATTGAAGCACCCCATCATCTTTATACTATCTAATTAATATGTTATAATTAACATCCTTGGCAGGGGCATTTAATTTATACTTATAGAAAGCAGGTACTCTTAGATAGGGTACCTGCTTTACTTTTTTATCCAATTTGGATAATAATTCATTTATTTTTTATACAATAAAATAGGCCAAGACAGAAAGTAAGATTGATGTAATCCCCATTGCAATTAATGGTTTTAATGCTTTTGAATGGAGTTCCCGAAGGCTTATATTTAATCCGAGTCCGACCATTGCCGCTGTTAAACACCATGTAGTGAGTTGGGAAATTCCATTCATAAATTCGATTGATACTGGAATGGTTTCACCAATCACATAGCTTCCAATAATACTCATGATAATGAATCCTATTAAAAACCAAGGAAATTCAACCTTTGCTTCTGAACCTTCGTCCCTAGATCCTTTTCTTTTCATGATATACATTAAAAGAAAGCACAGTGGAACAAGTAAAAACACTCGACCCAATTTTGCAAGTAAACCAAATGCTAATGCATCTTGTCCGCCTGGTGCTGTAGCTAGTGCTACATGAGCAATTTCATGTAAACTAATTCCTGACCATGTGCCATATTCTATATCTGATAACGGTAAAAGAGGACGTAATATTGTATAAGTTATCGAAAAAATCGTACCAACAAGAGCAATAATCCCAACACTAATGGCGGTATCTTCATCTTTTGATTTAATAATTGGAGCAACCGCTGCTATGGCTGCTGCACCACAAACCCCTGTACCTATTCCCAAAAGAAGCGATATATTTTTATCTGCTTTAAATTTTCGGGCTAGCCAAATCGTTACCAAGATTGCAAAGATAATTACCCCCATATCCCGAACAAGTAAGCCCAAACCATCCTGCAAGACGGTATCTATATTGAGTTTTAGTCCATACAAAATAATGGCGAAGCGTAATAATTTTTTTGAAGAAAATGTTATGCCAGAACGTAAGAGTTCAGGATAACCTAAAAACTGTCGATACAAGACAGCAATTAGAATTGCCGATGCTAATTGGCCGATATTACCAAATACAGGTACTTTTGCTAATAAATATCCCAGTAAGGCAATCAAAAAGGTAAAGCCAATTCCACCAATCCATAATCCCAAAGATGAGGATTTTTTGGGGAATTGGCTAGGTTCTTTATTTACATATTGCGCTTCCATCCCAACACCATCTTTATATATTACAATCTCAGACTAAACCTTTTTTATCCATAAGAAAAATAATTATTTATAATACTTATAATAAGTAATTACTTATAGTAAAAATGAACTTTAAGGAGATTGATAAAAATGGACCAACAGTTAAATGTCTTTGTAACGGTAGCAGAGTTGGGAAACTTTTCACGTGCAGCAGAAAAACTACATATGACTCAACCTGCTGTTAGCCAATATATTCAATCTTTTGAAGGGGCTATGGGAATCAAGTTGTTGGAGCGTAACAATAAATTTGTATGCTTAACTCAAGCTGGAGAGATTGTCTATCATCATGCAAAGGAGATATTAAGTCTGCATTCAAAAATGCATTACTTGATAGATGATCTTACCAACAAGACGAGTGGACCTCTTTCAATTGGTGCCAGTTATACATTTGGAGAATATGTATTGCCGCATGTTATTGCAAAAATGCAGGGAGAATATCCAATGATTACACCAACTATTATGATTGGAAACACAAAAGAGATAGCAAATTTAGTTTTGGGGCACCAACTAGATGTAGGAATTATAGAAGGGGAATTCCATGATAAAAATTTATCAATTGAACCATTTGCAGAAGATTCTTTGTATCTGGTCGCTTCCCCAAAACATAGATTAGTGCAAAAAAATGGCGAAATTAACCTATCTGAATTAGAGGATGAGATGTGGATTGTTAGGGAAAACGGCTCTGGAACGAGAGAAGTAACTGAAAAAATGTTCAGGTTGTGTGGATTCACTCCAAAAAGAAAATTGGAGTTTGGAAGTACACAACTAATTAAAGAATCTGTAGAAGCAGGTCTTGGTATTAGTCTGCTATCTTACTGGGCGGTTCGAAAAGAGTGTTCAATAGGGACTTTAAAAGTTATTAAAATAGAACAACTTCCTATGAAAAGGAAATTTTCAATTGTCTTAAGATCTCCGTTCCAAACGAAAGCGTTAAGCGTATTTTTAGAACTATTGAAGGAACATGATGTAATTTCTGATTTGTTAAGAAAACTATAAGAATTCCAGTATTCAATTCAACTAAATCGAGAGATAGGCGAAATAAACAACTTACTATGACTGGGAAATGTGAATAAGTTATAAATCTACTATTTAAAAAAGGCGCAATAAGTGTTATTATATAGCTCGAAGATAATTTCGGTCTAAGTATGTTATCGATCGAATACTTAAATTCAAAGAAACGTTGTTGTCTCAGTAGCTCAGCTGGATAGAGCATACGCCTTCTAAGCGTACGGTCGGGGGTTCGAATCCCTCCTGGGACGTATATATTTAAAGAAGAAATACCTCAAATCCATTTAGGGTTGAGGTATTTTTTTGTTTATAGCAGACTAGTAAAAGATAGAAAAGGTAAAGAAGGAATGTCGATTAACAAAAGGATAGGGGGGGCAAATGAATCTTGATGAATTATTTCTGCAGAGATAAATGAAGTAGATCATACTCACTATAATATTGTTGAAAAATATACTTTAATAAAAGATTACCAAACGCAGCTTTGGAAATTCTATTTTGAAAATAAAGAAAAACCTGTTCAACTTTTTAGTTGAACAGGTTTCGGGTGCTATTCAAAGACTGTGAGCAAGACCTCAACAAGATGATTGTTGCCAAGACTATAATGATTCATTAGCCTCCCACTTACTTTATACCTACTTGCAATAGTGCCACGCTTTCTTGAATAGGTATAATCCAAACAAAACAAAAGCTAGGAAGCCAATTAACGCAACTAGGATGTTTAGAATATTAGCAAGAACTCCTCCTATACCGAGTAATCCAAAAAACTCAGTAATGAACCCCGATAATGCTAGCAGCAGCCATATCACACCTGTGAGAAATCCAAGGAAAATTCCAGAAATGCCAAATTGAAAACTCATAGAAACACCTCCATTTCAAAGAGTGTTCAATGATATAGTATGCAGATGAATGAAATATTGTTAGGTTCTTTACGGAAAAATTTAAGGCTAATTATAGTCATGGTGAAATTGATGACAATGAAATAACAGACATTGATTTGTTCGGAATAGACAAAAATATATTACAATGGTCCTATTCAGAAATAGTTGAGAGGTATATCTAGATCGTCTAATGCAAGTGAAAAAGCAATATGCCCCAACTAATACATTTCGAAATAACCATACAATTGAAGCGACCGAATGATGTTTTTACTAGTATTGGAATGGTGAACTCCACTAAAAGTTTTAATTGATGATATTTTCTATCATGATATTCAAAAAAGTGATAAATAATTGGAAATTTTATTGCGGTCAAACGGAGAAATTGAAGAAATTACTCTAAATTTGAACAATAGAAAAAGTCTAGAAACATTGATTATATAAATGTTTCTAGACTTTTTAAATGTAGGATTTTTACATGACGCGGTTTATGAATCCTATTGGGACTGGTTCCAACACAGTAATAATGCTGAGGGCTAATTGACTTTAAGATTAGGATTATATTTATTAAAAAGGAGTATAAAATTAGTCGTTACCAGTGTTGTAGGTACAGTAGTTGTTGGAGGGTATATTGTATGCATACTCACTGGAAAGAGAGGAATTTTAACTGACATCAATAGTTTAAGAATTGATGTAACGAATGGATGGCCGGTAAGTATATTGATGATCATTATATGCTTGAAAATTCTGTTAGAGTAGAACAATTATGGGGAAATAGTGATATACTTGATACAAATACATATACAGCAAGGTAAAGGAGCATCAAAGTGTATGGCTAGTAATACATATGCAACTGCAGCGGTTGCACAACAGGTTGGTATCAGCAAACAAAAGATAAACTATTATATATCTGTTTTGGAGAAAAATGGATATAAAGTTAAACGAAATGCTCGGAGTCATCGTGAATATTCAGACCGAGATATTGAAATAATTAAAGCATTAATCTTATTAAATAAAAATCGTGGTGTCAAATTAAATGAAGCAGCACAACTGTTGACATCTCCAGGATTTGAAGTAGAGACCGTTACAAATGATTGGCAACCTACAGAAACCCTAACTCCTCGAGTAGTCGACCAAGGAAAATATAATGAATTAGCAAACTCGATGGAAATATTAGTTACACATGTCGCTGGAATTGAACAGCAAAATACACAATTACTAGAACTGATCCAAGCACAACGAAAACAAAATGAATTATTAATGGAACAAAATGAAACATTAAAGAATGAGCTTGGGAATATGATGAGTTATCTTATTGAAAAGGCAAATGAACCTGTATCACTTTCCACTCGACAACTAGACCGTGTAGAACAACAAAACAATGCCATTATGAATACGCTTAATCGAATTAACTTTCGACAACACGAACAACAAATTACAGAATATGAAGAACAAAAGAAGGAAAAGGAAAAAGGACTTTTCTCTTTTCTAAAAAAATAGTAAGACCATTAAAGAGCATTGGTGGACCTTTCAATCTTCTACCAATCCAAGTTCTTTCAGTAGTTCCTTTCGTATCTCAGCATTCTCTCGGGCTATCCTCGTCTGTTCATGCAACTATTCGCCATAAGGGAACACTTGAACAAATACATATAAAATATCGATCCATATAACAAGATTACGCCAGTGACCAAGCTAGTGGTTTTAGTGATGTTTAGTAATTAATCTTTAATATAATCATCTCCTAATTTATAATTCATTTAATTGTAAGATGAGACGGTGAAGCACACAAGAATGCAAAAATAAAAACGACTCGAATAGAGCCGTTTCTTTAAAAAAATTACTTACTCAAGTTCTCGTTCTATTACTTTTTTTCGTCGAATTCCACAGCTGCGTAATCTACACAGCCTACTTTATACGTGTAAGTAATCTGATACCAACTTCTGGGCTAATTTTAAAGTCAACTGTAATGTCAATAGTTGAATAATATGTTTTGCCATCCCCTTGACCATTTCTCCAAGTATCACGTTTCAAAGTGGCTTTACAAGTTGACGACTTCTTCTGGCTCGCCCTGACAAGCTTGTTCTTGTATATGGCACAACTTCACCAGAATGGTCGTGCTTTGATTCATTGGTAGGTAAAATTATATTCTTCGTAAGCTACAGTTGAATTTTCGCTAATCGATAGCAAATTAGCCTAAGAATAAACATATTTTGTTGTAGCCGCTTCAGCGTGTTCTTTTTCTGAATTTAATCTTACCCCTAATCCTCCAATTGCTAGTACTCAGAATAACCCGATTGTTGATATTTCTTTTTTTATATATCAAGAAATGAAGTGTTTCACTTAAAGTTTGACGTAAACGGAACGTAACTCATTTGTTCCATAAAGTAGCTTTAGGAAGAGGGCAAGTTTTTTTTTATATTATACATGCTGTTTATTAATATTGAATTTCTTTCCTTATAATAAGTCGAAAAAGTGGAGTAGTACAGTTTATTTGCTCTTTGCTTAGCCTTAGCAAGGCGCTTTTGCTTTTCTTACACCAGAACCAGACAATGAATCCATCTTTGCCTGTAGGGCTTAGATGGATTCATTGTCACAAGAAATTGTTCATTTTTTAATCAATTATTGTCACGTTCAATTGACTAGAAGCAATCTAACTCCACGTACTACTCTTATTTTCTTAGGTCAGACAGGAAAACGTTTTGTGCTGCTTTTACTCCTGCCCCTGGTTCAAATGGATAGGCAAAATCCTGTAAACCTGCTTCGATTAAAGAAACCGCTTGGAGGATATCACTAGGGAAGCAATAGCCCATATGCCCAAATCGGAAAATATTTCCCTGCAGATGACCGAGACCACCGGCAAGATCAAGGTGATATTTCTTCTTTAAATGTGGCAAAAAGGCGGAAAGCTCCAATCCTTCAGGTGTGCGAATAGCGGTAATCGTTGGCGAGGCATATTCATCACTTGTCAACAACCCAATAGAAAGTGCCTTCATGGCTTCACGAACCATATTTTTCATTAATTGATGCCGTTCAACCGTTTTGGAGAATCCGCCTTCCTCATCAATTAAATCACATACAGCTGACAGTCCCATGATCAGAGAAATCGTCGGCGTGTTTGGTGTCATTCCTTTTGTAGCCCACTCCCGATAGCTTAATAAATTTAAATAGTAGGCAGGTGTACGATTCGTTTCTATCACTTCCCAAGCTCTTTCGCTGACGCTTAACAGTGAAAGACCCGGAGGTAACATCATAGCTTTTTGTGACCCAGTAACTAAAATATCAATGCCCCATTCGTCCATTTCAGCAGGAGCTCCACCAATACAGCTCACCCCATCGACGACGAAGAGAGCATTTGTATATGTACGCACCACATTTGCCAATTTGTCGATAGGGTTTAGGATTCCAGTTGATGTTTCATTATAAGTAGCAAAAACGGCCTTAATATTGGATAAAGGTTTCAGAAATTCAATCAAGTCTTCCTCTGTACAAGCCTCGCCCCATTTCTTTTCAAGCTTATGTACAATGAAGCCATACTTCTCACAAATGGAAACGAAATAATCGCCAAAAGCCCCTACTGTGATAACCACTACTTCTTCTCCCGATGAAACCGTATTGACCGCTGCTGCTTCTAATGCAGCCGTACCACCTGAGGGCAGAAGCAAAATATCTTGTTTTGTACCGAAAATAGGTTTTACACGTTGTATTGTTTCTTGATATAAGCGAACAAACTCTTCTGTGCGATGGCTAATCATATCCTGGGCCATAGCTAGCTGCACTTTTTTAGGAATTGGAGTTGGTCCGGGATGTCTTAGAATATTTGGATACATACGATTCCCTCCATTTATTAGTATTTCATAACACAGTTTCATTATATCTTAATTTTCGCAACTTTCGCACATAAATAAATCTAATAAGTTATCGGTATAATTTGAGAATACCTAAACTATTGTGAAAATTAGCTGATAAGTTTTAAAAACGATATTATTAGGCATTCCATTCGTCATACTTCTGTGTTGGATTACTGGCTCTATTAATTTATGGTTTTATGATCTTAGAGATATTGATCATAACGTTGATGATTATTACCTTGAATTAGAACGTATAAACGGTGAATATTTCGTAACGATTGATTTAAGTGATCTTAGAAGTAACGAAGGAAAAGTTCTTTACGATGATGGAGATAATCAGATGTATGTATTTGATGTGATTGTTCGAGATACTACTCAATATCAAGTGTATTTTCGAACAAGTGGAAAATATAATTTGCATGTCGCAACGTTAGTTCTGCAACTGAGCATAAACGCGTTCAGGGTGGTTTTACTTACAATTTTAAAGCTAATGCTTATGCAACTTACCGTGGCCATACTTTTAAAGTTTACGAATCTGGTACTTCTGTACTTAATTATTCTGATGGGGATGACTTCGGATTGTATTTAATTCTAAATGATACAGAGGTAACGATAGATATTTCGGAAATCCTACTATAGAACTTACACTTTCCAATCTTACCATGCATAAATGGGGAGAAAATTAGGTACAATTACAGATCACAAATGAGATACCTCTGTACTGAATTTTAGCTTATTCAGCAACGAGCGCAATACAAGATAAATCGAACAATA
Organism: Lysinibacillus composti; assembly: GCF_016908465.1. Classification (GTDB taxonomy): domain Bacteria; phylum Bacillota; class Bacilli; order Bacillales_A; family Planococcaceae; genus Ureibacillus; species Ureibacillus composti_A. The sequence continues at coordinate 131,838 of NZ_JAFBDY010000006.1, read as the reverse complement.
GAAAAAAGTCTAGAAACATTAATATATAAATGTTTCTAGACTTTTTAAATGTATGGTCTCGACAGGGCTCGAACCTGCGACCCCCACGTTGTCGAATTTATTGTAATAAATAATTTGAGTTTAAATGAGTTCAAATAGGATAGATAAGACTGATTAAATAGGGTTTTTTAGAATGGCGAAAATCAGCTCAGTTTAAATAAGTTCAATACTAAAAAAATAATTCTGCGGACAAAAGAGTAAACAGGTAGTCTGTTTTACTCTTTTTTTTTCTGTTACATCTGTAGTAAACAGGTAAAAGAGTTAAGAATTCCGTGTTTCCACATCGATTCTTTTAAAGTAATTTTAAAGTGTATTATTTCATTTCTAGATGCTGTTTTTTATATTTTTTGTTGCAGTTGCTCTAGTAATTACTGGATTTGTCCTAGATTAAATTCCGTCTGTTGTTTTTTAACTTCCTCTAAAAGCTTAGTATATTCAACATTTGATATATACGATATATCTGCTAAACCTTTTATATTGTCTATATCAGATTCAAGAAGCTTCTTTGCTGCAGCTTGATCTAATGACAACGATAGGCTTTTTTATTTATATAGTTCTATAACTTATTTAAAAAAACACGATGGCCAACAGAATTTTTTGTTTTACTCATAATTATGCTTTTGCAATAAAGAACTTATTTTCGAAGCGTACTTTCTAAGGTTTCTTTAAAAGTTAAACAAGATTCGATAGTTATTGAAATAGTATTAATAATTCCCTATAATATTACCAAGAATTAGAATTTTCAGAATAAGAGAATTCTTTGTAATAAAAGTAATAGTATTAAGTTATTTCAAAACTAGTAATATTCCAATTTCTATTTGAATGTTTGGAGGGGGATTATGGACGAAAAAGTTACTCGAAGAGAGTTTTTGAAAAAGGTTTCAAAACTAAGTCTGCTGGGTGCTTTGTTTATTTTAGGTAATAATATTCTAACTTCATGTGAACATTATCAGTTTGAAAAAAAGCAAATAAAACCTACAAATGGACTTATTTTTTTTTCGGGTAAAAGTCTTGGTTATTCCTTTTTTGTAGTACAACAAGAGGCTGTACAAAGAGCTGTAAAAGAAAGGGGCTACGAGTTTATTTTTGAAATTGCAAACATGAATTCTACTAAACAAAGTAAGCAGTTTGCTTCTATTAGAAATAAACCAACGGCAATTATATGTGATCCTGTTTCAAGTCACCTTAATCTTTCTGAATTATTAGACTCTCGATGGAATCAGAAAATTCCTATTGGAGTAATTGATACGCCATTAGAAAATGGAAGCGTTCCCATTTCAGTTGTGTTTGATAATTATTTAGGAGGAGAATTAGCTGCAAAAAAAATAGTAAAGTTATTAACTAAAAAATATGGAGAGCCACGTGGGGTCATTTTAAACTGTTACGCAGATTTAAATAGTGAAGCATGGAGATTACGAAAGGAAGGATTCGAGGATCTGATACAGAAGTACAAGAAAATCAAATTGATAAGTAAGGGAACAAACGGTGATATTACAAAAATGTATGATGTTACAAATGAAGTAATCTTAAACTATCCTCAACTTGATGCTATCCATGCCCCATCCGAAACTCCTGCACGTGGTATTTATGAAGCTTTAATAGCAAACCAAAAATTAGAACCAGTTGGTAGTCCTAATCATATCATTTTTGTGACTATTGATGGGGAACCAATTGCACATAAATGGATTAAAGAAGGAATTCTAGATGCAAGTATTTCACAAGATCCAATAGCATATGGGGAAATATGTGTTGAAATTCTTGTTGATTATGTATTAAACAATAAACCATTTCCAACAGAGAACTATTCTAATAAGCGATATTACTGGAATAATGCAAAATACAAAAGTACCAATGTTGGAGCTAAATTAATGATACCTCCTTTTATAATAGATAAAAATAATGTAGATGATGATAGGCATTGGGCAAATGTTGCTTATTATGAATGGGGTCTAAAACACCTTTAATACAAAAGCTTGAAAGGGATGTCACAAATTAAAGCTTTTACTTTATTTTTTAAAAAAAGTATCAAAGTACGATTGCTTTTTTACTTCCTTCTTACCAGCATGTTGCCGTTAATATTAGTGGGATATATACCATATTATCAAACCAAGACAACAGTTGAAGGACAAATGCTTGAATTATCACAAAGCGTTGTTAACCAGGTAAATCAAAATATTAATTATTATATGAAAGATATGGATCTTTTAAATGACACCATTTATTACCAAATCACAGAGATGAATGTTAAGAGAGTAAATCTTGATATTGAAGAAATTAGGCAATTTATTATAAAGCAGAAAGCAAATCGGCCGTTTATCGAAAATATTTCTGTGCATATGGAAAATCATACCATTTCAACAGTGGAAAATATAGATTGGAATGTTCTCCTTTCAAAAGATTGGTTTAATGATGCACTAAACTATTCTGGTGAAAGCACATGGGTTGGGCCACATTTAAATGATTATATTAGCACAAGTCAAACTAAAGGAGTTATTTCATTAGTTTACCCGTTTGAAATTAATAATAAAGAAAAAATAGTGATTTTAATTGATATGAAAAAAGAAGAATTCGAAAAGCTCTTTGCAAGACCTGACCTTACAAGATTAGGTACTCTCCTTGTTATAGACAAATTTGGAGAAATTATATATAGCACGGATGAATCTTTATTTCGGGAGTCTAAAAATCAATATAGCCTTAATAAGGCATATGTTAGCAATAATGTAATAATCGAAAAATTAAAAGAAAATAACCATTTTATTTACGATATAAATTTTATTAGTGGATGGAAAATAGCAGCACTTATTCCCGAGAGTAAAATTAATGAAAGTTTTAGTGATATCAAAGAAATTGTATTTTGGTTATTAGGTATATTTATAGTGATTTCATTCGTAATGGCTTTGCTTTTATCGAACTCAATCTTCAAGCCACTAAAAAAACTTCAGCGAGATATTATGAACGTTGAGAAAGGTAACTTTAATTTAAGTCCAAATGTGGGTTCAATTGATGAAATCGGTAAAATAGGATTAAGTTTTAACAAAATGGTTGAAGAAATTAAAAGACTAATGGAACGGATTTCAGAAAATGAAAAAAAGAAAAAACAAATAGAAATGCAATCATTACAATACCAAATTAATCCGCATTTTTTGTACAATACTCTAAATTCAGTCCAATGGATAGCTAAAATTCATAGAGTCCCTGATATAAGCGAAATGTTAACAAGTTTAATAAAATTATTAAGGGCAAGTTTAAGTTCCATAAATACTTTACACACGTTAGAACAGGAACTAGAAATATTAGATTTTTATTTAAAAATACAAAATCAACGTTATCCTGATTGCTTTCAAGTCAAATATAAAATAGATAATCAATTGCTTTCCGCTAGAGTCCCTCGATTTATTTTGCAGCCATTAGTAGAAAATATATTTTTCCATGCTTTCGCAGATGGGAAAGGAGAAATTTCTATAGAAGCTTCTAGTAAAGATAATTTTATGCAAATTGCAGTTCAAGATGATGGTAGGGGTATCAAAGCTCCAACGATGGAGTCCGTTCTAAAGAAAGAAAATGATAGCAAAAGAAAGACTTCAAGTGGAATAGGGATTCAGAATGTTGAAGATAAAATCAAATTATATTTTGGCTCAATTTATGGACTTCATATCTCAAGTGAAGAGGGAAAAGGAACAACTATTTTTATTAATTTACCGATTACCTTTGAACAAGGGGAGGATGATGAAGATCTTGCTAAAGGTGTTAATAGTGGACGATGAATTAATAGTTCGTAAAGGACTAAAAGCATTAATTAATTGGGAGGACTACGATATGGATGTTGCTTTCGAAGCAACTAATGGAGAAGATGCATTTAATATCGTAAACAATCATAATATTGATGTTTTAATTACGGATATTCGTATGCCGTTGATGGATGGGATTGAATTGACAAGAAAGGTGAAGGAGAGTTTTCAACAGATAAAAGTTGTCTTATTAACTTGTTATAATGATTTTGAGTTTGTGCAAGAGGCTCTTCAATTGGGGGCGTCCGGTTATCTATTAAAAACAGATTTAGAAGATGGTAACTTAGAGAAGCAACTATTAAAAATTTCAAATGAAATTAAAAATGAAAGGATAAATCTAGAATCCTATAAAAAACTTGAGATAAATGCAAAGAAATCTGCCTTATTAATTCAAGAAAATCAAGTGTCTTCAATATTAAATGGAACCCCACCTGAAGAAATATTAATTGATAATGAATTAAAATGGTTAAATAAACCCTTTTTACTTATAAAGATTAAAGTTAGCCAATTAGATTGCCAAATTAACAGTCTAAAGGAATATTTTAATACTACCTTTAAGGATGAATTATCACTTACCTTTCAATTAGAATCACAAGCATTATATACTATAATCTCAATTCCAAAGAAAACTAGTCAGATGTTGGTACTACAATGGCAGGAGTTAGTTATAAATCAGATATCGCCTAAACTGAAAGAAGTTTCAAAAGAACTAAGTATTTATTACTCTAGGTGTGATAATATTGATTCCCTTTATTCTAAAAATGAGTTATTAACAGGTAATTCAAATAGACATTGGTTTTATTATGGTTATGGGGCGATCCTGAATATTGACCAACTTTCTTTGAATCCTCATCCTCAAAACTCCCCAATTAATATTAGGCAGTTAAATGAATTAACAATTCTTAGGAATTGGGAAAAGGTAAAAAAAGCATGTGATGAAAATTTTGAGACATATAAATCAATCTGTCTCGATCCAGAAACCGTAAAATTAAATGTTATTACAATGGTTGAAACAATAATGATTTCCCTACAGTCTAATAGCAATCTATTTAGTTCAAGTTGGGGCAAAAACAGTATCGACTATAAAGAAAAAGTTAACAGAATATTATTTTTCAAAGATTTAAAGGAATGGTTTTATCAAGGAATAGAAGATTTAGAGCAAAACCGTGTTTTATTTATGGGCGGAATGAATCAAGTGGTCATACAAGCGGTTTCCTTCATTGAAACGAATTATTTTAAGGAAATAACATTGGATGATTTATCTGCTGAAGTAGGCCTAAGTCAAAGTTATTTAAGTACTATCTTTAAAAAAGTAACAGGAAAAAGTTTTATCGAATATTTAAATGATTTACGAATAGAAAAGGCGAAACAACTTTTAAATACCTCAAATTTAAAAGTTTTCGAAGTTGCTAACAAGGTTGGATTTAATGATCCAAAATATTTCAGTAAGCAATTTAAGCGAATTACTGGGATATCACCAAATGCTTATAAAGTTAATTGACTTTTAAATATTTTAACAAAAATCTTACCTGAGAATCCTTACGGGTAAGATTTTTTATTTTCCCTTTAAGAATTCAACTATTTCAAAAATATTCCACCATATTTAAAAATAATCCACCATAATTATAATCTCCTAAAATAAAGATAACAAAATTGAAAAAATAATCCACCATTCAGAAAAAAATAACCAACTCTTTATATTCTGAATTGCCTTAATATTGAAATGTACACTGAAGTACATCTTCAATATTACCTTAAGGAGGTTGGGATGAGTAAAGCTAAGGTAGCAGTAATTACGGACAAATTAAAAATTGAAATGAAAGCCCTTCCAATACCTGAAATTGGAGATAAAGATCTATTAGTGAAAGTTGAAATGTGTGGTGTTTGTGGATCTGATCTACATATCTATCAGGGTGATTGGGGCGAACCTTATCCTCTTATCCCGGGACATGAATTCATTGGAAGGGTTGAGGCGTTAGGGTCAAATGCATCATTAATCCATAATGTAAATCTGGGTGATCGCGTAGCCGTAGAAATGATTTTGCCTTGTGGTGAATGTTATTCATGTAGATCAGGTCTATATAACTTATGTGAAAAGGATAGAGATGAAGGTAGACAATATGGATGTAACATAAGTTCTAATCGAGAGGGTACTCTTTTTGGAGGTTGGTCTGAGTATTTATACGTACCAAAAAATGCACTTGTTCATCGTATACCAGAACATGTTCCATTGAAGAGAGCTGTACTTACAGAACCATTAGCTGTAGCTGTACGAGCAGTTAATAATACTAAACCAAATTTGGGAGATAGCATTGTAATAGTAGGAGCAGGACCGATTGGATTGCTAACGGTTGTTGCTGCCAAATCAGCAGGGGCTTACCCAATAATATTGGTGGGATCCAGAGAAGAAAGATTATCCTTAGGTAAGGAATTTGGTGCAGACTATGTGATTGATTATCGCAGTGAAAACGTTCTTGAAGGAGTCCTTAGCATAACACAAGGACGAGGAGCGAATATTGTATTCGAAACCGCCGGAACACCAAAAGCACAAAGAGATAGTATGGACTATGCCCGAGTAGGTGGGAAAGTAAACTTTGTAGGGCTAACAGGGAATAAAACCGTTCAGATTGAAACAGACCTACAAATGACTTTCAAAGAATTAAAAGTTTACACCTCTTTCTTAAGCGCATGGTCCTATCAGGGAGCAATTAACATTATTGCGAACGGTCAATTCCCAATCGAAAAAATGATTACACATGAATTTTCTTTAGATGAGGTAGAGCTGGCATTAAGTTACTCTGCAAATCGAACAGAAAATGCAATAAAAGTGGCTATAAAAATTTAAAATCAATTGGAGGTAATTTGTATGGCATTAACTTCATCGTCTAGACAAGTAGTTGAAAGTTCTGATAAGAAACTAATTTCAAAAGCAGCAGTACTTGATGGGGTAGAAGGTAAATTCAACATTGTTGAATTTGAAGTTCCTGAACCGAAGGAAGGCGAATTCATTTTACGAACTGAATATGCTGGGGTCTGTGGAACAGATGTTCATATCTATCACGGTCATCTAGATACAATTGAATACCCTATTGTTCTAGGACATGAATTTTGTGGAATCATTGAAAAATTAGGCTCCGAAAAATTGTATGACAGCAACGGGGTCGCTGTGAAAAAAGGCGACCGTGTTGTTATCGTCCCTGGTGCTAGCTGTGGAGAGTGTTACTATTGTCAAATTGCTAAAACACCGACTCGCTGCACAAATACTAAAGCTTATGGATTCTTACCAAATAAAGATCCATATTTATTATCCGGTGGATTTAGCCAATATGTTCATATTAAAAATAAAAATACAGCATTTTTCAAAACAGACCTTGATCCGGAAATTGCAGTTTTAACTGAACCTCTTTCCATTTGTATACATGGCTTCCAACGCGCTGGTGGAGTGAGGTTTGGAAGTACAGTGCTTGTTCAAGGAACTGGAGCTATTGGTCTAGGTGCTATTGCATTTGCAAAACGTTCGGGTGCAGCAAAAGTAATCGCTGTAGGTGGTCCAAAACGGAGACTTGAATTAGCGCAGAAAATGGGTGCAGATATAGTTATTGATATTGAGGAAGTTAGAGATCCTGAGGAAAGAATCAAATTGGTCAAAGCAGAAACAAAAGGTGGCCGTGGTCCTGATATGGTAGTAGAATGTGCTGGTTTCCCAGGGGCCTTACCAGAAGGCTTAACTTATCTTTCAGATAGCGGGGAATACGTTGAATTAGGACATTTCACTGATGTTGGTAGTGTTGAAATGAACCCACATTGGCATATCCTCAGAAAAAATGCAAACATTCGTGGAGTTTGGGGAAGCGATGTTGAACATATGCAAATGACTCTATCAATCTTAGAAAATATGGAACTTCCTTATGAAGAGCTTATATCACACAAGCTCCCTTTAAATAGAATTGAAGATGCAATTCGTTCCATGAGTCAAAAAGGCTACACTTTAGACGGTCAAGAACAAGTCATTAAAATTGCAATTGATCCATGGAAAGACTTTGAGTGATTTCAGCTATTTTGAAAAATAATCAAAATTTTAAGGAGGAATTTCTTATGACACAAGCTACAGTAAATAAGGTTATTGAGGTACGTAACATGGCTACGATGGAGATCATTGAAACAATTCCTGCTGCAACTGTTGAAGATGCTAAACGTGCATTAGAGAATGCACGAGAAGGGGCAAAAGTTTGGGCAGCAACTCCAACATATAAACGTGTGGAGATTCTTGAAAACTTTGTAAAATCTTTGCGAGAAAATAATGAGGAACTTGGAAAATTACTAAGTGCCGAAAATGGGAAAATCTTAGCTCAAGGTCTTGGAGAAATAGAAGTTGCAGCTAAGATATTCACTGAATTTGCACAAGAATCAAAGCGTCTTTTTGGTCAAACAATTCCGTTAGACATTCAAGAAGGTTTAGAGTCTGATTTGATGATTACTAAAAGAGAACCTCTAGGAGTTATCGTAGGTATTCTCCCTTTTAACTTTCCAGTTGAGTTATTTGCACAAAAGGCTGGTGCTGCTTTAGCAGCTGGAAATGCGATAGTTGTTAAGCCACCAGAGGATGATCCATTAACAATTATTAAATTGGTTGAATTGCTCCATAATGCAGGAGTTCCTAAAAATGTAATCCAAGTTTTACCGGGATATGGCGAAGATGTTGGTGCTTATTTAACAAGTAGTCCATTGGTAGATGCTATTAGCTTTACAGGTAGTACTGAAACAGGTACGTCAATTTATCAAAGTGGAGCTAAAAACTTATCACGAGTATTCCTTGAACTTGGAGCTAATGATGCCTTAATGGTATGTGAAGATGGAGATATTGAGATGGCGGTGGACCATGCTATTGATGGGCGTTTGCTAGCAAATGGTCAAGTATGCTGTGCAAATAAAAGACTGATTGTTCAATCATCCGTTTACGAAGAATTTAAAACTAAATTAATTGAAAAACTATCTCAGAAAAAAGTAGGAAATCAACTTGAAGAAGGTACAGATGTAGGACCATTGGTGAATGTAGAGGCAGCTATTCATGTAGAGGAACAAATTAAGCACACAGTCAATCAAGGAGCCAAATTAGCTTTCGGAGGAAAGCGAAATGAGGCATTTATGGAGCCAACAGTCCTAACAAATGTAACAAAGGATATGGATATTGCTAAAGATATGGAAGTATTTGGTCCAGTCTTCCCAATCATTTCATTTGAAACATTTGAAGAAGGTATTGAACTAGTAAACAACACAATCTACGGACTAAATTCATCAATATTTACTAGTGATATGAATAAGGCAATACAAGCTGGTAATCGTATTCAAGCAGGTATTGTTTCTCTTAATGGTGGTACATGTTATCGCCCAGTGTGCAGTGCATTTGGTGGTTACAAAAAGAGTGGAATTGGCCGTGAAGGAACAAATTACACGTTAGAAGAATTAACGCAAATTAAAAGTATCGTATTACGTGGAGTAATGAATTAAGAAGAAAAAGAGTGGTTTGAAGTTTTCAAATCACTCTTTTTCTAAAAACTCAAAAGGAGACTAGATAATGAATAAATCAAAGAAGTTAACGTCAATTTTATTTTTCCTATTGACATTATCAGTTATATTAGCTGCTTGTAGCAGTGAAGGCACTAGTACCGTTAATACATCTTCTAGTTCTGAAAAGACTAATCAGACTGAAGGAACATTACCAAGTGAAGGCACAATTGCATTAGCCCATAAGAGCTTAGACTATTATATTTTTGTTGCTATGCAAGAAGCAGCTAAGAAAAAGACCGAAGAGTTTGGGTGGGATTTTGAGTCTGCGGTAGCTGATTTTGACTCTTCTAAACAAATGAATCAGTTTACAAACTTTATTGCAAAAAAACCATTAGCAATTATTACAGACCCTAATGATAGTGAGGGACTTGTTACTGCAATTGACAATGCAACAAATGCAGGTATCCCGGTTGGTGTTATGGATACTCCGACAACGGGTGGGGATGTTGGCTTTACAGTTTCCTTCGATAACTATAAAGCGGGCGAAATGGCTGCACAAGAAATTATAAAACGTCTTGAAGAAAAGTATGGCGAGCCAAAAGGCAAAGTTTTAAATGCTTACGGTGCCATGTCTAGTTCCGCATGGAGAGACCGTAAAGAAGGTTTTGAAGCTGTAATGAAAAAGTACCCTAATATTGAATATATCGATATGCCTGGAGAAGGCGACATGCGTTTAACACAAGATGCTTTACTTAACGCACTATCTAAACATAAGTTTATTGATGCAGTTCATGCACCAAGTGATAGCCCAGCTATGGGGCTATACGAAGCATTGAAACAGAAAGATAGCCTTAAAAAGGTTGGGGAAGAAGGCCATGTTATCTTTGTAACAATTGATGCTGAACCAATTGCACTCCAACGTATTGAAGAAGGTTATTATGATGCAACTATTAGCCAAGATGGAGTAGCATATGGTGAAATTCTTGTAGAAATGTTGGCTAAGTATACATTACAAGGGAAAGAAATTCCGGTTGGAACAACCTACGAAAATGATAAATACTATTGGAAAACAGCTGAAATTATAGAAGGTGACGTTGGTCCACAAATGGTTATTGATCCATATGTAATTGATGCAAGCAACTATGATGATCCATCGCACTGGGCAAACATTGCTTGGGACGAATATGGTCTACGTTATTGATTTTATTTAAGGAGGTAAGGGGAGAGTCTCCTTACCTTTTATAATAGGGGTGTGAAACTATGTTATTAAAAGTTTCAAACGTAAATAAAAGTTTTGGAAGTAAAATTGTATTAACAGACAATAATCTGGAAGTTGGAAAAAGTGAAATTCATGCGTTAGTTGGCATGAATGGAGCAGGTAAAACAACATTGGTTAGGATTATTTCGGGCGTAATTGATGACTATGAAGGAGATATTATCTTCGAAGATAAAAACATTAATAAGTTATCAGTTATAGAAAGACAAAATGTTGGTATTTATGTTGTACCTCAGCATGCTGCAATAATTCCGGAATTCACAGTTGCAGAAAATATAATTTTAGGAACATGGCCAAAAGATACACTGGGCATGGTTGATTGGAAGAAAATATATGAAAATGCTGAAAAGGTTCTTCATGACTATGGGTTGGATTTTGATCCAAGAATGAAAGTAAGAGATTTATCATTAGTAAATCAAAGAAAGCTTAATGTAGTAAGAGCACTATTCAGTAAAGCAAAATTAGTAATCCTTGATGAGCCAACAACTGCATTATCATCAGAAGAAAGGGACAGTTTATTTAAATTTATAGAAGCACAACGTCAACAGGGCACTAGCTTTATACTAATCTCTCATTATTTAGAAGAGATATTGAGATTATGCGATACCATTACCGTTAATCGAGACGGGCGTAGCTACACAGGTTATAAAAAAGGTGAAATAGATGAAGCAACGCTATCAAAATTAATTGTTGGGGAAAGTGTAAAATTGTTGGAACGTTCCTCAGAGGAAAAATTAAAGACCAAAAAGGTTTCACTCGAGGTGAACGGGGTCTCAGGAAAGGGAATGGATAATATCTCATTTACACTGGGGCGGGGAGAGGTATTAGGTGTAGTTGGCTTCCCTGGATCGGGGGCAAGAGAAATATGCAGAGCTTTGAGTGGGTTAAATACAATCTCAAAAGGGCAAATCACATTAAATGGTAGAGAATTTTCTATACCTAAAGATCCAAAAACAGCAGTAAATCAAAAAATTATTTATGTCTCTTTCGATCGACATAAAGAGGGCGTCGTTCAACTACTATCAATTAAAGAAAATATTAGTATGTCAATACTAACAAGCAGGCTAAAAAAAATGTTTGGTTTCATAAACAAAACAAAAGAAATAGAAAACGCAAATGAATATTTTAAAACCTTAGCTGTCCGTGCAAGTTCAATTAATGAATCTGTTGGTAACTTAAGTGGTGGTAACCAACAAAAAGTAGTTATATCTAAAGCCTTAAGTGCCCTTCCCGAAGTACTTATTTTGGATGAACCTACTGTTGGGATTGATATAAAGAGCCGTGAAGAAATCCTTGCCTTAATAGATCATTTGACAAAGGAACGAGGACTTAGCGTCTTATATTTAACGAATGATTTTAATGAACTCTTGAGAATTTCAGATCGTTTACTCTTTTTTGAAGATGGAAAATTAATCGTGGATAAGGTAAATGACGGATTAACAGCTGAGGATGTTATGCAAATTAGAGACTTGAAAGATTTGAAGGAAGGTGTATTAAATTGAGCACAAAAGTAAACTTAGAAACATCAACCCCAAAAACAAAACAATCATTAAAAAGTAGCAATATAGTAAGTTTACTATCAAATAATATTGTTTGGTTACTTTTGATATTAGCAATCTTAATTATGGGGATTGTAAATCCTATTTTCTTTTCACCTTCAATTTTACAAAATATTCTAGTTCAGACAGCTGTGCTAGGTGTTTTAACTGCTGGTTTGGCACATGTTCTTATTATAGGTGAAATCGATTTATCAATTACAGGTGTATTAGCTTTTAGTGCTGGTATAGGTACGTTCTTGATGAATAGAGGTCTTAATTGGTTTTTAGCGATAATCATTATTGTTTTATTTGGATTATTAATCGGGATTATTAATGGTATTTTAATAGCTAAATTTAAGGCTGCAGCTTTAATTGAAACTTTAGCAATGGGCTTAATTTTAGAGGGAGCATTAATGGCATTAACACAAGGACGCTCAATTATAAATTTCCCAGATGCATTTACATGGATAGGAAAGGGGTCAATTTTTGGCATCCCTGTACTACCTATACCATTTTTACTCGTTTATTTAGTTATTTATTTTATCTGGAAGAAGACTATTTTTGGTAGAAGTTTATTTGCCACTGGAGGAAATCCAACAAGCGCTCATGTTAGTGGAATTAATGTAGATCGCATTAAAATATATGCATTTGCAGTTTCTGGAGCCCTAGCTGGTTTTTCTGGATACTTATTATCAGCATATATGGGTGCTGTAACAATGACATTTGGGTCAGATCTTTTAATGTACACTTTAGCAGCCGCAGTTATTGGTGGGGTTAGTTTATCAGGGGGTCGTGGAAATATTTCTGGAGTTCTTGGGGGCGTATTGCTACTAACTGTTATTCAAATCGGATTACAAGTTCTTGGAATTTCATCATATTTTGTCACGATGGCTGGAGGAGCAATGATTTTTATTGCAGTTATGATTGATGCTACGAAAACAAGATATTTAAAATATTAATTTAAACAAATCTATATTTTTATTTTTAGAATATTAAAAATTCATAGAATTAAGATTTGATATTTTAGGAGGAAAAAAACCATGAGAATTATTCGTTATATTGATATTCAAAACCAAAAACTATTAGCTGCTGTTACAAATGAAAACAAAGCATTTGATTTACCTTTTGATAACTTTCTCTCACTAATCGAACATGCTCAACAACAGGGGAAAACGGCATTACAAGTTGTTTCCGACATTGTCAGTGAAAATAAAAATGAACAACAATTGGAGCAATTAACGCTTACTACTCCAATCGATGCACCTGAAGTTTGGGCAGCTGGTGTCACTTACGAAAAAAGTAAAGAAGCTCGTAACTATGAAGCGACACAAGGAAAATTAGATAGTAAAACCTTCTACGATAAAGTTTACGATGCTGAACGTCCAGAAATCTTCTTGAAGTCAACAGCTGCTAGAACAGTTGGTCCTAATGATCCTGTATATTTACGCTCCGATTCAAATTGGCAAATTCCTGAACCAGAACTTGGATTAGTCATTGATTCAGAAGGAACTGTACTCGGTTATATTGCTGGTAACGATATGAGTTGTCGTGATATTGAAGGGGAAAACCCGCTTTACTTACCTCAGGCAAAGGTATGGAAAAACTCTTGCTCAATTGGACCAGCAATTCTTCTAGCTGATGCGGTAGAAAATCCTTATGAACTTGAAATTACTTGCAGAATTTTTAGAAATGAAGAGAAGTTTTTTGAAGGAAATGCAAAAGTTAGTCAATTAAAACGAAAGTTAGATGAACTTGTTTCGTTTTTAACTCGTGATAATGAAATTTTTGATGGTACCGTATTATTAACAGGAACGTGTGTTGTTCCTCCAAATGATTTTACCCTTGCACATAATGATCGAATTGAAATTGAGATACCTGGAATTGGTGTATTAAATAACCCTGTAATGGCTCAAAAAACAGCAGTAGTAAGTGGAAATTAATGAACTGAATAAAAAACTAAATTGAAATTGGTAAAAAGAGGGAGCTTCCCTTGTCTTTGGCGGTTAAGAACTGACTGGTAGGTAATATGACCATGGTTAATATGTTACACCAACAATTTTTGAAGATGGGAATTCTAAAATGACAATCGCTCAAGAGGAAATATTTGGTCCATGCATTGGACTTCGAGAGTGCAGGAGTGGAATTACAAGCGCCATTAGGTGGAATGAAGGCATCAAGTACTGGTGGTAGAGAACAAGGTGAAGCAGCTAAGGAATTCTATACCGCTATTAAAACAGTCTTTATTAAAGGTTAATACGATTAGATGGGGGAGAACTTGGTTTAGACTCCCCCTATTTGATAGGGTATAAAAATCAATTAAATGCAGGGGATATTTAATGAATGAATCTCGAGAATTAAATTAGGTGCATCAGGACTTAGAATTCCAAATGTATCAGCAACATCTATTAGAAGATAATTACGATTTTAAGATAATTAAATCATTGTAGAATCAAACAGGGGGGAGAAAACTGATGGAATTTAAAGTTTTACTTACAGACTATGAATTTGAACATTTAGAGTACGAGGAAAAAGTGTTTGAAGAATCAGGGATTTCTATTGATTTTATAAAAGCTCAGTGCAAATCTGAAGATGAAGTTATTAAACGTGCCAAAGATGTGGATGCCATATTAAATCAATATGCACCACTTAGCAGACGAGTAATTGATTCATTAACAAAATGTAAAGTTATTTCTCGTTATGGTGTAGGTGTTAATACGGTTGATTTAGATGCTGCAAAAGAGAAAGGAATTATTGTCGCAAATGTACCTGATTATGGAATGGAGGAAGTTTCTAATCATGCATTAGCACTTCTATTATCCTGTGCCCGAAAAGTAACATTATTAAATAATGAAGTGAAAAAAGGAAACTGGGACTTTAAAGCAGGAGTTCCAATTCATCGATTCAATAATCAAACTTTAGGAGTACTAGGATTTGGCCGAATTCCTCGTCGTTTAATTGAAAAAGCACGTCCACTAGGTTTTAAAATTGCCGCTTATGACCCATTTGTTTCAGAAAAAGATATGGAAAAAGAAGGGGTACAAAAAATGGATCTAGAAGAAATTATTCAGGTTGCTGATTTTCTTTCTATTCATGTTCCTCTTATTAAAGATACTTACCACTTAATCAATGAAGAGCGTCTGGCCAAAATGAAATCTAATGCAGTTATCATTAATACTGCACGGGGGCCAATCGTTGATGAGCCTGCACTAGCAGATGCCCTTTCGAAAGGAAAGATTGCTGGGGCAGCACTTGATGTAGTAGAGGAAGAGCCTATTAAGAACACTAGTCGATTATTAGAAATGGACAATGTGATAATAACACCTCATAGTGCATGGTATTCGGAAGAAGCAATGATTGAGTTGAGAACTAAGGCTGCTTCAAATATTACTCAAGTTTTAAAAGGAGAAGTTACTCCATACGCCTTAACATAAATTTAAAAACAGTTATAGAAAGTTTGAAAGTAAAAAATGAAACTTATATCTTTTCGTAGTCAATTATGTACACAAGTTTTGTTTAGTTAATCCAAGTAATCAAAATTTAAGAATTTATTTTTTAGGTACATGGAGGAACTTATTAAAGATCAAGTATCCATTAATATGGAAAAAATTGAACGCTTTCTAATAGCGTAAAAAGAAGTTTTGTCACACACATGCGTCCATTCTGATTGACGAAGGTGTAGATATTGTTATAATTTCGAAACATTTAGGTAATGCTAATTCTAGAATCACTATAGAAGTTTATGCACATAAACTGCAGAATAGTGATAATGAAATTGCTGTTATTTTCCATCATGATATTCAAAAAAGCGATAGATAATTGGAAATTTTATTGAGGACAAACGGATAAATTGATATATAAATCGAACAATAGAAAAAAGTCTAGAAACATTAATATATAAATGTTTCTAGACTTTTTAAATGTATGGTCTCGACAGGGCTCGAACCTGCGACCCCCACGTTGTCGACGTGATGCTCTCCCAGCTGAGCTACAAGACCGTGATAATTCTTAAATTAAGATTACCATAAATAAGGTAAAAATGGAAGCGGTTTCTGCATAATTTTTTTGATTTTACTAAAAATAGTAATTTAAATATTCTCCACTCATCTATGTTAATTTCCTTAAACTACTTGCTGATTATTTCGAAATATTAGATAATGGTAGACCAAGAGAATAAAGTAGGGGAGTACATAAGATGTTAAAAACTTTACCAAAAGAGCAGAATGTGAATTTACAAAATCGGGCCCGCTTATTAGTGAAATGTCCCGATAAACCGGGGATTGTGTCGGTGTTATCGACATTTTTATTTAAATATGAAGCGAATATACTTGAGTCTAGCCAATATTCCAGTGATCCAGAAAACGGCACGTTCTTCATTCGTATTGAATACAATTGTGAGAATCTACCAGAAAAAGCATTAGCAATGGAGAAGGACTTTAAAAACATTGCGGATGAATTCAATATGGAGTTCAAGTTCCAGTATCGCAATCAAAGACAACGTACTGCTATTTACGTATCAAAAGAGCTACATTGTTTACTTGAATTATTATGGGAGTGGCAAAATGGCGATTTAGATACGGATATTGCCGTGGTGATTAGTAATCATGAGGACGCGCGGGAAATTGTCGAATCTTACGGTATTCCATTCCATTACTTACCAGCAAACAAAGATATACGTAAAGAAGTAGAAGCTAAGCAAATTCGCTTAATGGAAGAATATGATGTAGATCTTTTAATTTTGGCCCGTTATATGCAAATATTAACCCCAGAATTTGTGAACCACTTTGAAAACCGAATTATTAACATACATCACTCATTTTTACCAGCGTTTATTGGGGCGAATCCTTATGAGCGTGCGCATAGAAGAGGGGTAAAACTTATTGGGGCCACTTCACACTATGTCACAAATGACTTAGATGAAGGGCCAATCATCGAACAAGATGTTGAACGAGTGGATCACCGAGATGATGTGCAAACGTTAAAGAAAATCGGTCGTAAAATTGAACGTCGAGTATTAGCAAAAGCAGTGAAATGGCACCTTGAAAACAGAATCATTGTTGAAAATAATAAAACCATCGTGTTCCATTAATTTAAAGACCTAAGAACTCATTTCTTAGGTCTTTTTATTTTAGGCAATTCCAAACCTTGAGTGAACAATACTAAAGTATAGTAAAAAGCATATTAAATGATTGGAAATGTAATGAACTTTTTCTCCAAGGGGGTACAACTATTTTTTGAACATTCGTGAGAAGTCAGCCTTCACAATAAATTAAAGAAATTTTGAAGGCTTAAGATGAAAGGTTCGATTAAAAAATAGTTAATATAATTTTGACCATGAAAATAGGGTTCAGATTTTTATGTTTAGCGAATAAATATTCGTATTAATGTATACGAATTAGATGCCTGTTTTAGTGGAAATACCTATTTTATAATTGATTTTATAAGTAAATATTAGGACGCCTCTTGATTATGTAAACTAATTGTGTATATAATTATATTATATTGAAGTAGCAACCTCATTTGAAAGTGAGATTGCCTCTACATAATTATGACAAAGTATACATTCAGTGACCTTCTTTTCTAGCATTCAATTGTTGTAAAGGATGTAGTTGAATGTGAAATCTATGTAAGGAAGGGAAGATTTGTACGAATCAAAAGAAAGGATGAAATGATTTGACTAATGTAGACAAAACAACCGGTCTCGATGAACAAGATTCACTTGATTATTCTTACGATAGAGTACCGGAAGAAAAAAGAAACATGGGTTGGTTTAGTGTTACCAACATTACATTTGGCATTGCCACAGCGATTTTTTATTTCCAAACAGGTAGTGTCATGGCTTTACAATTTGGCGCAATGAACGCCATCATCTCAGCAATTTATGCGATTGTCATTGCCGGAGTTTTAGGCACCGTTATTGCCTATTTATCTGCAAAGTCTGGAATGAACGTTAATCTCATGTCTAGACAAGGTTTTGGATATATTGGAGCATCCTTAACCTCATTAATTTACGCATCTAACTTTATCATGTATTGTGCATTTGAAGGTATGATACTCGTTGCCGCCGTACATGCATTTTTCCCCTCAATTCCTTTATGGACACTCATTATCGTATTTGGCTTAATTGTGATTCCATTAAATTGGTTTGGTATTAAACAATTAGACAAACTGCAAAAATGGTCATTACCCATCTTCGGCATCTTTTTAGTGATCACGATTATTGTCGCATATAACACACCATCAAAATTTGCTGGTAGTTTCTGGACCTATTTACCTGAAGGTGCACAAATTGGTGGAACCGCATTACTATTATGTATCGGAATGCAACATGGGATCATGGGCTTAACCGCTTTAATTGCATCGGATTATGCTCGATTCTTAAAACCGAAAGATATCAAAATTGGTTCTATTATGATTGGATTTATCCCACAAATTTTTTGTTTTGGTGTTATGGGATTACTCGGAATTTGGTTTGGTGTCCGATTAGGAGAGTCAAATCCAGGGGTTTACATTGTCACACTTCTTGGACTTGGAGGCGTAGTATTTACAATGTTAACGCAATTACGCATTAACGTTACAAATATTTATAGTGCGTCCCTGTCGTTGTCCAATTTTTTTGAGAATGTATTTCATTTTAAGCCCGATCGTCGTTTCTGGGTTGTTGTCTCTGGACTCCTGTCAATCGGATTAATGCTCGGTGGAATTTTAGATTACTTAGGTAGTGCCATGACTTTCCAAGGGGTATTGTTAATGGCATGGGCTGCAATCTTAGTTACAGATGCTTTAGTTGTGAAAAAAACCTTAAAACTTGTACCAATGGAATATGAAGCCAGACAGGATCGACTTTATAAATGGAATCCAGTTGGCGTTGTCCCATTAGTCGTGTCAAGTGTGATTGGTACCATTGCAGCATTAGGTTATATGGGAACGTTCCTACAAAACACGGCCACATTCTTTGCTGCGATTTTAGCATCGATACTGACAATCATCATTGCAATTATTACTAAAGGGAAATACTACAGTAAAAGTGATGCTCCAGTACCGATACGAAAACAACAGAAAACCAAATCACCGAAAGCTTCAACGAAAGAAGCTACGGCGGAATAATTGTATCATGCAGGTTGGAAATCTATTAATTCGATTTCCGACTTTTTTATTTATTATAGAAAAATATTGATTTTTATACCAATTAATAGCAAACTAATCATAGTTAATTAGTTATTTGAGATTAATAATTTACATATTAAGGTGGAATAAACATGACAAAAGGTAAATGGGAATTAGACCCGTTTTTTTGCACAGTTGATTTTTCAGTAAAACATTTAGCCATCACAGCGGTGAAAGGTTGTTTCCATGAATTTCAAGCATCTATCATAGCAGATCCAACTGATATGACGACAGCTGAGATTGATTTTACGATTCAAGTAAATAGTTTAGATACACGCATTAAAGATCGAGATGCGCACCTTTTATCACCAGACTTTTTCGATGCTGAAAACTATCCAACAATTGAGTTTAAATCAAAAGAGATTATTAAAACAGAAGAAAACAAGTATGATTTAGTAGGCGAAGTAACATTTCATGGCGTAACGAAACTTGAAACGTTTAAATTAAAGTATACTGGACATCAAATTGATCCAATGGGGAATTTTGAAAAAACCGCCTTCAACGTATCAAAAACATTAAAGCGCAGTGATTTTGGGTTAACGATTTGGAATATGCCAACTGAATTAGGTGCCATCCTTATTAGCGATGACATTCTTGTTGAAATTGAAATTCAAGCCCTCCCTAAAGAACAATTTGCACAACATCCAGTTAATCAACAATAATTAGAGAAATTAACCCAAGAACATTCTTGGGTTTTTTATATTTAGATTTGTTGGACGGGAAGATAGTGAGGTTTTACTGTTTCATTCAGAAATATGTTCTGGAATACTCTGCTACAAATGGCAGGGTATTTTTATATTCAATCCAAGTGCTTTAATGTGTCTTGTTGCGGATATAATAAACGAAGAACAACTTAATTGGAGGTCCTTCCATGAAAATAACAATTGAATGGACATACAGAGCGAAAAATGGAGAAGAAACTATTTTCCGTTCAGATGAAATACCACCGGCGCTTGCTCTGCATATTGCTGAGGATTTAGAAAAAACAGGGCGTGCCAAAAATATTACATTTATCGACCAACACGATAGTTCGTGGATGGCAAAAGAACTGAAGAAATATATTAAGGAAATTGAAACCGAACCTCATAATGTAACGGTGTATTTTGATGGTGGTTTTGATATAGGTACAAACTATTCTGGGTTCGGCTGTGTCATTTATTTTGAACAGAACGGAAAATTTTATCGATTAAGACGAAACGCTGCAGCTTCAGGACTAACATCGAATAATGAATCGGAATATGGAGCGCTTAACTTTAGTATAGTTGAACTCGATTTATTAGATGTTCATCACCAAACTGTGCGTTTCATCGGGGATTCCCAAGTGGTCATTAATCAAATGAGTGGTGAATGGCCTGCTTATGAGAAGGATTTAGCGGCATGGGCTGATCGAATCGATGCGAAGTTAGCCGAGATGGGTATTAAAGCTGAGTTTGAATTAGTCCCTAGAAAAGACAATGCTGAAGCAGACAAACTAGCGACACAAGCACTACAAGGTATTGATATTTCAGGGAAAGTGGAGTTAGTTGACGGGAAACCAGGACGAGATTAAAGGTTAATACGCCTAATAGCGCGGTCAAGTGGCAACACATTTGATCGTGCTTTTTATTGTTGTTTGAACGTTAAAATGCGAACGCTCATATATGCGAATCAACTATTCATAATCCAACGAAAAGGGCTCATATGCATGAAGTTTCTTATTAAACAATTCAACATGCTCATAAGCAGCTACTTTTTTTACCAACTTTAGGTTTTTTAATAATGACACCTTCCCCCCCAAAAAGCTATCCTACAAAAATATAAATATTTTCTAAAAAGAGTTCTAAATTATTAGATATTAGAATAAATAGAGAAGGGAAGCTATTATTCTGTCTAGTTAATAGAATGGGGGAGTTTATGGATGGAAATAACAATTGAAAAAAGAATCGGTATACCAAGCTTATTAACTAAAGTAAAAACTGCCGAAGAAGCAGCTGCTTTAATTCATGATGGCGATATTGTCGGAATGAGTGGTTTTACACGTGCAGGGGATGCAAAGGTTGTCCCTTTAGCACTTGCTGAGCGAGCGAAAAATGAAAATATTAAAATTGATGTTTACACAGGTGCGTCTTTAGGACCTGAAGTTGACCAAAGATTAGCTGAAGTCGGCGCAATTCGTAAACGTGTTCCCTATCAAGGAGACCCAGTGATTCGTAATTTAATCAATAAAGGTGAAATCCTATATGTAGATGCTCATCTTTCTCATAATGCGGAATTAGTTCGTCAAGGCATTATCGGACCTATTGATTTCGCCATTATTGAAGCAACGGCGATTACAGAAGATGGCCTAATCATACCGACAACTTCTGTTGGGAACTCGCCAATTTATGCAAAATATGCGAAAAATATTATTGTTGAATTGAACGTTGCCCATTCAGACACTTTAGTAGGTGTACATGATATCTTCATTCCTGAAGAGCAAGGTGATCGTCAACCAATACAATTACTAAAAGCGAAAGATCGTATTGGTGAAATTGGTATTCGTGTAGAACCTGAGAAAATTCAAGCCATTGTCGTTTCGGATCAAACAGATGCGCCTTCTTTAATTGTAGCGCCAGATGATGAAACACAAACAATGGCCAATCACTTACTTGATTTCCTTCGTGGTGAAATTAAAGCGGGTCGCTTAACAAACAAGCTTGCTCCAATTCAGTCAGGTGTAGGCTCTGTTGCCAACGCTGTGTTAGAAGGATTTAAAGAATCAGAATTTGAAGATTTAGAGGTCTTCTCAGAGGTATTGCAGGATGCGGTATTTAACTTAATTGACGCTGGAAAAGTATCATTTGCATCTTGTACGTCGATTACAATTTCAGAAGAATTGCAAAAGAAAGTTTATGGCAATATTGAAAAGTATGCAGATAAAATCGTCTTACGCCCACAAGAAATATCTAACCATCCAGAAGTCATCCGTCGCTTAGGATTAATCGCCATTAACGCAGCGCTTGAAGTTGATATTTATGGAAATGTGAACTCAACTCATGTATCTGGAACGCGTATGATGAATGGGATCGGTGGGTCAGGTGATTTTACACGAAACTCACGCATTAGTATTTTCGTAACGAAATCCTATGCAAAAGGTGGAACAATTTCATCGATCGTGCCAATGGTTCCACACCATGACCATACTGAGCATGATGTACATGTAATTGTGACAGAGCAAGGGGTTGCAGACTTACGTGGATTAGCACCAAAAGAACGTGTACCGTTAATCATCGAAAACTGTGTACACCCGGACTACAAACAACAGTTATGGGATTATTATAACGAAGCTGTAGAATTAACGGGTGGTCACCATACTCCTCACAACTTAGAAAAAGCGCTTTCATGGCATGTAAACCTAGCGAAAAACGGCACAATGAAGGCTGAATAATTAGTGAAATAAGCTGTACAACAAATGGTGTTATCCTAGTTGTACAGTTTTTCATTTTTGAAGTAAAGCTGGAACTTTTGTGCAGTTGAAAGACTTAATTTAATAATTTTAGGATACTTTTCATACAAGCATCTTTATAGTATTGATGAAGTCCCTCCTCATTACTTGTTAACCATTGAATTAATGAACCGTCAATTATTGCCCTCATCATTTTTGCAGTTGTTAAAGAGTCCAACTCTTCATTAAATACACCTTCTCTTATGCCTAATTCAACGATTTCTTGTCCAATATTCCAACAATTCTCATAAAAGTTCAGGTTTATTTTTTTATACTCTTCATTTCCGTTGGCTTGAGCTAAAAAGTCTAAATAGACGCTGTAAAACTTCTTATTTTTTGGGGGTGAAATAAAAACGGCATCTAAGTACGCTTTCAGTTTATCAATAGCATTTTGATGTTGATTTACCGCTTCTATTTCATAACTATAAATTTGGTTAGTAATAGATTCCAGTAATTCTGATAATATGTTTTGCTTGCTTTTAAAATAGTAGTGAACAACTCCTTTTGATACGTTGGCATAATCCGCAATATCCTGAAGTGTGACGTTATCGTAACCTAAAGTTGAGACAGCGTTATATGCTGCTTTCATTATTTGTTTCTTTCGTTCTTCCTCTTTTTTCTTCATCTTAACCTCCGAATGACTTAATACAAACAATTATAGGATTAATGAAAGTATAGCAAAAATATTTTGACCGGTCAGAATAATTTTGATACCCTTAAACTGTAAACTTAATTAGGGGTGGAATAATTGGTAGAGAATTTCAAAGCATTAGTTGTAGATAATAGAGAAGAATTTACTGTGGAAGTGAAAAATCTAAGTTTAAAAGATTTACCAGATGGGGAAGTATTGATTAAAGTTGCGTATTCTTCCATTAATTATAAGGATAGTCTTGCTGCTATTCCGAATGGAAACATAGTAAAAAATTATCCTTTTGTACCTGGAATAGATTTAGCAGGGATTGTGATTTCTTCAAAGGACCCACGATTTAAGGAAGGGGATGAAGTCATCGCAACAAGTTATGAGATTGGTGTTTCCCACTTTGGTGGTTTTAGTGAATATGCACGCATTCCAGCTGAATGGATTGTTCCGCTACCAAAAGGACTTACGTTAAAAGAAGCGATGGTAATTGGGACAGCAGGGTTTACTGCAGCATTGTCTGTTCAACGACTAGAAGAAAATAATGTTTCAAAAGAAAAGGGAAAAGTGCTTGTGACAGGTGCAACAGGTGGCGTTGGTAGCTTCGCTGTTTCAATTCTGTCTACACTTGGCTATCAAGTTGAAGCAAGTACTGGGAAAGAATCTGAACAAGAATACTTGCAAAAACTAGGTGCCACTTCAATTGTTTCACGAGATGAAGTATATGATGGGAAAATTAGAGCGTTAGGGAAACAAAAATGGGCAGCAGCCGTTGATCCAGTAGGTGGCGAACCTTTAGCAGCACTATTAAGTCAAATTCAATACGGCGGTTCAGTTGCAGTCAGCGGACTAACAGCAGGGACAAAGCTCCCAACAACAGTCTTTCCGTTTATCTTACGAGGGGTAAACTTATTAGGAATTGATTCGGTTTATTGCCCAATGGAAACACGATTAAAAGTGTGGAGCCGTCTAGCAACTGATTTTAAACCAGCTAACTTAGAAGCATTGATTCAACTAGAAGTAACGTTGGAGCAACTTCCAGAATTTTTACCAACTCTTTTAAAAGGTCAAGCAAGAGGTAGAATACTTGTGAAATTATCATAATAGAGTGTCGAGAAGTTCATTTCGCTTCATGTAATAGCTCTTAAAAGTTAAGTGTGTGAATAAAAAAACTGCTTTTTAGTGAGACTAATTCTCTCAGAAAGCAGTTTTTCTATGTAAAAATTCAGTTTTCTGAAACTTTTGTCTCTTTGAAACGTTAAATATATAGAGGGAATTTTTGGGTACTCTACAAAAATAAATACATAAGACTTAAGTTGGGTGAAAAAAGGAGGGAAGTTGAAGGGATCCATCGTACATATTTTAATTTACACATTAAGTTTTTTGATATTAGGTTGTAATTTAAATAGGATGGATAAGTGAAGCGTGTTCAATGGTAACTATTGACTGAGGTGAAGACATGAAAATAGTACTTGCAGGTGGTTCCGGGTTTATAGGGAAGAAGTTAACAGACCTTTTAATTACAAAAGGGCATGAAGTAGTGATTTTGACAAGGAAGAAACTGGTACCAATGTACAATGAAACATATGTTACTTGGTTAAAAGAAGGGGCTAAACCTGAGGAAGAATTAGATAATGTTGATGTTTTTATTAATTTAGCTGGTGTTTCCATTAACGCAGGAAGGTGGTCTCATCACCACCAAAAACAAATTTATGAGAGTCGAATGAAAGCTACCACTGAGTTATTAAGAATCATAAAGGTGTTAAAATACAAGCCGTCCACTCTAATTAATGCAAGTGCAATTGGGATTTACCCGAGTTCACTTGATACGACATATACGGAAGATTCACAGGCAACGGCAAATGACTTTTTAGGGAAGACTGTTAGGGATTGGGAGGCTACGGCAAAAAGGGCAGAAACAATTGGAGTGCGGACAGTCTTCATGCGATTTGGTGTAATTCTCGGCAATGAAGGTGGGGCTCTTCCTCTCATGACGATGCCGTATGAATTTTTCATCGGTGGAACAGTTGGAACGGGAAAACAATGGGTATCATGGGTTCACGTGACGGATGTGGTACAGGCGATACTCTTTGCCATTGAAAATGATCACTTAAATGGACCAATTAACGTTACAGCACCCACTCCGATTAGAATGAGGGATTTCGGAAAAACAGTTGCCCACGTATTAAAAAGACCTCATTGGATACCTGTCCCATCGTTTGCAATGAAATTGGTACTTGGTCAAAAAAGTAAACTTGTATTAGAAGGGCAACGTGTTGTGCCAAAAGTATTAATCGAAGAGAAATTTGATTTTCAATTTCCAACCCTACACAAAGCATTGGAGGATCTTCTAAAGTGAATTTAATGTGAAGGAGGGAAGAGCTATTTCACTTCCCTTAACCCCTTCCCATGATGAATATCTTGGATACCTTCTTCGCAAACCCCGTAAGACCGCCACGTACAAGTTTCACAGACATGTTGAATATCAGAAGGGGAGACGTGAGTTTTTATTCGAGATTCAATCTCTTCCCAAGTAAGAATGTGTCCGATTGTAAGTTCCATTTTCTCTAATATCGCTGCATCTCTATCATAAATATTAGCGTTTTGGCAGTGATATTCACCTGAGTTAGGATACTTTTCACACAACTGATCCGGCCCTTCCACAATCTTAATCCAAGTTTTCGGATTGTCTCTCAACATTTGATGTAAACGGGTCATATTTTCCACATATTCTTTGGAATAGCCCATTCCACGATAACCTAGTAAGCAAAATAGATGGTGGCCTCGTAGTTTAATCATCATAATTATTCCCCCAACAGAAACTAATTTTGTGCATTTTCGTTAACTCAAAACTGTTTCAAGTTAACTCATTGGAATCATTATAGCATAACGGATTTTCGGTAGGGTTTAACAATTAAAAAAGTTCGATCCCAAGTAAAATGGAACCGAACTTTATCTATTATTTTAAGAAAGTATTTTCAATATCATCTAGCATTAAGTTAGCAGCTTTTACACCACCAGCTGTGTTCCAAATCACATCGTCAACTTTGTGAACTTCACCTTTTTTGGCTACTTCAAGGTTATTGAAGATTGGATCTTTCAGCCATTCTTCTTCAAGTTTTGTCGCTTCATTGTCACCAGTTTCGTAAGTGAAGTAGAAGAGAATATCCCCATCCATTAGAGGAATTTGTTCTTTTGTTGCGCCTTTAATGGCAAACTCATCTACATCTTGACTTTCCGGTCTAGCAAAACCTAACTCTTCTAAAATAACACCAGAGAAGGAATCTTTTTGATAAATACGCACATCTCCAGCCATAAAGCGAACCATTGAAACTTTTTTCGTTAATTGATCCCCAAGTTGTTCTTTTAAATCTGCAACTCGGTTCTCATATGTAGCAAGAACTTCTTTACCTTCTTCAGTTTTATTAACAGCTTTTGCATATAATTCAAAGTTAATTTTCCAGTCACCACGTAAATCTTCTGCAAAAACAGTTGGGGCAATTGCACTTAATTGCTCATAAATGTCTTCTTGTCGCATTTTATTTCCTATGATTAAGTCTGGTTGTAGGGCAGCAATAGCTTCAAGGTTTACTTCACTTTCTAAACCTACCACTTCAACACCTTCCATTTCAGAAGCAATGTGATCATACCAAGGGTCACCAGTCCAAGATTGAACAGCTCCTACAGGTTTTACGCCAAGCGCTAATAGAGCCTCAGTACCTTCATTTGTAAGAATAACTACTTTCTCAGGTGTTTTTTCAATAGTTGTTGAGCCCATTGCATGTTCGACAGTATAACTAGTACTTTCTGTATTAGAAGTTTCTTTGTTCTCTGTAGTACTAGTTGATTCTTCCTTTCCGCCACATGCAGCTAAAAAGATCACTAACATTAAAGTAAGTAATGTTAGAAATGGTTGAAATTTTTTCATTGTTTTATCTCCTTTTTGTTAATGATAATCATTTTCAATTGCAAATGTATAACAAGTTGGGTAATAAAGTCAATAACAAAATTTATTATATTTTATATAATTTTTTGTATACAAATGAAAATGATTCTCAAAGTCATTGACATCATATGTCTATTTTTATAATCTAATAACTAGCTCATATTTTTTTCGGAGTAGGAAAGGTTTTTAACATGTTATTAAAAAATAATAGACAAAAAGTACTCGGACTTTTCATGCTAATTCTTTTATTAGCATTCTTCATCTGTATAAGTATTGTTTATGGTTATACAGATACTTCATGGAAAGTGGCGTGGGATGCTTTTCAACAAAATAATGGTTCAAATGAACATCTTGTCATTGAAACAGTAAGATTACCTAGGGCACTCATTGCGGCAGCGGTTGGTAGTAGCCTTGCCATCGCAGGTGTTCTAATGCAGACACTTACGAAAAATCCGCTTGCATCTCCAGATATTTTTGGTGTAAACGCAGGTGCAAGTTTTGCAGTTGTTATTGGTGTTACTCTATTTTCAATGGGGAATTTCCAAGCTATTGCATGGATTGCTTTTCTAGGAGCTGCCATTGCCACGATTGGTGTATATGCAATCGGTTCTTTTGGAAGAGAAGGGCTTACACCGATGACCATTACATTAGCTGGAGCTGCTGTTACGGCTTTGTTTTCTTCATTTACACAAGGAATTCTTGTGTTAAATGAGTCTGCACTTGAGCAAGTGTTGTTCTGGTTAGCAGGATCTGTACAGGGAAGAAAACTTGATATCTTAACCTCAGTTTTACCCTACTTAGTCGTTGGTTGGATAGGAGCACTACTATTTGCTTCTAAAATGAATGTGCTATCAATGGGGGAAGACGTTGCAAAGGGATTAGGACTTCGAACAGGCTATATAAAAATTATTCTTGGTATAATAATTATTCTTCTTTCCGGTGGTGCAGTAGCCGTTGCAGGGCCAATTGGATTTATCGGTATTGTCATTCCACATATAACACGTTGGGTGGTAGGAATAGACCATCGATGGATTATCCCGTACGCTGGGTTACTCGGTAGCATCTTACTACTAATTGCTGACGTATTAGCACGGTATATCATTATGCCTCAGGAAGTTCCTGTCGGTGTCATGACTGCGATTATCGGTACTCCTTTCTTTATTTACATTGCAAGAAGGGGGTTCAACGGAAAATGAGTCAAAATAAAAATATAAGATGGTTTAAAGGGAAAGTTTCCTTTCTTTTAGATACAAAAGCAATAAAAGTTTTTATGATTTTACTATTAATTACAGCGCTTGTTTTAATCATTAGTACAGCTTTAGGGGATATGAATATAAGCCCACTCTCAGTAATCAAAGTATTTTTCGGTGGAGGAACGACAATGGAACAGCTCGTCGTTACGTCCTTCCGTCTACCAAGAATACTTGTTGCTCTTTTAGTAGGGATCTCCCTTGCAATTGCAGGTGGTATTTTACAAGGAATGATTCGAAATCCTTTAGCGTCTCCTGATAATTTAGGTCTTACAGGTGGGGCAGCAGTAGCTGTTGTTGGGTTTTTAGCCTTCTTCAGTGATGATAAAAATGCCTTGACAGTGAGTATTAAATGGATGCCACTCGCTGCTTTTCTTGGCGCTGCAATTATTGGGATTCTAATTTACTTACTTGCATGGAAAAATGGTGTGTCTCCAATTAGACTTGTATTGATTGGGATTGGAATTTCAGCACTAATGGATGCTTTTAAAACACTTATGATGATTTTGGGGCCGATCTATCGCGCTAGCCAGGCAAATATTTGGATTACAGGAACGGTTCACGGTTCTACATGGGGAAATGTAAGCATTTTATTACCATTGACAATAGTTCTCGTAACCATTGCAATGATACTTGCTCGAAAAATGAATATTCAAGAACTTGGTGACGATGTGGCAACAAGCGTCGGCGTACATGTTGGTAGACAGCGTTTTTCCTTGATGATGGTTGCGACGGCTTTGGTTGGTATTTCTGTTGCATTTGCAGGTGGTATTGGGTTTGTAGGCTTAATGGCTCCACATATGGCTAGAAAACTTGTTGGTTCATCTTATGGTGCATTATTACCTGTATCCGCTCTAATCGGTGGAATATTGGTCATGGTCGCTGATTTAATTGGAAGAACATTATTTTCGCCGTTAGAAATTCCAGCTGGTGTGTTTACATCAGCAATCGGTGCACCTTACTTTATTTACTTATTATTTGAAACAAGAAAATCATAAAAATGTTAAATAGAATGGAGGTTTAAAATATCGTGCATGCAATTGAAACAAAGGATTTGACCCTTTCATATGGCGATAGCATTATAATAGATCAATTAAATATCGAAATTCCTAAAGGGGAAATTACCATTTTTATCGGAGGAAATGGTTGTGGAAAATCGACGTTACTCAGATCCATTGCACGTTTATTAAAGCCAAAATTGGGTGCTGTTTTATTAGAGGGGAAAGCAATTTCAAAAATGTCTACAAAAGAAGTGGCAAAACAAATGGCGATTCTCCCACAATCACCGAACGCACCAGAAGGACTTACGGTTTTACAGTTAGTGAAGCAAGGACGTTTTCCATATCAAAGTCTACTAAAACAGTGGACGGAAGAAGATGAACAAAAGGTAAACGATGCACTTATAGCAACAGGTATTGAAGATTTAAAGGATCGTCCAGTTGATTCATTATCTGGTGGGCAACGACAAAGAGCGTGGATTGCCATGACTCTAGCTCAAGACACAGATATTATTTTACTGGATGAACCGACAACATATCTCGATATGACGCATCAGATTGAAATTTTGGATCTTTTATTTGAACTGAATGAGAAAGAAAATCGAACAATAGTCATGGTGCTTCACGATTTGAATTTAGCTTGTCGCTATGCCCATAATATCGTCGCAATCAAAAATAGATGCATTTTCTCCCAGGGAAAACCAGAGAATGTGGTGACAAGAGATTTAGTGAAATGTGTATTTGAAATGGAATGTGAAATTTCCAAGGATCCACTTTTTGGTACACCACTTTGTATCCCGTATGGAAGAGGGAGAAACATTCATAAGCAAGCGGTGGGTGTCAATGCTTAACGTGTTAACGAATCAAGAAATTGAACAACTAAAACAGTTTCGGTTTACAACAGAACAAAAGCCTTCAGCGTTATCGATTTCATTAGATGAGTTATTAAATGAACAAAAGTTGTTGGGCTATTTGGAACAAGTGCAAGCTAAAATTGGGTCTCCTAACTTGAAAGTAGCAGCTTCTATTTTCATGAAAAGATATTCATTTTTAGCTGTCATTTATTTTTATGGCATTAGCATGTGGAATAAAAAGCTTGATATTTCATTCCAGAATGTTTGCCTTCAATCTGTTGAAGCGGATCAATGGCTTCCACAATTTTATTTTCATCATTTACACACTGAACTGGCAAATGAAAATCGAGAGGCTCTTTTAGAAAAATGGATTCAGTTTTTCTTCTCAGAAAATGCAACGGTCCTAATCTCTAACTTATCAAAAGTGACAAAGCAATCTGAATTAATACTTTGGGAAAATCTTGCAATTTATTTGTTTTGGTTGTATGAATCCGTATTGGTGAAGATTGAGAACGAAGAATTACGTACTCGCGCAAAAGAAGATTTTCAATTAATTGTAAATGGGTCAGCAGGTTTGCTATTTGGAAATGACCAGGAGAATCCAATTAAAAGATTTTATTGTGATAAAAGATGTTTAGCCGATACGCAAGAAGAGGTTCGAGTTAGAAAGACTTGTTGTTTTTCATACCTACTAGATGGGGGATGCAAAACGTGTAAGACATGTCCAAGAACATGTTGTGTGAGAGGTAAAGTGTGATCCTTTCATAATTAGGGACGATATTGTCACAAATAAGGGCGATAACTTCACAATTAGGGACGATATTGTCACAAATAAGGTTGATAACTTCACAATGAAGGCACAAATAACACATTATAACCGTTAACTCCTAAACAAGCCCCAATATAAGGGGCTTGTTTAATTACAATTCCTTCACAACTGTCCCTGAAAACTCATCATGGGGTAATATACTGCCATCTTGTCCTTCAAATTCTGTTCGATTTTTTAAATATAAAAAACTACCAATTGTATCGCGATGGGCTATACGTTTTAAAATTTGCCCTGTTGTTGGAACAGAACCTTTTTTATTTTCTAAGACTAGTCCTATTGTTTTATAACCAATTGTTTGTCCGTTATTACGTAACTGCGCGAGCTCTAGTCCCCACATGACAGTTGTTGGGGTTACAAGGTTATGAAACGCTTCATTTTTAATTTTCTTACGTAAAAAATACTCCACACTTAATGTGACCACTGTTGAAATCGCTGCATCAATTAAGAAAGCCTTCGTTCGTTTTTTCATTATGGGTTTCATTTAAATTGCCTCCTCCTCTTCACTCATTCAATACTTACGGATTAAATATCATTTAGTTTCGCTCTTAATCACAAAAAATGTATGTGTTTTAGATAGATGGTTACATTGTTTTTACAAAGATAAATTTTTGATTCATCTACTTAGAGAGTACTTTTTAATCTTATAAGAATCGAGGTTTTGCTGTGAAAGTAGCAGGCATTCAAATGGAATTAGTTTCTGGACAGTTAGACCGGAATAAAGTAAAAGGGCAGAAGCTAGTCTTAAAAGCCATTCGAAAAGGCGCACAATTGGTAGTGTTACCGGAATTGTGGTCGAGTGGCTACCATGTAAATAAGCCAACCATTATTAAGCTCCAACAAAAAACGAAAGAAATTGTAGAAGAATTTTGTGAGATTGCAAGAAAATACGGTGTTGTTCTTGTAGTCCCTTTTATCGATAAAGAAGTGGAGCAACTTTATATTGCTGCGGCGGTTATTGAAACAAATGGTGAAATCGTGCATGTTTATCGTAAATCTTTTCTTTGGCATCATGAGCAGCAGAAATTTGCGTTTGGTGAACGAGATTACGTCCCTGTTCAAACTACTGTTGGGAAGATTGGGATCGTAATTTGTTATGATATTGAATTTCCTGAAACAAGTAGGATTCTTGCTCTTAGAGGGGCTGAATTGATTATTATCCCAAGTTACTGGAGCTTACAATCTGAAAAAAGATGGGATATCCAACTTCCAGCAAGGGCAGTGGACAATACGGTGTTTGTATTAGGGGTCAATAGTATAGGTGAAAAAAGTTTTGGGAAATCAAAACTAATTAATCCTAAAGGGGCAATACTCTACGAATGCTCTCGATTAAAAGAGGACATTTTGTTATATGATATTGATTTGAATCAAATTCAAGCTGCCCGCGCCAAAATACCTTATTTACGCGACTTTGATTATTCCTTAGTTCCGGGATTAGTACCCGTAGATCTCAGTAGAGAGTAGTAACAAAACAACTACTCTCTATGTTTCAATCTTATTTAGTAAAACGTATTGTAAATAGCACAAATGTTAGGCTACCTAGTAATAATGGAGTAAAAAATATAGACAGAATCTTTTCATCAAATAATGGTGCATCCAATACGAAAAGGATGAGCAATGTTTGTATGACTGCTACTAGAATTCCTCCCGCAAAAAAATAACCCAATTGAAGTTGTCCAAATAGCTTTAAAACTATAAATTTCAAGCCGTAATACAGAGGTAAAGTAAATAAAATATAGATTGGTAAACCATAAAATAGGATGGCTCCAACAAGATCAAGTGGAACTGTTTGTTTCATTAAAATCATCCAGGAAATGAGTATAGCCCCAATCCCCACGATTAAAGAAAAAATACTAATGAATAAATTGTATTTGGGTTTCAACGACTTCACTCCAATCTCCATCATCCCTTAATTTTATTAAACAGATTTATTAAACATTACGGAATACCTTACATCTATGAAATAAAAATGTTCATCTTGTCTGATTAAAAAGCATGGTATGATATACCTATTAAAGTAAGTTGCTGAACTAAGATGAGGAAATGGAGAGCTCATGATGGACGTATTTCGAAAAGTTGGGAAAGAAATAGGGACGGTTGGTGGCGGAATCTTGGTGGCTCCGTTAAACTTGCACAGAAAAGCAGTAGGAACAAAGTGGAAGGGAACAGGAGAATGGATGGAAGAGGGCGGTGATAGTGTGCAGGTAGCTTCTAAAATCGCGTTAAACAATGCAGGGCAGTTTTTAGATGGAACGTTTCAAGGTACATAAGGCATGATTAAGAAAGATGACTATTATAAAGAAAAGGGAATGAATAACTTAAAAGATTCTACCACAAATACTGTAAAAGGCATCTTTGTACATGGGATTTCAAAAGGGAACTCTTCCAATAGACATGAACCGAGAAACCAACACAAAAGTTTCTCGGTTCATCTTCGTTCATCCCCCTATAACGCTGATCCTGCACTGCCTTTTAATAACTTCTCTGAAATCACCAAGACAATTAAAATCAACAAGATTTGCAATACCCCATATGCACAAGCTGTTCCAAAGTCAAATGCATATAGTTTCTGGAAAATGGCAACCGATAATGGCATAGTTGATGTATTATAAATTAAAATGGATGCAACGAATTCTCCGATACTTTGAACAAAAGCGAGTAATGTCCCAGCTAAGACCCCCGTAAATGTTAGAGGTAACACAATTTTTCTAAAGCTATACCACCACGAGGCCCCTAAACTTCTTGCCGCTTCTTCTATTGATTGATCTAACTGCATTAAGGAAGCTGAAGTTGAACGGAAGACGAGAGGCAAATGCCGGATGAAATAAGCGAGCGGTAATATCCAAAATGTCCCGATCAACACTTGGTTAAAGGCGAAAATGTTTTCTGTACTGAAAGCTGCAATAATATTAACTGCCACAACCGTCCCAGGCAATGCCCACGGAACCATAATCAAAATATCTAGAAGGGTTTTACCTTTAAAATTCAGTCTTACCATTGCATAAGCCGCTGCAACCCCAAACAAAATATTCCCAATCGTAGCCACAAATCCCATTTGTAAGGAGTTCCAGATAGGTCGCCATGTTTTTTCGTCTGTAAACAACGCAATATAATGATCGAATGTATATTCTGGAGGCAGCACTTGGATGGTCCATGTGCCGTCTACCGAAAATGAAATCAACACGAGTACCAAGATAGGCAAAATTAATATGAGTGTCCCGATAAATGAACCAATGACCGCCATTATTTTCAAAGGCTTCGACGAAACTTCGGATCTATGAACGCTAATACCTTTACTCAGATTTTGATAGTTTCGTCGATTTTGATACCATCGCATAATTATTAAAAACGTAACCGACACAATGGATAAAATGGTTGATTGGGTAGCTGCCATCTCAAGGTTTCCATTTGTCCGTGATAAATAAATTTGCATCGTCATCGTTCTCTCGACACCAAACATGAGTGGGGCAGTATAGGAGGCCATTGATACCATGAAAACTAGCAGGGATGCAGCCACGATTGAAGGAGTTAACATCGGTAAAATAACTTTGGACCAAACTCGAATTCGACTAGCACCTAAACTAGTCGCTGCTTCTTCAAGAGAAGGGTCTAACCCTTTTATGGCAGCAGAAGCGGTCAAATAAAAGTACGTGTACATTGTAAAGGTATGTACAACGATGACACCCCATATTCCTTTTAAGGCAAAAGGTGTTTGCTTCAAGTCTAATAGATGCTGAATTCCCCTCGGAATAATTCCACTATCTCCGTATAAAAACGTAAAGGAGAGTACGCCCACTAATGGAGGAAGCGCCATTGGAACTAAAACAAGCACAGACAGCAAACGTCTCCCTGGAAATTCGTATCGCTCGAGTAAAAACGCCATTGTTACCCCAACTAAGGCACATGTGAAGACACTAATCACGGAAATATAGACACTAGTCCAAAGAGCCTCTAAGTTCGCAGGGCTCGCTAAACTGAAAAACTTCTGATAGTTTAACAGGGTATTTTCACCGTTAAAGCTTTGAAGAAATGTTTGATAAAATGGATACACAACATAAGCAAATAAAATGAGAAATAAGGGCGAAATCAATAAATAGATAAAATAAGGAGACTGCGTGAGACGAGACCATCCGCTTTCATTTGATGAAATTTCTCGTTTCAATTGTATTCAACCTCCTATTCTCCAAGGAAATAAAGGCCTTCCGGTGGGATATTTAGGACAATCTCATCACCAATTTGTTTGAGTGGACTTCCATCATTTAAAATCATCGCCTTCAAAGTGGCGCTTGGCATGTTCACAATGTATTGGACACTTAATCCGGTAAATTCGACAAAGGAAATGATCCCAGATAAATCATTTTCTCCTGGTCCTTGTTGAATGGATTCAGGTCGAATGGAAACATAAACGGTTTCACCAATTTTAAGTTTAATAAGGGGGGAAATGTTTTCTCTTTTCCCACGTAGTGTCCATCCATCACAAGTTGTCACAATTAAGTCCTCTGAAGAAACTTCATCAATTGTTGCTTCCAAGAGATTGGTTTCACCAATGAAGTTCGAAACGAATCGGTTGATGGGGCGATTATAAATTTCTTGTGGAGTTCCGACTTGTTGCACATGCCCACGGTCCATCACCATAATACGGTCCGACATCGCCATCGCTTCCGTTTGATCGTGCGTCACATAAATGGTTGTAACACCAAGCTCTGATTGGATGCGCTTAATTTCAACACGTGTTTCCTCGCGTAACTTGGCATCTAAATTCGATAAAGGTTCATCTAACAATAAAATATCCGGTTCAATGACAAGCGCTCTTGCTAATGCGACCCGTTGTTGTTGCCCGCCTGATAGTTCATTTATTTTGCGATTTCCGTAAGGTCCTAAATGAACAATCTCTCGAATACGATCCACTTTTTTACGGATGACGGTAGTGGGCATTTTTCTTACCTTTAATCCGAACGCAATATTTTCATCGACCGTCATATGAGGGAACAGGGCATAATTTTGAAAAACCATCCCAATATTTCGTTTGTTTGGCTGTAAACCGGTTACGTTAGCGTCGTCAAAATAGATTTTGCCTGTAGTAGGATAATAAAATCCTGCAATCATACGGAGGGTCGTCGTTTTTCCACAACCACTAGGTCCAAGAAAGGTAAAAAACTCGCCGGGTTGGATCATTAAATTTAAATCATTTATCGTTTCGACTTTACCAAAAGATTTTGTCACATGTTCCAATCGAACACTTTTCACGCATAAGCTCCTTTCTATTGACGTTCGAAGAAGAGTAGCAATTCTTTTAGAAAGAGGGTGTGACGACAGTTTTGTCACACCCTAAACGAACTATATGAAAGTAAAAGAGGGATGGCGGTTATTTTGCACGACCTTTAATATTTGTGTCCCAGTATTCCATCCATTCTGCTTCTTGCGCAGACATGACTTCCCAATCAATATCAAACGTCGTTAAATTCAGTTCTTTATACCAATCTGGCATTGCGTTTAAATCAATGTCCGTACGAGTTGGAATTTGATAGTATTCATTAGC
The DNA here is from genome assembly GCF_016908465.1 of Lysinibacillus composti. Classification (GTDB taxonomy): domain Bacteria; phylum Bacillota; class Bacilli; order Bacillales_A; family Planococcaceae; genus Ureibacillus; species Ureibacillus composti_A. Next base: position 95,012 of record NZ_JAFBDY010000006.1, on the reverse strand, counting down.
TAGTTCAGTAACAAGCCCTTGTTCAAATAAAAATTCTGTGAAAAGCTCTGCGTTTTTAAGGTTTGGAGCATTGTTGACGACTGCTACACCATCAACTAAAATTGGTGCACCACTCTTTGGATAAATATAGTCAAATGGATAGTCTGTTGTATGTTTCTTCAGTAAAATATCTTGTAAATTCCACAATGAAACCGTACCTTCTTGACGAGTTAGTTTTAAGTAAAGTTGATTCGGATCTTGTGTATATTCTTTTGTGTTCGCATCAAGTTTCATTAGCCAGTCATAACCTTTTTCAGGTGTATCCGCACCTTGTCGAACAATCATCGAAGAGTAAATTGTACGCATTGTACCAGAAGCTAATACTCCACGAATGAGGATTTGATCTTTCCATTTCGGGTCGAGGAGGTCATCCCAATCTTGTGGACCCGTTTCTTTTGTTAACACATCGCTATTAATCATAATGACTTCAGGTAAAAGCATTTCCCCAAACCAACGACCCTCAGCATCTTTATGTTCGTTATTGATGGCGTTTGCGAAACTTGGCTCCCAAGAATGAAGTAAATCTTCATTTGCCCCTACAATGAGTGCAGATTGTGTTCCACCCCACCAGAAATCACCTTGAGGATTCGCTTTTTCAGCGCGGAGACGTTCCAAAATTTGTTGTGCGCCCATTGTTAAGTATTCTACTTCAATGTCTGGATACTTTTCATTAAACCTTTCAATGACCCCTTGCACAAGCCCTTCATCACGCCCTGTGTAAATGACTAGTTTTCCAGAAGGGGATTCTTCCGTTGTTGCTTCCTCTTCGGTTGTAGTGGTTTCAGTTGAAGTTGTTCCTTCCTCCGATGGATTCGTTTCATCTTTTGAGTCATTCCCATTACATGCAGCAAGAACGAGTAAAACAAAGGCAAATAAAAGACCAAATAGCCAATGCTTTTTCTTCAAGTCACAAAACCTCCTATTCATAATGAACGTACTACTTCGATTAACTTGGGGAAAATTTCAAGTACAACAAAATGAGGGCGGATGAGACATTATAATATTTCAATTTTGTTTTTATTACACATTTCGATTTTTTTCGTTGAAGGGTTTTGATGGTTAGTGCGGACAAAGGAAGTACGAAAAAAGTGGTCGACTGAACAATTCAGCGGACCACTTTTTTCATTGCAATACTGATTTTAAGGTTGGGGGCAAAATTAATAAGGGTTGTTAAGCCATTACCAATACAAATTAATTGTAAATTATTAGAATGATATAAACAAATATGTATATATCATAATTTTAATCTATAAATGAGATGATTTAAAATGACTCTTCATCCTATTAACATGTTAAAATATCAATTACTATATGATGGAAATGGCATTTTTGTTTTTTTACGGGGTTGTAATTGAAAGGGGTTTTTATGATGGATTTACTGTTAGTTGTTTTACCTGCGTTCATTATTTTTAGTATAGGGTATATAGGGCAAAAAAAACTCAAATTAAATATAAAATCAATTTCAACTATGTCCCTTTATTTAATGTTACCTTTTCTAACTTTTGAAACCTTTTATACGAATAAGTTAAACATTGAACATTTCTATATGTTCTTATTAAGCATCACACTTACAATAGTACTCGTATGTATTACTTTAGTTTATGGGAAAATAATCAAGGCGGATAAATCGCATATGTCCGTAATGTTATTAGGGAATATCTTTCCGAATAGTGGGAATTACGGAACGCCGGTAGCCTTATTTGCTTTTGGGGCGGTGGCATTTGATTATGCCATTATTATCATGGTCATCCAAGCGCTATTGATCAACACTGTAGGTATTTTTATTGCCTCCTATGGTAGCGAAAAACCAACGACAATTAAAGAAGCACTAAAGAAAGTAGTTAAAATGCCGGTATTATATGGTGTAACACTAGGGATATTATTTCAACTGATAAATATTCAGTTACCGCCAACGATCATTGATGGACTTGGATTACTTGGATCAGCTGCAATTCCTACTGTCATGTTGCTTTTGGGGATGCAACTAGCCGAGATTCAATCCCAGAAATTTGAAATAAAGTATTTAAGCCCGGTTATCGTAGTCCGAATGATTGCATCTCCTTTAATTGCGGCTTTATTAGTTAGCTTTATGCCAGTAAATGACATGATTAAAAATGTATTTGTCTTATTAGCAGCAATGCCTGTCGCAGCAAATACGACTATGCTAGCTGTCCAATTTAATACGAAGCCTAATTTACTTTCGTTTATCACACTCATTACAACAGTTATTAGTTTAATATCGATTCCTCTCACACTCTATTTTTTAGGTTAATAGATATAGGCATTTCGAAAACTTTTCACAAAACACCTATTAATTTCTAAATCATTTTGATTAGTGGTGGAGAAAAATCACTATTTCATATATTATTTAAATATATCTTATTTAGGCGTGGTTCGTTTTAGCGGCGTAACTTAAAGCGCTATTAACTATCAGGGATATCCTGCAAATATAAATGATAGGTGGAACAAACATGAATTACCGAGTTTTATTATATTATCATTACACAACAATTGAAGATCCAACCCAATTTGCTTCGGAGCATTTAGAAGCATGCAAAGCAATGAACTTAAAGGGTCGTATATTAGTTGCTACAGAAGGAATCAACGGAACGGTCTCAGGTACAATTGAAGATACGAATGCTTATATGGACTTGATGAGAAATAATCCATTATTCGAAGGAATTGTTTTTAAAATAGATGAAGCAGAAGGGCATGCATTTAAAAAAATGAAAGTGCGTCCACGTCCGGAGCTTGTCAATTTAAGTCTAGAGGATGACATTAATCCCCATGAAATAACAGGTCGTTATTTATCACCTGCTGAATTTATGGAAGAAATGCAGCGTGAAGATACAGTTGTGCTTGATGTACGAAATACGTATGAATATGATGTGGGTCACTTCCGTGGGGCGATTCGTCCAGAAGTGGAAACATTCCGTGACACACCAAAATGGGTTCGCGAAAACAAAGATTTATTTGAAGGAAAACGTGTTCTAACATACTGTACAGGTGGGATTCGTTGCGAAAAATTCTCTGGTTGGTTAAAACGTGAAGGAATTGGGGAAGACGTTGGCCAATTACATGGTGGAATTGCCACTTACAGTAAAGATCCAGTAGCAAAAGGGCAACATTGGGACGGCAAAATGTACGTATTTGATGAGCGCATCACAGTGCCAATTAATCAAGTGGAGCACGTTGTTGTCGGAAAAGACCATTATGATGGCACACCATGTGAACGCTACATTAAATGTTCAAATCCTGATTGCAACAAACATATTCTAGCTTCAGAAGAAAATGAAGCAAAGCATTTAGGTGGATGCTCAATAGAATGTACGAAACATCCTCGCAATCGATATGTGGAGAAACATAATTTACCAGAAGACCAAGTGCGCGCGACAATTGCTGAACTTGAAAAGGTATGGCAAGGTGCTACAAATTAAGAGTAACAAAGACTTGTTGTGATTGATGTCACAGCAAGTTTTTTTGTGTTTTAGCTAATAGGCAGGTTGCTCATAATGGGGAAAGATTGGTCATAACCAGGAAAAAGGGGTTATTCATTAACCGCATCTACTCACTCAAAAATGTCCCATATCCTTATAAATTATAAGTAATTATATTATGTTAACTCAGAAACCCCTCTCAAAACCTCTACCTTTCGTTAAAATAATCTCGAAAGTTTGCTACAATAGAAGAACGCAAAACAAGGAAATGAGGATTTTTTATGTTTAAGACATTAGGTGTGCTAGCTCATGTTGATGCGGGAAAGACAACATTTTCGGAGCAGCTCCTTTTTCATACACAAAGTATTCGGGAACGTGGGCGAGTTGACCATCAGGATGCGTATCTTGATAACCATTCGATTGAACGTCAGCGCGGCATTACCATTTTTGCAGAGCAAGGTAGAATTCAATTTAAGGGAGATACCTATACGTTAGTTGATACACCTGGTCACGTCGATTTTTCCCCAGAAATGGAACGTGCAATTAGTGTAATGGACTATGCAATTATCATCATCAGCGCGGTTGAAGGAATACAAGGTCATACTGAGACGGTTTGGCATCTTCTCCGACAATACAATGTCCCAACTTTTATTTTTATTAATAAGATTGATCGGGAAGGGGCAGATGTCGAAGGGGTAATGCAGTCTTTAAAAAGGGAATTTTCCGAAGATATGTTGCTCCTTGATGCCCCGATTTCGGAAGATTCCATTCCTGAAACCGTGCTTGAATGGATTGCTGAACGGGATGAATTCCTCTTTGATCAGTACATGGCGGGGAATATTGAACCAGTTGCATTTTTACAGACATTACGCACATTAATTAACCAACAACAAGCTTATGTTTGTGCGAAAGGCGCTGCTTTAAAAGATATCGGCGTGATTGAATTTTTCGAACAGCTTAGTATTCTAACACAAACTCATTATGATGACGAATTACACTTTAAAGGTAAAGTCTTTAAAATTCGACATGATGAACAACAGCAACGCATTACCTTCATAAAAGCACTTCAAGGGACTTTAACGGTGCGGGATGAATTCAAGTTTGGCGATTCGACAGAAAAAGTAACAGAAGTACGTCTCTACAACGGGAATCGTTTCGAAACAGTCCAACAAATTCATGCGGGAGACATTTTTGCTGTGAAAGGGCTCACACAAGCAAAGATTGGTGACATATTAGGAAACGAAATCGAGTCAGCATCAAACTTTGAACTTGTCCCAACACTTCAAGCAAAAGTTGTGTATGAAGGAAATGAACACATTAAAGAAATATTACGGTACTTCCGAATGCTAGAGGCAGAAGAGCCAACGTTGCGTGTGGTGTGGAGTGAAAAATTCCAAGAAATTAATGTGCATATCATGGGCGTTATTCAATTAGAAGTTTTAGTGGAAGTAGCGAAAGAGCGTTTCAACATCGATGTACAATTTGAAGATCCTAAAATTTTATATATGGAAACGATCAAATCCTCAGTTATTGGTTACGGTCATTTTGAACCGCTTAAACATTATGCGGAAGTCCATTTAAAACTTGAGCCAAATGAACGTGGAGCGGGAATAGAATTTATTAATCAATGTCATGCAGATGATTTATCAGTAGGTCACCAACGACTCATTGAAAAACATCTATTTGAACGCGATCACCATGGATTACTTACAGGGTATCCGGTTACCGATCTTCGAGTTACACTTCTAACAGGTCGTGCCCACAATAAGCATACTGAAGGTGGGGACTTCCGTGAAGCGACATTCCGTGCATTACGACAAGGACTTGAACAAGCAGAAAACGTTCTTCTTGAACCTTATTATAGTTTTAAAATGAAAGCTTCGAACGAACATATCGGCCGTATGATGACGGATATTCAACAAGCAAGCGGCACCTTTGATCTACCAATCATGACAGAAGACCAGGTCATCATTAAAGGGATAGCCCCGGTATCAACATTTATGAATTACAGCACCGTGTTTGCTGCTTATACAAATGGGAAAGGGGCATTATCGCTTACTTTTAGTGGATATGATTTGTGCCACAATGCTGAAGCCATTATTGAACAAATTGGCTATGATAAAAATGCCGATCCCGAATATACTTCTTCCAGTATTTTCTGTGCCAAAGGAAAGGGCTACAGTGTACCATGGGATGAAGCGAAAGACGCCATGCATTGTTTAAAATAATATGAAGGGACCTTCTGAGATTTTTTTAGAAGGTTCTTTTCATTGTATTGGTTTTTACTGAGAATATGTTGGGGGATTTAGATGAAGACGGATATGGCTTTTCGAATGAAGAGGAAGTGTCTTCATAGGGTAGATGAAGACCGATTTGGCTTTTCGAATAAAGAAAAAGTGTCTTCATAAGGCATATGAAGACCCGTTTGACTTTTCTAAAGTAGAGAAAGTGTCTTCATAAGCTGGATGAAGGGGGATTTCAATAATGAGAAACGATAAACCCGCTCTTCATAGGCCCAACTAGCGGGAATTCTATAACGGAAGCCATTAAAACGTTGCATCATAAACGAGAACTGAACGAAATTACCCCCATGAATAATGTTAAACACGTTCTTCATCTACAAAAGAAGGGTATATTTTAAAGCAAGTCTTTGAATATGGCCTTCTTGCTCATTAGTCAAAAAACGTTTAGATCTGTAGGGAAATCTATTAAAGTGCTTATGATATAATTGAAATGTTAGTTTTTTTGTATCAAGGAGGTTTCGCATCATGAGATTTAATAAAGGTGTAATATTCATCTTACTAGGTGCTTCGTTTTTTGGGTTTACACCGATTTTTGCAAAAATGGGATTTAGCTACGGCTACACACTGGGCCAAATTAATATCGTACAAATGATTATTTCTTCATTGTTGTTATGGGCTTTTACGCTAATTAAACGCTCTGGCTTCAGTGGTCTTAATAAGAAGAATGTCGTTCAAATTATGGCGACCGGTTGTTTTATTGGGTTAACAAGTATTTTTTATTATGCTTCCATGCAATATCTACCGGCTTCATTGGCTATTATTTTAATGTTCCAATTTGTTTGGATTGGGATTATTTTAGAATGGATTTTCAGTAAAGTTAAACCGTCACCTGTCACGATCTTGTCCATCATTTTAATTTTAGTCGGTGTATTTTTTGCTTCGAATATATTGAATGGGGACATTAAAGGTCTTCCTATTAAAGGGATTATATTTGGTATTCTTTCTGCATTTACTTATGCAGGATTTATTTTTTTCAGCGGAAAGGTCGCTGTCAACGTGGATGCTTGGACTCGAAGCTCTTTAATGGTCACAGGGTCTACTATTTTGGTGATCTTCATATTCATGGGTGATCTCCCAACTATATTGCCATTAGAGACGAATTTATTAAAATCTGCCTTAGGTGTTTCGTTGTTTGGAGCAGTTCTTCCACCACTATTTTTCGCAGTTGGTGCACCTTTAGTTTCTGGTGGAATCGCGAATATTTTAACATCCATTGAACTTCCGATTGCCATACTTTCTGCAAGTATTATTTTGTCTGAAACAGTTACGCCGCTTCAATGGTTAGGAATTGTGATTATCCTCATCGCCATTACTTTAAATGAGCTAGCTCCTAACATAACCCGATTAAGAAAACATCAAGAAAATAGAAATGACCGTTTAAATAATTAACATATCAATCTTACCTAGTTCTAAGCAACTAGGATAAAACTGTAATCAAACTCGAAAAAACGAGCTAGATTACAGTTTTTTTGTATTAGTTATTCATTTATCCTTCACCATATCGACAACTGTAGTAGCGATAAAATATGTAATGGTTGAGATTAAAGCACCTTGCAATCCGACTATTACTAATGCCCCAAGAAAAATCAGGATATTTATTGCAAAAATGACCTCTCCAACAGAAAATGATGTTCGATTTGAGATCAGAATGGCTAACACGTCTGTCCCATCTAAAGCCCCACCATTTCGGAGGACGATCCCAATACCCATACCTAGTAAAATACCGCCCATAATCATGACTAAGAGTGAATGGCCGAATAGAAAAGAGGTGGATCCTTCTAGAAAATTTGTTGAAAGTACTAATGAAAGAATTCCTAATGTTGCAGAAAATGCAAATCGTTTCCCCAAAAATAAATAACCAAGCAGTACAAACGGAATATTTAAAATGAACAGCACAAAGCTTAATGAGAATCCAAATAGATCCGAAAGAATCATGGAAATACCAGTCACTCCACCGTCAAATAGGCCGTTTGGAATGAGGATGACTTCTAGGCTAATCGCGGCAACCATTGAACCAATCACAATCCATGGAATTTTAAAGGCGAGCTCCAATAAATAAGACTTATATAGTTTTATCACTTTCAAGTAAGTTCTCCTTTTAGTCTAGATGAAGTGGTAGTTGAAGGGAGGTTTGTTCTTTCCCATACTATTTCTATGAGTAAATTTGGAAGATAATGAACATTATGAGAAAATAGAAGGACAGAAATATATGGGGTTAATGTATTTAATAAATGAAAGTCAAAAATGAAGGATACATAAATTGTTCATAAGGAGGATTTACATGAACGAAATTACTAACCTAACACCGGTAAGTGAACTACCTAAAATAAGTAAACAAGCAAATCATGGACTTCATCAGAAGGCTATTTATGATTAGAGCAATTTTCAACTGTAACGGAATCAGAATTGTTGAAGAAGTAAATTAATTAAATTTAAGAATGCCTAGATGTGGGGGATGTGAGTTAAATGAAAAGTAAGCCAATTTATGTGGAAATTGAAATACAGGCACCGATTGATGAAGTATGGGAATATACACAAAATCCAAATTTACATGAGAAATGGGATTTACGTTTTACTTCCATTACATATAAACCGAAGTATAGCGATGAAGACCCACAACGATTTACATACATAACTAAAGTAATGCCAGGCATTTCGGTGGAAGGATGGGGTGAGAGCAAAGGAACCCATCATAAAAATAATGGGACAAGAACTTCCTCTTTGCATTTTGGTACCGACCAACGAATTTCACCGATTGCGGAAGGGAAAGGCTATTGGCAGTACAACCCTCATCAACTAGGTGTGAAGTTTTTAACACAATATGATTATGACGTTCGTTTCGGAATGATCGGTCAGATATTTGATTTGTTGTTTCGACCAATGATGGGATGGGCGACGGCACTTAGCTTTGATGTGTTAAGAAGATGGATTGAAAAAGGAGAGCTCCCAGCTGTTCAGTATCGTTCTTTCCTAGTCAACATGCTAACGAGCCTCCTTTTTTTCTTTGTTTGGTTTTATCACGGACTTGTGCCAAAAGCGATTTTTAAACATAAGGATGAATTGACGTTTTTTACAGATTTGATCGGTATGTCCAACTCATTGGCTCAAAATGCAGTCTTAATGGCAGGAATAGCAGAAATGGCCTTTGCTTTAGTCTGGCTACTTCCTATTCGGAAAAGAGCTCTATTTAGGTTGCAAATTTGGATTTTTCCAATTCTTACTTTGTGTGCAGTTTTGGCAGATGTTGAGATTATGGGGGCTGCTTTTAACCCCGTTACATTAAATGCTTCGTTGTGGGTTTTATCCATCATCGGATTTATGAATAGTAAAGATTTGCCTACCGCGAAAACCTGCAAACGGAAGCGAGGATCTGTTTCATGACAATATATCAAACAATGCTAGGGGATGATTTTCATCGACTTCATCCGATGCTAAAGCATAGATATGCACTTCCTCAAGGGGAATCATTTATTGCAACAGGTGTAATGAAGAAAATAGAAGCAGGTACAAAGTTATTGAACCCATTTTACGCGATAGCAAGCAAATTTGATTTTTTATTTCCTGAAAGTGGGGAAAATATACCGTTTACCATTCGCAACACAACCATTCCACATGCAAAAAGTGATTACGCAGTGTTATGGGAACGAACATTTTATTTTAGGGATAAGACTCGCAAGTTTGATGCGCTAATGACGATTGATCTTGCAGGTGGGGTAGTACAAGATTATTTAGGTTCACCGGCTTTATTTTATTCAGATTTAACTTTCCATGTGACGAAAGAAGGTCGCTTACTAATTCGTTCAGGAGTACAACGATTCGTATTAGGTCGCATACAACTTCCTATTCCGAAGCAATTAGAAGGTCGAGTCATTGTGGAAGAAGGGTATGATAATCTGAAGGGTGTTTATACAATTCATGTGTCGATCCATAATCCAATTGTGGGGAGGTTAATGATGTATGCTGGCGAATTTACGGAAATCCTTCGCTAATCCAATATCGCTTTTCGGTATGGGGTTGTTTATATTATGTTGCTTTTTTCAAAGCGGGCCAACTTATTTACTTTATTTAACCGTAGCTCAACTCGTGTTTGTACCAGTGATGCTGCAATGTATTATTGCCTTGAAACGAATAGAGAAGTGTATGATTGTGCTTGGCATGGTAGGGGTTGCTTGCATATCGATTTGGTCAGCTGGTTGGTTATCAGTTTTATGTGCAGTGTTATATCTTTTGTCTTCATGTACCATTGCACTTATTGGGATTAGACGTTTTTTACACCGTGGTTTTACGAATATAGCTGAGATCACAATTGATGTTGCGTTGATTTATGTCTTAGTAGGTGGATTATGGTTTTTCGCATCGATCTCAGGAATCGAAACAGGTTTTTCATCAATTATTACTTGGCTAACGGCTATTCATTTCCATTACTCAGGTTTTCTACTTAATATGTCTGTTGGGCTTTTCGGACGGATTGGTAGTGAAAGTAAGTGGTATTCACCAATTGCTATCATTTTGATGACTGGATTAATGCTTGTCGCCATGGGGATAACCTTTTCTCCGATTATTGAAATGATCTCTGTCGTTTTATATATTGGGGCGCTCTATTGTTTCCTCGTACTAGTATTCCGAACGAAAATGGCTCGGTTCCAAGGGATTTGTTTACGTTTATCAATGATTACATTGTGTGTGACGATCATATGGTCATTGTTGTATGCTTTCGGTAACTTGACGTTTATACATATTGTTTCAATAACAGATATGCTAGCGATTCACGGTTTGCTTAATTGTATATTGTTTGGTGGGTTTACAGTACTTGCATGGGTGAGTCAAACACCTGAATCAAAACAGGTGGAGTTTACGTTTTCAGTAAGTCAAATTCGTGGAAAGTTACAAACCTACGAAAAAACAGATTGGGGTCTAGTTGATAAACTAGAAGATTTTTGTGATACGTCCAAATTGCCGAAAAGTATTGTAGATTTTTATGAAAAGACAGACAGCTATCGCCTTTATGCAAGTGTTCAGTGGCGTACATGGTTTAAACCGCTTGCGTTAATATATAAAGGGTTTAGTCGGATGATGAAGCAAATTAATTTACCATTTGCCAGGAGAAAAGTCGAGATGACCGGGGAAATCGTTATGGTAGATGCATTAGAGGATGGTCGTATAAAACCTCGTGCATGGATTAGGAAAATTAACGATGAAACAGTTTTTACGGCAATTTATTCGAAACACAAATCTGATCGAACATACATGAATATTGCATTACCTCTTCCATTTTCTTCAATGAACGGCATATTGGCATTACATGAAGAAAACGGAAAACTACATTTAACAAGTAATGCAAGTGGAGATGCGGGGACTTATTTAGCGATAAAACAATTCGTCTTTCAATTGCCCATCCATGAACATTTCGTCATTGAAGAAACGTCCCCAACAACCTTAACAGCTGTCCATAACATGCATATCTTTGGAATTCACTTTCTACGCATAGATTATGAGATTGGGACAAGGGGACAGGTTCCTCGTCCCACTTTCAAAGTCATAGGTTAAACATTGCGTTACACAGGACCATAGAAGATATTTTCTACACAAACTAGCTTGATTATTTTATAAAAAATCTAGTAAATAATGGTATAATATTAGAATATAATTATTGAGTTTTATATTTGGTGGGGGATTTCAATCTAAGAGTTTCCTAATATTTTGAAAAATCGTTATTCTATAAGGAGTTGGTTCAGATGACAACAGACGTTAAAAATGCACAATTAAGCTATGGTTCACCAGATGCACCCGTGAAAGTAGAAGTCTTTTTAAATCTAGCTTGCCCATATTGCGCTACATTTTTTGAAAATGCAGACCAAACATTACAATCATATATCCAAGAGGGCAAAGTACAATACATAATCAAGCATTTTGATAAGCCACGTGAAATGCTTCTTTATGGTACACTTGCGAATTGCTTCTTTGATTACAAGGAACCAGAAAAGATTTATGATTTGATGAAAGAGTTATTCGCAAAACAAAGCGAGTGGCATGAAAAAGATAGTGATACGATTAAGAAAATGCTGACAGAACAGTATGGTTTGAAAGAAGAACCTGAAACAATCGATATCGGCCTACAAATTGTAGCAGAAGCAGTAGAACGCAACGTAAAAATGGTGCCTGCTGTTTTTATCAATGACCAAGAATTCCAATTTCCTGTTGAAATTGATGCACAACAATTAAAAGAGGAAATTGAGAAAGTTTTATAATTGGGTAATCGTTAATAACGAACTTCTTAGTTTAAGGATCTAATAACAATATAAAATTAGTGAAAACAGTAGGGGAATTGAATACCTTGCTGTTTTTTCTTTTGTCTAGGCAATTGATTAATAAAACTCAAATAAAATCAAAGAAGACATACGTTAAGCAAACAAATCTTATTTTGTTAAGGAATAAGCTTGTTATATACAAAATTATAAAAGATCTAGTCAAGGTATATTAAATGCATATATTAATACTTCTGCTCATGGTAGTTAAGTCTAATACAGAGTCATGCTTTTGAGGACCTAAGAATTGTCGAAAACATGTGCCACTTACAAATCTACAAGGGTACATTGGTCATTCTAGTAATTAGATCGGCATAAAAATGTATGCGCATTCATAGATTAGATTCATAGTTAGTAGACTAGCATAAATAGATAAGCTCGTACTCCATCTGATAAGCACGTGTCTATTATAACTACACAAAGTTTCATAGCTCATAAATTAGGAGGTAGTATATGGGAGTTTCGAATAAACGTCAAGGTGAAACTGCAAGTGTTGATGCTATTGTTATTGGGGCTGGATTTTCGGGATTGTACATGCTATATCGTTTAAGAGAGGCCGGTTTGTCTACAAGAGTATACGAGACAGCTGACGGAGTTGGTGGTGTATGGTATTGGAATCGTTATCCAGGCGCACGCTGTGATTCAGAAAGCATTTGCTATAACTATACCTTCTCTGAGGAGCTTTATAATGAATGGTCATGGTCATCTCGTTATCCTGAACAGCCTGAAATTTTGAAATATTTGAATTTCGTAGCTGATAAATTCGATCTGCGTCCTGATATCAATTTTAGCACTCGTGTAACCTCTGCTAGCTATGACGAGGGTAGTAAAAGATGGCTAATCCAAACAGACCAAGGTGACCAAATAACAGCGAAATACTTTATCACAGGGGTTGGTTGTATATCAACAGCTAACGTTCCTAATATTAAGGGGTTAGATAACTTTGATGGTGATTGGTATCACACTGGTCATTGGCCACATGAAAAGGTAGATTTCACTGGTAAACGGGTTGGGGTGATTGGAACTGGTTCGAGTGGTATTCAATCTATACCAGTAATTGCGAAGGAAGCCAAACATCTTACGGTTTTCCAACGTACACCACAATTTAGTGTGCCTGCGAAAAATTATCAATATACTCAAGAGTTTCTTCAAAAATCAAAAGAAAATTATCACGGTATGAGACATTTAATGCGTAATTCCGTCGCTGGAATGGCCATGTACTATGGAGAGAGATCCGTATTAGAAGATACTCCCGAAGAACGCCGAAAAGTGTTAGAGGCAGCTTGGGAAAAAGGCGGATGGGCAATTCTATTCGCATATAATGATCTCCTAGTTAATGAGGAAGGAAACAAACTTGTCGCGGAATTTGTACGCTCGAAAATTCGTGAGATTGTTAAGGATCCAGAAACAGCCGATAAACTAGTGCCTGACCATTATTACGGTACGAAGCGGGCCATTATTGATACGAATTACTTTGAAACATATAATCGCGAAAATGTAAGGTTAGTAGATGTGAAAAAAGCACCGATTGAGGAGATTACATCTAAAGGGATTCGTACTTCTGAGGGTGAGTTTGAATTGGATGCAATTGTGTTTGCAACTGGTTTTGATGGGATGACCGGATCATTGTTTAAGATTGATATTAAAGGTAAAAACGGTGTGTCATTAAAAGAAAAGTGGGAAAATGGTGCGAAGACGAAAACATATTTGGGATTAACTACAGCAGGATTCCCAAATCTATTTATGTTAACAGGTCCGGAAAGTCCATCCGTTTTAGGAAATATGCCCGCAGCTATTGAACAGCATGTTGAATGGGTTATAGATTGCATTAATCATCTTTGTCAGAACGAAGTGGAAGTATTTGAAGCAAAACCTGAAGCCGAAGAAAAGTGGAGTCAGCATTGTAGAGATCTAGCAGATGCAACACTTTATACAAAGACTGAATCTTGGTATACAGGTGCGAATATTGAAGGCAAGGCAAGAGGATTCCAGATCTATGTTGGTGGATATGATGGATACCGCAAAATCTGTGATGAAATAGCATCAAAAGGATACGAAGGATTTTCATTAGTTTCAAAAAGTAGTGCTAAAAATTAATTTGAAAGCGCTATCATTTCATATAGTCTGAATAAAATCTATTAATCTTTTAAGGAGGATTTTTTATTATGGCCCTTGATTCTCAAGCAAAATTTCTATTAGAACAGATGGAAGCAGCAGGTGCACCACCAATGAGTTCGCTTAGCCCAGAGGAAGCAAGATTAACAACAGATTTTAGTGCTCTAGCAGGAATTCCAGAAAAAGTTGGAAGGGTAGAAAACCAAGTAATTCCTGGACCTGGGGGTGACATCCCAGTCCGTATATATACACCTAATGGAGATGGCCCTTTCCCATCTCTTGTCTTTTACCACGGTGGTGGCTGGGTAATTGGAGATTTAGATACGGTCGACGTTCCTTGTCGGCTTTTAGCTAACCGAGCAAATTGTGTTGTCGTTTCGGTTGATTATCGATTAGCGCCAGAGCATAAATTCCCAGCGGCTGCTGACGATGCTTATGCAGCTGCGAAATGGGTAGTTGAAAATGGCCCATCCATCCAGGTTGACAGTAGCCGTGTTGCGGTAGGTGGTGACAGTGCAGGTGGAAATCTAGCTGCGGTCGTTTCTTTAATGGCTCGTGATAAAAATGAAATTGATTTAGCTTATCAATTGTTAATTTATCCTGTTACGAACCACTCCTATGAAACTGTGTCCTATAGAGACAATGCGGATGGTTATTTGTTAACAAAAGATAGCATGATTTGGTTCTGGGATCATTATTTGCGTGATCCACAAGATGGAGAGAATCCATATGCTTCTCCATTAAAGGCAGAGGATTTAAGTGGCTTACCTCCTGCACTCGTTATTACAGCAGAATTTGACCCGTTGCGTGATGAGGGAGAAGCCTATGCACAACGTCTTAAAGAAGCTGGAGTATCAGTAGAAGAAACTCGATATAATGGTATGATTCACGGCTTCTTCTGGATGCCAGGTACTTTAGAGCAAGGGATGAAAGCTGTAAACCAAGCGGCAGATGCTTTAAAGCGAGCATTTGCAAGAGAAGTTAATCGATAATTTCACAATAAATGTTAGTGCTAGGCTCCTAGAGAGTTTAGCACTTTTTTTTTGGCGGTTAGGGAGTATTAGTTTTAAGGGTATCTGCTTAAGAAAAGAAAGTGACGTGTCGTATTTTGCAAAAAGAGGTGTTTTCTAAAATGTTGTGTGAGAAGTTTGTATACATAGCCCTTTTCTTCAAGAGGAGGAAGTTTATTTTGTGGAACTTCCTGGGGGGATTGGAACATTTTCTTTACTATAAAGGATATTTGTGAGTAAAAGATAAAATAAATCTGCGTAAAAACGAGATACTAAGATGAAAAGTGAGTTTTATCATTTGGTAGGCAATAGTCGTTTTGTTTAAAGAATGGGTGAGTTGCCTTTTTGTATTTATACTAATAATTTTACTTGAGATGAGGATTAAGATGATTGGGATTTTAATGGCTATATTGACTGGTTTTTTTATTGCACTCCAAAGTGTAACAAACGCCGCAATTGGATCTGGAGTGAGTACATGGACAACCGCTATGATTACACAAGCTGTTGGAGCTACAGGCGCATTGATCATTTATTTATTTTCAAAGAAAAGTCATGTGAACGGGTTTAAAAAAGTGAAACCATTATATTTATTTGGAGGTTCTTTTGGCGCAATCGTGGTTGCTTCTAGTGTTATTGCTGTCACATTAGTAGGGGCAACTGTAGCCATTTCGTTAACATTAATCGCTCAATTGGGGACCGTCGTAATTATTGAAGCGTTAGGGGTGTTTGATGTAAGGAAACAACCTATTGCAGGAATGCAGTGGATTGGTTTGACACTCATGATGATAGGAGTAGTTTTTATAAGTTTATAGGAGGACTTACATAAAAGGGATTCTTGTTCCATGATTGTTGATTGTAACCGAAGTAGCCAAAAATATATTAATGAGGAGAAACGAAATTGATTTTAGGTGGCATTTTAGCAGTAGTTGCAGGTGCTTTTATTGGTTTACAAAATATCTTTAATCGCCATTTAAATGAGTATGTGACAGGGTGGATTGCCACTACATTTGTACTTATTACCGGTAGCATTGCATCACTTTTATTCGGGTTAATACTTGACGGAATGGATGTTTTTGATTTTAGCGGCATGAAAGTTAGTTATTGGTTTTTTGGGTTAGTGGGAATTGGGGTTATTTATTGTATGATGCAAGCAATGAAACGACTAGGACCGACAAAAGCCGTCTTAATAGGTGTGATTGCACAATTGATCTTTTCACTAATCTTTGATGTGACAGGATTTTTAGTATTGCCCCAAGTGAATTTAAAATGGGTAGATATTTTGGGAGTCGTGTTAATTATTATTGGTCTATTAATTTTCAATATGAAATCAAAAGTACAAACAAATAAATAAATATATAAATAAATGAATCGTTGTTCGTTGTACAGGTTTATCAATAAATTACAAATTTTGAGGGTAAAATAACCGCAAGAATCGCCAGAGTGTTTGCTCATTATCGAAATTCCGTCCATCGGGCTTATGAAGAGGAGTTTTATCGTTAACTGGTGGTGAAATCCCGTTCATTGAGCTTATGAAGAGGATTTAATCGTTAATCGATGGGGAAATCCCATTCATTGAACTAAAGAGGTGTTTTATGAAACAAATCATTTGGGGTTTAATTATTCTTATAATTTTGGTTATTTGTCCCTCCCAATCAAAAGCAATTACAATGCCCTGCAGTATTGTTTTAGAACCTATTGATCAAAAGCTTACAAACGCAAAGGGTTCTGCGCTCATTTATAAAGTACAATTACGTCCTCCAAGTTCTGCACGAACAAATATCAGTATTCTTGGCGTACACCTTCCAGAGCCAACTGCATTTGGAGATTATGACCGCTATGAGGGCTTTGCTTTTATTCCAAAAGAAATTAGTTGGCGTTTTATTTTATATCCTACTCCAGAACAGGATGGTCCTACGTGGGCAGGTAGATTTGATGAAATTACAGCCGAAATGGAAAATGTTGAAGTTCAGGTTCGTTTATCAAATTCTAAGAGTGAAAAATTGGGACCTGCTTTATTAAAAGGGAATATCAAAAGTTGTAAGTAAGTCTATTTGAGGACGATTGTTTATAAGAGCAATCGTTTTTTTTATTGGATGTATTCTCTAAAATTTTATATTTAATATATGAAACCTATTTCGTATTGTATTGCAATTTCGGAAAAATACTTTGAAACATCTTTTTTAGTCTACTTTGTAACCTTTTTGGAGGTATATTACACAACTATTTTTATAGAATCTAAGTTGCCACCACGTCTGCAAATTCAAATTGTGCATATGGTCGTACAACCAGAATTATTTATGGTTCAAATGCGGTAGCAGGGATGATTAGAAAAACTACTTTTCAATAGGACATTTACTCTTCAAAAAATCCACGAGATTTGGCTTTCTCGTGGATTTTTCATGAAATTATTCTGTTACTATACCCGTATTTTCTGAATCAGTGTTTTCTATATTAGGGTCTTCTGTAGTAGGTGTTGTTGACTCTTCACTGATCTTTTCAACTGAAATCCACCAACCATCTTCTTCACTATATTCAACAACGATTTTAGCATTAATATCTTCGAAAATCATTTCGCCTTCTTTGACAGGATAAACTGTCATAACTAAATCATAATCATCGCTACTAATGTCGGATGGAATAGGATACATAGTAACAAATTCTACTAATTCATTACTATTAATAAATTCGTTAAACTTTTCATCTGCTTCTTCTTCGCTCACTCCAATAGTTGCGAAATCGTCAAATATGGAATCAACATATTGGTAATGATAATAACCGAATCCATAGTCTTCCATTTTGTAAATCATATTAGCAAACTGTGAACGGTTAATAGGTTTGTTAGGGTATAAATTACCATCTTTATAACCACCCAAGACACCAAAGTACTCTAGTGTTTCTAGTTCATCATTCCATTGCCCATTTTTAAAATCGTAGCCATCGAAAATATCGTTAGATTTTACTAAATTAGATTCACCAAAATTGCTTTTTAACGAAGCATATCCTTCAGAATGGATTACGGGAATACCGTATGCCTTCATTAGGATTCCAGCCATTTGTCCACGAGTTAATTGATCGTTTACTCCAAACTTTCCATTTCCATACCCACCAATAACTCCGTAATTTTCAAGAGCTGCAACATATTTATAAAATTGATGGGTTTTAGGTACATCTGTAAAGCCTGGATTCTCAATATTTGAAACATCTAAACCTAGAATTTTAGCAAAGATACTAGCAAATTGCCCACGTGTTATATTTTCGTAAGGTCTAAATTTCGGTAATGTCTTACTAATAGCATTTTGCTCGATTAAGAAATCGACTGAATTATAGAAGTTGTCAGTCTTTTTAACATCTTTGTAGTGTACTTCCGCTGCTGCTGCACCGCCCACTGAAGATAATAGCATTGCACTTGCAAGTCCAACTGTTGTAATTGCTTTTGATATCGTTTTCATGTTTCACCTCTTAAGTTGATAAAAGAATCATAATATAAAATATTTAAAATTACTTTAGGTAATTTATGGTGTTTTAATATTGTTGAGATATTATGTTCTTGTTCAATGAAGGAGTGGGTTGAACAATTGATTTTATTGTTTTTGTACATACTATTTGTAATATTAAAAGTTTTCATCTTGTTGCTAATTTCAATGATTTGTTTTGTACATAAAGAACAGAAAAGGGGTATATAATGTTAAGTTTTATCGGTTGCGGAAGTGCCTGTAATACAAATTTAGGGAATAATGCAGCGTTTATTAAAAAGGATCGTGTACTTTTTCTGATTGATTGTGGCAGCAGTACTTTTAGTAAAATTCATCAAAGTCAATTATTAAAAGATGTAGAGGAAATTTGTGTTCTGTTAACACATACTCATCCAGATCATGTTGGCTCATTAGGAGACCTAATTTTTTATGGATATTATGTAATGGGAACTTTAGCAGAGAATAATGTACATGTTTATGCACCGAAAAAATTGAAAATTCGAGCACTTTTAAAAATGATGGGTGTTGAGGAAAAAACTTATAACTTAACAGAATTTGATGCTCAAGAGGCCTATAAATATGGGAACTTTCAAATTAATTTTGAAGCTGTACAAGTAAAACATGTAAAAGATTTAGATTGCTTTAGTTATATATTACATTATGAAAATAAGACAACTTATTATAGTGGAGACTGTAACGATATCCCACGCCACATTCTCGACATACTTCATGATGGTAAATTTGATGTGTTTTATCAAGATACTTGTAAGGCAGATTATAATGATAATCCACATCTTTCGTTAAGAAAATTAGATGAACTTATAGAGTGGAAAATTAGAGATCGAGTGTATTGCATGCACCTAGATGCTGGATTTCCAAAAGATATAGCATTAAAATTGGGTTTTAATATAGTAGAGCCTTTTATGTCATACAATTTAGAATGATATTTAGAAATTGAAACTTGATAAACTATAACAGCTTGGCACCTTTCCACAAGTAGAAAGGTGTTTTTTTGTCTTTTGTGAATATATTGTAACCTTAGTTTTATAACTCTATATTTATAGCATTTATATTCTATTAGATAGAAAAATTTGTATATAGTGAGAAATCCTTATATTTTATATTGGATAATTATGGTAGAATATAAACAATCTGTAAATTAGGGAGGAAACGTTTTGAAAAAATTAGGAAAAGTAGGAATACTTGTCACATCAACAGCCCTTTCATTTGGAGTACTATCTTCTGTCGCAAATGCACAAACACCTATAGAGAATCAACCAGAAAGAGTTGCAATTGAAGTAGCATCGACAGAGACAACAATCTCGAAAAATACGTTAATTAAAAAGTTAAAAGAACTGTTCCCAAAACAATTTGATTTTTTATCAAGTAATGATTTTTATATGAGTAATGGTCATTACTATCCAGATGATGAGCGAATTCGCTATGATTTAAGCTTCCACAAAACAGTAAAAGGAAAAGATCTTTATGGAAGCATTGTATTTGTTGGGGATGATTTAGAGCTTGAAACTTTCCATTTCGAACCTCTTAATACAGCAGATGCACTTTTCCCTGCAAAAGTATCGAAAGAAGAGGCAGAGAAGATCGCTGTTTCGTTTTTGAATAAAATGGCGAAGGGAAAAGAATTTGAAATAGATAAAGATACTATTGATTATTCCTATTATTCTAATCAATTAATTACAGAACCAGTACGCTATGAATTTAGATTTGTACAAAAGAAAAATAATGTTCCACTAGCAGACCAACAAATTCAACTAACTATTCTTGGAAATGGTGAGGTTGTTAGCTTCTATCGTTATGCTGAAGATGCAAAAGATGCAACTTTC
This sequence comes from Lysinibacillus composti, assembly GCF_016908465.1. Lineage (GTDB taxonomy): Bacteria > Bacillota > Bacilli > Bacillales_A > Planococcaceae > Ureibacillus > Ureibacillus composti_A. The sequence continues at coordinate 74,486 of NZ_JAFBDY010000006.1, read as the reverse complement.
GATAAAATAGAAGAGATTAAAAGTGAAAACGAATTATTACAAAAGATAAAAGATAATTTAGATGTCAGCTTAAGATATCAAGTGATCACGGATTATCGCACGGGTGATGAATCGATTGCACTGATTTATAGTCCAAACGTCAAATATGGTGTAAATGCAATTTCTGGTGACTGGCAAACGGCTAATGATTTTACAAAAGAAGTACCAAAAGAAGCGAAAATTGAAAAGTTAGCTGCAAAACCTTTGCCAGCAAGACAAGCCAATATGACAGTAGAACAGGCAAAAAAGGCTGCTGAACAACTGTTGAAAATAGACTCAGATAAAGTAAAATTAACTATTTCATCCGTTGAAGAAGTAAATTATGGTAACGAAGACTTATTAAGTGTTCAATACTCATACGATTGGGCATACGGTGGCATGGGTTCTAGCATTGAATTTAATAAGGCCACAGGTGAAATAGTCTCTTATCACGACATGAAGCGAGATATCTTAATAGAAAGTGGCGAAAGCGCAGGTAATAAAGGAAAACTTACTGAACAACAAGCATTGGCTAAAGCATTGGATTATTTAAAAGAATGGGTTCCATCGTATTTAAATAATTATGCAAAACCAATTGATGAACCATCTTTCTTTGAATCTCAAGGAACTTATTACTTTACATTCCCTCGAGTAGTCAATGGAATTTTAGTTGAAGGGCATCAAATCAATGTTGGAGTAGGGACTAATGGTTCAGTAAATAGTTTATATATTAATCACCGCGATAATGTGGACTGGCCATCACCAGAAGAAGTTGTTTCAAAAGAAGATGCAAAAAATAAATTAACCGATGCGTTAAGCTTAAAACTTCAATATATCAAACAAGGAAATGATCCAAAAGACCATGATTATAAATTAGTTTATACACCTATTTATAACGGAGAGGCTTATAGTTATTTAGATGCGAACACAGGGGAATGGAGTAATTTATTTAGAAAAAATGATACACCTGTTTTGACACATCCGACTGCAGAAGCTGAATTAAATTATTTGCTTCAAAACCGCATGTTAGAAATTAAAGATGCAGCATCATTTAATGCAGATAGCTCAATGACGAATGGGGAAGCACTGAAGTTATTAGTGAAGTCATTGTCTTATTTCTATGAGTTCGACACAAGAGCTGCAGAAGAAAATGCAAATCAAACATATGCAAATATTGGTCCTGATCATCCTTACTATTCGATTGTAGAGAGAGCTGTTAGAATAGGCATTATTAATGCAGATGAGACCTTTAAGGCTGATGCAAAACTTACACGTGAACAGCTAGCAGTTTGGTATATTCGAGCACTAGGTCTTGAAACAGCAGCGAAAAAACATGATATTTATAAATTATCATTTGCTGACTCAAGCAAAATACAAAATGAATATAGAGGATATGTAGCGTTAGCAGATGCATTAGAATTAGTAAGCGCCCAAAAGAACCAATTTAATCCAAAAGGTGAAGTAACTTATGCTGATGTTGCCGTATCAATATTCAGCTTAGCTCAAGCAATCCATGAAACGGGCATACCATTTAATCAGTATTAATTAAAAATTACCTCTTGAAAGTTAGTTGTAACTTTCGAGAGGTTTTTTTAGTTTGTGAAATTCACATTAGAACAATTGCATTGAACCGTAGCGGGTAATCGGTTTTAGTATTTTATTTTTTTATGGAAAGTTGAAGAGCTAATAACCTTGAGTAAAAATCATTACTTTATTGGAACAAATTATCATAGAAGACGTTTTAAAAAATAACCGGCTTAATTCGTTTAAATTAAAAAATATCTAAAATTCTACTGAATGAAGGGAAGTTATTCCGTTTATCTTAGCCAAATCTTTGAAAATAGCCTTTTTAAAGCAGTTAATCGGTATTTCTTCGCTTATTTCTAATTCTAAGCCCCCACACTATACTTTAGACGGAAATTCTCCGCTCATTATCTTATTACCTACTAAGAAATAAAAAAGCATATACATAAACATTTTACTTGAAAAGAGGAGATTGTTTGAAAGAAATATACAAATACCTTTTAGGCTTGGTAGCCGTCATTGCCATTGTTTTTGGCTTTGTACAATATCAATTGCATTCTACTGAAAAAGCAGTACAAAACTATTTATTAGAAAATGAAGGACTTTCTGCAATGAATATCGAGACAGAACCATTCATAGCGAATTTAGCTGGAGATAAAAATTGGATGGTTTCTGTGAAGGTTGATGACGACGCTAAAACTTATAGTTACTTTTTAAATAATAAAGGCAATGTAGTTTTAGAATCATACGTTGAGAATGGTGTTGTCAAGGTTGTAAACCAAGTAATGAACTAAATGCATTGGTAAAAAGTCATAAATTATTGGGGTGAGAGATATGATTGATGGCTTAATCGTGGTGCTTTTGTACTTGGACTAATAGCTTGGATTCTTCCGATTCTCAGTATCAATAGAAAAAACTGTATATCATAATCGAGCAACAAATAAAAATTAAATATTAGTAATGAAAAGAGGAGCAATATCACAAGAGTTGAATTTGCTTTTCTTTTTTATTATCAAAACCCCAATATTATACAATATCCCTGTTTATAATTTATAAAAATACTGTAATTTACAAGGAAAAATTAAAAAATACGGGAATTTTTTAACTATTCTCATTGTTCTTAGTATATAATTATGTAAGACGTTATTATCTTTAATCTGTAAATTTTGAAAAAACAAATAGAATTCTAGTAGTTTTATTATTCGGAATTTTCCTTATAATGAAAAATGCAAAAAAATGACTATGAAATTGATTAGTTTAGAAATATAATTGTAACCTATCATATGTACATAGAATAATAAGGAGACCTTAAAGTGAATAACATCTTAAGAATCGGAAGCGCCTTTATCGGAGTAATCGTGGGTGCTGGTTTTGCATCAGGACAAGAAATTTTACAGTACTTTACTAGTTTTGGAATTTTGGGTATTTTCGGAGCCATTCTATCAACCGCTCTTTTTTCATTTATTGGAATGGTCCTTGTTTGGCTTGGGAGTTATACTCAAACAAACTCACATAAAGATGTCATTTACAGAATAAGTGGACGATACCTAGGGACACTCATAGACTATATTTTGATTTTTACGTTATTTGGAGTCGGGGTCGTTATGATTGCAGGTGCAGGTTCTAACCTGAATCAACAGTTTGGATTACCATTTTTTGTTGGATCGACTCTTATGACAATCTTCGTTATTTTAACGGGATTATTGAAAGTAAACCGTGTAGTTTCAATTATTGGGGGTATTACACCGTTTCTTATTTTCTTCGTTGTACTTATTTCAATTTATAGTTTACTATCGATGGATGCGTCATTTGCGTCACTGAACGAAGTTGCTCAAGCCACACCTACAACTCTACCAAACTGGTTTATTTCTAGTATTAATTATGTTTCATTTAATGTTGCAGTAGGCGCCTCGATGTCCATTGTTATGGGGGGAACTGAAAAGAATCCAAAGATTGCAGCAAAAGGTGGATTATTGGGTGGCCTTGTACTTGGAATCATGATTATTTTAAGTCATCTAGCCATCTTTTCTAAAATCGGAGATGTTGGCACTTTAGATATGCCGATGCTTGGAATTGTAAGTAATTTATCACCTGTATTAGGGCTGATCATGTCTTTAGTTATTTTTGGAATGATCTATAATACTGCGATTGGCATGTTCTTCTCGTTTACTGCTCGTTTTGCAGAGTCAGGAACAAAGAAGTTTAAAATCTTCTTTATCATCACGATGATCGTTGGATATTTAGCAAGCTACGTTGGATTTACTCAACTTGTAAGTTATTTTTATCCATTAATTGGTTACCTAGGAATCGTCTTAATGTTTGCTCTTGTTGCTGCTCCTTTTATTATTAAGAAACAGGACAAAAGTAAGTAATAGACAAAAATTAGTTATAACCCGTAAATAGTATTCAAATAAAAGCAGTACCCTTTGATCCAAATAATTTTTGGAGATTGGGTACTGCTTTTTTGTGTAGTGTTTGACGCAAGGTACAAATCACTGAACGAACAAAGGAGTTTCAAGGACAGATAAAGCATGGCCAAGCGCACAATGCAAAACACCAGATGCGCATAAGGACCTTAAGTGTACAAACCACCACTAATGATTTTCGTTCCTCGCTATAATGCTTTTCTTAATAATCTTTTAATTTCATCGAGCTCTTTCGATATCTGATTTAATTGTAGTTGAACATTATTTTGACCATCAGCTGCATTTTGTTTTACTTGAGCCTTTTCTTGGGCGGCAATTACTTGGGAGTATACAACAATGGCTTCGCCAACAAGAACAACTAAATTTCCTAAAATCTCAATTTTATCTGATGCATTTTCACTTCCAATTTGTGAAGCAGTTGTTTCTTCTTGAAAGAATCGTTCTTCAGGATTGTTTCTCATATTCATCTATTGCTCGCTCCCTTTTTTTAAAGTTAACTGTATGGAAAGCTGATCCTAGACTCCGGCTGATCAACTTGTTAATCCATGATTTTTAAAACAAATAGTTCGCTCATTAGTATCTAAAGGCATTTTATGCAATAGATGTGGTGGGAATCATATAATTCGTCACTTTACTGAATAATTCATTGTGAAAACATTCATTTTCTATATGTACGAGGAACTTATCCAACAATCAACATCGCTTTATAACTGTAACTGCATTTGAATTCAGAAGATTATGATAGAATGAGAGGGAACGATAAGATGGACTATCATAATATAAATGTTTAATTAACTAATATAGATTATTTTTTGGAGGAACCAAATGGATGAACGTGATTGGCAGATTTTAAACATTCTTTATGATTTTGTACTGAGATGTTCTTCCATGTGGCGTCTATTAACATTCCTCCATTTCTCTGGACTCCTATCGAAAATACAACTAATGCTTTTTGGCAATTGCACTAATTACACTCGGTGCCCAGAGTGCTTTTTTAAAAATTAAACGATTGACAACTCCACTCGTCTTAAGTCTCCTCGGAAGACTAATATTATCACCTTGTATTGCTTTTATAGTGATTTTTATTCTAAATTAGAAGGTACAACAGCACAGGCATTGTTGATTGCTAGCTCTTTTCCTACTTCAAGAAATAGCTCTCTTTTTGCACTAGAATATGTTAACCATCCTGAATATGCTGCACAAGTTGTCTTATTGTCTACCCTATGTAGCATGATTACAGTTACGACAGTTATCTATTTATCTAAAATAATATTTTTGTAAAGAATTAATTCGTTACTATCAACTCACTTAAAAAAATCGCCTCACACAGTGTAATACTAGTGTTGAAGGGATTTTTCTTAGTTTATTTTCCATAGAGTAAGTATCTTTGTAATTAAGGTCTTATAATAGGATATTTTAAAGTTCCGGAAGTGGATAATTACTAAATTAGTAGTAATAATTCATGAACGCTGTACCTACGATAATTAAAAGGATAAATAAAACAACTAATAATGCAAATCCATTATTGTTGTAGTCGTAGCGATCATAATCGTTTGACATATTATTTCACCCCCTCATTTCAATAATAATTTATGTGTTTATTCATCTTGTGTATGGTATAAGTGCGGAATTTTTAAAATTAAGCAAAGTCTCTTGAAAGATATAATTTTCAAACATAATAAAAAACTCGTCAGTAATGAACGAGTTTTACCTAAACTTTTTGCTTACTGTAAAAAAATCTTAACATAGAACGATTATCCGGTAAGGTGTGGTTTGAGCAGGGATACTTCTTGTGGACGCTCCATAGAAAACAATTAAATCACGATTTCCTGGATATCTTGAAAAGCGTTGCCCGTTTGTTAGTAAAAGTTGGGTATAAGGCGATAAATGTAATAGTAACTGGCCATCACTACTCACCAATTGGTTATTAAAATAATCAACCTTTACATTTTGGTCAGGATTATCTTTAACCATGACAATGGCTTGATATTGTGGAGGGTAAATTAGAATCGCTGGTAGATCTCCGTCATAATAACCTGTGACTCGATCTCCTACCATAACCATTTCATGATCTACAAAATAAGTTGACGGTGAAACTACAAAATTAACAATTAACCCCTCTTCATTTTCTAATGTAAATAATTGAGTACAACCTTCGCCATTTTGGCCTGTGAAAAATTCACTAATCATCGTGACAGTTCCAGTAAACGAATAAAAATTTGTCATACGAAACCTCCAAAATAAAATGGTAGGGGTACTTTGGGATTAGGTGCCATTGTTCCCTAGGGTTGGAAAAATCCCATTTTTTCACTCCTAAATTGTTAGTTCTAAACAGTATATGTAGTGATGGAAAATAAGGATTCTTTGGAGTTATCGCCCTTATTTGTGACGAAATCATCCTAATATGTGAAGTTATCGCCCTTATTTGTGACGAAATCATCCTAATATGTGAAGTTATCGCCCTTATTTGTGACGAAATCATCCTAATATGTGAAGTTATCGTCCCTTTTTGTGACAAATGACCCCAATTTAAAAAGATATCTCCCAACTATTTAAATTCTTCCAATTACTTGAAACTTTAGATTCCAGTTTACGTAAAGTAAGTAAGCAAATTTTTACAGTCATCTGGAGGAAGAAGTGAAATGATGTATAAAAAACAAAGGGAAAGTTTGATTAGATCAAAAAAGTATTTGTACATTTCCATATTTTTATTTATTGTGTCAATGGTTTTAACCTTTCCGTTTCCAAATAATTCTTACGCGGATATGACGATGTCAATTTTTAATATTCCAATAAAAATTGCAGGAAGTATCAATCAAGTAGGCGTAGTTAGTGTTGTCCTCTTATTATTTTGTATGGTCTGCATGGTTAGGGCGTTAAATTCACATCAATTTATTGCTGTCATTATAGTCATCATTGCCTTTTCATTTATACCTAGATTCGTGATTAATTTATATCAAGAATCATTTGCGTCTGGAATTTATGCAATATCCTATGATGAAAAACAAACAAAATGTGAATTTACAAGAGATGAAATAGATGATGCGTTCTTACAAGGAAAGTGTGAGGTTTATTTTATTAATCATAGTAACGAACAATTGACTTTTGAAGTAACTTTTCACGAAGTTCTATATGGAGCTGATGATTATTTGATGGAATCGTTAATGAATATAAACGGTGTGCATACAATTTCGCTTGCTCCAAAAGAAAGTAGAACATTTATTATAGAAGAAACCATTGATACCACATCAATTCACAATGCAATATATAGTGGTACGTCTTATGGAGTAAAAGTGAAAATTCATGCTAACGGAAATGAAAGGGTACTTTAGGCGATCATGTATTGTAACAATATACAGTAAATGGTAGCCTATTGGTAATGTGCTTTTGAGGAGGGGAAGTTAGTGATTTCAGTTACAGGAACGCAAACTGAAGCAAAGGTCTTTTCAAATTACCCACAGGAAACGGCACTCGAGCAAATACAAGAGCTTTGTAATCAAGCATTTTTAAAGGATACAAAGATTCGTATTATGCCAGACTATCATGCTGGAAAAGGCTGTGTGATCGGAACGACCATCCAGTTAAAAGATAAAGTGGTTCCTAACCTTGTGGGTGTTGATGTTGGATGCGGTGTTTTAACTGTAAAGCTTCAAAATAAGAAAGTTGACTTTAATAGGCTTGATCACGTTATTCGAACATACGTCCCAAGCGGGCAAGAGCTGCATTCAGATGAGACAGTAAGATTGATTAATACAGAATTTCCATCTGTACAAGAGTTTAAAGCAAAACACATATTAACTCAGGATAAAAGCCTTTATAGCTTAGGTACTTTAGGAGGGGGGAATCATTTTATAGAAGTATCTGTTGATTCCGAAGGCCACCATTATTTAACGATTCATACAGGCAGCCGATATGTTGGGGCAAAGATTGCAAATTACTATCAAAAAGTAGCAATCTCCAATATTCGCCAACAAGATCTTAATGAAATGATTGAACAATTAAAGCTTTCGGGACGAGAAAAAGAAATCCAAACTGCCATTCAAAGCTTTAAAGATAAAAATCCAGTAATTCCACCTGATTTAGCGTATTTGGAAGGTGAGAACTTCCAGGATTATATGCATGACATGAAATTAGCCCAAGCCTTTGCAAAAGCAAACCGTGAAGAAATTGCTCGTGCGATTACAGAAAATATGGGGTTTGATGAGTTGGACCGCTTCGATACCGTCCATAATTATATTGATACAGAGAACTTAATTTTACGCAAAGGGGCCGTTTCTGCGCAAAAAGGAGAACGCCTCATTATTCCGATGAATATGCGAGATGGTTCTATATTAGCTGTGGGTAAAGGAAATGAAGATTGGAATTATTCAGCACCCCACGGAGCAGGCCGAATATTAAGTCGTACAAAAGCCATAAAATCGTTAAGCATGGAAGACTTCCATAAAACGATGGAGGGAATCTGGACGACATCCGTTTCAGAAGCAACACTTGATGAAGCCCCAATGGCCTACAAACCTATGAATGAGATCTTGGAAAAAATCGAAGAAACATCTGAGATTGCTTGCTTCATTAAACCCGTTTATAACTTTAAAGCTAGCGAAAAGTATATACCGGGGAGATATAAAAAATCATAGCTGTAAGGCCGTATCAGATCTGAATGAAGTTTCACTTTATGCTCTCGTCTTTTTAAGAAACGAGGGCTTTTTTATTGATCAACGGGACGTAATGAATAATAGTTGCCTTTATTTACAGAAAATTCTATAAAGTGATAGATTAATAGATTCGCTTTTGCAATAATAAGAGTATCTTAAGTCAAAGGGGATACAACTTTATGGGCTCGAAAGGTTTGATGTTAGGACTATTATTTACAGTTTTATATGCTTCTGGAGCTGTTGCAATGAAATTTGGGCTTCAGTCTGCTCCACCACTAACACTTGCTACTCTACGTATTTTGATTGCTGGAGCTTTGCTTCTGATCTATATTTACATATTTCAAAAAGGAAAATATAGAATGCCGAATAAAAAGGAATTTGGAACATTATTTTGGTTAGGCTTATTAAACACTACCTTTTTTTTAGGATTTGGTTTAGTGGCATTGAAGACCGTTTCTTCAGGTATTTTTAATCTTTTTGTACCTGTGAATTCTCTATTATTTGCACTTTTTGCCTTTATGTTTTTAGGACAAACCATTCGACTAAAGGAATGGGGAGGGATGGTTATCTGTTTCCTAGGGCTATTCATTGCTTCTTATCCGTCATTAGTAGGTAGTCATGCTTCTATCAGTGGTATTTTACTTTTAACTGGTGCGATTATATCAATGGCTTTAGGGAGTCTAATTTATAAGAAAATGGATTTACAGCTACCATCCATTGTCATTAATGCGTGGCAGACAGTTATTGGAGCAGTGATTTTAGTAATTCCTACACTTTTATTAGAAGCTGGCCAACCAATTACCTTTGATTCCAATGTTATAGGATATTTACTTTGGTCAGTGTTTGCATTATCTATTTTTAATTTAAGTCTTTGGTTTTACTTACTTAAGAAAGACGCTATTATAGCAAACAATTGGTTGTTATTAAATCCTGTTGCAGGATATATACTAGGCATAATATTGCTAGGAGAACCTATTACTGAATTCGCTGTCACAGGAACAATACTAGTTTTATTCGGCCTTTACTTGTCTGGGAATTTCAACATAAAAACTTCCAAAACAGTAATTGTGGGACAGTAGGGACAGGTTGATTGTCCCACCTCATATAACAGCCTAATACTTTAAGCGATAGAAATTATAGCCTAATATAAGAGAATATGGTATCCTTTATTCCAATGTTGAGCGCTTTCCTGTTAGGATGAGCGCTTATTTTTATTTAAATCACCATAATAACTGTTGAACTACTTGATGAAAAGGTAGAAAAATCTAGGGAGGGAAATCATGCCAAATAATCAAACACAAAGAAGAATAATCTTAGATTTAGCCATTACGTTAGATGGCTTTATTGAGGGGAAGAATGGAGAAGTAGATTGGTGTATCATGGACCCAGATATGGGGTTTCATCGCTTCCTAAATCAAATAGATGCTATTTTTTATGGAAGAAAAAGCTATGATTTATGGGGGCAATTTACTCCCGAAGAAAATGACCCTGATGTTGAAAAAGAAATTTGGGAGCAAATCCATAGTAAAGAGAAATATGTGTTTTCTAGGACTCTGAAAGGGAATGATGATAAAGCAACTTTCATCAATGATCATATATTTGAAGTGGTAAATCAATTAAAGCATAAACCTGGTAAAGACATTTGGTTATATGGCGGAGCAAGTCTTATTACCGATTTTATTAATTTTGGTCTTGTTGATGAATTTAGATTATCTGTTCACCCTGTAGTGTTGGGAGAAGGAAAGCCGTTGTTTCGTGATATAAAACAGAGGCTAGATTTAAAATTAGTTGAAACAAACACGTTCTCCTCTGGTGTGGTGCAACTAATCTATCATAAATAGAGCTCAAGTCGAAATTAGCAGAACTCATAACCTGGTACGTCTAGTGATAAAATTAGTACTAGGCCTAAAAAAATCAGGCTCACTTAGCTATATCTCAATAATATTCTTGTATCATAGATTTTTTCTATCATTATCATAGATACGATGTAATAGACGAACAGTCGGAACTTCCTTTACAATGTAGATAAGACAATTTATGGTAATGTGGAGTTAATGGTTAGCATTATTAACTCCAATAATGTCTATGCTTTTAATTGATTAAGTAAAACCAAGCTACAATACTAATATGGGGTGATTGTTAATGGGTAAAGATTTAAGTCAATTTATCAGAAATGAAGCGTTTTTAGACAAAGTAGTTTCGGCTGAGGAAGCAGCATCATGGATTGAAAACGGGATGAACCTCGGAATGAGTGGCTTTACACTTTTCGGAGAGCCAAAAGAATTTCCACTTGCTCTTTCTAAGCGCGGAGAAAAAGAAAATTTCAAAATAAACCTTTATACAGGAGCTTCATTAGGGCCAACTGCAGACCAATCAATGGCTGAAGCAGGGATCATTAATTTACGTGTTCCTTATCAAGGTAATGCCGTTATGCGTAAAAAAATAAATGCCGGTGAACTCTTCTACATTGATCAGCATTTATCCCATACAGCTGAAGAAGTAAGAAAAGGGACATTAGGAAAAATTGATTATGCTATTATCGAAGCGGCTGCTATCACTGAAGATGGTTATATTATTCCAACCGGTTCTGTAGGAAACTCACCGATTTTTGTAGAAAAAGCTGAAAACGTTATCATCGAAATTAACACGACAGCACCTAGCGCGTACGAAGGTCTACATGATATCTATGTACTGAAAGAACAAGGCGAGCGTAGAGAAATTCCAATCTATAGCGTAGGGGACCGTATCGGTGAAATTGGAATTAAAGTAGATTCAGCAAAAGTAAAAGGAATTGTTTTATCAGAACAGCCTGATATTCCCTCACCATTATTTGAGCCAAACGAAGAAACACAGCAAATTGCCGATAACTTATTAGAGTTTTTCGCTAATGAAGTTAAAGAAGGAAGACTACCAAATTCGTTAGCTCCATTACAATCTGGAGTAGGATCGGTTGCAAATGCTGTTCTTAATGGTATGAAAACTTCTCAATTTAAAGATATCGAAGTAGCTTCTGAAGTATTACAAGATGGTGTTTTTGATCTTATAGATGCGGGTGTTGTTAAATTTGCAGTGGGTACAGCATTCTCACTATCTAAGAAACGTGTAGAGTCCCTTGCTGAAGATTTAGAGAAATACAAAGGGAAAATTATGTTCAGACCTCAAGAAATTTCGAACCATCCAGAAGTAATCCGCCGTTTAGGTGTTATTTCATTCAACACAGCACTTGAAGTTGATATATACGGAAACGTCAATTCAACGCACGTGAGTGGAACAAAAGTGATGAATGGAATTGGTGGCTCGGGAGATTTTGCACGAAACGCGAAAATTACAATCTTTGTAACACCTTCCTTAGCGAAAAACGGCGCAATTTCAGCAATTGTTCCTTTTGTATCGCATATTGACCATACAGAACACGATGTAGATGTGATCGTAACAGAGCAAGGATATGCCGATTTGCGCGGACTTCCACCAGTGAAGAGAGCAGAAAAGCTAATTGAAATCGCACATCCTAAGTACAGACAACAATTACGTGCATATTTTGAAGAAGCAAAAGAAACAGTGGGCGGACATACACCACACATTCTTGAAAAAGCATTCTCTTTCCATAAAAACTTAAAAGAAAAAGGCACAATGTTATTTGATGAATAACAAGTATAAAATTTAATTAGTAAACTATATTTAATAAGATTAACTCTTAAAGTAAATTACTGGGATAATTCGTACATTAATTAGGGGAAAAGGGGATTGAAAATGGATGTAAGATACCCAATTGGACAACTACAAGTTCCTGAAAACGTAACTTTAGAGAAAGTTCAAGCATGGCTAAAGGACATTGAAACATACACAATTCGATTAAGAGAAACGGTTGATGCATTAAGTGATGAGGAATTGAGCAGAACATATCGCGATGGTAGCTGGACAGTTCGCCAACTAGTTCACCATATTGCGGATTCACAATTGAACATGTATCAACGTTTGAAGTTGGCATTAACAGATGACAACCCAACAGTAGCAGTTTTTGATGAAGAAAAGTGGGCTATTCAACCAGATACAAAGCTTCCTGTAGAACCTTCTATAAAAATGTTAGAAGGAATAAATGAACGGATCGTGTCATTAGGTCAAAGTCTAACAGAAGAGCAATTAGAACGTACATTTATTCACCAGGTGAATGGTCAAATAACAGTAGCATCCAAACTCGCAAAATTAGCATGGCACGCAGAGCATCACTTAGCCCATATTAAAATCGCCTTGGGACAATAGGGACAGGTTCCTTGTCCCACCACATTTAGCGAGCTTGTAAAAAACATAAATACGCGTAATGAATTGGCTTATCAAATTTCGATAAGCCAATTTTTTATTTTGTATAGAAGGAGTAATTCCAAAAGCTGTATAAATTCCAAAAGGGAAATTCAAATTGAAAGCTTATCTCTTTTAGCCATTATTTTGATTATACTTCTTACTTGGTGTAAAACGATCTTGCCAAAGCTGTTTTAGTCAATTGGAGTCGAGCTTTTTCCTATTATAGAAACAATTTCTATAAACCAAATACTTGAAAGTCAAAAAAGGTCAAAGTATAATAAAGTCACAAGGTCAAATAAAGTCAAAGTCAAAGTCAAAGTAGGAGGTAATTTTATATGCTTTGTCAAAAATGTAATCAAAATCAAGCAAATGTTCAATTATATTTAAATGTTAACGGGCAACGAAAAGAAATGAAATTGTGTCATGATTGCTATTTAAAACAACAGCAAGCCTTAGGGAAAGGTAACGCTATGAATATGAATCCTTTCCACAACTTCCCGTTTGACAGTTTATTTATGAATCAAAATAACTTTAATCCATTCCCAGCTCAAGATAGTCAAGTAACATCAAATAGTGATGGAAAAGATGGACATGGTGGCTTCATTGATCAGTTTGGACGAAACTTAACGCACATGGCTAAAGCTGGATTGATTGACCCAGTCATTGGACGTGATGAAGAAATTAAGCGTGTCATTGAAATATTAAATAGAAGAAACAAAAATAATCCTGTTTTAATAGGAGAACCTGGTGTTGGTAAAACTGCAGTTGTGGAAGGTCTTGCCCTAAAAATTGCAGAGGGTGATGTTCCAGGAAAACTCCGTAATAAAGAAGTTTATTTACTAGATGTTGCATCTCTTGTTGCGAATACTGGCATCCGTGGCCAATTCGAGGAACGAATGAAGCAATTAATTGAAGACTTGCAAAAACGCAAAAATATTATTCTATTTATTGATGAAATTCATTTACTTATTGGTGCAGGTTCTGCGGAAGGTTCAATGGATGCGGGGAATATTTTAAAACCTGCTCTTGCTCGTGGTGAGTTACAAGTGGTCGGCGCAACAACATTAAAAGAATACCGCCAAATTGAAAAGGATTCTGCATTAGAACGCCGTTTCCAACCAGTACAAGTAGATGAACCGTCAACAGAAGCTGCCATTCAAATTTTAAAAGGAATTCAGAAAAAATACGAGGATTATCACGGCGTCATTTATTCCGATGAAGCGATTCAAGCTTGTGTCACTTTATCACAACGCTATATCCAAGATCGCTTCTTACCAGATAAAGCGATTGATTTATTAGATGAAGTCGGTTCGAAATTAAATTTAACAATTGATGACCAAAGCAATGAAAAAATGGAAGCTCGATTAAAAGAAATTGCTACAGAGATGGAAGAAGCACTTAAAAATGAACATTATGAAAAGGCTGCGCAGTTACGTGATGAGGAAGCGAAACTTGAAAAAGCCTTAAATAAAGAGAATAGTTCAGAAAGACCAACAGTTACAGTTCAACATATTCAGGAAATGATCGAACAGAAAACAAACATACCTGTTGGAAAACTGCAGCAAGATGAACAACTTAAGATGAAACAACTAGAAGAAAACTTGAGTAAAAAAGTGATTGGGCAGAAAAAAGCAGTGCAAAAAGTGACAAAAGCGATTCGCCGTAGCCGTGCAGGTTTAAAAGCGAAAAACCGTCCAATTGGCTCGTTCCTATTCGTTGGACCGACTGGGGTTGGTAAAACAGAATTAACGAAAACATTAGCGGAAGAGCTCTTTGGTACGAAAGATTCCATGATACGTCTCGACATGAGTGAATATATGGAAAAACACAGTGTCTCAAAACTAATTGGTTCACCTCCTGGGTATGTTGGTCACGATGAAGCAGGGCAACTAACAGAAAAGGTACGCAGAAATCCTTATAGCATCATATTATTAGATGAAATTGAAAAAGCACACCCAGATGTGCAGCACATGTTCCTACAAATTTTAGAAGATGGTCGTTTAACAGACAGTCAAGGAAGAGTCGTAAGCTTCAAGGACACTGTGATCATCATGACAAGTAACGCGGGAGTCGGTGTTAAACCTGTTCGTGTTGGATTTGGCACAACAGATGCAGTGGAAGAAGCAAATATTCTTGACTCATTGGGTGGATTCTTTAAACCTGAATTCTTAAACCGCTTTGACAGCATTATTGAATTTAACTCACTTGATCAACAACATATTTTAACGATCGTTGACTTACTGATTGACGAACTAAACGAAACATTAAAAGAACAAAATATGGAGTTGACTATTACAAAAGAAGCAAAGGATAAACTTGCAGAGCTCGGCTACCATCCTGCCTTTGGGGCACGTCCGTTAAGACGAGTAATTCAAGAACAACTAGAAGATAAAATAACTGATTTTATCCTGGATCAACCTGATGTGAAACGTATAAACGTTATTTTGGAAAACGGTGAATTAAAAGTTACAGCTGAATAAACTACTGAAAATAATGTGAATTAGCGAAGCCATAAAAACATGGCTTCGTTTTTTTTACGAAAAAAATATATTAACTATTTAATAGATTTCGACAGTAATAGTCATGGACATGTTGTTTCTAGAAAACTATCATGAACATAGAAACGTATTTTTCAATCAGTCACCTGGATTAAGATGAAGAATTGAAGGGTGGAATAGAATTGGTAAAGAACGACTTTTATTCACAGGAAAATGTAGGACCATATGAATTTTATCATTTAGGAGATTTTGAGTTAGAAGATGGCGGAATCATTCCTGATTTGAAACTGGCATATCGAACACACGGTAAGTTAAACAGTGCAAAAGATAATGTCATAGTTGTTCCTACTTGGTTTTCTGGGACGAGTAAAGATTATGAAGCCTATATTGGGGTAGACAGAGCGTTAAATCCCGACCAATACTTTATTATTGTCATTAATCAGATTGGGAATGGTGTGTCAAGTTCCCCTCATAATAGTCCAGAACCGATTGCCATGGCAAACTTCCCAAATGTACGAATCGGCGATGATGTTAGAGCTCAACATCAATTCATTACGGAAAAGTTTGGAATCGAAGAAATTGCTTTAGTTGTAGGTGGTTCTATGGGTGCGCAACAAACCTATGAATGGGCCGTTCGTTATCCAGATATGGTAAAACGTGCTGCACCGATTGCGGGTACTGCGAAAAATACAGTACATGATTTCTTATTTACGAAGACCTTAATAGATGCGATTACATCTGACCCAGGTTGGAATGGTGGAAACTATTCGTCGCACCTTGAAGTGGCAGAAGGGTTAAAAAGACATGCGGATATTTGGTCTGTGCTTGGGTTGAGTACAGAATTTTATAAACAAGAAAAATGGAAACTATTCGGGTTAGAGACCGTTGAAGAATTCACAGAAGGATTCCTACAGCCGTTATTCCAAAGTTTTGACCCAAATGCATTGCTGACAATGGGGTGGAAGTGGCAACGAGGCGATGTTAGTCGAAATACAGGTGGAAATCTTGAAGAAGCGCTTGGCCGAATTAAAGCAAAGGTGTTTGTGATGCCAATTGATGAGGATATGTTTTTCCCAGTAAGAGACTGTAAAGCAGAGCAAGAGCTAATTCCCAACAGCGAACTAAAAGTTATTAAAAGTATCTGCGGGCATTTCGGTCTCTTTGGAGCAGAAGGTACAGATTACCATAATCAAATCGATGAATATTTGAACGAACTTCTGGCAATCAAGGTAGCGGAAACTATTTCAGAATAGGATATAGATTTATCACTGGCTCTCATTAAGAGGGCCTTTTTTAATGTGATGAATTCCACCCACTTGGTAACAATTATTTGGACAAAACGACTAAGTTAATGGAGGTGTATATCCATGAAAAAAATGATTGGTTTCATATACATTCTGGTCTTAGGAATACTACTTGCTGCTTGTTCGGAAAAAGAAGGTCAATTAACAAGAGTTGATGTACAAGAAGTGAATAAAGAAGGAAATAAGGAAGAAGTAATCATTGTTGATCAAGAATCATTACAGACCATAAAAAAATCTCTTGAACATGTGAGATGGGAACCAAACACAGAAGTATCAATGGCAAGACGAGAAGATGTAATTGCCATTTTATTTTATACGATTGATGAAAATATGCCAGAAAGTCTTGTTGAACATCAAATTTGGTTCGAAGTCAATGGTAGCGCAACTATAATAAGTAATCATGAAGACCAAGGTTATGGCAGATTAGATCAAGAACATGCTCAAAATCTAAAAAATGCTTTTATAAAATAACCCTGAGGAAAAGGATTTAATAGGTGACCTATCTACTATTGATTACATTCTAAGTATAAAAATACCTATAAGTAGTTAATGTTAAATATTAGTTAGCTTATATCTTAATGAATTTCATAAAAAGTAAAAAAGTAGATGAGAGCGATGAAGTGGTTTTTTAAGAAAAAGAATGAAAAAAAATCAAATAATACAAATCCCCCACCACGTAACCAAGAGGTGGAGTCCGAACCTAAACAAGTATTAAAAAGAAGTTTGCAACACAACATACAAACTTTAAAAGAAGCTCTTGGAAAAAGTTCAGATATTATTTATCGTGAAATTCGAATTGGAAAAGAAGGCACCATTAAAGCTTGCCTAATCTATACGGATGGATTAACGGATACAACTTCATTACAAGACTTTGTGATGGAAACCCTTATGTTCGATTTCAAGAAGGAAGATTTACAGACAGAAATCACTCTTGAACATGATTTGATAAGTATCTTGAAGGAAGTTGTCATAACAGTAGCGGACATTAAAGATATAACTAGTTTTGAGGAGATGATGACTAGTCTTTTGTCTGGAGACACCATTTTTTTAATCGATGGTTATGACCAAGGTTTAATTATATCTAGTAAACATTGGGTTGAACGAGGGGTATCAGAGCCAGAAGCCCAAACAGTTATAAGAGGTCCGCGAGAAGGATTTACAGAAAACTTGCGGGTTAATACAGCAATGATACGTCGGAAATTTAAAGATCCAAATCTTTGGATGGAGTCAAAGGTTGTTGGAGAACGTACAAAAACCAATATTGCCGTAGTCTATATTAAAAATATTGCAAATGACAAAATAGTGAAAGAAGTCCTTTTACGTTTGGATCAAATCAATATTGATGGGATTTTAGAAAGCGGAAATATTGAAGAATTAATTCAGGATTCTCAATTGTCTCCTTTTCCCACCGTCTACAATACAGAACGTCCAGATGTAGTGGCAGCGGCTCTTCTTGAAGGGCGCATTGCGATTTTGGTGGATGGTACTCCCTTTGTGCTAATCGTTCCAGCATTATTTTTTCAGTATTTTCAATCTGCTGAAGATTATTATGAGCGTAGCATAATTGGGAGTATTATCCGTCTTTTACGGCATCTCGCATTCGCGATCTCTTTACTTGCACCTGCACTATTTATAGCCATTACGACTTTTCATCAATCCATGCTACCGCCAGCGCTTCTCATAAGTTTGGCAGCACAACGGGAAGGTGTACCTTTTCCAGCATTTGCTGAAGCACTCATCATGGAAATTACCTTTGAAATATTGCGAGAAGCAGGGATCAGGATGCCACGATCAATTGGTTCAGCTATGTCGATTGTAGGGGCATTTGTTATTGGAACCGCCGCAGTAGAAGCGGGTATTATTTCAGCAATGATGGTAATCGTTGTATCAATCACTGCTATTTCTAGTTTTGTTTCACCATCTTACGAAATGGCGATTGCAGTAAGGATGCTACGCTTTGTATTTATGGCTTTAGCAGCTTCATTTGGTTTATTTGGAATTACAATTGGTTTAATTGCCCTTGTTCTGCATTTGTGCAGTTTGCGTTCATTTGGTGTTCCTTATATGTCTCCAATGGCACCTTTTAATTTATCTGATCAAAAGGATACGCTAATTGTGTTGCCAAAGTGGAAAATGTCTACTCGCCCGCGCTTAATTAGTCAGAAAAATAACGTTAGACAACAGGATTCTGCTTCTGCTAAACCATCACCTCCCAAAAAATAAGAAGCTAAGAAGGGGTTTAGTAATGAAAAAGTGCATATTTGGACTTCTAATTCTCAGCCTCTTATTATCGGGATGTTGGGACAGACGAGAATTAAATCAACTTGCTATTACATTGGCTATAGGGATCGATAAAGTTGAAGATGAATACCAAGTATCTGCTCAAGTAGTTGTACCTTCTGTAGTGTCCACGACAAGTACTGGGGGAGGGACAATGGTTACTCTCTATTCGGCGAGAGGGGAAACGATATACGAAGCATTTAGAAAAATGACAAAAGACTCCCCACGAAAAATATACCCGGGACATACTAGGATGTTAGTAGTTGGCGAGGAATTGGCTAAAGAGGGGATTGCTGAGTCCTTAGACTTAGTATCAAGGGATTCAGAACTTCGACCAGACTTCTATGTGGTTGTTGCAAAGGAAAATACTGCTGTAAATATACTAAATGTGACGACACCTGTTGAAAATATTCCGGCAAATAAAATGTTTAACAGCCTTAAAATGTCCGATAATGCATGGTCAGGTACAAAAAGTATAAAGTTGGATGAACTTATTGAAGACCTTGTCAGTGAAGGTAAAGAAGCGGTATTAACAGGAGTTGAAATAGCAGGCAATCAAGAACAAGGTTCAAGCAAACAAAATACTGAATCGATTTCACCTTCCGCTCGTATAAGATATGATAATTTAGCTGTATTTAAAGGAGATCAACTAGTTGGCTGGCTAACTGAATATGAAACAATTGGTTTTAGTTATATAACGGATTCAGTACAAACCTCGGTAAAAGCCATATCTTGTCCAAATGAAGGGAAAGCCACTATTGAAGTTATTCAGGCGAAATCTGAACTGAAAGGTAAAATAAAAAATGGTAAACCAGTAGTGAATATTAAATTAAATGTGGAAGGGGATGTAGGGTCGGTAGAGTGTAAAATGAATCTTAACGAACTAAAAACAATTCATTCACTAGAAAAAATTTATGAAAAAGAAATGCAAGATAACATTAAAAAGACCATTGCTACTTTACAAACTAATTATAAGTCCGACATTTTTGGATTTGGTGAAGAAATCCATCGATCTAATCCAAAAGAATGGAATACTATAAAAAATAATTGGGAAGAGCAATTTTCGAATTTAACAACTAATGTTGATGTTGACTTAAAAATTTTAGGTACTGGAACGATTAAAAATTCCTTATTAGAAAAGATAAAGGACTAAAAAATGTTGAAAGTAATAGGAATACTGATAATAGTAGCTGCTGTTCTGTGGATGGAAGTGCCAACTCTGAAGGAAAAAAAGTTGAAAAAAGAGTTATTTGTTTTTTTGTCACTTCTTACTATTGGAGTTGCGTTAAGTGTTGCTTTTGTATTGGGAATAACAATCCCAAATCCAATGGACTTATTAACTTTTTTATTTAAACCACTTATAAGTGTCTTAGGCTTAGCTCCTTCGATGGAGTAATAGATACTTTGAAGGGACGACAAGAGGCAAAATGATGAAAAACGTTAAAATAAGTTCAAGCCAATTTTTAGTGTTAGTCACATTATTTTCAGTTGGTACTAGCGTCTTAATTGTCCCATCAGCACTAGCTGCTAAAGCAAAACAAGACGCGTGGGTAGTGGCAATAGTTAGTACAGTCATCGGACTATTTATAATTTGGCTATTTTGCTTATTGGCACAATGGTTCCCACAACTCACGTTTGTCCAAATGAACGAAAAGATACTAGGGAAATGGCTCGGAAAAGTTGCCTCACTTTTATTTGTACTCATGTGTTTGCTTTATGCATCAACTTTATTATATTATTCTGCTACATTCCTAAATACCCACTTAATGCCAAATACGCCAATGGCAGCGCTTAATATTCTAATGGTGTTCGTTATTGTTATGGGAGTTCGTCTAGGATTAGAGACCATTGCGCGATCGGCTGAATTACTTATCTTTTGGTTCTTCTTTCTTTTTATTTTATTATTGATTTTTATTACGCCTGAGGTCAAAGTTGAAAACATACAACCAATTCTTGAATCAAGTCCAAAAACAATCCTCCAAACATCTATCACTTTACTTGAGGTAACTGCTATTAATGCCATTGTTTTATTAATGATTTTTCCCGCTTTTATCAATAACATTAAACAAGCAAAAAAGGCGTTTTTTATAGGAAACCTTTTAAGTGGATTCATCATTATAATTCTTACATTTTATTGTGTGTCTGTATTAGGGGTTTATAGTACAGAAAGTGAACTCTATCCAGGTTATGAGTTGGCACAAAGAATAAATATTGGGGGTTTTATACAGCGAATTGAAGCTTTTATGGCAGCTCAATGGATTATTGCCCTCTATTTTAAGACAACCCTTTATTTTTATGGTGCGGTTTATGGGTTTGCACAAATTATGAATTTAAAAGAATATCGCTCTTTAACAACACCATTTGGAATAATCGTAGTAGTTCTTTCTCTAATTATTTATCCTAATGTTGTATATCTACAAGATTGGATTGCAACAACAGGAATACTCTTTTCCTATTCGATTGGATTGTTTCTACCCCTTTTACTGATTGTTGTATATGTCATCCGAAAAAAACTAATGAAACAAATTTAACATGCGTTAGTGATTAGTTTTAAGAAGGGTTTTATGAATTTTCGAATTGTTCCTACAGATATTTGGATTCCAATTAATTTAAAAAACAAGATTACACGTAACTGTTAACCGTACCCTGCATTAGGTGCGGTTTTTGTATTGAATAGATGATTTTTGTATATACAAATGTCTACACAGAAATGATGTTACATGAGACGTGAAGGACATAGTGGGCATCACAAACATCATGAAGGTAGACATCGGGGGGAGTATGATGAGGTAAAAGCTGAAGGGGCGAAAACCTTTCGACGAAAGCGTGCCGTTATGTTTTTAGAGCATTTAGAAACGAAGCAAGCGGTATTGAAAAAGCAATTAACAACATCCGAACTACAAGCAGCAAAACGAATAGTAGCAGGCGGGTTTAAAAGCAACACAGGCAATCATTGACGAATTTGTCTAACAGTTTGAGCTATTTGAATTTGAGGAATATGCGAAGTTTAGATATAAAAAAGGAGACTGAAACTAACAATAAAGTAGATTGAGTTTCTAATAGTGGCAAAATCGCTTGTTGAGAAGTATTATTTATTTCATTAGTTTCATTTTAGTTCACATAAAAGTGCTTTCTTGTTCAAAGGAATGCACTTTTTTACTTTTAAGGACCAATCCGGGGAAAATTTAGAGGCAAGGTAGTGAGTTGAAATTTATTTGAAATGTTTCTAATAAAATCCTCACATTTAAGTAGAATAGTAGTAGACATAAAATTCAATAGAAGAGGCAAATGAATAAGTACTCAGAAGCTTTGGTAAAAATGTAAGAATAATTGCACGGTCCATGCCAAGTTGTAAGGAAAATCTATTCATTAAATTAATCTTTGAAAATCAGAAGTGGGGATGAAAATGAAAGATTTAAAGTTACTATTGAATGAATACGGATTACTTCATAAAGAATCGGATATTTTAAATGCTGCCAAACAATCGATTAAGATGATTAAAGAGAAAGTGAAAGAGGAGGAAATCCCGTTAGGCTCTTCTAAACTTGGTGGTTTACCGGATTTGCCACAAGATTGGGAGTTTCCTAAATACAAAAATGGTTTTCATTCTTTTTTAGGGCAATTGAACTTAAAGGAAGTTAAGCCATACGATGTAGAAAATATTCTTCCAAGTAACGGGATCCTTTATATTTTTTATGATGTCATTGAACAGCCATGGGGATTTGTAGAGGATGAGGGGTGCTTTAAGGTTTTATATTTCGATGGAGACGAAAAAGAGTTAGTAAGGAAAGAATATCCGGAAACGACCGAAAACTACCATCCTCTACCAAGCTTTAAAGTTACATTTCTCAACATATTGACACTCCCTGAGTTTCCGGAAAATATCGAGTTAAGCGATGAGGATGAAGAAAACTACTCTGAAATGCGTTATGGAATGATACAACCAAGCGACTTAGAAGGGGAGTATGATCCCGCTCATTATATGTTAGGCTATCCATTTAGCATCCAAAATGATGTTTTTGATGAATTTAATCTGAACTCAGATGAAGCTGTACTTCTTCTCCAACTTGATTCGGATGAAGAGGATATGGGATGGCTTTGGGGAGATTCTGGAATCATCTATTTCGGTATTGATAAAAGGTCATTAGCCAAAAAGCAATTTGGTCAAGTACAATTTACATTGCAATGTTTTTAATTCGTGATTTAGTATGTATTAATTTTATAGCAGAGTATTTGATTTTAAAAATATAAAAAGATGGGTGAAGGGAAGAATCACTTCACATATCTTTTTACTATATTTATATCGAAATTTTTATAATAACAAAGCGATTGCGTGTAAATGCAATCGCTTGTTGTTCATCACAAAATTTTTATTCGTTCGTTAAGGCATTCTTAACTTTCTTAGTTTTATATTTTCCTCCCACTTTATAAATAAGTGGAGTACCAATAATAGTAGGTAAAATCCAAAATATTAGTACAGGGAGTTCATTTAATACGGGAACTTTTGGGATGTTGACGACGATAGTTGCCGTGACAATGCCAATATATGAACCTAACATTCCACCAATATGTTTACTTAGCCAATTTTTCCGTCTCTTTTTTGCGGACAAATAACCAAGTAGAGCTAGACTATATGAAAATATTGCAATATAGAAAAGGTAAGCACTTTCCTCCCAATGCATCAAAGACATCACGATTGAAGAAATAAACACGAGGACATATGACCAATGGTAAATTTCACCTGCTACTGTATGTTTCCCTTTCTTTTTCTTATAAGCCATCGCAAAGACCCCACTAATCAAGCAAATGAAGCCAGAGACAATATGAGT
This sequence comes from Lysinibacillus composti, assembly GCF_016908465.1. Classification (GTDB taxonomy): domain Bacteria; phylum Bacillota; class Bacilli; order Bacillales_A; family Planococcaceae; genus Ureibacillus; species Ureibacillus composti_A. Next base: position 50,656 of record NZ_JAFBDY010000006.1, on the reverse strand, counting down.
GATTAGAAACAAAATAAACAAATGATTGTACCCCCAAATAAATAGTTAGAACCCCTATTCACTACCTAACTCCAGGTAATTCTTAATCTTTCCTCCTTTAGTTCCTAAAAGACTATTAATCATCCATAATAATATGTGATTGTAACTGATGTAGTTCCTTTGCACCGATTTCCTATTGTTCTTTTTAACTATAATATTATAATACTGTCTTACAATTTATTCCATACGAAATTGGAATTAAATCAATAAGAACATTGTTTACTTAAAATTAACAATGTGATGGCAAAGAAAGATAAGGATTGTTGTCACTAATTAGGACAAACTATCTCTAAATAGAATTTTAGGGTGATGAAATTGTACATAAGTTTTCTTCATAAATTAATTGTCTTTAGTATTTTAATGTTCGTTTTAAATAATGGAACAATTTACGCTAATTTGGATGATACAGCTCCTACATTGGAGGAAACGTTTACAGAAGCGGGATATAAATCAGTCAGTGAAGCTGTGAAGGAATTTGAAGATCACTTCAAAACAGAAGTCAGTTTGCCAAAAATGGAACCGTCTATCGTTTTTACACATCGGTTCGGTAAATTTTTTGACGATCCAAATTATGATATGAATGACGCACTTTCCATTCATTTTTTAAATGAAAGAACTCCTGAGAATCATTTTAAGGTGGATATTCGTCCTATACAAAATAAGTTGTTTTTTAATGATAGAAGCAAACAACAAGAGTTGACACTTTCAAATGGTCAACAAGCCATTTATTTTGAAAATGACTTATTCAATTTTTTAGTGTTCGAAAATGAACATTGGCAATTTATGTTCGGGATTGACAAAAAAGTATCGAACAAAGTGACGAAAGAAGAATTAGTGAAGATCGCAAACTCGATCTAGTTAGGATGAAGATTGTGAAGGGCCGAAAAGGACGTTTAAAAAAGCTGCTAGAAAAGCAAAAACAAAAAGAAATAGAAGAAGAAATAAAAAGAGACTATGAACTAGTTTTAGAGGAAGTTCATGAGTTATTTCCGAAAAGTGATTCAACTGGGGAAGTAGAAATTTTATTAAAGGAAGATTCTGATAAAATCAGAGATGAATTATTTCGAGAATTTCCCTTTTGTTCTACCGGTATTGACTGGACACGGATGTTTTGCAAAACAATATTCTCTAATCATATTGACTATGAAAGTTCCTTGGTAGAACTTGTCATGACAAACCATCAAGTCAATAATGAAACCGATTGTTACATTATTGACTTCAAATATCAACACGCAATTAAAACAAAATTAATAAACATACTTCACAGGATTGAGGAAGTTAGAAATTGGGATCTCTATATTTATTCACCTCAGCTTAAATTGGTCATTGAATTTCCACACAATGATATTGTAGTTGGGTGGAATGTGTAAACAGCTGAGGTAATATAGTGAATTGTTTTTTTTTTAGATTGATACGAAGTATTTAAGTTTTTGATACCTTTTTGGAGATCTTTTTATAGAGGAACAATCTTTTTACTGTCTTGATAAGAAAGAAATCATGTACTGTCATGGACATTGCCCATACTAGTACATGATATCAAATACTTACGATAGTGGGTTTGAATAAAATCGATACATTTTAATTTGATCCCTTAGAAAATGTTTTCTCTACAGGAACAGTTTAATCGCCCGTTTTCTCTACATATTTTTTAAAGTTATCTAGAATAGCCTGCCAACCTTGTTGTTGCATCACAGGGGGATTTTCACTTTCAGCTTCAAATTCCACATGAATGTCCGTTTTGTCCCCGTGACCATTAAAATTGATTTTCACTTTGCGTCCATCGCCAAGTGTATAGGCAATTACCTCAAACGGGATGACTGCATCATAAACTCCACCAAAGTCGAAACCGAAACTGCCATCTTTTGCTTCCATTCTTGAAAGGAATTTCCCACCGACTCTTAAATCATTCTCAGCATGTGGTGTGTACCAATCGTCGGAAGCACTGTTCCATTTTGTGATATGGGTTGGCTCTGTGTAAAAGTTCCATACTTTTTTTACAGGTGCTTGAACTGTCGTATCTACTGTAATCATTTGGGGTTTCTCCATTTAATATTTCCCTCTCTAAAAAAATTAGGAATTAGTCCACTTTACCTAACCATTATGTTCATTTTTTACCAAAAAGAATTTAGGTTATGGGCAGATAAGAGTTTGGACGTAAACCTCTATTAGAAACATTGTCCTATATTCTATTTTTTAATACTTTGTTCAACTTACAAATTGATCAGAGCTAGACATGAATTGTAGTTCATTGAATATATATGGAATAAAAAGGGGGCGCAACTACACACATGAAAATTCTTTTTTTCTGTGATCCTGGAATTGATGATTCTTTAGCGATTATGTATTCTATACTGGATCCAGAAATTGAATTGGTTGGAATTGTGACGAGTTATGGGAATGTGACACAGGACAAAGCGACAGCGACTGCAGCCTATTTATTGAAATTAGGGGGGGCAAATGGCATACCGATTATTCCTGGTGCTTCAAAGCCTGTTCAAGAAGAAGCCGCACCGATCTATCCGGAAATACACGGTGAAGATGGGCTTGGTCCAATTGAGATTCCTCCTGATTTTCAATATCAAGTTTACCCTTTTGATACGATCCGTGTCCTCATAGAACAATATAAAGATGAACTTATTATTGTTGATACAGGGCGTTCCACATCTTTGGCAATCGCATTTATTTTATACCCTGAATATATGAAAATGGTCCAATCTTATTATATCATGGGTGGTGCATTTTTTATGCCGGGCAACGCATCCCCATTAGCGGAAGCCAATTTCTATGGTGATCCAACTGCATCTAATATTATTGTAAAGACGGCCCATAATTTGACTATCACCCCATTAAATGTAACACAACATGCCATTCTTACTCGGGATATGGTAGAGGCTATTTCTCAAAATAAACACAATGTTTTTGCTTCTCTAATGCTTCCGATTTTCGACTTTTATTTTAATTTTTATAAGAAAAGGGAACCTAGTCTTCAAGGGGCACCGATTCATGACCTTCTTACAATGATGGTGGTAAATAATCCTTCAATTGTTGACTACATAAACTATGACGCAACGGTAATTGAAAATGACGCAGACGCAAAAGGGATGTCTTATATTGATTACCGACCAGGTAGTAAAAAAGGGAAAACTAAAATTGCTGTTAGCCTTCATTATGAGGAATTTATTAAGGAATTTAATAGTGTGATGTTGAGGGAATGATTAGATAAGGATTGTTCGCTAAAAGTATTTTTTTGTTGGAATAATATGTCATAATAGCACTAGTCGTTTTAAATGAGGTGGAATATGAAGAATCATACAAAGCAATCAAATGGTGTACGCACCATATTTAAGCCCACAGGAGTACGTCAGGAATTTTCTCAAGTAGATTTAGCCAAAGAGCAAGTGATCTTTAAGGTAGTTTATGGGGAAGAAACTTATATGACAGTAACCGTTGATGTAAAAACAGATGGTGTGGAAATCAATGGTAGTGTCGAGCCATTGGGAGAACTGAGCATGGACCAAGATTCCTGGGTGGACCTGTTTAAAGAGCAAGCGAAGTTTTTTATCGAGAAAAAGATTTCTAATCCAAATGAGTATTATGATGAATTGATTAAAAACCAGTCATAATGTTGGGGTAGTTGAATAGGGGATAAGAGGATAAAACCGATAGGGTGTTGATTGCCATTAGCAATTGAACACTCTTTTTGTGTTTTGTGGATACCTAAGGCAGAGTTGATTTTCAATGAATGGTGGACCGGATTTGGGTAGGTTGGATGATGACCATTGGTTCGTGGTGGGACCGGATAATGGGTCTTCATTTGTTGGATGTAGGAATTTTCAGCTGGGGTTTTCATCCAAAATCCTCTTCATAGGCTTGATGAAGAGTGTTTCAGTAGGAATCTCCATCCGAAATGCGCTTCATCCCCTATATGAAAGGGGTTTCAATCGAAATTTCAACCGAAATCCCGTTCATATCCACCTTAAAGGCTCACCCCGAAATAAACTTCCACTATCGACTATACAAAAGAATCAAAAACAGCCAGTCGGCGGTGAGTCCCGTCAACTGGCTGTCCATTTTAAAAGCTTCTATCAAAAAGGAAAACGTAGGTCGCGCTTAAGCTAAAATAAGCTTTTTATCAACTAGTAAGCATTCACTTTTATTAACTTAATTTCTTCGAATCAAGATAAGCCACTAAAATATATCTTTCCGAAGGTGTTGCAAGATATTCAAACGGATAGCATGTACTAACAGTTAGGGTTGCTCTTGGTTTTGGTACAATCACTGTTCGATCATCTTCATCCACTATTCGTACTTTGTTAACGATGTAAGTAAATTCACCTGCTGATGTGCGAACAATTAATTGATCACCTTCGCCAATTTCCCCCAGTTTTCTGAATACCGTATCGTTATGGCCTGATAAAACTGAATTGTCATTTTCGCCAGGCAGTACACTTCCAGCAAAATGACCAACTCCTCTGGCTAATTCATCTTCATCGGTTCCGTGGTAAATAGGGAGGGTTGCACCCAATTTAGGAATATACAGTTCACCAATTTCTTCCCCGATTTCAGGGCGAGTTGGGTATAGCTCTTTATGGGATTCGATTTTTTTAGGTTGTTTCTTTTCTGTTACTATGGTGCTTGGAACATCTGTTTTGACAACAGAATTTGCTTTAACAAACTTATAAATATTATCTGTAGAAAGCCAAACACCAAACACAATTATAATTACAGAAATCGAAAGAATGACCAACCGATTTTTTCGGTTCACTCTCTTTATGGATTTCACCTTATGCATTCCTTACTTTTCTAAACATGAATAGTCCCAACATGACGATCATTAGTCCAATAAGCGCATTCGGAATATAGTCGGTAGCTGTTTTTGGTAGTTTTCCACCTTTAACAGTTTGGTACTCTTCTGTTTTCGCGACTATTTGTTCATTTGTTTTTACTACGGGTTCTTCAGTCACTTCATCTACAGACTCTTCGATTTCATTACCAATTTCATTAAGAAATTCAGAATTGAGGAATTCCTCTGTAAGAATAAGGTCAGCTAAGAATTGTCCGTCCAAAGTGTAAAATGCAACTTTAAAGTTAGTTCCTTCTAAATCTTCTAAATTTAATAAATCAGTAAAGGATATAGGTGTTTCAGAATCACCTTTTACTAGGCTATAAGAAGCTTTTACCTGAAAAATTGAAAAGAACTCTTCATAAATAGATGCGATTTTAGCGACTTGCTGAAGTGTTGGCTCGATAGTCACATCCAAGTCAAAAGTCATTAACTCTTCGCCTAATTGATTAAGACGCTCAGCTGTATCAGGATTTGAAAGGTGATCTTCTAAGGACATTAAATGATTTTTCATTTGATTTAGCTCTTCATCTGATAAATCAATTTGTTCAAGAAGGGGAGCTAGATCCTCAAATAGATAATCTAATAAGTCAGACAAATCTACATCCGCAAAAAGCCACTTTAAGTCATCTATAAAGATATAATCGTTGATGCTCTCACCGTTTTCTTCAAGTAGGCTGAATAACTCTTGTTGAGTTGTTTCGTACGTTTCGTATAAATAATCTAAATTACTATAGTCTGCTTTAATCACTTCACCTAAGAAATCACTTAGTTCTTCAACGGATTCAAAATCATCGAGGCTAAGATCATAGTCTGCTAGAGTTATTTCTACATCTTCCTTTGTTACGTCAAACCCTCGTTGTTCGCTAATAGTGGTTAAGTAAGTGACAAGGTCTTGATCAAAATTCGGGTCACGTTCGAAAACGCCATCTTCTGAGTAAAAGTATACTGATGAATCAAGGTCATCTAAGAAAATATAGTCAGTTAGTACTTCGCCATTTTCTTGTAACAATAGTTCAAGACTTTCTTGATTTAGGTCGTATTCTTCGTAAATTGTATTTAAGTTACTGTAATCAGCTTTGATCACTTCACCTAGGAAATCAGCTAGTTCTTCAACAGAATCAAAGTTTTCTAGACCGTCGTCATAATAGGAAAGGATCATTTCTACATCTTCTTTTGTAACTTCAAAACCTCTTTCGCTACTTACTTGCTGTAAATAGCTTGTTAAATCTTGTTCAAAACTTGTGTCTTGTGCTGCCATTGTTAGTTGCGGAAATAGGGCAATTAGCAATGAAAATGATAATAAAAGGGCACCTAGTTTTTTCATATAAGTCTCCAATTCTATGTAGTTTGTATTACAAATTGATTATAAGTTAGTAACAAATACTTAACAATATGGAGATAAATTTACCAATTTCGGTACTCTGGTTATAATAACTGCCTGGGTCACATTCGTGTAATTAATCAGCGCTTATTCTTATTAAAATCGTAAATAGCATCAATTTATTAAATGGTTGGTTAGTGTATAATTTAGATGAAAATATGATGTAAAGCAAAGGGAAAATAAATGACATTACAACAATTAAAATATGTAATTGAAGTGGCCAGAAGCCGCTCTATAAGTAAAGCGGCGCAAAATTTGTTTATTAGTCAGCCAAGTCTATCAAATGCATTGAAAGAATTAGAGAAGGAAATGGGCATTTCTATTTTTATACGTACCAATAAAGGGATTACATTGACACCGGAAGGGTCGGAGTTTTTAGGGTATGCAAGGCAAGTAGTGGAACAAGCAGAGCTACTTGAAAATCGTTATGCAAATACGCAAGCACCTCAGCAGCATTTTTCGGTTTCAGCCCAGCATTATGCGTTTGCAGTCAGCGCCTTTGTCAAATTATTAAAAGACTTTAAGCGAGAAGAGTACGAGCTAACTTTACGTGAAACCAAAACATTTGAAATCATCGACGATGTGAAAAACTTGCGAAGTGAAATTGGGATTTTATATATAAATGAATTTAATCGAAATGTGATTCAGAAGTTTTTACGAGAGGGGAATTTAGAGTTTCATGAACTTTTTGAAGCAAAGCCCCATGTCTTTATTAGCACAAAAAACCCACTGGTTAACAAGGGATCTGTGACATTAGAGGATTTGCTCCCATATCCTTATTTGTCTTTTGAACAAGGGGATTATAATTCTTTTTATTTCTCAGAGGAGATTTTAAGTACACTTTCTAGGCCTAAAAATATTCGTGTAAGTGATCGGGCAACGTTGTTTAATTTATTAATTGGTCTAAACGGGTATACGATTTCCACTGGTGTGATTAGTAAAGAATTAAACAGTGATATTGCTTCCGTTCCATTAGAAGTTGATGAGCGAATTACGGTAGGCTATATACGCCACAAAAATGTAACGCACAGTCGATTAGGGAATATTTATATTGACTATTTAAAAGAAGCGATCGCAGAAGAACAAAATTAGCTATAGTTAAAAACTATAGCAAGTGATAGATTTTAGGTGTTATGTTATACGTCGGACCCCGTGCTACACTTTCATTACAGTCAAGTTAACAAAAGGAGAGATTGAAATGACAGTAGATATTAAAGCAGGGAAGAGAACAGTATCACCATTTCGTTTTGATAATGTAGGGAGTTTTTTACGCCCACAAGCCTTAAAGAATGCACGTGCTGCATTTGCAGAAGGAAATCTATCAGAAGCAGAACTGAAAAAAATTGAAGATGAAAGTATTGTAGAATTAATCGAAAAACAAAAAGAAGTTGGTCTGCAAGTAATTACAGACGGGGAATTTCGTCGTTCTTGGTGGCATTTAGACTTCATGTGGGGATTAAATGGCGTTGAGAAACGATTAATCGAAAAAGGATACCGTTTTAACGATGAAGAAACACGCCCGGAGACTGCTAGTTTGACAGGCAAAATTAGCGGTGAGAACCATCCATTTGTTGATCATTTTAAATTTGTTCACGCCTTTGCTACAGATGGAGTTGTTGCAAGACAAACCATTCCAGCACCAGCTCAGTTTTTATCAGAATTGCAACGTGCTGAAAATAAGAAGTTAACAGAACAGATATATCCTGATCAAGATGAGTTACTTGCTGATATCGCAAAAGCATATCAAACCGTCATTTTAGATTTATATAATGAAGGATGCCGAAGTGTTCAATTAGATGATTGTACGTGGGGCATGTGTTGCGATACGCATTATTGGGCAGCGCGCCAAGATGATGCGAATGTCGAAGGGGTAGGAGAGTTATTTTTACACGTGAATAATTTAGCACTTCAAAATCTACCAGAAGATTTAGTGGTAACAACACATGTTTGTCGTGGTAACTACCATTCCACATGGGCGTCTTCAGGTGGTTATGACCCAATCGCAGAAATATTATTTGAAAAGGAAAATGTAAGTGCCTTCTATTTAGAATTTGACACAGAGCGCGCGGGAGACTTTTCTCCTTTACAGCATGTAAGCGAAGATAAGTTAGTTGTACTTGGCCTTTTCTCTTCTAAAACAGGGGAATTAGAAAATAAAGAAGAAATCAAAGCAAGAATTGAAGAAGCCGCGAAGTACGTAGACTTAGATCGTCTTTGCATCAGCCCACAATGCGGATTCGCTTCTACGGAAGAAGGAAATATTTTAACGGAAGAACAACAATGGAACAAACTGCGCTTAATTAAAGATGTAGCGGATGAAATCTGGGGATAAGCATCATCCTAATAGAATTTTGTTTCATATAATTGATATAAGTGAGAGCCATCATTGCGATGAGCTCTTTTTTATTTTGGAATAATTAAATGAGCCATTTTAACAAAAGACATAAAAGACATAAAATTTAATTCACCAACAAAAGTTATAGAAATAATGGAAAGGTAAAGACTTTGATAGTGAATTGTATATATTATCTAAAAATTCTTAATATTTTTAGATCATTTTGAGTACTTTTTTATTTTATTTGCCTATTGCATAATTATACAAGCGGTAGTAGAATGTATAAATGTTGAAATTGTTATTATATTTAAAAATCTAATTGATAGATTAAGTTATGTAATTAGACAACGTAGAAAGAGGGATAACATCATGAGTAACTGGCTTGATTTATATGATGATATGGGAAATTATTTAGCACCAAGTATGGCAAAAGATCATCCGAATATTCCAGTTGTTAAAGAGGAAGGTTGCTATTACTACGGTGTTGATGGAAAACAGTATCTAGATTTCACATCAGGAATTGCCGTAACGAATACAGGACATCGCCATCCAAAGATTGTTCAAAGTATTAAAGATGCTGCCGACAACCTCGTACACGGTCCTTCAGGTGTTATTATGTACGAATCCATTTTGCGATTATCTGAAGAATTAGGTAAAGTCCTTCCAGGCAATTTGGATTGCTTTTTCTTTGCCAATAGCGGAACAGAAGCTATTGAGGGTGCATTAAAACTTGCGAAGTTCGTTACGAAACGTCCATATGTCGTATCATTTACAGGTTGTTTCCATGGCCGTTCTATGGGGGCTTTAGGTGTCACAACTTCTAAAAGTAAATACCGTAAATTCTTACAGCCATCACATCTTTCTTATCAAATTCCATATGCAGATGTGAAAGGCTGCCCAGAAGGTGTGGATCAAGAAGTTTATTGCGTGGAACAACTTGAAAAAGACTTTAAACGTTTGTTCAACCACCAAGTTACACCTGAAGAAGTTGCGGCAGTCATTATGGAGCCTGTTCTTGGTGAGGGTGGATATGTAATTCCTCCTAGCGCTTGGGTGAAAAAGGTTAGAGAAATTTGTGATGAACATGGCATTTTATTAATTTTCGACGAAGTTCAAACTGGATTTGGCCGAACTGGCGAATGGTTTGCAGCTCAATATCATGATGTAACACCTGATATTATGGCCATTGCAAAAGGGATTGCATCTGGCTTACCACTTAGTGCAACAGTTGCATCAAAAGAATTAATGAAAAAATGGCCATTAGGCATGCACGGTACAACATTTGGTGGAAATCCAATTGCTTGTTCTGTTGCACTGACAACTTTAGAAATCTTGCATGAAGAAAATCTTGTGGAAAATTCAAAAGTGGTTGGTGCATATGCAAGAGAACAATTACTTAAACTAAAAGAGAAGTATTCAATAATTAGTGACGTACGTTCAGCTGGATTAATGATTGGAATAGAAATTTCAAATCCGCAAACAGGCGAACTGGACGGACAAGCGGTTATGAAAATTCTAGATTATGCATTAGAAGAAGGCGTGCTGTTCTATCTATGTGGTAATGTTGGCGAGGTCATTCGTATGATTCCTCCACTAACGATTACAAAAGAACAAATCGATGATGGTTTAGCAATGCTTGAAAAAGCAATTCAAAGATATTTAGAAGAACAATAAATTAGACATCAAAGGAGACAAACAACATGAAAAACAAAGTATTTTTATTCATGCTAGTATTAGTGATGGGTATTTTAGCAGCTTGTGGTACAGCTGAAAAAGAATCATCAACTGGATCAGATACTAATACAGAATCAACTTCTGAAACAAAAGTATTACGTGTAGGAACTTCTGCCGACTATGCACCATTCGAATTTGTAGATACAAAAGTAAGCGATGATATTATTGGATTTGATATTGACTTGGCAAATTTAATTGCTGAACGCTTAGGTTATGAATTACAAATTACAAACTCTGATTTCAATAGTTTAATTCCTGGTTTACAAGCTGATAAATTTGATTTTGTTATCTCAGGTATGACACCAACTGAAGAACGCGAAAAAGTAGTGGACTTCTCAAATGCTTACTATGAAACAGAACAATATATGGTATCACTAAAAGAAAATAATATTACTACTATGGATGATTTAAAAGGTAAAGTAGTTGGAGCTCAAGTTGCTTCAATTCAATTAGACTTAGCGGAATCTTTTGGAGCTGAAAATGGCTTTACTGTAGAAAGTCGCGACCTTATTCCTCAACTTATTCAAGAATTAAAAAATGGCCGAATTCAAGGTGCAGTAATTGAAAATATCGTTTCTGAAAACTACTTAGCACAAAATGATGATTTACAAGCTTTCCCAATCGAAGTTGAAGAGCCTGATTTCAAAGCTGTTGTATTCCAAGAAGGTAGTGAATTAAAAGCAGAATTTGACCAAGTGATTCAAGAGTTAATTGATGAAGGTAAAGTAGACGAACTTAAGAAAAAATGGTTCGTTGTTGAATAATTCACATACGTCATTCAGCTAGTCTGAATGACGTTTCATACTTTTTCGTACTTTTTCAAACTATTTTAATTATTTAGAAAGGGGGATTACGATGTTTGATTTTTCTAGTATCGTTCCCTCTATTCCTTATATATTACAAGGGATAGGCGTTACATTACAAATTGTTATTTCAGCTACAATCATCGGGCTATTACTCGGGATTTTATTAGCACTATGTAAAATCGGGTCGATCAAGCCTTTAAAATGGTTTGCCGAGTTTTATACATCGATTTTCCGTGGTACACCGCTTGTACTACAATTGATGATTATTTACTATTTATTCCCACAAATTTTAGACATTAATATTGAAGCAATGCCAGCTGCAATTATTGCATTTGGGTTGAACTCTGCAGCCTATATTTCCGAAATTATTCGTGCAGGTATTAACGCAGTTGATAAAGGTCAGCAAGAGGCTGCTAAAGCACTGGGTATTCCATACAGCAAAATGATGAAAGATATCATTTTACCACAGGCAATGAAAAATATTTTGCCTTCTTTAATGAATGAATTTATTACATTAAATAAAGAATCAGCGATCGTTACGGTAATCGGTGCGCTAGATATTATGCGCCGTGCTTATGTAGTAGGTGGCGATACATTCCGTTATCTTGAACCGTTATTAATTGCAGGGGTAATTTATTATGTCATGACACTCGTATTAACATTCCTTGGAAAAATGATAGAAAAGAGGATGAGACGTAGTGATTAAAGTTGAGAATTTACACAAAACATATGGTAAAAATGAAGTCCTTAAAGGGATCTCTACTGAAATTAAAGAAAAAGAAGTTATTGCCGTAATCGGACCTTCTGGATCGGGTAAATCCACTTTTCTTCGCTGTATCAACAGATTAGAAGAGCCGACGAGTGGGGAAATTTCAGTTGGTGGAACAGTAATTACTGAAAAAAATGTCATGAAAGTGCGCGAAAACTTAGGTATGGTATTCCAGCATTTCCACTTATTTCCTCATAAAACGGTGTTAGAAAACCTAATTTATGCACCGATGAAGGTAAAAGGTATTTCAAAAGCTGAAGCAGTGAAAACAGCTGAAGATCTATTGAGAAAAGTAGGGCTATTCGAAAAACGTAACGATTATCCAAACCGTTTATCAGGTGGGCAAAAACAACGTGTTGCGATTGCACGTGCATTAGCAATGAATCCAACAGTCATGCTATTTGATGAACCAACATCTGCGCTAGACCCAGAGATGGTAAAAGAAGTTCTAGCAGTGATGAAGAATCTTGCAGAATCGGGTATGACGATGATCATCGTGACACACGAAATGGGCTTCGCGAGAGAAGTAGCCGCTCGTATTCTTTTCCTTGAAGGTGGTCAGCTTGTAGAAGATTCTTCACCAGAAGAATTCTTCTCTACACCAAAATCAGCTCGTGCAAAAGAATTTTTAGAGAAAGTCCTATAAGTTATACGAAATATTGAGATCCGTCAGTTAATTGAGATATTAGCTGACGGATTTTTTTTTGAGAAGAACTAGAAGAGGTAGGGGATGAAGTTCAAAAATAGAAGGTGAGTGAATGAAAATGAACTTCATAAGAGGAATGAAGTTCAAAAATAGAAGGTGAGTGAAGAAATTGAACTTCATCAAGGCAATGAAGTTCAAAACTAGATGGTGTGTGAATGAAATTAAACTTCATTCGGGTTATGAAGTTCAAAATGAGATAGTGATTGGCTAAAATTGAACTTCATCGAGGCCATGAAGTTCAAAATGAGATGGTGAGTGAATGAAATCGAACTTCATCAAGGCAATGAAGTTCAAAACTAGGAGGAGTCAGGCTAAAAATGAACTTCATCAGGGCAATGAAGTTCAAAATGAGATAGTGATTGGATAAAAATGAACTTCATCAGGGCAATGAAGTTCAAAATGAGATAGTGATTGGATAAAAATGAACTTCATCAGGGCAATGAAGTTCAAACATAGAGGGTGAGTGCATGAAAATGAACTTCACCGGGGCTATGAAGTTTTCTTGTATTGAACATTTTGAATTAAGTAAAAAAGAGTGTAAAAAATTCTTTACACTCAAAAAAATATTTTTATTCTTGTCTAATATACTCTAAGAAAGCATTGAAGATTTCAATCCCTTGATATGTTAAAAGTGTAATCGACGTAATCGAGAAAAAACCAATCATAATAAATCGAATCCACATAATTTTCATTTCCTCCTTGAAATAGTTTGATCGATATCAATTTCAAAGAGTTTATTAAGTAATTTGATTGATAAAAAATGGTGGTAAGCTGCATAAGTCTTCTATTAAATGTAGCAATCAAACAAAAGGTACTCGTAATACTTAAAACAATCAAGACTAAAACTGTTTGTGGGATAAAGTTAAAAACATGAAGTATTCCATTATCTAATATGTTGTCTGAATTTTGGTTTTCAACTAGATTGATTTCTTGAACATAAATAGTTTGTGGGAATTCGTTAATAAAATGATAACAAAAGCTATTTATTATTACCAAAACAGAGAGGGTCAAGTATCTATTCAAAACTTCACGCCCCTTAGAAGGTATTATTAAAAATACTTTCTATCTCATACATTTTAACAATAATAAAGCAATAGTTTGGGATTAGAAAACACTTTAAATAATTAGAGAGTTTCTTATAGTTGAAAATACATGGGTTTAACCCATTCTTTAATAAGTTTCAAGAATTCACGCTTAACTCTGTTGACAACAGTTGAGAAAATTAAAACCTTTGAATATGATATTCAACTGACACAAGAAAAAGAAGCGGTTGGAGAACAAGATTGTGAAATGAAAATTCCTCATAAAACCTTAAAGGATATGCTTTTGTTTGTAATGAAAAATTTACAGCACTTTTAAAAAGTAAGGCAATCAAAACCAATGGCATGTCTTGAGGTATATGTATCTTGTTCACTTCTATAATAAAAAACATAAGATGAATAAAGGGACGAATAGAAAAGAGGAACATTCATGCGTTCGATTAAATATATGATTATGCATTTTTTAAGAGAGCCATTGTGGTTTAAGGTACTAATCTTGACAACTTTGTTTCTTTCAATTTTTTTTAGTAGCTCCCTTTTTGTAAACGCTCCTTACTTACAAAGTTTAGCAAAAATAGCTGCGGCACTCTTCTTTTGTACGTACGGATTTAAAATGAAAGGGAGTCGAAAAAACTCTATAATATTCTATTCCTTAGCCTTTCTCTGTATCATTCTATCCGTACTAGAACTGGTATGATTTCGAACTCAAGTTCTGACTAATCGAGCAAAAAGACAGGTAAGAGAAATATTTACCTCTCTGTCTATTGGTGTTATAATATTCAGAATATTGATTATCCCATAAATATAAAACATAATAGAAATCAATCATAAATAGATAGAAGGTTGCATCATGACATTGTCCATTACATTTGCGAAATTTTGAACTAGTTAATGTAACCGTTTACACGGAAAATCTAAAAAAGGATTAAACAATAGCTCTAAATTGCCTAGTAAAACTATTGAAATTGTAATTCACGGATTATAAACAATCAATATAGGGGTGGTAATGTTTGACGATCGATTTGAAGCGAACGAATATCAATGACGTTTTTGAATTGCCTAAAGAGGAAGCTAGTAAAGTATTTTATGATCGGATGATTACAATACCAATTTCTGCAAGAACCTCACTAAAAAAAGAACTTGTTTCCACTATAGGGGAAGATCGTACGAAGGGGGTTTTTATTCGATATGGTTGGCACTGTGGAGTTAGCGATGCCAACAAAGCCATGTCGTATCAATGGAACGATGAATTGGAATTAATCAAAACTGGTCCAAAATTTCATATTCTACATGGGTACTTAGATAATGTAGAAATAGCAGATATTCAGTTTGACGATGACAACCAATTAAATTTAATCGATTTAATTTGGACGAACTCATTTGAAGCTGGTGAATTTTTAGATGATGGAGAAATTAGTAGTAAGCCTGTTTGTCATACACTATGCGGATATGCAAGTGGCTATTTGTCCACCGTCTTAAAAAAGTCCGTTCTCGTAAAAGAAGTAGAATGTCGGGCAATGGGGCATGAACAATGCAAAGCGATTTGTATGCCTATTGAAAAATGGGGTGAACAACTAGAGAATGAAAATAGTTATTATCAATCTACTAGCATGTTACAAGAGTTAGATGAAGTGACAGCAAAGCTTAAAATTGAACGCGATCATTTGAAGCAGGCAAATGAAGTTCAACAAAAGTTGACCAATGAATTATTATCGAAACAAGGCTTACAACGAATTGTTGATTTGTTATATGAAACAACAGGATTACCGACGTTTATCGAAAATGAACAAAATAAAATCATCGTGCAATCTTCGGAAGTGATAGTTGATTTTGATTTAAGCAAAATCACTACAAAAAATACTGAATTTATTAGCATATCTCCTGAAATAGGCATACTTAGAACACCTATATTGTTTGAGCAACAAATTAAGGGTTATTTTTCATTCCTTTATTCAAATAAAAACCAACCAACTGATTTGGAATACATGATCATTGATAAAGCCTCATTAACCGCATCTGTCATATTACTAAATGAAAATATTAAGATAAATACAGAGCAAAATGTAAAGCGTAGTTTTTTAAGCGATGTATTAGAAGGTAGATTAGAAGACAAAGAAATTTACAAAATTGCCTATTATCTCAACTTTCCCCCGAATGAGTCGTATTGGATGCTGACGCTAGAAAGAACCAGCAATCAATCTGATATTAATCATGAGATAGAAGTAAATGAAGAATTAATAAGACATATTAACTTGTTTTTAAAAGAAAGAAATATCAATGCCATCGTATCTCATGAATCAGATAAGCTAATTATTTTAATTGAATATTCAACATTTAAATCGTTATGTATTGAACCACAAACATTTATCCTTCAATTATTAAAGTATTGTTTACGCCGTTTTCAAGAATATGAATTTTATATAGGTGTTAGTTCAGTCGTTGAAAATATTAGCCAGTTATCGGTTTTATATAATGAAACATTAGCTGCTTTAAAGGCAAAAAATCAACAAAAGAACATCTATTATTTTGAGGATTTGGAGATTGAAAGTGTCTTATTTCAAATCCAAGACGACTTATTAATTAATCGTTTTGTTAACCAGCAATTAGGTAGATTACTTGAAGTAGACAAGGATTTTGATTTAACAAAAACGTTATATGCCTATATAGAAAATGGTACGAATATTAATAACACAGCGAAAATTCTTTCAATGTCTATTAGTGGTTTGAGATACCGCTTGTCTAAAATTAGCGAGATTTTAAATGTAAATTTAGATGATACAAAACGGGTATTTTCAGTTTATATGGCATTGAGGATCCTAAGAGCAAAAAGTCAACTCACTTTCTAAATAACACAAAATTAAAAACCTTAGAAGCTAGTTTTTATTAACTATCTTCTAGGGTTTTTAAATTTTTTATAGATAATATTTTTCAACATAGACATGGTAAAAATGTTAGCGTTTTTCCACTTTGGTCATTATTTCAAGAAATTAATTCGCACAAATGCGCTAAAAAAAATGATTTTTTCCTACTTTTAATAGCTATTTACTGAATAATCAGACGACTATAATGAAATCAATCAGAGGTTGCTGATTGTTGTGATAACGCTTTCAAAAATAAGGGAGGAATTGAAATGGCAGTTAATTCTTTAGCAGTTCTTGAAAAAACGATTAATCGTGAAGAGTTACTTCAAAAAGCAAAAGAGGTCGGGGAATTAGCAGAAAAGTATGCTGCACAAGCCGATCTGGATACAAGACTTCCCGATGAGGTCATTGAAAAAATCAAAGAAGCTGGTTTTCAAAAGTTACTAAGACCGAAAGCGTATGGTGGTCAAAATTTAGACTACTACACATTTGGCGATATTATCCGAACAGTAGCAAACTATAATGTGTCAGCTGCATGGCTAACATATTTCGCAATTATCCATGAAACGTGGCCAGCATTTTTACCTAAAGAAGGCCGTGATGAATTATTTAATAGTAACGCTTTAATGGCCGATGTGTTCGCACCAATTGGAAAAGTGGTGGATGACGGAGAAGGGTACCGTTTATCAGGACAATGGAATTTCTGTAGTGGGGTATTCGCATGTGATTGGATTGCATTAGGTGCAGTTCACAAAATGCAAGATGGTACGGAGCCAGAGTTTAGCTTGTTTATCGTTCATAAAAAAGATGTAGAAATTATTGAAAACTGGGATTCTATTGGTTTACGAGGAACAGGTAGTAACGGTGTGAAAGTAGATAACGTGTATGTTCCACCTCATTTAGTTTTCCCGTTAACGAGAGTACTTAATGGGGCGACTGCACCAGATGGAATTTATGAAGAAGACTATCAAATTTTTAATGTACCATATCTAGCATTCTTCTTAGCAGGTTTCGCACACATTGCCATTGGAGCAGCTGAACGATTGATTCGCAACTTTAAAGAAAAAACGGAAAGTCGAATTCGTATTTTCAATAACAATACAAACGAAAAAGATGCAGGTAGTGCTCAACGTACGTTAGCAGAATTAAATATTCAGCTAGCAGCATTAAAAGCGTTAGCTAAAGAATATGCGGATCGATTACATTATTACCAAGATAATGGGATCAGGGTGTTAGAAGAAGAAGAGCGCGAACAACTATTTGCAATCCGTGGTTATATTGCGAAATCGGCGACGGAAATGGCATCACGAATTTTGATTACTCTTGGTGGTAATTCAGTATATAAGAGTGAAAGTAGTGAGCGGTTTGTTCGAGATATTCTTGCAGTTGCTGCTCATCCAACGCATCAATATGAAGATGCAATGGCAGGTTACGGAAGAACGATAGTTGGATTAAAAGGGCATCCGACTTGGTAATTTAAACTACGAACCATCTCAGTCCTGTGTAGTAAGTACGTCATGAACGTTTGTCAAAAATGAAAGTCGAGCGTTCATACTTTAACATAATTTATCTATTAATATAATTGGAGGAATGGAAAATGACAAAAGAACCTATTTTAGATGTTGCGCAACTTGCACACTTTGAGATTTATAGCCCAAAATTAGAGGAATCAGTAGGGTTTTTCAAAAACATTTTAGGAATGGACGAAGTAGGGCGTAAAGGGAATTCTGTGTATATGCGTGCTTATGAAGATCACTATCATAACACGTTAATTATAACGGAAAATGATGAAGCAGGCTTAGGCCATGTTGCTTGGAGAGCGACATCCCCTCAAGCATTAGAACGTCGTGTAGCTGCAATTGAAAAATCTGGTCGCGGAATTGGGTGGATTGACGGTGATATCGGTCATGGACGTGCCTACCAATTCACAACGCCGGATGGTCATAAAATGGAAATCTTATGGGATGTCGATTACTATGAGGCACCAGAAGATCAAAAAACACCATTATTAAATCGCCCACAAAAACGTCCAAGCCGTGGTGTACCTGTTCGTCGCCTAGACCACATCAACGTATTGGCAAGTGAAACGAAGAAGAATGTTGAGTTTTTAGAAGAAGTACTAGGTTTTAAAGTACGTGAACGTATTTTAGCAGACGATAATTCTGACGTGGCTGCTTGGTTAAGTGTAAGTAGTTTAGTACATGACATTGCATTAATGACAGATGCATTAGGTGAGTCTGGCCGTCTGCATCATATTTGCTACTGGTACGGTTTCCCTCAACATTTATCGGATGTTGCAGACTTACTAATTGAAAGCGGTTACGAAATTGAAGCAGGTCCAGGTAAACACGGCGTTACACAAGCTGCTTTCTTATATGTTGTCGAGCCAGGAGGAAATCGCGTGGAATTATTCGGAGACCCAGGCTATCAAATTTTCGATCCAGCATGGAAAACAATTGAATGGAAAGGAAAAGATTTAGAGAAAGCCATTATCTGGCATGGCTCTAACTTACCTCAAGAATTCTTCAAATATGGCACACCAGTAAAGTCTGACGTACTAGTTTAATAGGGACACGGGGACAGGCAGATACCATTTCATTAGTCAAGAATTTACCAATTAAATGTTTTGGAAGTGGAATTCACGTAGACTCCTGCGGGATAAGCATGAGGTGAAGACCCCACAGGAGCTTGCGACGAGGAGGATGAAGCCATGCCCGCGGAAAGCGAAGTGAATTCCACTTCAAACTTTAAGAAGCCTGTCCCACCCTCACATTGTAACTAAAGACTTTTGCTAAATTGAAAAGGGGAGATTTATATGATCATTGCTTCAAAATTTATCAATATTAATGGGATTCATACACATTATCATGAAGAAGGTACTGGGGATGAAAAAATTATCTTAATTCACGGCTCAGGTCCTGGCGTATCAGCCTTTGCCAACTGGCGCTTAGTCATTCCACGGTTAAGTGAATCATATCAAGTATTTGCCCCAGATATTATTGGCTTTGGAGAAACAGATAAATTAGCAGATCATAATTATCATATTGACTTATGGGTAGAACACTTAATTGGTTTTATCGAAGCCGTTTCAAACAAACCAGTATATTTAGTAGGGAATTCTTTCGGGGGTGCATTATCGCTACATATTGCGTATCGTCGACCAGATTTAGTGAAAAAACTAATCTTAATGGGTAGTGTTGGCACAAAGCATCCAATTTCTGAAGGCTTAGATCAAGTATGGGGCTATGAGCCAAGCTTGGATTCAATGAGAAATCTTATTAAATTATTCTCCTATGATCAAGCAACAGCAAACAACGAGGAGCTAGTACGTTTGCGCTATGAGGCGAGTATTCGACCTGATGTGAAAGAGGCTTTTGCAGCCATGTTCCAGGCACCGCGCCAAAGTAAGTTAGATGAACTGGCGTTAGAGGACGAGCAAATTAAACAAATTGAGGTAAAAACGTTAATTTTCCACGGTTTGAACGACCAAGTCATTCCAATTGAAGAGACGAGTTATCGCTTAATCCAATTATTACCACACGCAGAATTGCATGTATTTAATGAGTGTGGCCATTGGACGCAAATTGAAAAGACTGAGCCATTTATAGATCACATCTTAACCTTTATAAAAAAACGAATCCAAATTAAAGGTCTAAATTTTATTAAGTGGACGTGTAAGAAAGAACGAGATATCCATTAACAAATTATATTAGTGGAATCTCGTTTTTTATATTTCCTTTGTAATTTTTATAGAATAGGTACATGCCACTACCTTTATAAAAATGAGGGATAGAATTATATTAAGTTAATATAACACATAGAAAATGTATATATATGAGCGTGTTTTGAACTTCTTGTTCAAAATACGCTCTATTATTTTGCCAGCAAATAATAATAATGTGTAAGCATACAAAGCTTATCAGGAAGAAGGATTTGTTTTCAAAAAAGGAATGCATTTTTTGCTTTTAAGAAATATTTAACAATAAAATATACCTAAAAAATGATAAAAGTTTATTGTAAAACGATAAATGTCATGCTAAAATCATTTTGAAATTAATTATGTGAGGTGCTCTTTATGAAAAGAAGTTCAACACTCTTCTTAAAAGTGGCTGTTATTTTCATTGGAATTCCGGTTCTTGCGATATGTTTATTTTTATTACCTCAAATTGCGAATGAGGCAAATGAAGCAGCGGCTAGAGGGTCAGATATGGCTTTTGTGGTGTATGGGTTATTAATGGTTATGTATGTTTCGGCTGTACCATTTTACTTTGCTTTGTACCAGGCTTTTAACTTATTAAGCTATATCGATCAAAACGAGGCGTTTTCAGAGATATCTGTCATCGCTTTAAAGAAAATTAAAAAATGTGCCATCATCATCAGTGGTTTATATGTGATTGCTTTACCATTTGTCTATATCCTAGCGGAAGTAGATGACGCGCCAGGCCTTATGATCATGGGAATGGTCTTTATTTTTGCTCCGCTAGTCATTGCAGTCTTTGCAGCTGTTCTCCAAAGACTTTTACAAGAAGCGATTCAGATAAAATCTGAAAATGATTTAACGGTCTGAGGTGATCACAATGGCAATTATTATAAATATTGATGTGATGTTGGCGAAACGGAAAATGAGTGTTACTGAACTTTCGGAAAGGGTTGGAATCACGATGGCGAACCTTTCGATTTTAAAGAATGGAAAGGCAAAAGCAATTCGTTTTTCAACTTTAGAGGCGATTTGCCAGTCTTTAGATTGTCAGCCGGGGGATATTTTAGAATACAAATATGATGAAGAAATTCTAGGTTAATCTTTAATTAAGTTGATGGTTTTATGCCATCTTCTAATAAGAAGTTTACTCTTTCAATCTATTTATCACATAAAAACATTGGAGGTGAGGTTATGACGGGGGAAAAAAAGATTTATCTCCTGCTGACAGATACGAGAACTCTCTTAAACAGACTAATCAAGTCCTATACGAAAAAACCCTATAATCATGCCTCAATTGCCTTTGATGCAGAATTAAATGAGGTATATAGTTTTGGGAGAAAAACAGTCAATAATCCATTTGTTGGAGGATTCGTGAGGGAAGAAGTAGATTCACACTTATTTAGTCAAGCAGATTGTGCCATTTATTCATTAACTATTACGATTGCTGAATATCAAAAGATGGTTCAATATATAGAGCAAATAGCATCCCAAAAGAACAATTATCGCTATAACTTTATCGGATTGTTTGGTGTGATACTTAATAAACCAATCAAAAGAAAGAATGCACTCTTCTGTTCACAGTTTGTCGCATCTGTATTAAATGTAAGTAAAACAGTAAACAAAATTGAAGAAAAGGATCTTTCTCTAGTTAAACCAAGCGACTTGACGAATTTAGCAAACTTCCAATTAGTTTTTGAAGGCAAACTAGAGGATTATACAAATAGGGACATAATGCAAGAATCACTTTCTGCTTATACGAGTGGAACAGTTGCATCTTAAGTAATAGCAAGGCGATAAAGGGTAGAAGAGATAAGTATATGTAATCATTAACTTTAAGGTAAAGAGCGTGTTTTGATTTTTTTCAAGATACGCTCTTTTTTTGTTATTTATCCAAATCCAAAAACAATTAGGAATATTGAACATTTCGATTACAAACGAGCCATTTCAGTTTTCAGAATTTTTATACGGAATTGTATTGTAAAACTAGTAAAATATGTTAGAATATATCATATATGATTCAGAATATATAATATATTCTGAATCATATATTTTGAACGGCTATCAAATACAAGGAGGTGAGACTGTGAAGTTATATGCAATGTCTACGAAACCATTGAAGGTACAAGCTATGGAAATCTTACGAGATGCGATCATCGATGGCGTTCTTAAAGATGGCGACATGATAACGGAAAAAATTGCAAAAGAAAGGTTCGGGATCAGCCGCACACCATTCAGAGAAGCTGTCCAAATACTTGAAGCCAATAATTGGTTATATACAATACCTTATACAGGTACATACGTAAAACCAATAACCATGGAAGATATCGATGAAGTGTTTGAAATGAGGATGATTGTGGAACCTGCGATTGTCAAACATTTACAAAATCAGAAAGTTTCATTTGAGAAATTGTATGCTCTTACACATCACATGGAGGAGCATATTGGAGAAATGTCAGATATTGAATTTATGTCTGAAGATCGAGAATATCATGCGGAGCTTTATAGGTTAACAAATAATAAAAGACTCATTTCTACGTATGACGAAATATCTGAGATGATGCTGCGAATCGGGATTCATGTACTGTTCAAGCAGGATCGGCGTCTAGAAGTGGTGGAAGAACATTGGGCAATTATTCGGGCTTTAGAACAAGGTAACGGAGAAGAGCTATTAGTATCACACCTTAAAAAAACAAAACAGAGCTTTATCGAAGTATACCAAAGTATATAAAAATGCTGTCGTGATTTTGCGAGAATCAACGACAGCTGTGAAAAAATAACTACATTATAACTATAACATAATATCATCCTATCTACCAATCTATGTTTGATTCGATTATTACTTATATGTAAGCGGATACACAATTCGGAGGAGATATATATGAAAACAAGGTTAAGGTGGGGAGTCGTCCTATTATTATACTTGGCTACCTCAATCAACTATATGGACCGGGCTGTTTTGGGCATTGCGGGTCCTCAAATGATGGAAGATTTAAGTTTAACAACTGTTCAATTCGGTCTTTTGGGGTCGGCCTTTTTCTGGACATATACGTTAATGCAGATTCCAGTTGGCCCTATTGTAGATAAATTTGGTGCAAAGGTTACCTATGCAATTGCGATTGTTTGGTGGTCGCTATGTACGATTGCAACTGCAGGCGGTCGTTCGCTAGGATTATTACTTGGTATCCGAGCGATGATGGGTATTGGTGAATCTCCTGCATTCCCAACAAACACGAGGGTAATCAAGGACTGGTTACCATCGAAGGAACGTGGAATTGCGAATGGTATTTTTACAATGGGGATTGCTACTGGAGCGGGGCTTTCTACACCATTGCTTGCTTGGATTATTGGGAGTTGGGGTTGGCATATGGCCTTTATCCTAACAGGTGCTGTTGGCCTCATTTGGGTCCCAATCTGGTTGTACTATTATAAAAATAATCCTGCAGACAGTAAGATGAACGAGGCAGAGTTACAACATATACAAGAAGGAAAAATTGAGCAAACAGTCGTTAGTGAATCTAAAGTAAAATGGTACGAACTTTTAAAAATCAAAAATGTTTGGTGCTGTATGTATGGACTTTTCTCCCAAAACTACTTACTTTATATGATGCTAACTTGGCTTCCAACATATTTAGTTATGGAACGTGATATGAGTTTACTTAAAGCAGGCTTCAATGCGGTTATTCCATGGGTAGTTGCATCCATTGGGGCAATTTGCGGCGGTTTAATCTCTGATCGACTTGTTAAGAGAGGGTGGAGACCAATCGCAGCTAGACGAACAGTAATGTCAATCGGAATGCTATTTTGCTTAGCGATTATTCCTGCAGGTTTCGTTTCAAATGTAGGACTTGCCTTAGCTTTAATTTCTCTATCAATCGGGGGAATGATGTTTGCAAACAGTGGAACATGGGCGATTTTGACAGACATTGCACCAGAGGGCACAGTGGGTACGCTCGCTGGACTCCAAAATTTCATTGGTAATATTGCTGGATGGATTGCACCAATCATGACAGGCTTCATCGTTGGCTATTTTAAAAGCTTTGTTGGAGGGTTAGTCATTGCAGGAATTATTACCGGGATTGCATTCCTTGTTTACACATTCTTATTAAAAGAAAATGAAAAAACTGTAACTATAAATGAAAATAATGAGGTGGTATCGCCATGACAGTAAAAAAATATGAATCTCAAAATCTAAAAAAGCTCGGAAGTTTAATTCTTGAACATCAAGGAGTTTCTTCAGAACATGCAAAGACAGTTGCCCAGTCACTAATTACTGCAGACCTAAGAGGTGTGAGCAGTCATGGAATTTTAAGACTTCCCGTTTATGTTAAGCGTCTTGAGAACGGAAAAATTAAGGCGAATCCGGAAATTAAAAAAGTAGTTGAAACGGATTCGACGATTGTAATAGACGGTGATCATGGACTAGGCCATGTAGTGGCTCAAGAAGCAATTCAAGAACTAATTGCAAAATCTGAGCAGTCAAAGATTTCGGCTGTTGCTATTCGCAGAAGCAACCATTATGGAGCGGCTGCGTATTGGGCGATGCAATTGGCTGAACATAATATGATTGGACTATCTGTAAGTAATGTAGAACCTTTGATGCCTCCTCCAGGCGGTACAGAGGCAAGAGTTGGGAATAATCCAATCTCTTTTGCTGCTCCAGCAGGAGAAAGTCCAGCAATTGTTCTCGATATGGCAACAAGTGTTGTCCCACTTGGGAAGATATTGAATGCAAAAAGCAAAAATGAATCTATCCCTGAAGGTTGGGCATTAAATGCCAAAGGGAACCCGACAACAGATCCCGACGAAGTCGTAAATGGTGGATTCCTTTTCCCAGTAGGGGGGCCAAAAGGATATGGTTTATCAGTTATTGTTGACCTATTGTCAGCATTATTAAGCAATGGTGCAATTGGAGATCAGATTCATTCCATGTATCAGGATTTAGATAAACCAAATGATATTAGTAATTTCTTCTTAGAAATTAAAATTGATGGCTTTATGCAAGTGGACCAGTTTAAAGGTTTAGTAGACCAGTATATTGCCTATATCAAAAACACGCCATTAGCAGAAGGGGCAAATGAAATTTACCTTCCAGGCGAGATAGAACATCGTAACTTAGAACGAAACAAAGTAGAAGGAATTGGAGTTCCAGATAGTGTCATTTCAGAACTTGTAGAACTTGCTTCAAAGGCGGGAATCAATCAAGAACTTATTTCAAAATTAACTAGTCCACTTGAAGTCGTTGCAAATTAACAATGATTATTTAAATCATAAGTATTTGTTTTGATAGGGCAATGGGTGATGGGAGGGTTGTTTCCAATATTGATAGCCCTTCTTATCCATCCGTTTCTGTCAGATAAGATTTCTTTACTATACTTAGTGTCATTTACGATATTAATCTAATAAAAACAATTATAGGGAGAGAGTATACATGAGATTCGTTAATTTTAAAGATGGAGAAAAAAATCGATTAGGTCTTAAAGTTGAACAAGGAATTATTGATGTTGAAAAAACTGCCAATAGTCATTCCCTTGATGTTCCCCTTACAATCGAACAGGTAATCGCAGGGGGAGAGCAAAGTCTTGCTGAGTTACGTCAATTAGTCGAAAAAGAGTGTACGTATGTTTCTGATGATGAAGATTTTACATACGCACCATGCATCTCAGAGCCAGAAAAGATTATCTGTGTCGGTTTAAACTATGTTGACCATGCAGAAGAATCCAAAATGGACATCCCAACGTCCCCAGTGTTATTTAGCAAATTTAATAATGCCCTTGCTGCACATAACCAAACAATCGCCCTTCCTCCGAAGGCAGAAAAGTTTGATTATGAGGCAGAGCTTGTCATTGTAATCGGTAAAGAAGCATCAAATGTCTCAAAGGATGATGCATTATCCTATGTATTTGGGTATGCAGTAGGAAATGATTTATCTGCAAGAGACCTTCAATTCCGTACAGGCCAATGGTTGCTTGGTAAATCGCTTGATCACTTTGCTCCAATAGGACCAGAATTAGTTACTGCTGATCAAGTAGATCCAAACAATTTAAATATTAGCTGCAAAGTGAATGGAGAAACTCGTCAATCTGCAAATACAAGAAATATGATATTTGATTGCGCGACGATTATCAGTTATGTGTCGGAGTATATGACATTAAAGCCTGGAGACGTTATTTTCTCCGGAACGCCAGATGGAGTAATCCTTGGTTATCCAGAAGATCAACAAATTTGGTTGAAGTCTGGCGATGAAGTTGAAGTATCTATTGAAGATATTGGAACGTTATTTAACGTTTTAGTATAAACACCCCCTCATAAACAAATGCCCTTAATCATTTGACTAAAGGGCATTTGTTTTTTTGAGGGATGGGACAAGGGACCTGTCCCCGTTGTCCCTAATTCATTTTCTTATTATGTTTATCCCGTATAATAATTTCATAGGGTATTTCTTTAATAGAAAGTTCTTCTCGTTTTAATTCTATGATTTTCTCGACATATTTTGTGATTTGCTTAACCTGCTCATCTGAGTTCCAAAACCACTTAGGCTTTTCTAAATTCGTTTTAATAATAATTTGTAAAGGCTCAGGGTGAAATGAGTAGGCAAACCCTCTATATTCATCAAATTCCTTTTTTGTTTCATCCATGATGCTAGTAAATATCGGTTGCCATTCTTGGTCTCGTATTTGATTTTCACTTTTTTTCTGAATGTTAACCGTGAAGTTTTGCTTTGTTTTTATATAGATCGTATCCGCTATATGCTTTTCCAGAGCCTCTTTTTTCGCCAAATCTGCTTCCGTTCCCTCGATGATGATTTCGTTTTGTGGTTGAAAGGAGATTGAATAGTTTTTGAAGCCTTTTGCCCTTAATATATCTGAAATCTTAAGTGTTTCTTTTGAAATGGATTCATTTAGCTCAAGCTCTTCCTCACTCAACTGAATATATTGGTCCAATATGCGATAATCCACTTTAAAGTCTTGAAGTTCACTCTCTTTTGCAACTTTTAGAATGATATTTTCAATGTTACTTCGATTGTCTTTTAGAAATTTCTCATCAGGTACTTGTATATCTACTTGTCGATCGTCAAGTGAAAAGCCTAATCCTACTTGTTTAAATCCATTATTTTGTAGTTCAATTGAACCCTTTGTTAGAAACTCCTCAACCTTCTTTTTTTCCTTTTTTGTTTCATCCATGCTTTTTTGTATAGCTGCTTCTAAATCTTCCTCGGATTGACCATCATTTGTACCGTCGTAGTTTTTAACAAACATGATCGTTCCTGTAATCATCAATATTAAAAAAATATAACCTATAAGTCCTTTTTTCAAAATTTCACCTCAAAAGAAATGTATGTCCAATCTTTTACATTATTCTTATAGATACATCTAGAGTGAAACAACCACTTAAAATTGTATCTTTGGTAAAATAAAGGAATGATACATTTATCCTTAAAGAGGTGGGTCAATATGCAACAATTACAGTTTGAAGCGTCTTGGGAGAAAACACTAGCTCCCCAAGACCTGGAATATATAAAAGGAATTTTCCAAGCAACAAAAGATTTATATAGCTCTGAAATTTTGTTTTCACCTATACGAGAGGCAGTAAACCATAAAGGGGAACTACTCGTAACCTTATTAGTTCATAATTTTTCCGACCAGCCGTTAAAGTTTACGAACACAAGATTACTTTACAAAATTCAAGGAGATAGTAAGGCAGAAAAGGCATTTACTTTACCATCGCTTGTCATACCATCAAAAGTGAGTATGCCTTGGACGTTTATTTTCCCGAAGGACAACTATACGCTTTCATCCTCATTTGAAAACGGGCAGTTAGAGATACTTAAATAAACTATATAAATCAAGTTCATGTTGCGAAAAATACAAAAAAGGTGGAATTACTATGTCAAAAACGAATCAAATCATCATTCCGGCTTTATGGTATGACAAGGAAGCAAAAGAAGCAGCAGAGTTTTACACTTCTTTATTTCCAAACTCAAAAATGTCGGATGATTTAACTCTACATGATACACCATCCGGCGATGCCAATCTTGTTTCTTTTGAACTTTGGGGACAAAAGTTTTCTGCAATCAGCGCCGGGCCATATTTCAAGTTTAATCCTTCTGTATCATTTATGGTGAACTTTGATCCATCCCGTGTGGAAAACCCGAAAGAACTGATTGATCACATTTGGAGCAAAATGTCTGATGGTGGTACCGTGTTAATGCCACTTCAGCAATATCCTTTCAGTGAATGGTATGGCTGGATTCAGGACAAGTATGGTTTATCATGGCAATTAAACTTAACTAATCCTGAAGGGGAAGAGCGTCCTACTATCGTGCCTTCGTTATTATTTGTGGGGGAACAATGCGGCAAAGCAGAGGAAGCGATGAACTTTTATTTATCAGTATTTAAAAATTCAAAACGAGGACAGCTTTCTCGCTACCCGCAAGGAATGGAACCTGATCAAGAGGGAACGGTTATGTACTCTGATTTCTGCTTAGGGGATGCTTGGTTTATCGCAATGGATAGCGCACATGAGCATAAATTCAGTTTTAACGAGGCTATTTCATTTATGGTATACTGCGATACACAAGAAGAGATTGATTACTACTGGAATAAGCTCTCAGCAGTACCTAAATCCGAACAATGCGGTTGGGTAAAAGACCAGTTTGGCATCTCTTGGCAGATTGTTCCAAGTAACATGGACGAAATAATGAGCAATAGTACACCAGAACAACTAAATCGTGTCAATCAAGCTGTACTGAAAATGAAAAAACTCGATATGGCAGAAATACAAAAAGCCTATGAAGGAAAATAAAATTTTTACGAAAACGTATTAAGGCGTGAATTCATCCAATAGAAACTGCATTAGGGGTTGAAACAACTTCAATTACGATAGCAGTAGACTGGCGGATTCACGCTTTTTTATGAGGTCAAAATCAAAATTTCATCGAATGATTGAAGGTAAAAGGGAAGGGAAGTTGAATTATATAAATGATGCCATACTTAGAAGATTGAAGTTTCATAGAGGAGTGATGTAATGGAACATGTAAAAAAATATACAATTGTCGAAAGTGATATTGATGAGCTAGGTCATATGAATTATTTAAAATACGTAAAGCATTTTGAAAAAGCTCGCTTCGAATG
Source organism: Lysinibacillus composti (assembly GCF_016908465.1). Classification (GTDB taxonomy): domain Bacteria; phylum Bacillota; class Bacilli; order Bacillales_A; family Planococcaceae; genus Ureibacillus; species Ureibacillus composti_A. Next base: position 21,308 of record NZ_JAFBDY010000006.1, on the reverse strand, counting down.
GATGAAAGAAATAGGATTAAGCACTGAAACATTACTTGGGGCAAAGCTCGGAACGGTATTGTTGAAATTCGACACAGAATATAGAAAAGAAGTACGTCTTGGGGACACCGTTGAAATTCGCACGAAGTTGAAGAAAGTTGGTAATAAAAGCTTTACTCTTGAACAATTGATGTATCATGGGGAGCTACTATCATCGACTACAAACGTAATTTTAACGATCATGGACTTACAAACACGAAAAGCCATTCCAGTACCCGATGAAATTGCAAAACTTAAAACGAATATAAATTGATAGATAAACTTTTAACATTACCTTGGTTACAAACTGATGTTTTTTGGATTTGTCCGAGCCTCTTTTTGTGCTTAGCTCGAATGAAATAAACGGTTAAATAAATGACTCGAGAAAACAAAAAACTAGATTATAGAAAAAATCAATATAAAAATATTTTTATATTAGTTATATTTATAAAGGGATTAAATACCTGTTCGTAGAATTATTACAAAATATTTCTATAGAAACAGGGGTTGATGAATGAAAGATGGTTGTTAAAGATGCTCAAGTAAGGGAAGTAACAATATTTAGTCATAATGGGAATACAATTAAAACGGAAGACAAAGAGATTCAAATCATTGCTAGATTTGAAGAACCGTTAGTTGTTGTTTTAGGCTCCGTACTAGATGATGAGGAATGTGAGGCGCTTATTCAATTATCAAAAGATAGCCTTCAGCGTTCAAAAATCGGAAGTACTAAAGAAGTGAGTGACATACGAACAAGTAGTGGGGCATTTTTATCTGACATGAACAATGAGGTTCTTGCGCGGGTAGAAAAAAGGGTTTCGGCCATTATGGGGATTCCTATAGAACATGGGGAAGGACTACATATTTTAAATTACAAACCTGGTCAAGAATATAAAGAGCATTACGATTATTTCGCTTCGACAAGTAAAGCCGCGATGAACAATCGCATTAGCACGCTTGTACTATACTTAAACGATGTGGAAGAGGGAGGCACAACCACTTTCCCGAAACTAGGGTTAACTGTTTGTCCGCAAAAGGGGATGGCAGTGTACTTTGAATATTTTTATAATGATCCAATGTTAAACGAGTTAACACTCCATGCAGGTTCTCCTGTAATAGAAGGAGAAAAGTGGATCGCAACACAATGGATGCGAAGGCAGAAAGTGAATTAGGGACAGAGGGGACAGGTACACTGTCCCTTTTTCATTTTGTAAATCGGGACGAGGGACCTGTCCCCCTGTCCCTAATATACCAACTTCAAGAAATCTTCTTTTGTAATGCCGCCGAAATAGTGGGCGATGTCGATGTCACCTAATTTTTCACCGATTGCTTCGCGGCTATATGGTACGCCGATGAGTAATTGTTCGATGTCTGTTACTTCACCAACACCGAAAAAGTCTCCGTAAATTTTCGCTTCTTCAATAATTCCTTTGTTTACTTCTAAACGAATATCGATTCCCCCTGATGGGAAGCGCTCTGTTTTTTGGATGTTAAAGCGCGGTGATTTGCCATAGTTCCATTCCCATGTTTGATAACGATTGCGAGAGATTTCATGGATTTTCTCCCAGTCTTCATCCGTCAATTCATAATAATTGATGTGATCTTCATCACCGAAGATTGATTTTAAAATTTCAAGTTTAAATTGTTCTATGGTAATTTCTTCTTTTAAGAAGGGTAGAATATTCGTTACGCGGGAACGAACTGATTTAATGCCTTTTGATTCGATTTTGTCCTTTTTCACTTTTAATGCATCCACAACAGCATCAATATTTAGATTGAACATTAAAGTACCATGGCTAAACATACGTCCTTTTGTTGCGTATTGGGCATTCCCTGATACTTTTCGACCTTCTGCTAAAATGTCATTACGACCGGAAAGCTCAGCTTGTACACCTAATTTTGCTAATGCATCCACAACTGGTTGTGTGAATTTTTTATAGTTATGGAAAGACTCTCCATCATCTTTTGTAATAAAGCTAAAATTCAAATTGCCAAGATCATGATAAACGGCACCGCCACCTGATAAACGACGCACCACAATGACACCATTGTCTTCTACATAATCTGTATTAATTTCTTCAATTGTGTTTTGATTTCTACCAATAATGATTGATGGTTGATTAATATAGAAAAGTAGATAAGAGTCTTCCTCAATATCTAAATTTTTTAAGATATATTCCTCAATTGCTAAGTTTACGCGCGGATCTGTAATTCCTTTATTATCTATAAAATACATGTTGTCTTCTTCCTTTCACATTAAAACAATTCCTACATAATTAAAGCACATAAAAACACTACATTAAGATTATAACAAATTAGCCACAATTATCTATTGTCAAGTAGTTCATCTGTCTCTAATCGAACAAAGCTTGTATAAAAAATTAATAATAAATACAAATTAACTATAAACTGGCTTTTTCTAGTAGGAGTTTTACGATGAGACGTTCACTTTTTACAAGAGTATACAAAAAATCAACAGATCAGCAATATGAAAGCGCCACCCAACAATCTGAAAGTGAATTTAACATTCCTATTGGATTAACTTTGAAAGAGAATGTCGAAATTATCAAAAAAAAACTGGGAGATCCCAGTGACTTAATCGTTCGAGATATTACAGTTGGTAAAAATAAACATAAATGTTCGATTCTTTATTTAAGTGGTTTAGCCGACCAAAAACTTGTAAATGATAATATCTTAAAAATGGTACAAACAGAGATAAGTCAAAGTGATACGAATTCGAACCAATCAGGGACAGGTCAAAGTGAACCCAATGCGAATCCATCAGAGGCAAGTCAAAGTGAACCCAATGCGAATCCATCAGAGGCAAGTCAAAGTGAACCCAATGCGAATCCATCAGGGACAGGTCAAAGTGAACCCAATGCGAATCCATCAGAGGCAAATAAAAATAATCCTAAATCAAGTCAATCAGGGGGAACTCAAAGTGATCCCAATTTACTTGAAACGATTGAACAACATGTGATTGCCATCACAGATACGAAAAAAGGTCAAACTTTATATGAGGTAATCAATGCGATTTTGTCCGGAAACGCAGTGTTCTTATTAGATGGAGTAAATACGGTTTTAGTGATGGGGACGACAGGATATGAGACTCGTTCGATTGAAGAGCCTCAGTCTGAAGCGGTCGTACGTGGACCTAGAACAGGGTTTATTGAGAATATTGATAAAAATATTACCTTAATACGCCGTGAACTAAAAGATCCGAATCTGCGTTTTGATGTTCATGAGGTTGGAAGACGATCGAAACAAAAGGTAGTCGTATGTTCTATTGCTGGGATTGTGAATCCAGATATTTTAAATGAAGTGAATCGTAGAATAAAAACAATCGATATCGATGCTGCACCAGATTCAGGTTTTGTGGAACAGTGGATTGAAGATAGTTTTTTATCACCTATTCCCCAAATACTTGATACGGAGCGGCCGGATCATGTCACGTATTCGGTTTTACAAGGGAAAGTTGCGATTCTTGTGGATGGAAGTCCTTTTGCACTGATTGCACCGGTCATGTTGGGTGAACCTTTACAATCAATAGAAGACTATAGTCAACGCTGGGCTATTGGGACTCTGTTGAGATTATTAAGGTTTTTATCAATTTTTATTTCACTTTTTTTACCTGCTATTTATGTAGCATTAACTTCTTATCATCCAGGCATGCTTCCGACAAAATTAGCATTTTCTATTGCAGCAACGAGGGAAGGGGTACCATTTCCATCGATTTTCGAGGCGCTATTAATGGCGGTCACATTTGAAATCTTGCAAGAGGCGGGAATTCGATTGCCTAAAGCAATTGGATCAACCATTGGAATTGTAGGAGGTATCGTTATTGGAGATGTTGCAGTAAGTGCAGGCATTGTTAGCCCGGCCATGGTAATTATTACGTCACTTACAGCCATTGCATCTTTTACTACACCCAATTATAGTTTAGCAACCGGCTTAAGGGTATTGAGATTTGGCCTATTAGCTGCAGCATCCATATTGGGTCTTTACGGTATTATACTAGTTTTTATCATGATGTGTATTCATATTGTGAACTTAAAAAGTATGGGAGTTCCATTCTCATCACCGATCGCCCCATACTTTTTAGGGAATTTGAAAAATTTACTAATCCGTTCCCCAATTATCACACTTAAGAAACGCCCACCTTATTTAGAACCAAGAGATATTAACAAAATCAATGATGGAGGCAAATCTAAATAATGAAACCTATGAATGGTGCGGGAATTATTAGTGACCGAGACATCTTGATTGCTGTGACGATAAATATTCTTGGGGTATACACGCTATCCCTTCCAAGAATACTTGCAGAAGAAACAACTGCAGCTGATGGGTGGGTCGGGATTTTATTGGGGGGAGGCGTTGCATGTATTTTGGCATGGGTTGTTGCAAAATTGACCTTATTATATCCAAATAAATCCTTCTTTTCCATCGCTTCTGACTTAGTAACCAAACCCATTGCTGTAATTTTAACTTTTCTATTCACTTTACAATATATTGCCATTACTTCATTTCAAGTTCGTGAAGTATCGGCACTTGCTCATCAGTATTTATTTGATCAAACGCCGTTAGAAGTTATTTCCTTGTCCTTTCTATTAGTCGTTGTTTATGGTGTATGTGGTTCACGCGCCGGAATTTTTAGATTAAATGCTCTTTTTTTGCCTTTTGTGTTGGTCGGGTTATTAGTAGTAGTCGTAGTACCCTTAGTTTTTATTAAAACAGAGAATTTATTACCCGTGTTTCAAACAGATTTCAAAGGATACGTACAATCTACCTATTCAAGCCTCAATACGTTTGCGGGTTTTGGCATTATCCTTTTTTATATTGCCCTTGTGAAAAATCCTAAAAACACACCTAAAATGGCGGTTAAGGGTGTAATATTTAACACAATACTTTATACAATACTTTACATTGTTTGTATTGGTACTTTTGGAAATAGCACGACAGCAAATATATTTTTTCCTACTTTTGATTTATCTAGAACTGTCGAAATACCGGGTGGTTTTTTTGAACGGTTTGATGCGTTTTTATTTCTTGCTTGGACCATTATCTTGTTCGTCCATAGTTTAATGGCGTTTGATATTGCTGTCATGACCTTAATGATGGTCTTTAAAAAGGTTAAAAAGATAATGCTCGTCATTACATTAACACCATTGATTTTTTTTATAAGTATGATCCCAAAGGATTATGTAGAGCTGACTCATATAGCAAGATATATTAGCTTAATAAAATTGACAAGTTTACTTCTTGTGGTCGTCCTTCTATGGTCAGCTTATAAAATTAAAGGCGGAAAACAAAGTGAATAAATTTACGCTTATATGTAGTTTAATATTTTATTTACTTATACTTACTGGTTGTTGGGATAACGTTGAAATTGAAGAAAGAGCTTTTGTTTATGGGTTGGCGATTGACCGTACTGAAGAAAGCAAGAGCAATTCCGAAATCGAATTAACGGAGCAGCTTATTGTACCAGAACAATTTGCTTCTACAGGTAGTGGGGGTGGCGGTAGTGGGCCAGCATTTAGAAATCTTACTGCAAGTGGTGAAACGATTTTTGACGTAAATCGTGAGATGTTTAAACAGGCTAGTCGAACTACAGATCCAACACATTTGTTGCTCGTCCTTTTTTCTGAAGAACTTGCGAAAGAACCAAAACGACTAGAACAATTACTAGATGTCTTTCTTCGAGAAAAGGATATGCGAAGAGGGATTAATATTGCCATTACAAGCGGAAAAGCTAGTGAATTGTTAACGGTCGTGCCCGAACATGAAAAGGTGCCAGCACAATACATTAGTAAATTATTAGAACAGAAGAAGAATTTAGAGATAATAAATGTTGTCAAAATTGGAGATATCCAAAATAAGTTGCTTGATAATGTAAGTTTTCCACTACCACTACTTAAAACTATGAACCCTACAGTAATTGATTATGAAGGCATTGCCATTTATAACGCCCAAAAAGATCAAATTGTGGGGACTTTAAAAGGGGATTATGCGAAAGGGTTAAGCTTTATGAGTGGTAAAAAACATACTGGAACAATAAACATTGAAGTCGATCAAGAAAAAGCGACGGTTGAACTGACCGAAATAAAAAGTAGCTTTTCTCTTATTAACGATGATCCTAATAATTTACACATCTCCGTTAATGTTGAAGTAGAAGGTACAATTGCCGAACAGCTTGGAACGGACGATGTATTGGATAGGGAAGTATTGCAACAATTTAATCGCGCATTAGAAAAGGAAATTGAAAAATTGACAAAGGGAACATTAACAATTTTGCAAAATGATCTTCAAACGGATGCCATAGGTTTAGGTAGTTACCTATTTCAACATCATCCAAAGCTTTGGAAATCCGTTAAAGTTGATTGGGAAACAGGGGAAAAGTATTTTACACAAAGTCGGATCGACGTCATAGCAAATGCTACCGTTAACCGACCAGGAAGCATCATTCGAACAACAAATAATTAAGGAGGTTTAGTAGGATGATGAAGATCATTACCGAACGGATCTCAGGATTAACAATTCTCTGTACATTTCTCTCCTTTGTGATCCCCTTTACGATTTACAAAATAAATGAAAAAATCCATATGAGCACAGACCCACCTTGGAAGCAGGAAGATAGAAAGAATCAAGAGTCTTCTTCAAATGAGTAAAGCGACTAGGGTTTCAATTAGGGCATGGATTCTCTGGTGATTGAGACAGGCATTATATGGGCTTGGTGTTGACCTTTTCGTTTGGTGAAAGAGGCTGGGACATAAGTAGAATTATTAAGGAAAGCCACTATTATTTTTAGTAAGATATTGATATTTTACAGTTTGAGAGCAATAACTGTTAGCCATTCTCCGAAAAACTGCGGCCCACTGTAAGCCGCGCTAGTTTCCGGAAAGTTTAGAAGGACAAATTTTATGTGAGCGGACCTAACACAAAGCACAAAGACAAGTCGTAAAGACACGTACCACGTGGCTTTGCGGCTTGTGTGGGGAGCGAAAACGCCACGTCCGCATGTCTCGCTCCCATGACCAACGTCGTGTTGGCCTCTTAGTCCGCTCTCACCGGATACTTAATAAGAATCATAATTAGAATTAATAGAAAAAAACATCAGTTTTCTCTTTATGAGAAAACTGATGTTTTTTGGATTTGTCCCGGCCTCAGGTCATTGTATTAAGTGTAAATGATCTTAGATGGAATCTTTTTTTTGGGCTTAATTCATTTTAATCGTCATATACTCAATTAAAAAGGAGATTATTAGTTGGAAAAGCGGAAATTCACTTTAGTCGGGCTTGGGATTATTATCATCTTATCTATTTCAGCAATATTCATATTGAATGGTGCTAAATCTAAAGGAGAGGATCCTGAAATTATCGAGGTGTCTGCTCCAGTGGTCAATCCCGAGTTGCAAGTATTGCATGATAAGAAGGTAAAAGAAGCAGATGTGATTACAAAGTATCTCCAGGAAGAGAATGGTTTTTTTGAACAGGTGGGGAATAGGTTAACCGAAAAAGATTATGAATTTCAAATGATGCTTGCCGTTCGTTCAATTGATGATATTCAGGTTAAATATATTTTGACAAATAAAAAAGTAACTGAAGCTGAGCAGGGAGAGGTCAAATCTATTTTCTATGAGATCGTTGAAAAGAATAATCTAGATCCACATTCATTCACTTTAACAGTCAGTGATCGTGATTAAGGATCGGAATGGTAGACAGCGCAGAATAGTTACATATAGATTTGGTCAATGTTAAAACATGCAAGTGGAGCTTCATTGAAAATGACAACATATTTCGTGTGCCACGATGATTTGAGAAGATGCGATCGATTAAGGAAGAATGCTTTTATTTTAGGGCATTCTTTTTTATCGTTTTAACATAATGAAGAAAAAAAGGCCATCAAAAGATGGTCCCTTAATACAACACTTCAGCTATATAATGGATTAATTAAAATTGAACTTCAAAAACAATTAATTCTTATTTTTAAAATACTTGATAATATCAACAAAGGATTCATCGGAGGCTACTGCTTTAAAGTAAACAATATCACCAGGTTGTAATAGATCTAATAAAAATGTCTGCAGTTCTTTAATTTCTGAAAAATGATGGACATCCCGTTTGCTCATCCCAGCTCGAAGTGCAGCTCTCGATATATCTTTTACAATAAAGCCTTTGGTAATGAGTTTATGAATACCTTGTTCAACAAGTTTTTTTCCAAATTTTTTATACTCTTCTTCTGCATATTCTCCAATCGAACCATGTCTTCCTAATACAACAATTTTTCTCTGATTTGGAGCAGCAATTTTTGAAAGTACTTCGATCCCAATATGAAAGGAGGGAACGTTAAATTTCCAAGTATCGTCAATAATCAAAATATCGTTTGGTAATTGTATTTTTTGGAAGCGCCTCGGTAAATGTGAAAAGGAAGTTAGTAGTTTTATAGATGTTTCAATATCGATGTTTACTTCATTCGCTCCGATAAATGCTGCAATCGCATTGTATACATTATGTTCCCCTAAGCCTGGAATAACCCCTTTGTATTCTAGACCATCATGCTCAAACGTGAATTCCATACTATTTTCGGAGTAGTTTGTTTCTTTAATGTGAAATGAAGCATTACTATTTTTCCCAAAAGTAATTAACTTTCCTTTGAAATCATTAATACGCATCGATGAAATATGTGGATCGTCGATGTTGATAATAAGAGTTCCATCTGGAGGTAGTAAATCAATCATCTTTGCCTTTTCTTTAACATAGTTCTCAAAAGATTGGAATTCACCAGTATGATCAATATCAATCATCGTCATTATACCAATCGATGGAGCAAAATATGAAAAGGCTTCCTCCATTTCGCCAGGCTCAGAAATCCCAGTTTCAATAACAGCAACATCAGTATTCTCGTCAATTCCAACTAAATATTGTAGGTGAAAATAACTACTGTTTTTATTGCTGACCGTTGCTTGAACAGTATAGGAAGATTGTAATATATGTTTAATCATTTCTTTTGTTGTCGTTTTACCACATGTTCCTGTAATTGATAAGACGGGCAAAGTAAAGAGGCTTCGATAGTAAGTAGTAAATTTAAAAAATATATCCATTATATTATCAACCATAAAAATTTGCTCAGGTTGTAAGGCTTCCATATTAGTAAATGGTCGATCTGTGATGATAAAGAGATTTTTGTAGTGCTTCAGTTTTTCCCCATCCGGATGATCTTTTTTTCTTATATAAAAATATAAGGTTTGATGGGTTGCATAGGTGGAGTCATGAACTACATTAGAAATGATGATACCCTTTTGCTCTTCGGGAATTGTTAAATCGAGCGCATCAAAAATATCTTCTAGTAAAAGCGGTTTCATCCTTATATCTCCTTTAGCGCTTTTTTTGCTAAGTAAGTAGCATATTGAATAGTTGTTTTCGGAATATCCATTTCTAAAAAGAATAATGCAGGTGTACCTGGGCGCCAATTCACTTCATACATCCAAATTTTATGATGTTTATCGATGCCTACATCAATTCCAAGTTCATCTAATTGTTCATCATAAAGACGATCAAAATATGTTGCAAATTGAACTGCAAATACTTCTAAATGACGTTTAACATCGAAAAAGTGCTCATCAAATTGTTCCTCTAAAAAAGGAGTAATAATTCCTGAGTAGCCCCCGCTACTTACATTTGCGACAATCCCCTTAGAAGCAATACGAGGATACATTGTTGTTAACCGCCATTTACCTTCACCATTTTTTTGTACATATAAGCGAATATCAAAAGATTGACCTTGTTTCGTTTTCGATTGAATAAATGGCTGTACTAAATAATCCGCATCGTCTAGTAAAATATTAACTAAATAATCTTCAAGTTGTTCTTCCGACAATACCGTTTCTACTCCTGAAACTATTAGAAGAAAGTCATCTTGCCTTTTTTCTATAAAATAGATTCCTTCACCTTTAGCACCTGAAAGTGGCTTGATAATAATAACATTAAACGTGTCGAGGTATGAAAAAGCAGTTTGAATTCTTTCGAAATCTTCTGATGGAATTAAGTAATTTGTAAAGCGTTTGCCTTTTTTGATTCGTTGATAAACCTTCATTTTGTCGCCAATAGGGTGACTTGTAAAAGGAATCTCTTTTTCTAAAGCATCTACTATTAGGTCTTGTTTAGCGGTGAGCGTTCCTCCGGCATTAAATACAACATCTGGATATCCTGTTTCTCGCTCCACCCATGCACCATTCTCATAAAATAACCCTTTAATTCGCTTATTTTCTAGATCTACATTGCCTGGAGTGAAATAGAAAAAATGTACCCCTTCCATTTTCGCTGCAGCGGCATATGCATAGGATTTAAAAACGGTTTGTGGATTTTTTCGGTAATGTAACATACCAATTGTAATCACCTAGATCCCCCCGAGAATTTACTATGAGTTGTAAATAAAATTAGATTTACTTGATTCCTATTTTTGGTTATGCATAAAAGGCCACATTTTTGATGGGCCTAAACTGAAAGTAAACTATTTTGAAGTAGTTTAGATGTTCTGTTTAACTTGTTCAATTAAACTGTTTCCGTCACATGCATAACGGTGCTCTTTTGATTTTAGGTGGGGTAAGTAACCTGCCTGATTTTGGTCTTACATTAATCTCTTGAACACCGGGAAGTAGTGGAGGTAAGATTTTTACTGTCACTTTTTTCAAAATTCCCCTTTAAATAGTGTTATAGAGTGCGTGAATTAGATGAATTAGACGTTGCTCCAAAACTATGGAATTAAATAGTGTCAGAGCACTACGATCATGGGTCGATTTGAATGTTAGAAATTTCGCATGTTATGAAATGATTCACCTTCATTATTATCATATTTTTTAGTAAAGGAATGCGTATGGACTTAAAGCCCCGTTAAGTAAAAAAGTACTATGTAAATTATCATAGTTTGAAATATTAAATTGGTGAATTTTGGGGAAGTAAAAAGCAGGGAAGAGCATGGGGTGGTTTTTAAAATGCTCGTTCAACAATATTCTAGGCAGTTCCCATCTTGTGCTTTATTAGTTTTACATAAGAAATTCCTTTTTAGTTTATGTGTTTCTTAATAAGGGAATTTTTTTCCTCTAACATTACTGGGAAGAGGCTTATAGGGAAATATCGTCATTGTTTAAAATAAGGGAAATTTTTTCCGTTAAAGTACCGAGACGAGGCTTACAGAGCAGAAATAAGGGAAGAAAATTCCGTTAACTGCGTAAATTAAGGGGAAATTCAAAGGTTTGGATGAGATAAGGGAAAAATGTTCCTTTATTTTGAGTAAAATATCGTCATTTTTTATAATAAGGGAAATTTCTTCCGTTAAAGTACGAAGAAGAAGGTTATAGAGCAGAAATAAGAGAATAAACTTCCTTTAATTGCTCTAAATTAAAGGGAAATTCATAGTTTCGGAACGGGTCATCTTCCCAGGTCAATGGGAGAAGGAAAAAATCTGAGCAACTCGAGAGTGGGATTGTGTTAGATAAGGAGATTTATTTTGAACTTATAACATTGCCCAATAACGTTAATGTAGTGCCGTATGAACAAATATTGAGAGGTGCTTGATAGGGAAGCAATTTGCCGAAATTGTTTTCCCGATCACATCGAAAAAAGTATGTGAAAAAAGAGCTGGTACGCCAAGTTGAGCCAACTCTTTTTTTCATTCCTATATTTCACTAACATGAATCATAATTTTAGTCACAAATTGTTCCTTGCGATTTTTTACAACCGTATCATAAATATATTCTTCCAAAACATAATCGCCTAAAGCTAAATTTAACTGTTCCATCTCTAAAAAAAGGCGGTTATATGTTTGGTGAATGGTTTTTTCATCCCCAATATGGTAGCCAATCAAAAATTTGCCCGCAATCGTTTTAAAGTAAGGATATCCTTTCTTTGGGGTGGATTGCTCAATATATAAATAGCTATAGTTGGTGTATTCACCCTTTAAAATTTGTTCTTGCTTTGTTATAGAACCGATTGGGTAACCTGTATCAAGATGGGATACGTACAATTCATCTATGAAATCTGAAATCACCTCGACAAACTCTTCTGACGATATATTTTCAATGTTTCTACTTAAATAAAGGTTCACTTCTGGTAATTGTTCTACCGTGATTTGTTGGAAATCAAGTTGAGATGCTTCTTCCATTAAGTTTATTTTCGTCTCTATAATCTTTTCCTTTCTTTCAATCTCTTGGCGCATTTTTACAATCGATTCTTTTTCTTGATACATTAGAGACAAAAAACTCTCTGGTGATTTATTTTGCATATATTGTTGAATATCGTGAAGTGACATTCCAAGGTCTTTTAATAAATCAATCACATTAAATAATTCAAATTGGCGAATTGAGTAATACCGATAGCCTTTTTCATTTTTAAATACTGGCGATAAAAGCCCAATTTGGTCGTAATAAAACAGGGTCTGTTTATTGATTTTGCAGAGTTTTGCAAATTCACCTGTCGTTAAATAATTTCCTCTTTTAGAATTCATTTTTTTACAGCACCACCCTTGACTATATAGTTACTATATACACTAGGATGTTTAAAGTAAACAAATGATAACGATCCGAGTTTTATAGTTAAGGAGATTGTGAAAGATGGGAAATCAGATAGTTACTTTAACATTATTATTGATGAATTTATTCATAGCATTTTTGGGAATTGGTCTTGTGATACCAGTATTACCTACATTGATGAATGAATTAGGTATTACCGGAACAACAGTGGGGTATTTAACAGCGACATTTGCCATTGCTCAACTGATTGTTTCACCATTTGCGGGAAAAGCAGTCGATCGATTCGGCAGAAAAATTATGATTGTCATAGGTTTATTTATTTTTGGGATCTCCGAGTTTGTGTTTGGGTTGAGCCGTGAAATTGAACTTCTTTTCGTTTCTCGTGTTTTAGGGGGAATCAGTGCAGCGTTTATTATGCCCGCTGTTACAGCATTTATTGTGGATATTACCAATACTGACAATCGTCCGAAAGCACTCGGGTATATGTCGGCAGCCATTAGTACAGGGTTTATTATTGGTCCGGGTATAGGTGGCTTTTTAGCGGAAATTGGAACGCGTGTACCATTCTACTTTGCAGGGGGACTTGGCACAGTAGCGGCGATACTTTCAATTATTTTATTATCTGAGCCAATTCGTAATGAGGAAAATAATGAGCAAGATTCAGAAAGTAAGAGTGGAATTAAACGCATTATGGCACCGAAATATTTACTTGCCTTTCTTTTAATTTTCATTGCCTCATTTGGATTGGCAGCATTTGAATCATTTTTTAGTCTATTTGTAGACCATAAATTCCAATTTAAACCGAGCGATATCGCAATTGTTATTACAGGTGGTGCCATTTTCGGCGCCGTTTCTCAAGTTGTTTTATTTGATCGATTTACACGCATTTGGGGCGAAATTAAACTGATTCGATACAGTTTAGTCGTGTCCGCTTTGCTTGTTTATTTAATGACGGTTGTTCATTCATATTTTTCTATCTTACTTGTTACATTTATCGTATTTGTAGGGTTTGATCTATTTAGACCAGCAGTTACATCATACCTCTCAAACATTGCAGGGAATGAACAAGGCTTCGTTGGTGGAATGAACTCGATGTTTACGAGTTTAGCGAATATTAGTGGTCCCATTTTAGGTGGGATGTTATTTGATATAGATATTGATTATCCTTACTACTTTGCGGCGGTAATATTAGTAATCGGAATCATGATTACTTACTTCTGGAAAAAACCGACTTCTGATTGCTCGAAACAAGGAAGAGTAGACGTCGCTAATAACTAATGTGTAAAAGGGGCCAAAACTCTATTGATGTTAGATAGGCAATAGAGTTGATAATAAAAAAGTCAAACATTGGATAAAAACACTATTTAACTTTGGCTAATAATTTGCAATTATTTGGCCAATGTATGTATCTTGTGGGGGGCCTCACCTCTTATTGCGACAGCTTTACTAGCAAATTTCAATTGCTCCATTGTCTTGCTAGTCGCAATAATATTTACTAGAGTCATGACGGGTAGAGACCTAGACGACTAATTGTGAATTAATCTATAATTACATTATAAAAATTGCTCTAGGGACCATGTTTTCTCTAGAGCAATTTTAGTAAGGGGAACATAGAAGGAGAATTGGATATGATGAAAAATTCTTTAAAGGAAAAGTTGAAATCAGGAAAGTGTGTTTATGGTCCCTTTATGATGACAGCAAGTACAGATACTGCAGAAATACTTGCAAATGTAGGTTGCGACATGATTATGATTGATGGTGAACATGGAGCAATGGGATTTGAAACGGCTGGAAAGATGATTTCTCAAATTAAATACACACAAACAACACCATTGTTACGAGTTCCATGGAATGATCTCACAATGGTCAAACAGGGGCTTGATACTGGAGCCTCTGGGATCATGATACCAATGATCAACTCTAAAGAAGAAGCAGAGCGTGCAATCCAATATTGTCACTACCCACCAAATGGCGTTCGTGGTTTTGGCGCAGGACGGGCTAGTTTATTTGGTATTAATACTGAAAGTTACTGGGAATATGCAAAAGAGGAACTACTAGTCATCCTACAAGTTGAACATGTCAAAGCAGTTGAAAATATTGATGAAATTCTTTCTGTACCTGGTATCGATGTAGTGTTTATTGGCCCTATGGATCTTTCGGTTTCCATGGGCGTAAAGGGTGAACTAGATCATCCTGATATGCAAGCTGCTTATTCAAAAGTATTAGATGCTTGTCAAAAACATAACATTGTACCTGGAATTATGACGCAACCTAATCTAATGAAAAAACATATTGATTTAGGCTTTCGTTTCTTATTAGGCGGGATCGATGCCATGTTTATACATCAAGGGGCAAAGCAACTATTAGAGGAATTTAAAAGTTCTATTAATAGTTAATTAGACTAGAAGATATTAATGTTCAGTAATAGTGGAATCATTCGTTGCAAAGTGCTAGGGTATTCTAATAGATGCGTTAGTTGAAGAAATAAATAAAGGACCCAACATAGTAGACAAATCTAGTATGTTAGGTCCTTTTGCTTGTTGTTTTGCCGTATGATAAAACTTCAAAGAAGAGTTATATGGCTATTAATCTAATACTTTTACTTTTAAAGTCTTTCTACCAAAGTCGATCGCATCTTGCTTCGTAGGAACGAAGACATCGATTTTATTTCCTTTAATAGCTCCGCCAGTATCTCCAGCAATTGCTTCACCGTAGCCTTCTACGTGCACTTTACTACCTAGTGGAATTACAGATGGATCCACAGAGATTACTTTTGCATTTGGATTTGCTTTTAGGTCAATTCCTGTTGATGTAATACCTGAACAGCCATCACAAGAAGCTGTATAAGCTGTTGCTTCTACGATGATTTCCTTCGCACTTGCTGATGGAGCGTCAGTTGTCGTTTCTTTTTCTTTTGGCGCAGCAGTTTCTGCCTTTGGTGCAGTTTCTTTTACTGCAGTATTGTTTGAAGAAGGTGCCTCTGCTTTAGGTGCAGATTCCTTTGGTACTGTAGTGCTTGCCGAAGGAGCGACCACTTTTGGAGCCGTTTCCTTTGGTTCTACATTACTTGTAGAAGGGGCCACTGCTTTTTTTGCACTTTCTGTTGGCGCCACTGTATTTGAAGTAGGAGCCGTAACTTTAGAAGTATTATCCTTAGCCACAGTGTTTACTTTTTTATCAGTTGCCACAGCGTTACTAGCTTTTACTCCTTCAAAGATGACTAGATTTGAATCTGGTTGAATGAGATCCGTATGTAATTGATTCCATTCTTTTAATTGAGAAACGCTTACCTGATGATCACGAGCGATATCCCATAATGTGTCACCTTGTTTAACAGAATATTGTTTTTCTTGTGGAATCGTAAGGACGTCCCCAGGGTGTATAAGGTCGCCAGTTAATTGATTAGCCATTTGAATTGTTTCAACAGTTGAATTATTTGCACGTGATAAATCCCATAAGGTATCACCTTTTTGTACGGTTATGGTTGAAGCTTGTACATTTGCACCTACTGTTACGGAAAGTACAGCAACCGGTACAATTGCCATCATTTTTTTAAACATATATTTGCCCTCCAAGTTCTGTAATTGTTAGTAATCGTAACATAGAAATTTCTGAGAAAAAGAACAGGGAGGTGATAAATTCGTTACGTCTATGGCAAGTTTATTGCAAAAACATTTCTATTATTAACCAACATAAGAAAGATTTAATATTTTGGGACATAGGGGACAGGTACCTTGTCCCAAAACTAGGGACATGGTACCTGTCCCTACTGTCCCTTAGGTATAAATTTTTCTATAAAGGCAATAATGTGATTTGACGAATGGTTAACCATTTTCCACGAAAGGTAAAGTTTCAGGAAGTGGGTTTAATCTTTTTATTGGAAAATAGGTTAAACGGAAATCATTCAGTCATCTGATCTGAACTGTTAAACAAACGAAATGAAAAAACGCATTTGAGCAGAATAAGGCTTAATTGCGTTTTTTAATTTTTAAAGGGGATGGAGTTGATGAGCTAATTTATGACTTTTATTCAATCTTCTCTAAGAATATCCCTTTACTATCTAGGAAATCCTATCGTTATTGGTTTTTTTACATGTCATTCAATTTATAGATTGGGGATTATTAGATGGAGTCAATTTGGTTAGAGTATGCCTGGACATTGTTAATTCTAATAGGATTAGAAGGGTTATTATCAGCAGATAACGCCCTAGTCCTTGCTGTGATTGCAAAGCATTTACCCGAAGACCAGAAAAATAGAGCGATAAGTTATGGAATTATTTTGGCATTCTTCTTCAGATTTGCTGCACTTTTTGCCATTTCTTTTATTGCAAATGTCTGGGAAATACAGGCAATCGGAGCCGCATATCTTCTTTATCTTGGATTAAAACATGTTATTCAAGCGAAATTTGGGAAAGACAACAAGAATATTCATGAGGACGATGAAAAAGAATCCGCAGGGAAAGGCTTTGGGGCAACGGTAGCGAAGATTGGATTAGCAGATCTTGCTTTTGCCGTAGACTCTATTTTAGCCGCAGTCGCACTTGCTTTAGGTCTTCCAGATTCTCCTCTAGGAAATTTTGGTGGTATGGACGGAGGGAAATTTATTATTGTTATGCTTGCAGGAATTGCTGGACTCATCCTAATCAAATTTGCTGCAACATGGTTTGTACAACTACTTGATAAACGTCCGGCATTGGAAACGACAGCTTATGCAATTGTTGCCTGGGTTGGTGTCAAATTAGCTGTCATTACTTTGGCACATGAGGACGTTGGTGTGTTAAATCATGACTTCCCTCACAGTACTACGTGGACCTCTATTTTCTATGGTGTATTAGTAGCCATTGCCCTAATCGGTTGGTTTGCTCCTGGAAATAAGTCGAAAGATAAAGCAGTATAAAATTAAATCTTCAGGGCGCGTTTCTTCATGAAATGCGCCTGTTTTCATTTTGTAAACCACGGTTTGTAACTTATATCCGAAACCTTTCCCAATATTTTCCGTTAATCTACATAAACCTATATTTAGATAGGATGGGGATCCTTTGAAAAAACAAAGATTTATTATATTCATTGTCTTTTCATTACTATTATTAACAGGTTGTGCTGGTTTGGCAGATTATAGTGTGGATTTGCCTGGAAACTATTCTATTGTAAGAACTTCTGCTCACCAAGTGACCATCTCACCTAAAAATGGTGATATAGGTTGGGGAAGTCCAATAATCCCAACAAAAGTTACTGAAGTAGCTTGGGATGAAACCTATATTCTAGCAAAGCAACTTGGATTGATGAAAGATCCAGATCGTAGTAATGGTTATGAAATACCGAATAAAAATGATGTGCGTTTTTGGATATTGGAATTCGAGTCTGGAGAGGTAATAGGACCTTTTGATGAAGCGAGTTTTAAAGACAAAAAGAAGGAGTTAGGGATTTCAAAGAGTGTTAAGTTAAAAGAAGTTAAGGATTTAGTGGACTAAGTTTTCCGTATTTATATAAGAAAAAGAAAAGTGCGAACTTACTAGAATTACAGTCGTACTAATAAAGGAGGGATGCATCATATTAATTTTATTTGGTCTTTTCATTGCTTTCGTTACCGTGATTTTATTTTTGATTTTATGTGTGATGTTCATCGTGTCTTTAATAAGGAAGAAACCTTTACCTAAAAAAATGCTCATTGCGACATTGTCGGGAGTTGTTATAACATCTTTAGTTTATTTTTATGAAACGTACTTTTTTACATTTAATGACATTGATCGAACCTATATGCAAGAGGGACCTGGACCTGTTATGTCACCTTCTGAAAAATATTCGGCCCATGCTTATTACGAACCATATGGTGGTGCTGCAGGTGGTGTGAATGTGTGGGTTGAAGTCACAAATAAAAAAGAGGATCACGTCCAAATCGTTTATTATGCGGATGCAAAAGACCAATTTTCGTTGGAGTGGCGAGATGATGAAACTTTATTTATTTTAAATGACGATCCTCAGTTTCCAAATTCAAATAGAAGTATCGAATTAAAAGTTGAAAAAGAGATTTATCACGAGTTTGGGAGGGCTTGTAAAAGTTTATTAATGAAAGATGAATATGAGCGTTGTTACCATAACTAGGATTTCAGTAGATTTGAATACTCATGGAAAGAGGGGTTGGATTCATGGTTTTTGAGCCACTGTATATTTTTTTCTTTTTCATTTTAGTGGGCCTTGTTTATATACCCGTGTTCTTAACGATTGTTGCAAAATATAGATTCAATTTGTTCGGTTACTTATTAGTCTTATTATCTATTTCCAGCTATTTGTTTATCGGTAAATATATGATGGATGCGGGGACTTTTGCAGACGAACAACAATCATTATTTGGGATTGGATTTTTAGAATTAACGCTCTTAACCTATCCGTATATTTTCATCATATTAGCCGTTGTTTTAGGGAAAAAAGGAGTGCGTAATGAAAGTTAAAATGGAGATAAAGCGATTCGGGATCGTATTATTTTCGGGTGTTTGGTTAATGGGATGCAGTGACAGCGCCATTGAAAGAAATACAGAAATCGAAGAAGATCTTCATTCTGCTATTACCATGGTATCTGAACAGAGTGATAGTCAAATAAGTATAAAGAATTTTGTTGACTTTAAATGGGACAAGGCATATTTAATTGACCCTTACACTCCCCAAGATGAGCTCGAAAATCAAATAGGTGTTAAGTTCATAGACCGAAGTAATATAGATTTGAGAGATGATCTCTACCTATTAGTATTTCTCAATCAAGAAAAAGTAGTTCAGTATGCGGAAATAGAGCGTTTAGGATCCACAATTACATTAGGCGATCAAGAGTATCTTACACCCTCTAACGATACAATTTTCATAGAGAGGTAACGAATGATGATTCTGCAATCGACCAGTTTTTATATTTTAACTTCAGTAAATTGGGTTTTTTTGTTAAAATTAGATTAGGATTTAGCACTTATAGAATGTTTGATAAGAGGGCGATTAACTTTGACAATCAATACATTTCTTATTCGATTTGCAGTTACAATGATTATTATTTTTGGTGGTATTTTTACAATTCGTTATTTCAGAACAAGTGAACTTTTATTAGATCAAATGATTGGGGCTTCGGTGGGTGTTCTGCTTCTTATCGCATCGTTCACTTGGAGGAAAAAGCAAATAATGAATAAGGTTCAATGAAAGACGTGTTTCTTTAGGAAATGCGTCTTTTTTTGGTGATTCATAGAAGATATCGCACTTTGAATAAAGTCGAGGTTGATAAAATATCTTTTGCTAAATAGGGAGAGGTGGTTAACTAAAAAATAGTAATTATAAAAAAGAAGTTACCGAAATATTAAGAAACTAATTTGACAAATTAAAGAATTCTATTAAACTAAAAATAGTGTTCGATCCCCATTTTATTCTCATTACAGTCATTTCTTCTTCGCATGTATTTGCCTTTTACTATCACCATTCCAAGCTTCATTTCCGTTATTTTATTGAAATTCAGTATGGAGATTTATTATAAATGTAATAATTTACACATTTTATCTACTAAATTTAATGTACTAAAACCATTAGATAGGAGGATGAAAGCTATGGGATTTGATGAAGAATACCAGGCTTTTATGAATCATCACATGCAGGCAAGAACCGGGGAACGGCTGCGGCGCTTACAAGAAGGTCATAATCATGCTGAAAAGTTGTTTTTGAAGCAGGTGTGGTGGCCATTATTTAATAATTTTCGATATCTACATCCAGAATATGAAGTTAATGATTTCAAAGACGGCAAAAGGTATCTGGATTTTGCGTATATTCGTCCTGCCATCCGGATTTGCTTTGAAATTGACGGGTATGGCCCACATTTAACGAATATAAGCAGATGGCAATTTTCCGACAGTCTGGAACGTCAAAATCAGTTGGTGATTGATGGGTGGACTGTGATTCGCTTTTCTTATGACCAGGTTAAAGAAAAGCCACGTCGATGCCAACAAATTATTCAGCAATTAATTGGTCGATTGCTTGGGGATGAACTGGACCAGACCACTTTGACTTTAGTCGAAAAGGCTGTCCTTCAACTAGCGATTCGAAAAGGAGAAGACATAACTCCAAAAGAATTGGCGAGGGATTTAAAGCTTTGTGACAAAACGGTAAGAAAAATACTTTCTCAACTAGTCGATAAAAAGATGTTGATTCCCGCATCGGGGCGCGTGAGAATTCGTTCTTATCGGTTGGGGAATCAGGTTAAGCACCCAACCAAATAAAAGAGGTGAAGATTATTCCCTTTATATCATCCGGAGTCAGGCGTGATTCTGTAATTAACGGAAAAATATTCCCTTAATTAAAAAATAGCCGTGAAAATAGGTTGAATAGAGGAAGAAAATTCCCTTAATGCCCTGGAAAAGCTGAAATAGGTGAATTTTTATGAAGCATAAGGGAAAAATATTCCGTTATTTCAAGTGAAACCAGACCTGGATCTGTAATTAACGGAAAAATATTCCCTTAATGCCCTGAAAAACGCTGAAATAGTTAGATTTTCTGAAGAGTAAAGGAAAAATATTCCGTTATTTCAAGAGAAACCAGGCCTGGTACTGTAGTTAACGGAAAAAATTCCCTTAATGCCCTGAAAAACGCTGAAATAGTTAGATTTTCTGAAGAGTAAAGGAAAAATATTCCTTTATTTCAAGTGAAACTAGGCCTGGTACTGTAGTTAACGGAAAAAAATTCCCTTAATGCCCTGGAAAAGCTGAAATAGGGGAATTTTTATGAAGCATAAGGGAAAAATATTCCGT
>NZ_JAFBDY010000005.1 GCF_016908465.1 Lysinibacillus composti | reverse complement strand
AATGTAAGCAGGGGTTTATTTATTGCCCAAAATAATTTTCTTAAGACTGTTGAAAACATTCGTATTGAAATTTACACAATTTTAAGGACTTGACTGGATTAACGGAA
The DNA here is from genome assembly GCF_016908465.1 of Lysinibacillus composti. Taxonomy (GTDB): domain Bacteria; phylum Bacillota; class Bacilli; order Bacillales_A; family Planococcaceae; genus Ureibacillus; species Ureibacillus composti_A. The sequence goes on along the minus strand of NZ_JAFBDY010000005.1, from coordinate 214,893 downwards.
TATTTTTCCCTTATATTGGCTTTTTGATGCTTCCTTTTTTCAATAGCGGAATATTTTTCCCTTATCTCATCCAAACAATTGGATTTCGCCTTATTTTGAGGGGATTAACGGAATATTTTTCCCTTATATTGCTTTTTGATGCTTCCTTTTTATCAATAGCGGAATATTTTTCCCTTATTATTACTCATACCAGTTCCCTCTCTCCTATAATAAGTAATCTTTCATTTGAGCAACTCAACGCACATCTATGCCAGGAACTACGCTTTCTAATCGTAGTTGCCCATTTATGAACAACTTGTCATTAATAATTTTCTCCATTTAAATACACCAGCTCGTTGTAACAAAACGCGGTTCATTCCTCCGATTAAGGACTTCTTGCGCAGACTCAATTCCTTCACTCCCAATTTCACAAAGCCCAAAATAAAAAAGCGCCCCCTCTTACAAGGAGACACCCTTTATCACATTACTCCACGCCTTGACCAATGATGGCGATGGCTGGCTTCGAACCTAAGAACTGTTCGATAAAGTCGTTCACTGTGTCTTTTGATACGGCATCGATTTCAGTGATGATTTCATCGAGTGTTTTGTGGCGGCCATGAATAAGTTCATTGCGGCCGTTGCGGCTCATGCGTGCGCTTGTGCCTTCTAATCCTAGGACTAGACTACCTTTTAGCTGCTCTTTTGCATTGGCCAATTCCGTATCGAGCACGCCTTCTTTTCGGAAAGCTTGAATCGTTTCGTCAATTGTAGCTTCCAATTGCTTTAACTGTAGATTGTTCGTGCTTCCGTAAACCGTCAGTGCGCCAACGTCTGAGAAACACGTATGGTAAGAATAAATGGTATACGCAAGACCGCGCTCTTCACGCACTTCTTGGAATAGTCGAGATGACATATTGCCACCTAAAATGTTATTTAGCGCGACTAAGCTATACACATTGGGATCCATCACATTGATGGCTGGATACGAGATCGCTAAGTGAGACTGTTCGATATCGCGCGACTTTACGTAGCGACCAGGCGTAAATTCAGGATACGTTAGGACTGTTTCAACCGCTTCAGGTGATTGTTCAAATCGGTTAAATAGATTTTCTATATGTAGTAGTAAGTCTTTTGTTATATTTCCTGCAACCGAAATGACAACATTTTCTGGCGTATAGTGTTTGGCCATATAATTTCGAATTGTATCAGCTGTAAATGTGTTTAGCGTTTTGCTCGTACCTAAAATCGGTAAGCCTAGCGCATCTTTTGGATACATGACGCCCCATAATCGTTCATGAACATCATCATCCGGCGCATCCTCACTCATTAAAATTTCTTCTAACACGACTTGACGTTCTTTATCTAATTCAGTCTCTGAAAATACCGAATTGAAGAACATATCCGCTAAGATGTTGATTGCGAGTTCCCCATGATGGTCGAGCACTTTTGCGTAGTAACATGTATTTTCTTTTGACGTGAAGGCATTTACCTCGCCTCCGATGCGGTCAAACTCTTCAGCAATTTGGCGAGCCGTGCGTGTTTTTGTTCCTTTAAAGAGCATATGCTCAATAAAATGCGTAATCCCGTTTTCTTCTGGCAATTCAAAACGAGAGCCAGCATTCACCCATATTCCAATTGACAGAGAGCGAACGTGTGACATTTGCTCCGAGACGATACGCACTCCATTTTGACAAGTATAAACTGTAACCAATTTTTATCCTCACTTCTAAAAGTTAGTATTCTTTAATCTTATGCTAATCTTATCCAACTTTTAACGCAAGTTTAAGGTTTTATCCAGAAAAATTTTACATAAAAAAACCATTAGATCACTAATGGTTTTTTCTTAAGCACCCGCGCGTTATTCTTTTACGATTTCCAACACCAGTTTTCCTTTGGCGTTACCTTCTAAAATCACTTTTTGTGCTTCAGCTGCTTCTTCTAATGGTAGGACTTTTCCAACGAATGGATGAAGGCCCCCGTTACTAAGAGCTGCTTCTACTGCAATTAAGCTTTCATTATATTGGTCAATTGGTGCATTCCAAACGGCCATCCCCATCACATCGGCTTCTTTTGCCATCGTTAAACGCGGGTTAAAATCCAATGATCCACGGTTCCCGACAACCACCACGCGGCCGTATTTATTCACTAATTGCAAATCCTTTTCTAAATTCACGTTTGCAAGCATTTCAAGAACTAAATCAACCCCTGCATCATTAAGAGATTGAATCTTTTCTATATAATGCTCTTCATTATGATAAAAAATCTCATCCGCCCCAGCTTTACGGACTAATTCGTAGCCTTCTTCTGTTCCAACTGTTCCAATCACTCGTGCTCCTGCATATTTCGCAAGTTGTACAGCCAACGTCCCCACTCCGCCTGAAGCACCGTGAATGAGAACCGTTTCTCCAGGTTTTAGACGACCACGATGGAAGAGTGAACGATAAGCCGCTGTCACAGGAACTCCTAGTGCTGCACCTTGTTTGAAGCTGATGGAATCTGGTAATTTATGTACCGCCTCAACATCACAAACAACTTTTTCAGCATACGTCCCCGTTTTTCGATTGGCTAAAATAGATGAGATAAATACACGGTCCCCTACCTGCAATCTCGTTACGCCTTCACCTACTGCATCGACTACCCCTGCCCCATCAAATCCAGGCACATACGGAAATTCTGGAGTAAAGAATGCATATCCACCTGCTCGAATATAAGCCTCTGCTGGATTAACCCCCGCATAATATATTTTCACCCGAACTTCATTTTTCTCCGGTTCTGGTTCTACAATATCAACTAATTTTAATACTTCTGGTCCCCCAAATTCGGCCATTTGAATCGCCTTCATGTAATCCCCTCCAAAACTTCTTAATATTCAAACTTTACCATTTTTGACCTATTCTTTTCAATTCGGATCTTTACGCATCTTTTAATCTCGAATACGAAAGAACTTAATAACATTATTGATAGGTATTTTTTCTAACTCCAATAATCTAGCCAAAAATTGATTTCATCTAGCCAAAATCTTAGATAATCTAGCCAAGCCTGTTTTTTTCATTAAATTTGGTCTTCATCAAATTGATGAAGACCATTTCCTACACTACATATCAGTTTTCCACAGTTGTCACTGATAAACGGTTATATAGAGCTAGTACTCCTTCAGCTTTTTTAATCACTGGGAGGTCAATCATTTTTCCGTCTACACTCACTACGCCTTTACCTTGTTCTTCAGCCTCCTCTGCAGCTTGAATAATTTTTTTAGCTTGTTCGACTTCTGAATCTGTAGGCGTGTACACTTCATTGACAACTTTGAGTTGTGCAGGATGGACGATTAATTTCCCTTTGAAGCCTAACTCTTTACTAAAGGTTACTTCTTTTCTTAAACCTTCTTCATTGTAGATATCCACATACACGACATCAATTGGTCCTTCAATTTTAGCCACTCTAGATGCTAATACAAGTTGTGACTTCGCAAATAGAAGTTCGGACCCGTGCTCTGTTAAGGTTGCCCCTATATCTAACGTGTAGTCAATCGCACCAAATGCAAGGCGGGTTACACGGTAAAAGTTCGCTAATTCTACTGCGTGATGAATCCCCAGTGCGCTTTCGATTAATGCAACGATTTTGATAGAACCAAGTGGGATATTTAGTTCCTGTTCTTTTTCTAACAACAGCTTATCCAACACTTGTAATTGTGCAGGCGTTTCAGCTTTCGGTAAGACGATCCCATCAACACCTTGAACAACTACTTGACGTACATCTTCAAGAAAATAAGGCGAATCAAAACTATTAACACGTACAAAAATATTCTTTTGTTGATAGCGAGCGATTGCTTGAATGACTTTATCTCGTGCATTTTGTTTTTCTGAAATCGCGACTGCATCTTCTAAATCAAAAATAAAAGCATCTGCTTCTAATGTAGCGACTTTATCGATATTTCGTTGATTGGAACCGGGTACAAAAAACCATGTTAATTCGTTTGACACTATTTTCACCAACCTACTCTTCATTATTTACTTAAGTTCAATCCACCGTAATTAAATGACTTTATTCTGCGCGAAAGCTTTAATATCTTCATCTGAGTAACCAACCGATTTTAAGATGTCATTTGTATGCTGTCCCACTTCTGGGATTGGGTTGAATACTGGCTCGATATCATTAAAAGTTGCGGGTGGTAAAAGTGCTTTTAACTTACCAACTGGCGAATCCACTTCGCGCCAACGGTTTCTTGCTTCTAACTGAGGATGGTTTACAAAATCCATGACAGAATTTAACCGTGCATTGGCAATACCCGAATACTCTAGTAAGTCGATAATTTCCTCCGAAGTCTTTTCAAGGAAGACCTTCTCAATTATCTTTTGAAGGGTTTGCTGGTTTTTAAATCGGTTTGTATTATTGTAATAATCCGGATGATTCGTTAAGTCCGGATCCCCTAATACTTTTTCACAGAAGTTTTTCCATTCTCTTTCGTTTTGAATCGAAATATAAACTTGTTTTTGATCACCCGCTACAAATGGACCATAAGGATAAATTGTTGCATGGCTTGCTCCTGTACGTTCGGGCTCTTTCCCACCATATTCCGCAAAGTATGAAGGGAAGCCCATCCATTCGCCAAGGGATTCTAGCATCGAGACTTCTAAAATTCTACCTTTTTGATCTTTGTTTCTTGCAAGTAACGCTGTCAGAATACCAGAATATGCATACATGCCCGTCGCAATATCCGCAATGGCAACACCCGATTTCGAAGGTGTTTCTTCCGTACCTGTAAGTGCCATCGCGCCAGATTCACATTGAACAAGTAAATCATAGGCTTTCTTATGTGTATATGGACCATTACTTCCATAACCTGAAATTCCACAAATAACGAGGCTTGGATGTTTTTCTAGCAATTCATTTGCCCCAAACCCTAAACGTTCCATAGCTCCAGGCGCTAGATTTTGCAGAAATACATCCGCATCTTCTAAAAGCTTACTTAAAATTTCTTTTCCCTCATCAGTTTTCAAATCTAATGTAAGCGACTCTTTTGAACGATTTAGCCACACAAAATGACTCGCCATACCATTGACAGCTGAGTCATAATGACGTGCAAAGTCCCCTTTTTCTGGTCTTTCAATTTTTATTACACGTGCACCTAAGTCCGCTAATTGTCTTGTAGCAAATGGACCAGCCACAGCTTGTTCAACTGACACGACAGTAATTCCTTCTAACGGTAACATGATATCTCCCCATTCTCTGTATGTAGTTTTAGTAGGTGGCAACACAGGCCCACTACTTACGAATTGAAAAGGTGGAGCACACTTTCTATAATGCGTGTCCACCTTTAAGAAGCCAATTAATCAAATGCGCCTTGGCGTATTTGTGACTGTCGCAAGCTTTCGTCACAGCCAAAACATATGCGTCCAGATTTTATCGAGCTTGTCTCGATAAACTACCTTTAAAAATCTGTGACATCCGCCGGAGGCTTTTAACTTCATTCAGTCGGGGTTTGCCCCAACTGAATGAAGTTAAATTGGGATGACTCCAATCGAAATTGCTACGATTGTCATAACGATTGTTGAGCCAAATGCCCATAATATTGTATGCTTTTGGTGTTCTGCTAAACTGATACCCGCTAATCCCAGTAATACAAACACGGATGGATTTAATGGACTTACAGAGAATCCAGTTGTCCCATTCCCTAATAATGCGGCTTTCCCGATATCTAGTGGATCAATTCCCATTGTTACAGCTGTTTCACTTAAGATTGGTAATACCCCATAGTAAAAGGCGTCAGGCGAGAAAACTAAACTTAGTGGCATACTAACAACTGCCATTATTACTGGCAAATATTGACCAATGCTATCGGGAATAACAGCAACACTAGCAGTCGCCATTGCATCAATCATACCTGTACCTGATAAAATCCCTGTAAAGATCCCCGCTGCAAAGATCGTTGCAACAACCATTACCATACTTACCGCATGCGAAGCGATTTGTTTAGACTGATCTTCAACCGTTCTACAATTGACTGCAAGACCAATCGCAAAGGCAATCATAAATAAAATCGATGTTGGAATAATATCCATAATTAAAATCGTAATTAATGAAACTGTTAAAATTAAATTAAACCAGAATAACTTTGGTAGTTTTTGACCTTCATTAATATTTGACAATTCAATCACGGAAACATCAATCTTTCCTAAACGTTTACGCTCTTTACGACCTAAAAGGAAACCAACAAATACAACCCAAACCATCCCTGCTAACATTGGAATAATTAAAGGATTAAATAATTGAGAAGCGTCTGCATCTAATGTAACCATTGCACGAGCTAAAGGACCTCCCCATGGAATAATATTCATTACCCCTGCTCCTAATGCTACAATTCCCGCTAAAACAACCGGTCTCATTCCAAGTTTTTGATAAACTGGTAGAAGTGCTGTAATCGTAATCATAAATGTTGCTGAACCATCACCATCAAGTGCAACAATTAATGTAATGATTGCTGTTGCAACAGCGATTTTTAATGGATCTCCCTTAGCAATTTTAAGCAGTGTGGAAATCATTGGATTAAATAACCCTTTGTCAATCATTAATCCGAAGTAAAGAATCGAGAAACCAATCATAATCGCAGTAGGTGCAACCTTTTGTACCCCTGCTAACATCAATTCGCCCATTTCCGTTCCAAAGCCTAAAAATAAACCAAATGCCAAAGGAATTACTGTGAATGCAATAAGAACTGAAATTTTATTTGTCATAACAAATGCTAGAAATAAACCAATCATCAAAAACCCCATTAACGCTAAGCTCATATGAACTCCCCTTTGTATGAATTTTCAATTTCTTTTGGTAAAAAAAATAGCATTCGCTCCGGTACCCCTTTTGAGATTAGATCGAATTGAATACTATTTCAGTATTGAACCTTGCGACTAACCTTGGTTTCAAGTGGGTGATACGAAGCGAATGCAAAGAATGTAAGTCTAACTTCCCCTTGTGATTATTAATCAAATGCGCCTTGGCGTATTTGCGTCCAGATTTTATCGAGCTTGCTCGATAAACTACCTTTAAAAATCTGTGGCATCCGCCGGAGGCTATAACTTCATTCAGTCGAGGTTTGAACCCCCACTGAAATCATTATCCTTCTGCATTCATCTCACCTCTAAAAGAAGTAGGAGACTAATGCTGAATGAAGTTAAATAACTAAATTTTCAATTTTACTAATATGGCCTGTTAAGTCTCTTTCTGTAACCCCTTTAATTAAATCCACACATTGTAATAATTTTGTTAAGTCAATTCCTGTTTCAATTCCCATCTCGTGTAACATAAACACTAAATCCTCTGTTGAATCGTTACCTGCTGCGCCTGGGGCAAATGGACATCCACCAAGACCACCAATTGAAGCATCAAATGCTGCTACCCCTGCTTGTAGCGCTGCAATTGTATTGGCTTTTGATAACCCGTATGTGTCATGGAAATGACCTGTAATTTTTGCACGAGTGTTTAAATTTAGGATCTCACTAAACACCTCATATACTTGTTTTGGATTTGCTCGTCCAATCGTGTCACAAACAACAATTTCATCAACTTCTAGCGATTCCAATTCTTTTACAACGCGAAGTACATTGTCAACGGGTACAGCGCGTTCGAATGGGCAACAAAAGGCAGTTGAAATATCGAATCGTACAAACGTATTATTCGATTTTGCATCTTCTACGACTTTCGCTAATTGTTTCATAGATTCTGCAATTGGCATTCTTACATTTCGCTGATTAAATGTCTCACTCGCTGCAACAAATAAGGCAATACTATCAACGCCCTGTTCTTTAGAAAGCTCATAACCTTTTAAGTTCGGAATTAACGTCATATACTGTACGCCTTCTACTCGGTCAATGCGACGTAACACTTCACTTGCATCAGCCATTTGTGGCACATGCTTTGGTGACACAAAAGAAGTTGCTTCCATTCGTTTAATACCTGTTTGACTAAGTAAGTTAATTAACTCCACTTTTTTATCTGTTGGAATAAGTTTTGCTTCATTTTGAAGTCCATCCCTTGGTCCTACTTCAATGATTTCAACAAATTTTGGTAAGTTCATTTATCGTTCCCCCCTTTAATAACTAATTATTTTATTACTTCTAAGCCTTTTAATTTCTCAATTTGCTCGTCTGTTAAGCCTACTTTTTCTTTTAAAATTTCGTCTGTATGTTCGCCTAATTTTGGACCTGCCCAGCGAATTTGACCTGGTGTTTTGCTTAGTTTTGGGATAATGCCTGGTACCTTTAATTTTCCTAAGTCTTCAACGTCTAAATCGACAATCATCTCACGAGCTTGGTAATGTGGGTCTTTGAACATATCTTCTACACTAAAGATCGATCCAGCAGGTATTCCGTTTTCCTCTAAAATATTTAAAGCGCTTTCAATATCTAGTGATTTTGTCCATTCTCCAATAACTGAATCTAAATATTCTGCGTCTTGGCTTCTTCCATCATTTGTTTCATATAAAGGATTTTCAAGGACGTCTTGGCGGTTGATTGCTACCATTAGTCGTTTGAAAATACCATCTCCATTGGCACCAATCACTACATATTTGCCATCCTTACATAAATAAATATTAGAAGGGGCAATTCCAGGTAATGTACTACCTGTGCGTTCACGAATAGCGCCGAATTTATCGTATTCTGGTACCGTACTTTCCATTAGGCTGTAGATGGCTTCATAAAGGGCAACATCTACTACTTGACCTTCACCACTCACTTGATCGCGATGTCTTAAGGCCATTAATGCACCAATGACAGCATATAAAGCAGTAACCGAATCCCCTAAACTAATTCCTACTCTCGTTGGTGGTAAATCTGGATAACCCGTTAGATAGCGAATTCCTCCCATTGCTTCTCCGATACTACCGAATCCTGGACGATCTTTATAAGGGCCATCTTGTCCATAACCTGACACTCGAACCATAATGATTTTTGGGTTGATTTGCTTTAACTCTTCATAACCTAAGCCCCATTTTTCAAGCATTCCAGGTCTAAAGTTTTCGATCACAATATCAACTTCTTTTACTAACTCTTTTATCACTTCTTGTGCGTCTTCATTTTTTAAGTCGAGTGTAATACTTTTTTTATTTCGAGATTGAACATACCACCAAAGGGAATTGTCATTATGTAATAATCTCCATTTTCTAATGGGATCTCCTTTTTTCGGTGGTTCCACTTTTAATACCTCTGCACCAAAATCTGCAAATAATCTTCCTGCAAATGGACCCGCAATTAGGGATCCTAATTCTAAAACCTTTACGCCTTCTAAAGGACCTATAGATGTTTTATCTAGCATATTTTCACCTCAAAGTACTATTTTTTTACTTAATTCTCTTTTTTCTTCCATAAATTAAATATATTGAAAGTTTCGAACTTTGTCAACGGTCGACCGTCAGCATTTTTTACTTTTCTTTAGTGTGTTGTTAAGCTAAAATATAGGGAATATGTTGTTAGAGGTGTCTTATGAATAAAATTATTAAAAGTGATTTATTGCATAATCAGGTTTATTCGGTTTTAATCGAGATGATTATGAAAGGCGAATTTCAGCCAGGAGAAAAATTAGTTGAAACTAGAATTGCAAAAAACTTAGAGGTAAGTCGTGGTACGATTCGAGAAGCATTACAAATGCTCATAAAAGACGGCTTAGTCATCAAAGAAGATAAAAACATGTACATCTATAATCCAGAGCAAAAAGATGTCATTGATTTATATGTTTGCAGAAAAAGTCTTGAATCCACTGCAGCAAAATTAGCTGCCGAAAACATCACGAAAGAGCAATTAGAAATACTTGAAGAAGTTGTTGAAAAATCTAAACAAGCGGATGCTGAAAAGGACCGTAAAGCCCTTACTAAATTAAATCAACAATTCCATGATCTTATTGACCAAGCCTCGGATAATGAACATTTAATCCAGATTTGCGGCTTAATCAAAAATAAAACATTGTTTATTCGTAACCATGTATTACAAGCACACATTTCAGATTACCAAGATTACGTTTTAGATCATGAAAAAATATTTTTAGCTATAAAAGCTGGTGACGCTGAGAACGCTTATGCACTCATGTACCACCACATTGACCGTAGTTTTGAGGAAATTAAAAAGTCACTCAATTATGTGTAAAAGGATAGATAAAAGATCCGTTTCATGATAAAAATCTGCTCAGGCAAATGAGCAGATTTTTTTGTTTGGTGGGAGTTTCTTGGGGTGGGTGCGGCTGCGGCCGTCTGTTTGAGTGGGATTTCGTCCGCATGGGTCGAGATTTCGTCCGGATACATGCAGGTTTCTTTTGTTCTGCTCCCGTTTCGTCCGGATACACCTGGCTTTCGTCCGTTCACCTCCCGTTTCGTCCGGATACACCTGGCTTTCGTCCGTTCAGCTCCCGTTTCGTCCGGATACACCTGGGTTTCGTCCGTTCAGCTCCCGTTTCGTCCGGATACACCTGGCTTTCGTCCGTTCAACTCCCGTTTCGTCCGGATACACCTGGCTTTCGTTCGTTCAGCTCCCGTTTCGTCCGGATACACCTGGCTTTCTTCCGTTCAACTCCCGTTTCGTCCGGATACACCTGGGTTTCTTCCGGATTCATTAGATCCAACTTTCTGTCAATTTCCATTGATTACAGTAATATAAGGGAAAATTATTCCGTTATTTTGAACTAAATATTGATATTTTTGAATATAAGTGAAAATTGTTCCGTTAATGTATGTTGCCGCGGCTTTTATTGGTGAAATAAGGGAAGAAGGTTCTTTTATCATCTGAAAAAGTGCTGAATTTCCATTGATTACAGTAATATAAGGGAAAATAATTCCGTTATTTCGAACGAAATATACAGATTTTTGAATATAAGGGAATATTGTTCCGTTAATGTATGTTGCCGCGGCTTTTATTGGTGAAATAAGGGAAGAAGTTTCCGTTATCATCTGAAAAAGTGCTGAATTTCCATTGATTACAGTAATATAAGGGAAAATAATTCCGCTATTTTGAACGAAATATACAGATTTTTGAATATAAGGGAAAATTGTTCCGTTAATGTATGTTGCCGCGGCTTTTATTGGTGAAATAACGGAAGAAGTTTCCGTTATCATCTGAAAAAGTGCTGAATTTCCATTGATTACAGTAATATAAGGGAAAATAATTCCGCTATTTTGAACTAAATATCAAGATTTTTGAATATAAGGGAATATTGTTCCGTTAATGTATGTTGCCGCGGCTTTTATTGGTGAAATAAGGGAAGAAGTTTCCGTTAGATCCAACTTTCTGGCCGTTCGCCCTACTCTTCTCTTCAGCAACTTCATAACATCCTAAAAATTCCCCCATCCCCCATCAGTATTTCAATTTTCCCTCCCCATTAATAATTTACTTTCGCATTCATTTCACCTGCAAAGCGCTATTAAATAGTCACTCTTGTAAATAAAAATCCACGTTTATTTGAGTTTGAAAAAAATTAACCGAATCGAAGCAAAGAAAATTTTCTAAGTCCTATTGATTTTTAAACTGATAATGATTATCATTATTAACGCTTGGTACATAATAAAAAATTATCTAAAAAAGGAAGTTGATTTTACATGAAAACAAAATCGTTATTCGCCATATTAATTGCAGGGGGCGTCTTGATGACAGGATGCAATAATTCCGAGGATGCAAAGCAGGTTGATTCAACAGTAAGTACTGAGAAAACAACAAACAATGAAACGACAAATGCAAACTTGCAAAAAGAAATCGATGCATATAAAGTTTTCGCTTTGGACCAATTAGACCAATTCACAATTGAAACCGAAAAATTTGTTCAAGCAGTAAAGGCTGGTGATCTTGAAAAAGCAAAAGAGATTTATCCACATGCAAGGATGTATTTTGAACGCTCAGAACCAATTGCGGAAAGCTTTGGCGATCTTGATCCTCGTATTGACGCACGCTTGGCTGACCTAGAAGCAGAAGGACAAGGCGAAGAAAGTTGGACTGGTTACCATAAAATCGAATACGGCTTATGGGAAGAAAATACAACAAAAGGATATGAAGCGATTGCCGATCAACTACTTGCAGATTCAAAAGAATTACGTGCACGCGTAGAAACGGTGGACGTTACTCCTGAACTAATGATGACAGGTGCAATCGATTTATTAAATGAAGTGTCGACATCAAAAATTACTGGTGAAGAAGAAATCTATTCTCATACTGACTTATATGACTTTAAAGCGAATATCGAAGGTGCTGAAAAAATCTTTACTATTTTAGAAGAACAAATTTCGAACAAAGACCCAGAATTAGTTAAAAATTTGTCTGATAAATTTAAAACTGTCAATGATTTATTAGCAAAATTTGAAACGAACGATGGGAATTTTGTTTCATATTCACAATTAACGAAAGAAGATACAAAACAATTAGCTATAGCAGTAAACCAATTAGGTGAACCGTTAAGTCAGATGGGGATTATTTTGGAGTGATGACATATGTCTAAAACAAATGTTGATGAAAAATTTCTAGATAAAAAGATTACTCGCAGACAAATGTTAAAGTTAACAGGTGTTGGGGTTGCTGGTTTGGCCATTGGTGCTTCTGGACTAGGAGGCGTGCTTAGTGCTTTCGGTGAAGAGCTATTTGTTGATGACGACACTACCGCTACTAACAAAGTGAACTTTTACGGGAAACACCAATCAGGGATTGCAACTGCAGTACAAACGAATATCTATTTTGCAGCTTTAAATGTTCTAGTAAATTCGAAGCAGGAATTACAAGAGTTATTTAAAATGTGGACTCCCCTTGCTATTCGCATGATGAATGGAGAATCCATTTCAATGGAAAAGCAGAATGACTTAATTCCACCAAAAGATACTGGAGAAGCTCAAGGTCTAGATGCGCGAAACTTATCCATTACTTTTGGTGTCGGCCTTAGTCTGTTTGAGAAACAGGAACTTGGCCTAGCATCACTTAAACCAGCTGAATTAAAAGACCTTCCCCATTTCCCGAAGGACCAACTAGACGAGGCGTATACCGGAGGCGACATTTGTATTCAAGCTTGTGCGGACGACCCGCAAGTGGCTTTCCATGCTGTAAGAAACCTTGTTCGAGCTGCATCTGGAAAAGTAACCATCAAATGGTCTCAGGCAGGTTTTAATTCATTTCCAGTTGAAAAAGGAAAAAAACAAACACCACGTAATTTATTTGCCTTTAAAGATGGTACAGAAAATCCATCCGGTGAAAAAGATATGAATGAAGTTGTCTGGGTCCAACCTGGTGAATCAACTTCATGGATGACTTCCGGAACATATTTAGTTGTACGTCGCATTCAACTGCATTTGGAAACGTGGGATCGTACTTCATTAAAAGAACAGGAAAAAACTTTTGGACGTCACCGTGAAAGTGGTGCTCCGCTTGGGAAACGAAATGAATTTGATGGGATGGAAATCGAACGAAAAGATGAAAACGGAAATTATATCGTTCCAGAGAACTCGCATGTCTTTCTTGCCAAACAAGCTAAAGCCAGAATTATGCGCCGATCCTACTCTTATTCTTCAGGAATAATTGATTCAACAGGTGCTTATGATGCAGGATTAGTCTTTGTATCATTCCAAAAAGATCCTGAGCAATTTATTAAAATTCAAAATGCACTTGGACGATTGGATAAACTTAATGAATATATTACCCATCGAGGCAGTGGTGTTTTCGCTTGCTTCCCTGGTGTGAAAAAAGGAAGTTATATAGGTGAAGCATTATTTAACACGTTGTAGCCAATTTGCCATCATCCTATTCCTTGTCATTGTGACGACACTGCATCCTGTAGCTGCTGACAGAACTTATAGCAACCTCTATATTTCCATCAGTGATGCCATCATGAGTTCAAAACAAGGGGATGAAACAAGCGCAAAAGAGGCAGTTCAAACATTTGAAGTTCAATGGAATGAAGCAAATGTTATGAATTCAGAAGAGTCAAAAGCAGTTGACCAAGCAATAGAAAAGGCACTTACAGCTAATTCAAAAGATACTCGATTAACTGCATTAACGGAGCTTTCAAAAGCTTTAACCGCTCTTGAAAAAGCGGAAAACCCAGTTGATGAAAAAGCAGAACGCACGGCCTTTGTTAAAACCATGACACCTGCGTTAAACCAACTACAAAATGCGATCAAAGAAGAAAATACAGAAAAACTAACGACTTCTTATAACTCATTTAACGCCTATTGGAACAAAAAAGAACTTCCCGTACGCCAATATGACATTGCAGCATACGGTAAAATTGAAACCCAAATGTCATTCATTCGCATCGAGCTTTCGAATGACCAGCCAAATTTTGCTTTAATTCAAGATCAATTCAATGTGTTAACACAAACCATTAAAGATTTTGGTGCTGATAAAAAAGTAAATGCAGAAACAAAGGGCACTTACTCTTTGCAGTCATTAATAGATTTAATTGATGAAGCCACATCCCAAATCTTGCAAAACGATTTTCCTAATGCATCTGACACGATCAAGGAATTGATTACCATTTGGCCAAATGTAGAAGGTGACATTCGAACAAAAAATGCGAGCCTTTACACGAAAATTGAAAGCGATATGCCCATCATTGCCAGTGATTTAATGAAAGATCAAGTTGATGCCAAAGACATAAATACACAACTTGAAGATTTAAAACAGCAAATTTTACTTATCCAAGAAGACCAAAACTATAGCTATTGGGATTCTGCTTTAATTCTTCTTCGTGAAGGTTTTGAAGCTTTACTCATTATCATGGCTTTAGTAGCATTCTTAAAGAAATCCCAACAAACGCACATGGTCAAATGGATTTATATTGGTGCAGGTTTTGGAGTTGGCCTTAGTGGACTATTAGCCATTTTCATGTCGACCATCTTCCATTCGACTACCATCAATACAAATCGCGAAATCATGGAAGGGTTTATAGGGTTACTGGCTGCGGCTATGATGATTGGTATTGGCGTTTGGTTACATAGTAAGTCCAATATTCATTCTTGGAATTCTTATCTATCGAAACAACTTAATCATGCGATATCGAAACAAAGTATTTGGGCCATGACCTTCATCAGTTTCTTATCGGTATTCCGTGAAGGTGCTGAGACCTTAATCTTTTATATGGGAATTGCCCCTAAAATGTCGGCGACTGATTTCACTTTAGGTATTGGTGTTGCCATTGCCATTTTGGTCATTGTTGCTTTCGTCTTATTACGAGTAAGTGGAAAAATTCCATTGCACCAATTCTTTGCAGTTGCCACAATCTTAATTTATTTACTGGCTTTCAAGATCATTGGTGTCAGCATTCACCTACTACAGCTTACTAGTACATTGCCTACAACGATTATTGATGGCTTACCAGTTTGGGCTTCAATTGGTTTTTATCCAACAGTTGAAACTTTGGTCGGTCAAATCATGTTAATCGTACTCATACTGTTGGCGATCATTTATAAAAAGAGAAATGCGTCTTAATTCTCCAAAAGCATTCAGTACGATCAATCATCAAGATCACAATCATAATTCACGATAACAAAAAACAATAGGCAAGAGAGCTCAAACTCCCCTAGCCTATTGTTTTTTTATTGCTTGCGCCACGATCACTTAAAAAAGTTTACTTTTGACTTTCTGACCAACAAAAAAAGCCTCACCAGGAATCTTCTGTGATCCTAATGAGACAGTTATTGTGATTATTGGTTTTCAGCTTGTTCAGCGCGTTCTTTTTCTTCTTTGATTACAACTTTACGAGAAAGGTTAACGCGGCCTTGGTTATCGATTTCGATAACTTTTACAAGTAATTGATCGCCAAGTTTTAGTACGTCTTCTACTTTGTTTGTGCGTTCTTCTTGGATTTCAGAGATATGAAGTAATCCGTCTTTTCCAGAGAAGATTTCACAGAAGGCACCGAATTTTTCGATACGTTTTACCGTTGCCATGTAGTATTCGCCAACTTTTGCTTCGCGAACGATGGATTCGATAATTTCTTTTGCACGAACGTTCATTGCTTGGTTCGCAGAAGAAATGTAGATTGTACCGTCTTGTTCAGTATCAATCTTTACGCCAGTTTCTTCAATGATTTTATTGATTGTTTTACCACCAGATCCGATAACGTCACGGATTTTTTCTGGATTGATTTTAATTGTAATAATTTTTGGCGCGTATTCAGATAACTCTTCACGTGGTTGTGAAATTGTTGACATCATGTGATCTAAAATGATCATACGCCCTGCTTTTGCTTGTTGTAACGCTTCTTCTAAAATGTTACGTGATAACCCATCAATTTTGATGTCCATTTGAAGAGCTGTTACACCTTTTGCAGTACCGGCAACTTTGAAGTCCATGTCACCAAGGTGATCTTCCATACCTTGAATGTCTGTTAATACTGAATAGTGTTCGCCTTTTTTCACAAGACCCATAGCAATACCAGCTACAGGAGCTTTTAATGGCACACCTGCATCCATCATGGCAAGAGTTGATGCACAAATTGATGCTTGAGATGTTGAACCGTTTGATTCTAATACTTCAGATACACAACGAATTGCATAAGGGAAGTCCGTTTCATCTGGAATTACCGCAAGTAATGCACGTTCTCCAAGGGCACCATGTCCAATTTCACGACGACCAGGTCCACGCATTGGGCCAGTTTCCCCTACAGAGAATTGTGGGAAGTTATAATGGTGCATGAAGCGTTTTGACTCTTCAAGACCAAGACCATCGATAATTTGAACATCACCTAGAGGCCCTAATGTACAAATTGAAAGTGCTTGAGTTTGTCCACGTGTAAATAGGCCTGAACCGTGTGCACGTTGTAATAAATTAACTTCTGATGATAAAGGACGGATTTCATCCAATTTACGACCATCTGGACGGATTTTATCTTCCGTAATAAGGCGGCGTACTTCCTCTTTCACCATTTTATCTAAAATCGTTTTAACTTGTTTAAGTGTTTCATCGTCTGCTTCTTGTTCTTCGTAGCTAGCAAGGACTTTTTCTTTTACAGCTGAAATTGCTTCTTCACGAGCATGTTTTTCAACTGTTTGAATCGCAGCGATCATTTCTTCTTCACAAGCAGCTTTCACTTGAGTAGAAATTTCTTCGTTGATTTCAAATAATTCAACGCCAATTTTTTCTTTCCCTACTTCTGCAACGATTTGTTCTTGGAAGGCAATTAATTTTTTAATTTCTTCGTGTCCGAACATAATCGCTTCAAGCATAATTTCTTCAGGAACTTCTAGTGCGCCTGCTTCAACCATGTTGATGGCATCTTTGTTACCAGCAACTGTTAAATGCACAATACTTTTTTCAGATTGTTCAACAGTTGGGTTAAGAACGAATTCTCCGTCGATATATCCAACGTGAACACCAGCGATTGGTCCATCAAATGGAATGTCTGAAACTGATAATGCTAAAGAAGAACCGAACATAGCCGCCACGTCTGTTGGACAGTCAGGATCTGAAGACATAACCATTGAGATTACTTGTACTTCGTTACGGAATCCATCTGGGAACATTGGACGAATTGGACGGTCAATAAGGCGTGAAACTAAAATGGCATGCTCAGATGGACGCCCTTCACGTTTAATGAATCCTCCAGGAATTTTCCCTGCTGCATATAAACGTTCTTCGTAGTTCACAGTTAGTGGGAAGAAATCTAGTGGTTTTGGTTGTTTTGACATTGTGGCAGTTGATAATACTGCTGATTCGCCATAGCGTACTAATGCTGCGCCATTTGCTTGTTTTGCTAGCTGTCCTACTTCAACAACGAGTTGACGGCCAGCCCATTCATACGAATAGACTTTTTTTTCGGTCATTTAATGAACCCCTTTCTCATAAAAACAAACTTACGTCTGAAATATATCGTTCGACCCTAAAAGGCACGAGCTGATGCTGTTTTTGGATACGGAAATCATCTTCATTTCCTATTCAAAAAAATTTATATATCATTAGTAAGTGTATCAAAAAAGCTATTTCTATGCTAAATATTTTCCATCAAATTATGGACATTTCGTCATTTTTTTCGGTTTGAAGGAAAAATATAGAATTTTCTTTAACATAAAGAAAAAGCGGGAACATTCCCGCTTTTTTTGATGATTACTTTGCGCGGTAACAAATAATGTTTTCATTCGCGCATCACTGATTAGCTATCTAGCTACGAACGCCAGCTCCTCGACAACTTCAGAACCTTCTTCAAGGGCCAAAAGCGCCGTTTCGAAGGTTCTTCCAGTTGTTGTCGGAGCTTAGCAGGCGTTCTCCGCTTTTCTAATTAGCGACGTAATCCAAGTTTTTGAATTAATTCACGGTAACGTTGTACGTCAGTTTCACGTAAATATTTTAATAAGTGACGACGACGACCTACCTTTTTAAGAAGACCACGCTCTGAGTGGAAATCTTTTTTGTGAGTACGTAAGTGATCGTTTAAAGCGTTGATCTCGTGAGTTAAAACTGCGATTTGTACTTCTGGAGAACCAGTATCTCCTTCGTGAGTACGGAACTCAGCGATTAGTTCATTTTTGCGTTCTTTTGTAATTGCCATAATAAATGGACCTCCCAATAATTAAAATTTATCACCATTAAGCACAGCAACCGTTGGAGATTCGGACAGCCGAGCCAAGGTTAAGCACATAGGCACTATAAAGAGTACCATACTTTCAACCTACAATCAACTATTTAGCATCTTCTGCAAAATAACGGATTGCTTCTTCTTTATCATGTTGAATTTGTGCTTTTAGCGATTCAATTCCATCGAATTTTTTCTCACTTCGTATGCGTTTATACCAGCCTACTGTCACTTCTTCACCATAAATATTCTTTTCGAAGTTCAAAATGTGCACTTCAATGGATAATTGCTTGTCTTCAGGGTTTTTAAAAGTAGGTTTATAGCCCACGTTACATACGCCGTCATACCAATTATTTTGGACTAAAATTCGAACAGCATACACACCAGTAGCTGGAATAAAACATCCATCCATCGCTTGAATATTCGCAGTTGGGAAACCGATTGTGCGTCCACGTTTATCACCATGAACGACAATGCCAGGCACTTCGAATGGACGGCCTAATAATTCATGAGCCGTTTCCATATCGCCATCTTGTAAACTTTTACGAATTCTAGTAGAACTGATTTTTTCTTCTCCATCGCTGAACTTGTCAACAACTGTTACGCCAAATTCTCCATTACTTAACTCTTTCATCATATACATTTTTCCTCTTCCTAATGCACCAAATGAAAAATCAAATCCAGCTGTTACATGCAAGACATTCAAATCACGGATGAAGTACTGGATAAAATCTTCTGGTGATAATTTTGCAAAATCAGATGTAAATTGCACAACAAACACCGTATCTACGCCAATCCCTTCAATAATTTCCAGCTTTTGACGAAGCGGTGTAATGTAAAATACTTTTTCATTTCGTCCACCAAGAACGATTGATGGGTGTGGATCAAACGTCATGACCGCACTGTTTATGTTTAACTCTCTAGCTTTATCCATCGCAGCTCCAATGACTGCTTGATGTCCTCTATGTACGCCATCAAAGAATCCGACTGCAAGGGAAAATGCAGTCAATTGATTAAGTTGATTTATTTGATATGGATATTTTAAATGAATAACATTCACATTAAAGCCTCCTATTCAGATAGTAGGGAACATTTTTTCTGGTTTCATCAAATGAGGTTTCGTTGGATGTTGAATATATACTGCTATCGCCTTTTGACTCATTCCAAATACTATTTTATCGTTTTCTTTTAATAATGCATGTATTGGGAGAACTTGTCCATTCAAAATTTGTTTTTCTATCGATTCATCGATTTCAATATATGGAAATGCAGTAAGTGCATATTCCACTGGTAGAATATATTCGTCAATTCTTTCTTCCTTCATCGCCGCTTCTACCTCTGCTATCGTAACACAATTTTCTTTAGAAAAGGTACCTGATGCTGTTCGAACAAGCGATGCCATATGTGCTGGGAACCCAAGTGCCTCTCCAATTTGAACTGCTAATGTACGAATATACGTCCCTTTTGAGCATTTGATTCGAATGTTAAAGGTGATTTCTTGCCCTTCAAAGTTGGATGCTTCATCTAATAAATCAAGTTGATAAATTGTAATTTTACGAGTTGGGCGTTCCACTTCCTGCCCTTTTCTAGCATACTCATATAATTTCTTACCGTTCACTTTGACAGCTGAGTACATCGGAGGAGTTTGTTCAATCTCTCCTGTTAGAGAAGTAAGTGCTTGTAGTAGCTGCTCGCGAGTGATGGACTTGTGCGAGTCATCTTGCTCTACTGTCTCCCCTTCTGCGTCTTCCGTTGTCGTTGTACGTCCAATGGAAACGATCGCTTCATACGTTTTCCCCGCGTCTGTTAGGTACTCGGCAATACGTGTTGCTTGTCCAATACAAATTGGTAGGACGCCTTCTACTCCCGGATCAAGTGTACCAGTATGGCCGACTTTTTTTGTTTTAAGTATTTTTCTAAGTTTGAATACGCAATCATGACTCGTCATCCCGCGCTCTTTCCATAGAGGAAGAATCCCGTTCATTGTTTGTGCTCCTTTTTTGATGAAATATTTTGGGTTTGTTAGATGTTTTGGGTTTTGTGTTCTGGCTAGGGCATAGGTAGGTCTATGCTTTGGGTTTATATTAAATTTGATTTGGAGTAATGTTGGATTATTCTGGACACTTCGGGTGATATTCTAGACACTTTTTGGAGTGTTCTAGATGATTCTTATTTGGCTGAAATAATCTAGACAAATCGGCTCTTATTCTAGACACTTTTTGGAGTATTCTAGACGATTTATCGATTATTCTAGACGCTTTTCCAATTATTTTGGATACTTTTTATTTGGATAAAATAATCTAGACAAATCGGCTCTTATTCTAGACGCTTTTTGGAGTATTCTAAGCGCTTTATCGATTATTCTAGACGCTTTTCCAATTATTTTAGACACTTTTTATTTGGATAAAATAATCTAGACAAATCGGCTCTTATTCTAGACACTTTTTGGAGCATTCTAGACGATTTATCGATTATTCTAGACGCTTTTCCAATTATTTTGGACACTTTTTATTGGCTGAAATAATCTAGACAAATCGGCTCTTATTCTAGACACTTTTTGGAGTATTCTAGACGCTTTATCGATTATTCTAGACGCTTTTCCAATTATTTTGGACACTTTTATTTGGCTGAATTAAACTTGCCAAATTTCATGAAAATCTAGCCAAAATTTTATGAAATCTAGTCAATACTTCTCAATATCTAGCCATATTCAATTTTTTATTATGAACTAGCTCAGATCTGAAAGGTTTTTAAATTAATCCCGACAAAATTTCAATTAATCCCGACATTTTTTCAAATATTCCCGACAAAATTTCAATTAATCCCGACATTTCATTTTTTCACCAAGCTAATAAACAATACTCTTTAATCTCCAATAACCCATTTCACCTTTATCAATTTAAATTTTAGCCTTCCGTATAATGAGAAAAGGTCTGTAACTGCATAACATTATGCAGATGCAGACCTTTTGTATTCAGCTTTGGCAATGGTTATCACGGCTAATCTATTGTTTAGCTTCGGCGACCATGCCTGGCTCTCACTGCTTGCCCTCTACTCAAGAGGAGAAAGCGTACCGAGTAACCACAGCTTTTCTACTGGTTCTCATGTAAGCCGCGTAGGAGTTCTTCTATTTTGTTTCCGTAAGCGACTGATGCGTCGAATTCGAAAACGATTTCTGGTGTACGACGTAAGCGAATACGTGTGCCAATTTCAGAACGAATGAATCCTGCTGCTTTTGATAGTGCTTTTAATGTTTCTTCGCGTTCACGTTCGTTTCCTAAGGATGTGATGTAAACCGTTGCTTGTGAAAGGTCACCAGTTACTTGAACATCAGTTACCGTTACGAAACCAACGCGAGGGTCCTTGATCTTGCGGCCAATGATTTCCCCAAGTTCTTTTTTCATTTGTTCCCCAACACGATTTGAACGTAATGACATAGTTTGCCACCTCTTTCTTAAAGTGGTACCGTTCGGCCGCCTTCATCAAGAAGCAAGTCACTACTTCTTGATTTAAGCAAAGCCCGTCTGTAAGTCCTACTCAGACTTACCCGAGAACACTTACACACCTTAAGTATTTCTCTATGATAGTATCTCATTTTTTGGAGAGGTTATTTATTTGACCTACTCGAATTATAAATATTCTTTCCAGACTTCTAGTTGTTCCCATTCTGGATTTGATTTTAGAAATTGAAGTGCGTAGTTGATTTCGCTTTCTGCGCTTGTTTTAGAAGAAGCGACAGAGACAATTGCCAATCTTGTACGTTGCCATACATTTTGGTGATCTATTTCTGCGACCGATACGTTAAACTTTTGCTTTGTTCGAGTAATCATTCTCTGAAGAACAGCACGCTTTTCCTTTAACGAATGGGCAGTTGGAATTAGAAATTCAACCTCAGCGTAGACTATCACGATCTCTTAATTTCTTCCATAATGAAGGCTTCAAGGATGTCGCCTTCTTTAATGTCGTTATAGTTTTTAATTGTGATACCACATTCGTAGCCTTTCGCGACTTCTTTTGCATCGTCTTTGAAACGTTTTAGAGAATCTAGTTCACCTTCAAATACAACAATGCCTTCACGAATTACACGAACTCCAGAATCACGAGTGAATTTACCTTCAGTGATATAAGAACCAGCAATTGTACCGACTTTCGACACTTTAATTGTTTGACGAACTTCTGCTTGACCGATGATTTTTTCTTCAAATTCAGGGTCTAGCATACCTTTCATCGCCGCTTCAATTTCTTCGATTACTTTATAAATAATACGGTGTAAACGAATTTCAACGCCTTCTTCATCTGCTGCACGTTTAGCATTTACATCAGGACGTACATTGAATCCAATTACGATTGCATTTGATGCTGCAGCAAGTGAAATATCTGATTCCGTAATTGCACCTGCACCTGTGTGGATAATTTTAACATTTACGCCTTCAACATCAATTTTCATTAATGATGCGGCCATTGCTTCCACAGTACCTTGAACATCCGCTTTAACGATGACATTTAATTCTTTCACATCACCTTGAGACATTTGTTCAAATAAGTTATCAAGTGTTACACGTTGTTTTTCTGAACGACTTGCTTGAATTGCTGACATCGCACGAGATTCCCCAACTTGACGAGCTGTTTTCTCATCTGCGAATACAACGAAACGGTCACCTGCTTGAGGTACCTCATTCATACCTGTAATTTCCACAGGTGTTGCAGGGCCAGCTTCTTTAATACGACGACCTAAATCGTTAACCATCGCACGGACACGACCATATGCATGACCTACTACGATTGCATCACCAATGTTCAATGTACCATCTTGAACTAAAAGAGTGGCTACAGAACCGCGGCCTTTATCTAGACGAGCTTCGATTACTGTTCCGATTGCAGAACGGTTTGGTGTTGCTTTTAGTTCAGCTACTTCAGAAACTAACAGAATCATTTCTAGTAGTGAATCAATTCCTTCACCTTTTAGGGCAGAAATCGGAACGAAAATTGTATCGCCTCCCCAGTCTTCAGGAACTAAACCATGTTCAGTTAGTTCTTGCATTACACGGTCCGGGTTAGCTGTTGGTTTATCCATTTTGTTAACTGCCACGATAATTGGCACTTCTGCCGCTTTCGCATGGTTGATGGCTTCTACCGTTTGTGGCATTACACCATCATCTGCAGCTACTACGATGATCGCAATGTCCGTGATACTCGCACCACGTGCACGCATTGTAGTGAACGCAGCGTGACCAGGTGTATCAAGGAATGTAATCTTCTTACCATCTAAATTTACTTGGTAAGCACCGATATGTTGCGTAATTCCACCTGCTTCTCCAGCAGTTACTTTTGTGTTACGAATTGAGTCAAGTAAAGTTGTTTTACCATGGTCAACGTGTCCCATAATTGTTACAACTGGTGGACGTTCTTCTAATTCTTCCTCATTCACTTCTGCTTGTTCGAAGTAAACATCTAGGTCTGTTTTATCAACACGTACTTCTTCTTCTACTTCAACGCCATAATCAGCACAGATTAATTCGATTGCATCTTTATCCAACTCTTGGTTGATTGTTGCCATTACACCAAGCATGAATAATTTTTTGATTAGCTCAGAAGGTTCGCGATGTAATTTTTTCGCTAGTTCAGCAACTGATAATGATTCATAGAACGTAATTTTTTCTGGAAGTTCTTTTGGAACTGCAGGAAGTGTTGGTTGATGAGTTTTTGGATGACGTCTTTTCCCACCGTGAATTCCTGGTTTTTTACGAGCTCCAGGGCCACCTTTTTGATTATTACGTTGATCATTACGGTTGTTGTTATTGCCACCCTGATTGTTTGGACGGCTACCGCCTTGATTATTTGGACGATTGCCCCCACCTTGGTTATTGCTTGGTCGGCTATTGCCTTGGTTATTCGGGCGATTATTATTTGATGAATTATTTGGTCTAACGTTAGTAGATGGTCTTTGTTGTGAAGATGATTGTTTGTTACCATCACGGTTAGTTGGATTATTTTTATGACCTGATTCTTTTGAAGCATTTGCTGTAGCAGTAACAGGTTGTTTTGCTGCTCCATATACAGAATCTAATTTCGTAATAGCATCACTTTCAAGCGTTGACATATGGTTTGTAACCGTAATGTTTAGTTCTTTTAGTTGTTCAACTATTTCTCTACTTGATTTATTAACTTTTTTGGCATATTCATGAACTCTTATTTTGGTCATCTGCTCACCCCCGATTATTTTTCGTTGAGTAGACTAGACATCTTTTTCGCAAATCCACTATCTGTAATAGCGACTGCGACCCGCGCTTCTTTACCAGTAGCATGTCCGATGGCGTATCTATCGCCAACCACATGATACTCAACGTTGTAATACGTACATTTATCTTTAATTTTCTTACTAGAATTATGTGAAGCGTCATCAGCTAGTAGTACAAGCTTCGCCTTTCCATTGCGAATTTCCTTCACAACGAGCTCTTCGCCTGATATTACTTTACGTGCTCTAGCTGCTAAACCTAGTAACTGAAGCACTTTTTCGTTGCTCATAGAATGGACTCCCTACGAATAAGTCGAATAAGTTCGTCATACACTTCATCAGGAATTTCCACTTCTAGTTGACGCTCTAATATATTTTTCTTTTGTGCGATGTCAACGGCTTCCTCAGATTTAGAGATGTACGCTCCACGACCTGATTTTTTACCCGTTACATCGACTGCTACTTCGCCCTCTTTTGTGCGAACAACACGTAACATTGACTTTTTTGGAAGCATCTCACCTGTTGCGACGCATTTACGTAAAGGCACCTTCTTTTTAGTCGTCATGAGTATTCACCTTCCCTACTCAAACATCATACGCAAAAGTTAACATTATGTTCTTTTACCTATTTTCAGTTTTACCGCAAGCTCCGAAATGACTACATTTGCGAGTTAACTTAATTCGCTGATTATTCCTCATCATCACCATAAAGGTCATATTCAACATCATCATATGAGAAATTATTGTCATCATCAACTTGTGAAATAAATGCGCTTGTCTCAGAAGGATAAATTCCCGCTTCACGAGCATCTGTTTCACTTTTAATGTCAATTTTCCAACCTGTTAATTTCGCAGCAAGTCTAGCATTTTGACCGCGTTTACCGATGGCTAGTGATAATTGATAATCTGGAACAACAACTGTTGTAGATTTTTCTTCTTCATTCACAAGTACATCTAATACCTTTGATGGGCTTAATGCATTTGCGACGAATACGATTGGATCCTCTGACCATTCAACGATATCAATCTTTTCACCGTTTAATTCGTTAACAATGGTTTGTACACGAGCACCTTTTGCTCCTACACAAGCACCAACTGCATCGACTTCTTCATTATTTGCCATAACCGAAATTTTAGAACGATCTCCTGCTTCACGAGCAATTGATTTAATTTCGACAATGCCTTCATAAATTTCTGGTACTTCCATTTCGAAAAGGCGGCGCAATAGCCCTGGATGTGTACGAGAAACAATTACTTGTGGGCCACGAGTTGTACGTTCTACTTTTGTAATATACACTTTCAAACGTGATTGAGGGCGATATGCTTCCCCTTGAATTTGTTCATTCACTGGTAATGCAGCCTCAACCTTGCCTAAGCTTACATAAATATTACGTGCATCTTGACGCTCAATCGTACCTGTTACGATATCATCTGTGCGGTCAACATATTCTTCATAAATTAAACCACGTTCAGCTTCACGCACACGTTGTGTTACCACTTGTTTAGCCGTTTGAGCAGCAATACGACCAAAGTTACGAGGTGTTACTTCCTCTTCTAATACATCCCCAATTTCATATGCTGGATTAATTAGTTTTGCATCTTCAATCGCGATTTCTAGACGATCATCTTCCACTTCGTCTACTACGTTTTTACGTGCGTAAACAATCATAGACCCATTATTTAAATTTAAATCAACGCGGACATTTTGTGCTTGATTGAAGTTTCTTTTATATGCAGTAACTAGTGCTGCTTCGATTGCTTCTACTAGCACGTCCCTTGAAATGCCTTTTTGCTCTTCAAGAGCAGTTAAAGCATCTAGTAGTTCACTACCCATTTTCAATTTCACTCCTAAATTGCTAGTTTGATGAAAAGTCTATTGCAAGTCTGGCTTTTGCAATCTTTTCTTTTTCGACTAAAAGTTTGATTTTACGTGTTTTGATACGAACTTCCATTTCTAAACCTTGTTCAGTATATGCAGTTAAATATCCTTGGAATTCTTTCAGATTTTTAATTGGCTCATATGTTTTAACATATATAAATTTTCCTACTGCTTTTTCAAAGTCCGATTCTTTTTTTAGTGGACGTTCTGCGCCAGGGGAAGAAACTTCTAAATAGTAGTTTTGCTCAATTGGGTCGTTTTCATCCAGAAGTACACTTAAACGTTCGCTTACTAACGCACATTGGTCAATGTCAATTCCGCCTTCAGGAGTATCTATATAGATACGAAGGAACCAGTTTCGACCTTCTTTCACAAATTCTATATCGACTAGCTCAAGATTTAACTCTTCTAGAATTGGTGTAACAAGCTGTTCAATTACTGACGTAACTTTGCTCATAGGATCCTCCCACGTAATTGTCTTGTTAATTTTTCATTCTTATTAAAACAGAAGCTACTGTTACCCTGCGCCCGCTTTCTGTTTTAGAGAAAATTTGTATAGT
Source organism: Lysinibacillus composti (assembly GCF_016908465.1). Lineage (GTDB taxonomy): Bacteria > Bacillota > Bacilli > Bacillales_A > Planococcaceae > Ureibacillus > Ureibacillus composti_A. The sequence goes on along the minus strand of NZ_JAFBDY010000005.1, from coordinate 187,722 downwards.
AGTAAAACAACAGAAAAGAGCGGAGAATAACCCCACTCTTTTGCTGGAAAACTATCAACAAATTATTACCATAACAATAGCATAAAACTTTGTTGAATGCAAATTTAGGTAATTATAGAAGACTTGACAAACTAGGGTGACACTTTCAATCTCGATTATCGAGGAAAATTTGCGTCACTTAGCTTTCGACTTCCCCTTTGTTCAGTGGTGTTTCTTTGCAAAAGATGAATCTTTAGTGCAATCCGCTTACCGGAAATAGAAATAAGCGTCTGAAACAAAGGAATTATCTTCTAAAGAAAAAGTTTTTCACTAAAATAATGAAAGTTGATTTGCATCTGGTAACCCTTCTAGACAGCCTAATTGGTCCATATACTCAATTAACGATTTCGATACACGACCTCGTTGCTGTAAATCTTCTTTCGATAGAAACTCACCGTCGCCTCGAGCTTGTACAATGGCTTTTGCCACGTTTGTCCCAAGACCTGGAATGGCATCAAACGGCGGAATGAGTGAATTACCATCAATTACGAACTCACTAGCTTGTGAACGATATAAGTCTATATTTTTCATGGTCATGCCACGTTCACTCATTTCTAATGCAAGTTCAAGTACCGTTAACAAATCTTTTTCCTTTTTCGAAGCATCTAACCCTTTTGCATTAATTTCGTCAATTCGAGCGCGGATCATTGGCGAACCTTTTGTCATGGCAAGTAAATCAAAATCACTCGCGCGAACAGTAAAGTACGCCGCATAATATAGTATAGGATGGTGTACTTTGAACCAAGCTATACGCACCGCCATTAAAACATATGCTGCAGCATGGGCTTTCGGGAACATGTACTTGATTTTTTTACATGAATCTATATACCATTCCGGTACCTTTTGCGCGCGCATTTCCTCTTCCATTTCATCTGTTAAGCCTTTCCCTTTACGCACAGACTCCATGATTTTAAATGCAAATCCAGGCTCTAGCCCTTGGTAAATTAAATACACCATAATATCGTCACGACAACCGATTACTTCTGATAATACACAAGTTCCATTATGAATTAATTCTTGTGCATTGCCTAACCATACGTCGGTACCGTGAGATAGACCAGAAATCTGAACCAACTCACTAAACGTTGATGGTTTTGTATCTTCTAACATTTGACGAACGAACCGTGTTCCGAATTCAGGAATCCCATATGTCCCGGTTTTACAGTAAATTTGCTCTTCTGTTACCCCTAATGACTCTGGCGATGAGAAGATTTTCATCACTTCTGGATCATCGGTTGGAATCGTTTTTGGATCAATTCCTGATAAATCCTGCAACATACGAATCACGGTCGGATCATCGTGTCCAAGTATATCGAGTTTTAACACATTATCGTGGATGGAATGGAAGTCGAAATGAGTTGTTTTCCATTCAGCATCTTGGGCATCAGCGGGGAACTGAACAGGTGTGAAATCATAAATATCCATATAATCAGGTACTACGATAATCCCACCCGGGTGCTGACCGGTTGTTCGTTTTACCCCTGTACAACCTTGTACGAGGCGATCCACTTCTGCCCCACGGTACGTTAAGTTATGATCATTTTGATAACCGCGCACATACCCGTAAGCCGTTTTCTCGGCAACCGTACCAATTGTACCAGCACGGAAAACGTAATCTTCACCAAATAGCACTTTCGTGTAGTTGTGGGCTTGTGGTTGATATTCCCCGGAGAAATTCAAATCGATATCGGGTACTTTATCCCCTTTAAATCCTAGGAAGGTTTCGAACGGAATATCTTGTCCATCTTTTTTATAGGCCGTACCGCACTCCGGACAATCTTTATTCGGTAAGTCAAATCCACTACCAACCGAACCATCATCGAAGAACTCGACATTTTTACAGTTTGGACAAACGTAATGAGGTGGTAAAGGATTTACCTCCGTAATTTCCATAAATGTTGCGACAAGGGACGACCCTACCGAACCACGGGAACCTACTAAATACCCGTCCGAAAGCGATTTTTTCACGAGTTTTGCTGAGATTAAGTAAATTACCCCAAACCCGTGTCCTAAAATCGAAGCTAATTCTTTCTCAATTCGCTTTTGAACGATTTCCGGAAGATTTTCGCCATAGATTTGTTTCGCCATCTCGTAGGTCATCTTTGTAATCTCTTCATCGGAACCTTCAATTTTTGGTGTATAAAGTTTGTCCTTAATTGGTTTCACATCACTAATCATGTTTGCCACTTTTTGAGAGTTCGTTACGACGATTTCTTTTGCAAGGTCTGGACCTAAGAAATCAAACTCCTCAAGCATTTCGTTCGTTGTACGGAAATGAACCTGTGGTAATCGGTAACGATTTAATGGATTCGCTCCACCTTGAGACCCAACTAAAATTTGACGGAAGACCGCATCATTTTTATCTAAATAATGAACATTACCAGTTGCGACAACGGGAATATCTAATTTCTTTCCGAGCTTCACCAGTTTTCGAAGGATGTCTTCGAGGTTCCATTGATCATGAATGATCCCACCCTCAATAAGTGGTGAATAGACCGGTTTTGGCTGCACTTCGATATAATCATAGAATTTCGCAACCTTTTCTGCTTCATCAGGTGATTTGTTCATCATCGTTTCAAATAGTTCACCATTATTACATCCTGATCCAATAAGTAAGCCTTGACGCAGTTTCATTAAATCTGAACGTCGAATACGCGGAACACGATAATATGTTTGCGTATGGGCAATCGTAATTAATTTAAATAGATTTTTTAGCCCATCATCATCTTTCGCTAAAATCGTACAGTGGTATGGGCGAGAGTTTTTATAACTTTCGTTACCCCCAACGTTTTTATTGAAATCATCGTGATAGTCAATCCCTTTTTCTTTTGCATCTTTTAATAAATGAAGCATCAATTCACCAGTAGCTTCGGTATCATAAATGGCACGGTGATGTTGTGTTAATTCAATGCCATACTTTTTACAAAGTGTATTTAAACGGTGACTTTTAAGGGTTGGGTTTAAGAAACGAGATAATTCCAACGTATCAATCACGGGATGAATTACCCCTTGAATGCCCGCTTTTTCATAGGCCGTATATAAGAAGCCAATATCGAAGGACGCATTATGAGCCACGACGATGCTATCGCCTATAAAGTCTCGGAACTCCGTCACAACTTGATCGACTTCTGGTGCATCTTGTAACATGTCATCTGTAATATGTGTTAACTCAATAATTTTGGCAGATAAAGGTCTGTGCGGATTGGAGAATCGCTCGAATTTATCGATCACTTTACCTTCTTTAATTTTGACAGCGGCTAACTCGATAATCGTGTCGTAAGCAGTGGAAAGACCTGTTGTTTCCACGTCAAACACGACGAATGTAGCGTCATCTAGTGCAATATGCTGTTCTGCATAAGCAATCGGAGCACCGTCATCCACTAAGTTGGCTTCAATTCCGTAGATGATTTTAATGCCGTGTTTTTTTCCGGCAGCATAGGCATCTGGGAATCCTTGTGCCACTGCATGGTCTGTAATAGCAATGGCAGGATGACCCCATTTCGCCGCTTGGGCAACAAGACGGTCAATTGGCGTAACAGCATCCATTTGACTCATCGGTGAGTGTAAATGTAATTCGACCCGCTTTTCACCTTCTGGAGCAGTATCTCGACGTGTTTCTTTAAATATTTCGTTGATATCCTGTGCCATCACAACCAGGTCACGTACGAATGTATCATTTTGGACTGAACCACGTACTTTTACCCACATACCTTTTTTCAAGTGAGTCATCATTTCTGCATCTTCTTTATCGCGAGAGAACATTTTCACTAAGATGGAATCTGTATAGTCGGTAATTTTAATTTCAAGTAATGAACGACCACTACGTAATTCTTTAATATCAGCTGCGAAGACAAACCCTTCAATGACAACACGTCGTTCCTCTTCGATTATGCTCTTAATGTCCATGACCTCGGTATCTTTAATATGATTCCCAAGTTGGAATGGCCCACTAATTTCAACAGACGGATTATCTTTCTTCGCTTTTTCTTGAGTTTGTAGGTCTTCTAACGCTTGTTTTGCCATTGCTGCTTCTTCTAGCTGACGTTGTTCCATATAAGTTTTTTGCGCTTCAATTAATTCTTCATTGGCTTCTACTAATTGAAACTCAACTGGAATCGTTGGAAAACCAAATTGTGAGTAAGCTTCTGCAATTTTTGTTGTATATTTTGATTTTAATGTTAATTGTTCCAGTTCAATCATGCACGAAGCGATGATTTTATGTCCTGTCCACTTTGGAATTTGTGAAATTAATCGATTTCTAAGTGGCGGAGACATATCATCAATCTGCTCAATGGCCAGTAACCAGTAATCCGTAATGAGTTGTTCCGTCACTTCCGGTTGTGAGGCTTCTATAGAGATATTTGTTTGGGCAATATTTGCAAATTGTTGTGCCATTCGTGTACGCATCAGTTGATAGAGTTGGAATGGTAAAATGTTTTGCAGTTTCATTGCAAATTCCCATATACGTTTTTTCTTATGAACTGTTAGACGTGTGAGCTCCCCGTCTTCGAAAAATGACATGTAGACATCTTCAGTTAATTGTAATTGTTGCAAAAGTGTTCGAAACCGTTCTTTTGCTTCTTGAATTTCTGACATAAACTCACCACCTACTCTAATTTTTTGCTAAATATGAAAGGCGCAAACGCTCTAAATTTTTATATCTGTTAAAAACTCTATTATACTCCAACCGTGAGCACCTTCATAAATGAATAAAATTCCTCAATATGTACTTATTTCTTTTTTGATCTTGCTTTATCGTGACGTGTCGTCCACTTTATGACTTTCGTTAGAGCATTCTTGTCGTGCATAGTAGCTTGCTTGACAGTGACATTTTGAATGTACCTCTGCCAAAGCGTTTTCCTTATCCCCTGGAACCCTAAGGATAAAAGCTTCTGCGATTTTTAATACTCATGATAATGGCTGTCCAAAAAATTTATAATTTCTGGACAGCCCGTTCACTCTCATTCATTTAAGTAATTCACAATAAAATTAATTTGAACGGAAGAATTCATTAAGTCGTTCGCCGATTTCTTCTTTCGCACATTCAAAGCTTTCGCCTGTACTACGGACTTTTACTTCTACCATTCGATCCACTGCTTTTTTACCAATTGTTACGCGGACGGGTAAACCAAGTAAATCCGAATCTGCAAACTTCACTCCTGCTCGCTCTGAACGATCGTCATATAATACATTATATTGATAAAACGTTAAAATGCCATAAAGTTCTTCTGCTAATTCAAATTGAACTTCATCATCCCGATTCACACACATTAAATGGATATCGTATGGAGCCAATTGTTTTGGCCAAACAAATCCATTTTCATCTTGATATTGTTCCGCAATTACTGCAAGTAATCGAGAAACCCCGAGATTATAACTTCCCATAATAAAAGGCTGAGCTTTTCCTTGTTCGTCAATAAACGTGGCATTTAAGTTTGATGAAAATTTTGCTCCGTGTTTAAAAATATGGGCAACTTCAATCCCTTTAGCAAATGAAATTTCACCTTGTCCATCTGGTGAAGGCTCCCCTTCTTGAATATAACGGATATCATCATATATATTAATAGCAAAATCCCGTTCAGGATTTACATTTTTATAGTGATAGCCATCTTCATTGGCACCAGCAATCCCATTTCGAATTGTTTTAATGGCATGATCAGCCACTACCTTTACGTTTAAAGGTAATTTAATTGGCCCAATGGAACCCGGAGAACAACCAAGCAATTCTTGTATAGAGGCTTCATCTGCTAATTCAACTGACTGTGCATTTAACCCTTGCATTAATTTCGTTTCATTGACAGTATGGTCTCCTCTAACTAACACTACATAAAGCTCTTCATCCACCTTAAAAACAAGAGATTTAATACAATTAACAGTTGGCATATCAAAAAACTGACTTACTTCTTCAATCGTTTTTTCATTTGGCGTTGCAACCATTTCTAAATCTTCCATCGGTTCTTCAGAAGAAACATATTCAGTAATCACTTTGGCAGTTTCAATACTTGCTGCATAGTCCGAGTGGTTTGAATAAGCAAAAGTATGCTCACCAATATCCGATAAAACGATGAATTCATGTGATTCAAGTTCACCTTTTTCAGCAGAAACTGCGCGGAATTGTAACCCAAGTTTCGTTAAAATATTAGAGTACACCTTAAACATCTGTTCATAGGTCTCATTCAAGCTTTCCTCATTTGAGTGAAAGGAGTACGTATCATTTAGAATAAATTCACGGCTTCTTAATAATCCGAAACGCGTTTTTTGTTCATCTCGATATTTCGTCTGAATTTGATAGAGTGTAAACGGTAATTTTTTATAGGATTGTATTTCATCTTTCACTAATTCTGTAACTGCTTCTTCATTCGTTGGAGCAAGTAGAAGTTCACGGTTATGACGGTCATGCATCCGAATTACTTCTGGACCATAGCTTGTTAACCGTCCAGATTGCTCCAAACTATTTGCCGATTGAATAGAAGGTAACGCAATTTCAACAGCATTGATCCCCTCTAATTCTTCTCGAATAATGTTTTCTATTTTACGTAATACGCGTTTAGCTAAAGGTAAATAGGAATAAACACCATTCGTACTTTGACGAATAAACCCAGCACGAAGTAGCATGACATGAGACTTCACTTCTGCTTCAGAAGGTATTTCACGCATTGTTGGAATAAAAGTCAAACTTTGTTTCATAAGCGCTCCATCCTTTTCATTTCAGTATTCCCCTTACTAGCATAGCACACCCAGAATACTTCAAGTGTATACAATTTGATTACAAATTAATAAAAGTTACCAGCAAAGTGCATTTTAGAACTGCACTACCAGTCTTTGAACTTCTTTCTTGAGTAAGAAGCTCAGGTTAGTGAATTATTCACTTATAGGGTTTAGGAAGGGTTACGTTGGGCAATTTATGAAATTCCGTTCATTTGTTTGTATGAAGGATGTTTCTAATGGCATTTACATGTAAAATCCTCTTCATTGGCTTGATGAAAGGGGTTTACACTGGAATTTCTTCATCGGCTTGATGAAGGGGTTTACATTGTAATTTCTGCCTGGAATCCTCTTCATTGCATCGATCAACGGGATTCCCATTGAATATTTCATTAAAATCCACTTCATTGGTTTGATCATCAAGAGATTGATTGGATCCATCCTAAAAAATCTCATATTCCCCTATCAGCTTTAACCCATACTATATAAAAGAAGTTTTGATGTTTTTATTAAGTATCATCGATTAAAAATCCTTCCTAATTAAGGAGAAAAATCTACTAACTAAATTATAAACTATCAATAGTTTTCTTAAACAAAGGGAACGATACACACCCCAAGTGCATGGGCAATACTAAATAAATAGGTGAACATTTACTATTGGTTTCACCTATTTATTTAGCATAGTTAATGACGGACAATTCGAGTGATGGGTTCTCCCTTTTTGTCCGTAATAGCCTAGATGAAGTTCATTTCCAAACACCGGCAACCTCTTTTTGAACTTCATTCCCTTGATGAAGTTCATTCCCAAACACCGGCAACCTCTTTTTGAACTTCATTCCCTTTATGAAGTTCATTTCCAATCACCGGAGACCTCTTTTTGAACTTCATTCCCCTGATGAAGTTCATTTCTAAATACCGACGACCTCTTTTTGAACTTCATTCCCTTGATGAAGTTCATTTACAATCCCAAGAGACCTCTTTTTGAACTTCATTCCCTTGATGAAGTTCATTTCCAAACACCGGCGACCTCTTTTTGAACTTCATTCCCTTGATGAAGTTCATTTCCAAACACCGGCGACCTCTTTTTGAACTTCATTCCCTTGATGAAGTTCATTTACAAACACCGGCGACCTCTTTTGAACTTCATCCCACCAAGAACTTCATACCCCACTCTGACTAAATCTTCTTTAAACGCAGTTCATTTCATATGGTATTTTCTTATATTTTTATTTTCATATTCACATTACAAAAAAACCTTATCCGAAAATGGGGGCGGCCCAATTTGGATAAGGTTTATAAGTTTAATTTTGTTGTATTGCCACAAGCTGTAAACTCTGTATATTCACTTCAGACTCGTTCTAGCTATTTATCTAGAAGAAGAACCTTTGTATGTCATTCCATGTAACCACGACCATTAGGATCATCAGTAGTACAATTCCGACAAAGTGAACGAGGCCTTCTTTTTGACGGTCAACCGGTTTGCCGCGCAATGCTTCGATACCGAAGAATAATAGTCGTCCTCCGTCTAATGCTGGTAATGGTAATAAGTTCATAATTCCAAGGTTAATACTTAATACCGCTGCCCAATTCATTAAGTTAAACACACCATATTGTGCCACTTCTTCAGTTGCTTTATAGATTCCTACTGGTCCAGATAACGCATCAATCGTAAACTGACCGGTAATTAAATCCCCTAATAAATTAATGATAAGCACTGTATAGTCCCATGTTTGTGTTGCACCAAACACAATCGCTTTAAGCGGATTTTTCTCAACAGGACTTTGATACATAACACCGATTTGACCGTACTCTTTGCCGCTATCTTCAAGGGTAGCTGGTGTAATCGTCAACTCGTGTTCTTGTCCATCACGTTCTACTACAAACGTTAATGATTCACCTGGACTTTCTTGAACAGTTCCAGAAAGCTCTTGCCAATCTTTAATTGGTTGTCCATTGATTTCTTTTACAAGGTCACCAGATTCCATACCAGCAGCTGCTGCAGGTCCATTCTCTACCACATCACGAATGACTGGTTCATATGTTGGAACACCTTGCATTAATCCAAGTGCAAGAAAAATAAAAAATGCTAAAATAAAGTTAAACAGTGGCCCTGCGAAAATCGCCATAGAACGTTGGCCCACAGTTTTAGAATTAAATTGGCGGTCATATGGAGCAATTAATGTTTCTTTACCGTTTTCTATTACTAACGCATTTCTAGAAACATTGTAACGAACTAATCGTTCCTCTTCGTCATATCCTTCAATCCATAGACCCTTTTCTAAATCTGCCCGTTCTACTTCCATAAATAAAATATTTGGGTGTTGAACATTTTGGTTTAAATAGACTTTTTCAACTACATTTTCACTGTTTAAAACTAATCCGACACGGTAACCAGGCTGTAGTTCGACGGAATCCGTATCGTCTCCCGCCATGCGAACATAACCACCTAATGGCAATAATCGGATTGTATATAACGTTTCACCTTTTGTCATTCCGAAAATCTTCGGACCCATCCCAATCGCAAATTCACGAACCATAATGCCTGCTCGTTTTGCAAAGATAAAGTGCCCAAGCTCATGGAAGAATACGAGTGATCCGAATATGATGATAAATGCTATTACCGTTTGCATAAAATCCCACCTTTAGAGCAAGTTTTACTGTCACTGCTCAGTTTATTTTACCATGCTCACTACCTTTTTTCGTGTTTCGCTATCTACAGCTAAGATTGTTTCTAAATCTGGTGTTTGAACATTGTTGTGGCTATGCATGATGTTCTCGATAATTTCTTCAATTTGTAAGAATGTAATTTTTTCTTGTAAAAATAATGCAACTGCTGCTTCGTTTGCTGCATTCATGGCCGTTAAAATCGAACCGCCAGTACGTCCTGCTTCATAGGCAAGAGCTAAAGCACGGAAACGATCAAAATCAACCTCTTTAAAATGGAGTTGTCCAATTTGTGCTAAGTTTAATCGATGACCATTATGTAGTGGTAAACGATCAGGGTAACTCAAAGCATATTGAATAGGCACACGCATATCTGGTGTACCAAGTTGAGCAATCACACTTGTATCATGATACTCAACTAAAGAGTGAATAATACTTTCTTTATGTAATAAAACATCAATTTTATCGAATGGCATATCAAATAAAACATGTGCTTCAATTACTTCTAAGCCTTTATTCATCATCGTTGCAGAGTCAATTGTAATTTTTGCACCCATTGACCAGTTCGGATGATTTAGCGCATCTTTCACTGTCACATGTTTAAGTTCTTCTCGCGTTTTATCACGGAATGAACCACCTGAAGCTGTTAATATTAATCGTTCAATATTTTTAGGATTTTCACCATTCATGGATTGATAAATTGCAGAGTGCTCACTGTCTACAGGTAAAATTGGCGCATTATATTTTTTCGCCTCAGCCATCACTAAGTGGCCAGCTGTCACAAGTGTTTCTTTATTGGCAATAGCAATTGTTTTGCCCATACGGATCGCTGCAAGAGTTGATTCTAAGCCAACACTTCCGAGCACAGCATTTACGAGCACTGTAGAATCTGGGTGTGTTGCAACTTCCACTAAACCGTTTGTTCCATATGTAAAATGAATATTCGGATAGTCTTTTTTTAGTTCTAAAGCATCTTTTTCATCTTGAACTGAGACTAGATCAGGTTGAAGTTGATTGATAATTTCACGCGTTTTTTCTATATTTCTTCCTGCTGAAAAGGCAACTAGTTTAAAACTTTCTTGATGAGATAGCAAAATGTCAACCGTTTGCAATCCAACTGAACCAGTAGCACCTAATAAACTAATTTTTTTCAAGACCTTCATTCCCTTCCACTAAATCAAATACACCTTGGCGTATTTTAACCTATCCTTTCATCCCATGTTGAACGAATATAGGTAAGCTTACTTCAAACAATGGGAAACCAATAATCCTTTCACATCGTTCAGTAGCATTTATAACAGTTTAGATGAACTGCACGAAATGTAATAATGGCAATACAAACAGTAAGCTGTCAAAGCGGTCTAAAATCCCACCATGCCCTGGCAATAGATTTCCTGAATCTTTCACACCATAATGTCGTTTAATTGCAGATTCTACTAGATCCCCCATTTGTCCAAAAATAGAACTAATGATTGTCACAATAATAAGTGAGACCCAACCAGTACTTAATGGGTAAATGAATTGCATAACACATGCAAAAATGACCGCAACGATAATACCTCCAACAAAACCTTCAACTGTTTTATTTGGAGAAATTTCCGGCCATAGCTTGTTTTTCCCTATTTTTCGTCCAACAAAATAGGCACCTGAGTCTGTTGCCCAAACAATAATAAGCGCATAGATAATAAAATGTAATCCAGCATCCCGCGTTTCGATAAAATATAAGAATCCGATGCCAACATAAAGTGCGCTTAATAAAATAAATGACACATCATCAAAGGTGAAGTGATTTTTTACAATCACCGAATAAATTAATAATAATACTACTGCAATCATTAAAAATTCCAATTTTGAGTAAGTTGTCGCTTCCGTGACTCTATCCGCAAAATCCTCTGGCATCAGTACAACAAATACTGTTAGCAATCCAATTATTCCAGGGATTGAAAAAACAGAGATCTTTTTCATACGAAGGAGCTCATACAATCCGATAGCTGCGATTACGTAAATTAGTATCGTAAAAGGTAAGTTCCCATAAATGACGAAAGGAATGAATAATGCTGCTGCAATTACTGCGGTGATGATTCTCTGCTTCACTTAATTTCTTCTCCTTTCAACCCACCGTAACGACGATTTCGCTTCTGGAAATCATTTATGGCCTCCATTAGTGTTTGTTCATTAAAGTCTGGCCAAAGCGTTTCCGTAAACCAAAATTCCGTATAGGCAAGTTGCCACAACATAAAATTACTTAATCGCACTTCACCACTTGTACGAATTAATAAATCTGGTTCTGGAAGATCCGATGTCATTAAATACTGATTGATCGTGCCTTCTTCAATGGAATCAATGGAAATCGTTCCATTTTCCACTTCTAATATCATTTTTTTCATTGCTGATACGATTTCTGCACGACTACCATAGTTCATAGCAAAATTTAAAATGAGACCTGTATTGTTTTTTGTTCGGTTCATCGCATCTTTTAAGACATTTTGCGTACTAACTGGCAATGCATCCATATCACCAATCATGGTAATTTTAATATTTCTTTCCATTACTTCAGGCATAAAGGAGTTAAGGAATTTTTGAGGTAAGCCCATTAAGTAGTCTACCTCAGTTCGTGGACGTTTCCAGTTTTCTGTTGAAAACGCATATAACGTTAACACTTTAACTCCTAAATCATCTGCATATCGAGCAATTTTTCGTACAGTTTGCATCCCTTCATGATGACCTGCTATACGAGGCATTGCCCTCTTTTTTGCCCAACGACCATTACCGTCCATAATGATTGCTATATGTGAAGGGATTAATTCATTATTAGATTGTCCATCTTCCAATAATCTTTTTTGTTTTTTAGTTTTGCCTAATATTTTTTTAAACATTCTGTATCCCCTAACTTGACAACTATTCGGACGTTTTCTTATCTTATCATAACAAAAACGACTGTTAATGTCCTAAATCTTACAAAAGTTTTAGATACTTTTTATCAATTAGTCAATAGCGTAAAGTAATTGATTTCAAATTGTGTCTCGGCATGGAAAAGAGGTAGCCGACACCTATTGGCCATCCATTAGGACTAAATAAAATTGGATGAAGTAAGAAAAAGTTCATTTTCTTGGTTATATGTATTTTAGACGTTTGTTATGTAAATATATTCATTTTAAATCAATTAACTCCCTGGTGTAAGCTCGTTTAGATGCGATCAGGTATTTTGTTCTATAATTTGTGGGTTTAATAGCATCACGAATTTTTTGGTATACAACCAGGACAATTTTTATTGGAAAATGTTAAAAAGGACGTCCTACATATGACAGGACGCCCAAACAAAATTAAGGTTCGTTCTTTTGAAAAAGTGTTCAAGGCCGACAAGTCGGTCATGCTCCTGCTGTTACTTGTCGCAGAAAACATTGTAACCGTTGTGGCGCCTCCGCTTTTCTTGATGGTCTAGCTCCGGCGGCTAGCTGCTCGGTCACTTCAACTTCCTCCTACGCATGCAAGCATGCTTCTCGGAAGTCTCCAGTGCCTGCCTCAGCTGGACGAGCCGCCTCCGCTTTTCTTGATGTCTAGCTCCGGCGGCTAGCTGCTCGGTCACTTCAACTTCCTCCTACGCATGCAAGCATGCTTCTCGGAAGTCTCCAGTGCCTGCCTCAGCTAGACGAGCCGCCTCCGCTTTTCTTGATGTCTAGCTGCGAACGCCAGCTCCTCGACAACTTCGAAAACCCCTTCGAGGACAAAAAGCGTCCTCTTGTGGTTTCCTCCAGTTGTTGAGGCTCACACGACGTGAGTCATGTCTGCGATGCCACACGATGTGGCGTTTTCGCAGACGCGGAGCTAACGGGCGTTCTCCGCTTTTCTATACAGAAAGGATTTCTTTTTCTTTTTCTTTCGCTAATTCGTCAATTTTTGCGATGTTTTCATCAGTTATTTTTTGAATATCATCACTGAAACCACGTAAATCGTCTTCTGTAATTTCGCCATTTTTTTCTAGTTTTTTCAAATCATCGTTAGCATCGCGACGAACGTTACGAACTGCAACTTTCGCTTCTTCTGCTTCTTTTTTCACGACTTTTACAAGCTCTTTACGACGTTCTTCAGTTAACGCTGGAATTGTTAAGCGAATCACTGTACCGTCATTTGTTGGTGTAATACCGATGTCTGATTTCATGATTGCTTTTTCAATTTCACCAAGAATTGATTTGTCGTATGGTGCGATCACTAGTAAACGAGCTTCAGGTACAGAAACTCCAGCTAATTGATTAATTGGTGTTGGTGCACCGTAATAATCAACAGAAATACGATCTAAAAGTGATGCGCTTGCACGGCCTGCACGAATTGATGCCAATTCACGAGAAAATGCAGAAATTGATTTGTTCATTTTATCTTTTGCTTGTGCTAATACTTCTTTAGCCATTATAGATTCCTCCTAACAACTGTTCCAATTTTTTCACCTTGTACGGCGCGTTTAATATTTCCTTTATCCATAATAGAGAATACTATTAATGGGATGTCATTGTCCATACATAAAGTGGAAGCGGTTGAATCCATTACCTGTAAACCTTGTTGAATTACATCTAAATATGTGAGTGATTCGTATTTTACTGCATTTGGATCGATTTTTGGATCTGCAGAGTAAACACCATCTACATTGTTTTTCGCCATTAAAATTGCTTCAGCTTCAATCTCTGCAGCACGTAAAGCTGCTGTTGTATCTGTTGAGAAGTATGGGTTACCAGTACCTGCAGCAAAGATTACAACACGTTTTTTCTCAAGATGTCTTACTGCTTTACGGCGTATGTAAGGTTCCGCCACTTGTGTCATTACGATGGATGATTGCACACGAGTTTGAATTTCTAATTTTTCAAGTGCATCTTGAAGAGCTAAGGAATTCATAACAGTAGCAAGCATTCCCATGTAATCAGCAGAAGCACGATCCATACCCATTTCGCTACCAACTTTTCCTCTCCAAATGTTACCGCCACCAACTACGACCGCAACCTCTACTCCAAGATTAACAACTTCTTTAATATCTTCTGCAACTGATTTAATGATTTTTGGTGATAAACCAAAGCCTGCATCACCTGCTAAGGCTTCACCGCTTAATTTAATTACAACTCGTTTATATTGTGGCACACTCATAGTAAACCTCCGTTACTCATATTTAGAAAGGCTAAAGCCGTCCGCCTTATACCATTAGACTGCCCCAATATAAATAAAAGCACTAAACTCTTATCAAAATGTGGTCACGTAAACTTTTGGAGAATGGTACTTTAGCCAAGACAATTATTGATTCTCATTCAGTGAGGGTAGGACTCCCACTGAATAAGAATCAAACCTTGTGCGGATGTCACAGATTATAGCTTATTCAAATCCGGACTCAGCTTAACCAAGGCGTAATTGTTTACTTCTTGAAAAATAGGGAACACGTGATTGTGCTCCCTACTTTAAACCATTGTGGTTTACACAATGAAATGTATTATTGTCCTTTAACTTGGTTCATAACTTCTTCAGCGAAGTTGTCTTCACGTTTTTCAATACCTTCACCAACAGCGAAGCGTACGAATGAAGTAATGTTACCACCAGTTGTTTTTACAAAGTCACGTACTTTTTGATCTGAGTTTTTAACAAAAGTTTGATCAAGTAAGCAAACTTCTTCGAAGAATTTGCCAAGGCGACCTTCAACCATTTTCGCAACGATGTTTTCTGGTTTACCTTCGTTAAGTGCTTGTTCAGTTAAAACTTTGCGTTCACGTTCTACTACATCAGCAGATACTTCATCACGAGATACATATTGTGGGTTGATTGCAGCGATGTGCATAGCTACGTCTTTAGCAGCATCTGCATCAGTTGAACCTTCAAGAACTACTAATACGCCAATTCTTCCGCCCATATGTAGGTAAGAACCGAAAGCGTCTGCATCAGTTTTAGTTTTTAATTCGAAGCGACGAAGAGTGATTTTTTCACCGATTGTTGCTACAGCTGTAGAAATTTGATCAGAAATTTTTACACCTTCAGCGTTTGTTAATTCTAATGCAGCTTCTACTGATTCTGGTTTACCAGCTAATAATTGTTTTGCTAATTCAGAAACTAAAACTTGGAATTTTTCGTTTTTCGCTACGAAGTCAGTTTCAGCGTTAACTTCTAATAGAATTGCTTCATTTCCTTCAACTAAAACATAAGTTGTACCTTCAGCAGCGATACGGTCAGCTTTCTTAGCAGCAGAAGAAAGACCTTTTTCACGTAAGAAGTCGATTGCAGCATCGATGTTACCATCAGTTTCTACTAACGCTTTTTTACAGTCCATCATACCTGCGCCTGTTTTTTCACGAAGTTCTTTTACTAATTGAGCAGTAATTGCCATTTGGAAGTTCCTCCTTGAGTAGATATTATTCTATTTATATTTGCCATTTTAGACATAGTACAAACACTTGTTTTCAAGTTTGTCGAAACATCACTGTATTTAACCAGAAAGTTAATTGGCGAACGACAAATTCTAACAACCATCTACATAAGTCTAAAAAGTTCTTAAAAAAAGGTGATAAGAGGGGTCATCCACTTATCACCTTTTGTTGCAGTGAATTACTCAGCAACTACTTCTTCAGCTGGAGCTTCTGACTCACCTTGTTTTGACTCGATAAGAGCATCAGCCATTTTAGCAGTTAATAATTTAACAGCACGGATTGCATCGTCGTTTGCTGGAATTACGTAGTCAATTTCATCTGGATCACAGTTAGTATCAACAATACCAACGATCGGAATGTTTAATTTACGTGCTTCAGCTACAGCGATACGTTCTTTACGTGGGTCAACCACGAACATAACGTCTGGAATATCTGCCATATCACGGATACCGCCTAAGAATTTAACTAGACGTTCGTGTTCTTTTTTAAGTTGGATTACTTCTTTTTTAGGAAGGACTTCGAAAGTACCGTCTTCTTCCATTTTTTCGATAGCTTTTAAACGTGCAACACGTTTTTGAATTGTACCGAAGTTTGTTAAAGTACCACCTAACCAACGTTGGTTGATGTAGTAGTTACCAGAGCGCTCAGCTTCTTCTTTAATAGCGTCTTGAGCTTGTTTTTTAGTTCCTACGAAAAGAACTTTACCGCCATCTTGGCCAACTTGACGCATGAAGTCATAAGCTTCCTCTAATTTTTTAACTGTTTTTTGTAAATCGATAATGTAGATACCGTTACGCTCAACAAAAATGTATTTTTTCATTTTTGGGTTCCAACGGCGAGTTTGGTGTCCGAAATGTACACCAGCTTCAAGTAATTGTTTCATTGAAATTACTGACATGAATATTTCCTCCTAATTTTGGTTTTGTTCCTCCGCATTTTTCATCTGAAATAAGCAACTTTTGTAGAAGCACCACTTATTACATCGAAATGCGTGTGTATTATTAACACCATTTGAAAATATAACATAATTACCTAACGTCTGCAATAAATTTACACATGAAATTTTAATAATAATTCAATTTCTGTTTTACCTTTTTGCGTAATTTTCGCAATTTCTTCAATAGACTTGCCATCATGATGAAGTTTTATGACTTGTTGTTCAAAACTTTTTTCACTTTCATCGACCAGCAGATGGTCTAGTGATCCCTTGTTTCTATCTTCTTTTTGTGGTTGATTTCCGGCAGTTTCAGCCTTAGCAGGTTGAGTTTTTTGTCGATTGTAAGCATTTTTCACAATACTTTTTGGTACTGCAATTTTAGGGGCGTGGGTAATTTCATTTTCTTGCGTTTCCTTTTGTACTTTTTGTTGTACAACTTCTGGCAATCCGACAATCTGCTCATTGTTAAATGGTTGCATAGATTGTTGACCATTTTTACTTTTCACTTTAGTAAGTTCCTGAATTAACCGATTATTTTCTTCGCGCATTTCCATTAAATAGACACTAATGGCATCGTCCATTTCACGAATTAGTTTGTCTTGACGAACTTCTAACTCCTTGAACTTCGCCACTTTTGTATTTAATAATATAATGAAATAAAACGAAATCAGCTGTGAAATGATGAGTAAAACAATTAAAATTGCGACCATTCGATCCAGTTCTCCTATCCACTATAGTCAATAATATTTCCTTTAAACGGATGATGCGCTCGACTTTGCTTTGATGAATTCCTTTGTTTGTTTTTTGAAGACTCTTCATCGTGTTCGTGATGTTGGTTTTCATCTTTTACCTTGTCGACTTTTTCCGTATCATTTACAGTTAACGCTTTCCGCTCAACTTCTTTTTTTAACGCTTCATTTGCATGAAGTTGCTGATGAATGACATGTTGTTGATGCTGCTCTACTGTTTTTCCAACATCAAAGGTTTTAGGAATGGCAATTTGTAACTCCACACCTTTTAAGCTCACAAAATCCCCTCCTTATAAGAAAAGCGAAGAACGCCCGTTTAGCTCCGCGACGGCAAAAACGCGACGTCCTGTCGCATTGCCGTCATGACTCACATCGTGTGAGCCTCAACAACTGGAGAAACCGACAAAAGGGTTTTTGCGCCTGTCGTTTCACTTTCGACGCAGAAAATTGTGTGTTTCATTGAAACTACACAATTTTTGCCCTTGAAGGCGGTTTTGAAGTTGTCGAGGAGCTGGCGTTCGTAGCTAGACACTGTTCTAACTTAAAATTTATATTTTCCTATTTATCACAAATACTCCTCGGTATAGTTGCGGAGGGTTAATTTTATTAAGATTCTTTTCATTCGTTCAAAAAACGATTTCGTCCGGATAGCAGAACTTTTCGTCCGTTTAACAGATTTTTCGTCCGCATCGTATGAGATTGCGTCCGTTCAGTTGACCTTTTTGTCCGCTTAGTATGACATTTCGTCCGTTCATCACAATTTACTGTCTACCTTGTTGACTGAAAAAAAGCCCGTCTAGGACTTGATCAGCTTAGACGAGCACTTCTTGAGTAAGTAGTTTTCTTAATTTAAATAATGCTTTGGAGTGAATTTGTGATATTCGTGATGTGGATAGCTCTAGCATTTCTCCAATTTCTGTTAACGTCAATTCTTCTGTATAAAATAAACTTAGGACAAGTTGTTCTTTTTCATTCAACTTTTTTATGTTTTCTGCTAAATCTGCAATTAATTCCACATGAACCGCTTCTTCTTCAGGCGTTCTTGTATTGTCGTCTCGAATGACAAAGGATTTCCCCTCTGCCTCTTCTTGATCAGGTGATTGCTCATTAATAGACAGTACATTTGAAAAGAAATGTTCTTGTATGGTTTGATAGACTTCATCTACTGGTAAATTGAGCGATTCTGCCAGTTCTTCAGGCGAAGGTTGGCGCATGAGTTGCTGCTCTAACTTCTCAATTTCCGCTTCCATTTTCTTTGCTTTCTCCCGTGCAGAACGTGGTAACCAGTCTTCTTTTCTTAATCCATCAATTATAGCACCACGTACACGGAAAGATGCATATGTATCAAATTTCAAGTCTCGATTAATATCAAATTTATTGAGTGCATCAAATAGGCCCATCATTCCTAGGCTCATTAAATCATCTCGTGAAACGTTTTTCGGTAAACCTGTACCGATTCGTTGTACATGATAAGTTACAAGTGGTTTGTACTTTTTTACTAATACATTTCCTGCATGAGGATCGCGATTATTTATCCAGCTATTCCAAATATTTTGTTCCTCTGTAAGCATCGACTGAACCACCGAATCCACCTCTCTCATTACTCGACATCATTTTACTTCATTCTAAGTGTCTACCAATTCTATATTTGTAAGTTGAAAGCCAAAGGAATTTACAATTCAAAAAGGGTAAACCTAGACTGAATGAAGTATGCCTCTGGCGGATGACACAGATTTTCAAAGGAAATTTAACGAGCTTACTCGGTAAAATCTGGGCCACATGTTTTGACTGAGACGAAAGCCTGCGACAGTCACAAATACGGCAAGCGCATTTGATTTTATTATACCAATATCGACAAAATATCGCATTGTTCGATAGGACTAAAATAATTATTTCTTATAGAAAAATTCCTGAAAAAATAAGAAAAAAGAGCCGTTTTTCGACTCTAGCAAGACTTTCACCCTACTTATGAAGGTTTTGTGACAGGTTCATCGTCATTACTCATCATCGATCTAACAACCTTGGCAATTTCTTCGGAAGCCTCATCATTAAATTCAACAGTTGATTGTTGTTGTCCTGAATTAGCCTCACCTCGGTTTAGTTCTTCAGACTCCATTCCTTCAACATATAGGAATAATTCATCATTTGGTGTGTACCATATGTATCCGACTAAAAAACGAATGCCAAACATCGCAACAAACGTAAGGATCCCGACGACAAATGACCAAAGTAATATTTGAAAAGGGAATAATGATTGTTGCAACACCATCACAACAAAGGTAATGGTAAATGTTATCAATGACGCCCAACAATTATAAAAAATTGAGCCCATCATCATATTTCGGTCACTCCTTGATTCACTGTTCGAATGCTTAGTTTACTAGTAGCAGGATCAAATTCAATGGTTCTGCCACTATTTCCGCCTGTATCTTCCGCAACAATTGATATGCCATTCTTCTTGAGCATATTTTTAACTGCTTCGACATTTCTTGGCCCAATTCTCATGGAATTTTTGTCTGATGTAAATTTAAACATTTGTGCCCCACCTGCAATTTTTGCTTTTAGCCTAAAGGGATGTGCACCTTCTCGCTTTAACCGTTGAATTAACTCTTCTATCCCAGTATCCGCGAACTTTGCAACGTTTATGGATTCTTTCCGTGCTAAGCTTGAATCCGGAAGCATCACATGCACCAAACCCGCGATATTCTTTGTTTCATCGTATAACACGACGCCGACACAGGAACCTAACCCTGATGTTCGAATCGTGTTTGGTGTTTTCACAATATCCATTTGAGCGATACCGACTTTCACCGTCTTATCTACATTAGAAGATTGCATTTACATAACTCCTAACGCTTTAAAAATGGAATCAAAGGAATCAGGATCTGGCAACAGTAAAAATTGTCCATGAACGGCATTACTTAAATCCTGATCTTCTTCAAATATCGATGTATTAATGACCATCACCTGATCACTAACTTGTGATATTTCAATTAAGCCAGTACTCACAATGGCACCAAACATGTCGACACTCAACCCAGGAACGGTTGGAAAAATATTTAACCCTGTAAAATCAGAAAGGGCTGAAAGATAGGAACCAGATAAAATATTCCCCATTTCTTGCATAGCGGATAAACCTAGCTCAGATATATCTGGACCATTAAAATCAAAGGTTTCATCTTGAATTAATCGGCGGATAAAGCGATTAGCTTGTTCAATCGGTAAAATGAAAAACATGCTACCTTGCGTTTCACCTTCTAGTCGGAGATAAACCCCCACCACAACGGTTTCCGAACCACCTGCAAGTTCCATCATTTCATGGAATGGGACCATTTCTACTTTTGGAACTTTCATATCAATCTTCTTACCAAGTAAATCTGAAAGTGCTGTCGCAGCATGGGCAGCACCGATATTGCCAATTTCTTTTAGCACATCTAAATGAAATGAAGTGATTTTTGAATTGTCATTCATACTCATCCCTACTTTTAAGGTTCTTGAATTGCTTTCCGTTACATCTTAAAAATTTCTACGGGTAACCGCAAGAGAGCAGAAGGAGGCGCATTCAGATTGCCCCCGCCTCCGCTTTTCTTTATTGTCTAGCTGCGGCGGCTACACCCTCGAGGTCACTTCGACAATACCAGCGAAGGCAAAAAGCGCCTTCACCGGTATTGTCTCCAGTGCTTGTCGGGTGTGGACGAGCCGCCTCCGCTTTTCTTTATTGTCTAGCTGCGAACGCCAGCTCCTCGACAACTTCAAAACCGCCTTCAAGGGCAAAAATTGTGTAGTTTCAAAGAAACACACAATTTTCTGCACCGAAAGTGTAACGACAGGCGCAAAAACGCTTTTGTCGGTTTCTCCAGTTGTTGGGGCTCACAGGAAGTGAGTCATGTCGACTATGCCACACGATGTGGCGTTTTAGTCGACGCGGAGCTAAACAGGCGTTCTCCGCTTTTCTTTGTTGTCTAGCTTCGGCGGCTAGGCTCTCGCGTCGCTTCGACTCCTCCTACGAAGGCAAAAAGCGCCTTCTTCTCGGAGTCTCCGCAGTACATGGATGTACAAGTGCCGACAATGCCACAGGACGTGGCGTAATTGTCGGCCAGCGCGTGAGGCTCACACGATGTGAGTCATGTCGTCGTTGCAACACGATGTTGCGTTCTCGACGACGCGAGCCTGGACGAGCCGCCTCCGCTTTTCTCTATTGTCTAGCTGCGGCGGCTAGGCTCTCGCGTCGCTTCGACTCCTCCTACGAAGGCAAAAAGCGCCTTCTTCTCGGAGTCTCCAGCGCGTGTCGAGCCTGGACGAGCCGCCTCCGCTTTTCTTGTTGTCTAGCTGCGGCGGCTAGCTGCTCGACAACTTCGAAAACCCCTTCGAGGACAAAAAGCGTCCTCTTGTGGTTTTCTCCAGTTGTTGTCGCAGCTGGACGAGCCGCCTCCGCTTTTCTTTATTGTCTAGCTGCGGCGGCTAGGCTCTCGCGTCGCTTCGACTCCTCCTACGAAGGCAAAAAGCGCCTTCTTCTCGGAGTCTCCAGCGCGTGTCGAGCCTTGACGAGCCGCCTCCGCTTTTCTTTATGGATTTAATACTTTTTCTAAGTGTAGAAGAATTAATAGGCGATTTTCGATTTTGGCAACGCCAGAAATAAATTCTTCTTCCGCTGTTCCTACTACTTCTGGTTGTTGTTCGATTGCGCTCACAGGGATATCCATTACGTCGTTTGCCGAATCTACCACAAATCCAACTTCTTTATCGTCAAATGTAATGATAATAATACGGGCAGTATCACCGTTATGGTTTACAGGTAACTCAAATCGTTCACGTAAATCAATGATTGGCGTAATGACCCCGCGCAAATTGATTACACCTTTTACATACTTTTCCGTTTTCGGCACACGCGTTATATGCATTAATTTTTCAATTCCTTGTACATTGGAAACGGGAATTGCGTATTCTTTGTCTGCTAATTGAAAGACAATCACTTTTACTTGTTCAAGTGCAGTTGTCATATTTTACACCTCTTATCAGTCATGTTTACTTCATTAATGCATTACAGTCCACAATTAATGCAACTTGACCATTTCCTAATATTGTCGCACCTGAAATGGCAAAAATATTTGTTAAATAGTTCCCAAGCGACTTCAGGACAATTTCTTGTTGGCCGATGAATGAATCCACGACTAAACCAGCAAGTTTGTCGCCTTTTCTCACGATGACAACTGATAAGAACTCATCGTCTATTTCTTGCTGACGTGGGACTTCAAAGATTTCATCTAAGAAAATTAATGGTACAATTTTTCCTCGGAAGTCGATTACTTTTTGTTTATGTGCATTTAGAATGTCCGATCTTTTAATAATCGAAGTCTCGATAATTGATGATAGAGGGACTGCATAAATCTCTGTTTCTATTTCCACTAACATAACGGAAATAATAGATAATGTTAAAGGTAATTGAATAGAGAAAATCGAACCAACATCTTGCGTCGATTCAATGGAAATACTACCACCTAATGATTCAATAGTTGATTTGACCACATCTAGTCCAACGCCACGGCCAGAGATATCCGAGATTTGATCTGCTGTCGAGAAACCAGAAGCAAGAATAAGTTCATTAATTTCCTTATCTGATAATCTCAGTGCAGCATCTTTCGTTACAATGCCTTTATCAATGGCTTTTTTCAGTACTTTATCACGATTAATTCCTGCACCATCATCTTCAATTTCAATGAAGACATAGTTTCCACTATGGTAGGCACGTAAAATGACCGTACCTTCTTCTGGTTTTCCTTTCGCTGCGCGCACTTCTGGACTTTCAATTCCATGGTCAAGGGAGTTTCGAATTAAGTGAACGAGTGGATCACCAATTTCATCAATCACTGTGCGATCAAGTTCTGTTTCTGCACCAATAATTTCAAGGTTAATTTTCTTATGTAAGTCACGAGATAGCGAGCGAACCATTTTAGGGAATCGATTGAATACTGTTTCAACAGGAACCA
This sequence comes from Lysinibacillus composti, assembly GCF_016908465.1. Taxonomy (GTDB): domain Bacteria; phylum Bacillota; class Bacilli; order Bacillales_A; family Planococcaceae; genus Ureibacillus; species Ureibacillus composti_A. Next base: position 164,249 of record NZ_JAFBDY010000005.1, on the reverse strand, counting down.
TGCGCATTGTCAGAACAATATTTTGCAGATCTCCCATTACTCGACTCATCCGTTCAACCGTTTCGGTTAATTCTGAATGGTTCACCTCAGTCGAAATCGATTGAAGACGTCCTCTATCAATGACAAGCTCTTCAAATAGATTCATTAAAATATCTAAACGTTCAATACTTACACGAATCGTTTTACTTGAAGCATGTTTCTTTTCAGAAACTTGAGCTTTTGCTGGTGTTTCAGATTTTTGAGATATTACAGCATTACTAGAATTGGCACTTTGTGATGGTTCATTCACTTCTTGTAATGTTGGTGTTGATGGCGCAGTTTGAACTGTTTCTTCTGTAGTCGAAGGTTTTAATGTTTCTTGTGATAATTGTACAACGGTCACTTTATCTACTTCGGACACTTTCATGATTTTCTTTTGAAGTTCCTCAGCTGGTTCTTTTGTAATAAACGCTACATAAAAATCTTGATCAAACTGTTCTTCTTCTAGCTTGTCGACCGTTGGGTTTGATTTAATAACGTCCCCACTTTTTTCTAAAATATCAAATACCATATAGACACGGGCTGCTTTTAATAAACAATCCGCGCGAAGTGATATGGCAATTTCAATCGCATTAAAGCCTTGATCGATCGATTGAATTAAAACTGTTTTTTCAAAGTCGTCATATTCAAGTTTTGGAGCACTAGCTACAACGGTTGTTGCAGCAACTTCAGTATCCACTTTTTTGGGCTCTTGCTGTGTTGGAGTGACTGGATTACCTGATTCAATATTTTTTAATTTCTCTACCGTTTCTGCCACATTTCGTTTCCCGTCCCCACCATCGGCAATATCAAAAACCATCGCTTCTAAATGGTCAACCGATTCAAAAACGACGTCTAATATCTCTGGTGTAACATGAATCTTTTCATTTCGAATGGCATCTAATACATTCTCCATTTTGTGTGTTAAATCTGCTAAGTCTTCATAACCCATTGTTGCAGACATACCTTTTAACGTGTGTGCAGAACGGAAAATCTCATTTACCACGCTTAAGTCTTGGGGATTTTTTTCTAGTTCTAATAAATGTTCACTACATGCTTGTAAATGCTCTTTACTTTCTTCAATGAACATCTCTAAATATTGGTTCATGTCCATACGAGAACACTCCTTTTACGGCAAATATTTCATAATCGCTTGTGCAATTTCATCAACTTCTACAATTTCATCTACAAGCTCTGTTTCCACTGCAGCTTTAGGCATTCCGTAAACGATACAAGTCTCTTGGGATTCTGCAATCGCTATTGTGTTGCCAGTTTGCTTTAATGCAACTAAACCTTTTGACCCATCCTGGCCCATTCCAGTCATAATGACAGCAATTTTATCAACATGTTCAAATTGACTAACTGCTTCAAACAGCACATCTACTGCGGGTCGGTGCCCTGAACGAGGTGGCTCTTGACTATCTAATTCAATTTCAAATGCCGTACCTACTTTTTTAAGTTTTAAATGATAGCCTCCTGGTGCAATATAAGCCGTCCCATTTTGTAAAATTTCACCCTGTTCAGCTTCTTTTACTTGGATTTTACTTAAATTATTTAGCCGTTCTGCTAAAGATTTTGTGAACCCTGCAGGCATATGCTGGACAATTAAAATAGGTGCTTGAATTGTTGCAGGCAATTGGGTCACTACTTCTTGTAATGCTCGTGGCCCTCCAGTTGATGTACCAATACAAACAATTTTCTTCGATGTCGGTGACCAATCGTTTTTCACCTTACTTGTGTGACTTACGAGTTCTCTCTTTCTTTTAGATTGAATCAAAAAGTCAGCCGAAGAAGAAGTTTCTCTTACTAGATTCGTAGTTTTAACGTCAGGTGTTGTAAAACGCTTCTCTACAGACGCTGACTGTTTTTTTAATTTTGCAACTGATACGTGTACAGCTTGTTCAACTTTATGGACTAGTTCTTCTTTCACTTTGTGTAATTCAAGTGAAATCGTGCCACCAGGTTTCGTCACAAAATCTACTGCTCCATTTTCCATTGCAGCTAATGTACTTTCTGCCCCCTGTTTCGTTGAACTTGATAGCATAATGATTGGTAGAGGTTTAACTTCCATAATTTCTTTTAATGCATCAAGTCCATTTAGTTCAGGCATTTCAACATCCATTGTAACGATATCAGGGTTTAATTCTTCAATTTTCTTTAATGCATCTTTTCCGTTACGGGCAGTTCCAACGACTTCAATTGTTTTATTGCCATCGAAAAAGTCTCGAATCAGTTTTCTCATAAATGCAGAATCATCAACAATTAACAATTTACTTTTTTTAGGACTTACCAATTAATCACGTCCTTTCGAAAAGATCCTTCTTAATTTAGACAAAAACGGTTGATGATGAATTGGTGCGTGAACTTCTTCCATTTGTTGATGAATAAAACGGTCAACAATTGTTTGAAGTGTTTTGGTGATGGGCGCATTCGGATAAGAAATTGAAAAAGGAACTTGCTCCCTTACTGCTTTTCGAACCGATAAATCTTCTGGTAGGGACCCTAGGACGATTACATCTTTTGATAAAAACTTCATCATCGTATTTCTTAAACGACCTAAAGTCTCTTGTCCTTCTTCAGGAGAGATGACCCGGTTACATAGTAAATAGAAGGTTTTTTGTTGGTCTCGTAGATGAATATACTTCATCATTGAATACGCATCAGTAATGGAAGTTGGTTCTGCTGTAGTAATCACCATAATTTCGTCGATGGATGTTAATAAATCAATCGTCCAATTCGATGCTCCAGCACCCATATCAAATAAAATATAGTCGAAGTTTTTTTGTAAATGTTCAAATGCTTGAATTAAGGAATCGAACATTTCTTCTGTCCATTCCATGACTGAAGACATTCCAGAACCACCGGCAATATATTTTAAATCAAATGGCCCATCCAGCATGACATCCTCTAGTAAAACGTCACCTACTAAATAGTCTTTTAAATTGGAAGAAGCTGTTTTTCCAATTAAAATATTGATATTGCCCATACCAATATCCATATCAAGAATAACGACTTTTTTTCCAAGTTTCGCAAGTGTAATGGCAAAGTTGGTAGTAAAGTTACTTTTCCCTACTCCACCTTTCCCACTTACAACAGCGATGGCTCTTCCCAAAATACCTTGGCTCTCCAACATTTTTAATCTTAGTTTTTCAGCTTGGTCTCTCATTCGAATTCTCCTTGAAAGAACAATTCAAGTAATTTTTCTATTTTTGCCTCTTCAATATCTTCCGGGACTTCTTGACCATTCGTATAGTAAGCAAGTCCTTTATTATATTTAATCATTAAATTAAACATGGTGCCAATAGTATTTGTTTCGTCGATTTTGGTAAAGATGAACTTTTCGATTGGAATCTCCTCGAATTGCTCAGTAATTGTTTCCATATCTTTTTCTTTGGCAGTTAAGGATAGAACTAAGAACGACTCCACTTCCTCATCGAATTCGATTAATTTCTTTAAATCATTTACATATTTCGCTTCTTTATAATTGCGACCTGCAGTATCAATAAAGATGAGATCAAGGTGTTCAAATTTCTTAATTGCCGCCTTATAATCATCTGCATTGTAAACAATTTCAACGGGTGCCTGTAACAGATTGGCATAGGTCTTTAGTTGCTCAATTGCCGCAATTCGATAAGTATCAGTGGTGATGAATCCAATTTTTTTCTTTTTCTCTAAAACTGCTCGAGCAGCCATCTTCGCAATGGTTGTCGTTTTTCCTACACCTGTTGGTCCAAGTAAATTAATGTATTTTCTTTTATAAGAGAGTCCACCAATTGGAAGTGACATCATTTTTTCTTTTAAATATTGCTCTGCCACTTCTTTTATGTCTAGATTTAAAAGTGTCCCTTGTTTTTTATATAGCTGAAAAAGCTCATCACTTATAGCGGTGATGAGCTCTTCGTTTAGCTCTTGGCGCTTTAAAAAGTCGAGAAATGGTTTCATTTCCTGAGGGATTTGCGACTCCACTGACTGTCTTTGCATGGACTGTAGCATTGCTTTTAAATCCGCAATCTCACTTTTCAATTCACTTGTTAAAAGGGTATTTTCGCTATGTACCTCTTCTTGCACAGTTGACCGAGAAGGTTGGAAGTGATCAGGTTGTAGGTCCGGGAACATCGACCCGGTAGTTGGTTTTGTCTCAATTTGATCCACTCCGGCTAGCACTTCAAAGTTTTTATGTTTAATAAGCCCGAAGAGTTTTTTCGTTACCACTACTTTTGAGCTGATTATGACCGCATCTTCACCAAGGTCAGCTCGTATTCGCTTCATTGCTTCTGCGATTGAAGGTGCAGTATATTTTTTCATCTTCATTCTACATTCACCACTCCAACACTTTGGATTTCAACGTTTGAATCTAACTCATTATAAGAAAGTATAGGAATTTGCGGGAAATACCGTTCTGTTAACTGTCTTAAATACATGCGAATTGCAGGCGAGCAGAGAATAATTGGTGATTGTTCCATAAAGGACACCCGTTCCACTTCTTTTGCTACTGCTTCTAAAAGCTCCTGGGATTCTTGCGGATTCATAGCTAAGTAGTTTCCATGTTCCGTTTGTTGAATACTGTCTGCAATTAACTTTTCAATTTTCGCCGGAACCGTAATGACTTTTAAAGCAGGTTGTCCAGATACATATTGTGATGTGATTTGTCTCGCAAGTCCTTGACGAACATATTCCGTTAAAATATCCGGATCACTTGTAAGTTTTGAATAATCGGCTAATGTCTCAAAAATAATCGGCAAATTACGAATTGATACATTTTCTTGTAATAGTTTGGCCAATACTTTTTGAATTTCACCAATCGATAATGGTGTTGGCGTTAATTCCTCCACTAAGATTGGATAACTCTCACGTAGATGATCAATTAATTGTTTCGTTTCTTGACGGCCTAGTAATTCATGAGCATTCATGCGAATAATTTCTGTTAAATGTGTCGACACAACACTTGGCGGGTCAACAACTGTGTAACCTAAAATTTCGGCCTCTTCTTTTGTTTGTTCTGTAATCCATTTAGCAGGTAATCCGAATGAAGGTTCGATCGTATCAATCCCCTCAATTGAATTATCATCACTTGGACTCATCGCTAAATAATGGTCTAGCAAAAGCTCTCCCTTTGCCATTTCATTTCCTTTTATTTTGATACGATATTCGTTTGGTTGCAGTTGAATATTATCTCGAATACGTACTACTGGGATGACAATTCCAAGTTCTAACGCAAGCTGACGACGAATCATGACAACGCGATCTAGTAAGTCCCCACCTTGTCCTGCATCCACTAATGGAATTAACCCATACCCAAATTCAAATTCGATTGGATCGACATTCAGTAGGTTAATGACATTTTCAGGACTCTTCATCGTGTCAGTTGCTTCTTCCTCTTCCATCTCAAGCAGTTCTTCTGGGTCTTCGGGTTTCTTGCGATCCATGAAGTATGCTCCCGTAATTAATGAAGCTCCAATTGGAATTGTAATCCAATCAGGAATCGGTGTGAACAGACCTAGAAGAATCATTGTACCCCCTGCAACATATAAAAGCTTAGATTGAGCGAATAATTGGTTCACAATGTCTTCGCCAAGATTTCCTTCCGAAGCAGCACGTGTTACAACAATCCCTGTTGCTGTCGAAACAAGCAATGCTGGAATTTGTGCAACAAGTCCGTCACCAACTGTTAGCGTTGAGAAGTGAGATGCAGCATCTGCAAACGCATAGTCAAGTTGAAGCATCCCAATAACAATCCCAAATAAAAGGTTAATAAATACCATAATAATGGATGCAATGGCATCTCCTTTTACGAATTTCGTCGCACCATCCATTGCCCCGTAAAAATCTGATTCTCTTGATACTTTTTCTCGGCGAGTACGTGCTTCTTTTTCCGAAATCATGCCGGCATTTAAATCGGCATCGATACTCATTTGTTTCCCTGGCATTGCATCTAATGTGAATCGAGCAGCAACTTCAGCCACACGTTCCGAACCTTTTGTTATAACAATGAAGTTAATAACTACTAATAACAAGAAGATTACTAAACCTACTAAAATATTTCCGCCGGTAACAAACTGACCAAAAGTTTCAACAACATCTCCCGCATCTCCTTTTGCTAAAATCGCACGGGTTGTGGAAATACTTAGTCCAAGCCTGAACAAAGTTAATAACAAAATGACGGAAGGGAAAATAGCAAAATCTAATGCTTCTTTCATATTCATCGCCGTTAGTAAAACGATTAAAGATAACGTGATATTGATAATAATTAAAAAACTTAATAACCAAGTTGGTAGAGGGATGATCAGCATCGCTACTATTAATATGACTGCACCTAATACCCCTAAGTCGCGAAATTTCATGTAATACCCCCGTTTTTTTAAAGATTAGAAAATATAAATTTCGAGGTTAAAATAGTGTCTAGCTACGGCGGCTACACCCTCGAGGTCACTTCGACAATACCAGCGAAGGCAAAAAGCGCCTTCACCGGTATTGTCTCCAGTGCTTGTCGGGTGTGAACGAGCCGCCTCCGCTTTTCTTTGTTAAATTTTACGTTTTATACGATAAACATACGCAAGGATTTCGGCCACTGCTTTAAAAAATTCCTCTGGCACTTGATCACCAATTTCTACTTGGTCGTACATTGCTCGCGCTAACGGTCGATTTTCCACCATTACGACATTATTTTCTTTCGCAATTAATTTAATTTTTTGTGCAACATAATCGGTACCCTTGGCAACGACCTTTGGTGCATCCATACTTGTATCATCATATTTTAAGCAAATCGCAAAGTGCGTCGGGTTGGTAATGACTACGTCTGCATATGGTACATCTTGCATCATCCGGCGCATAGCCATTTCACGTTGACGTTGCTTAATCTTTGATTTAATGAGAGGGTCACCCTCACTATTTTTATATTCATCCTTAATGTCTTGCTTTGACATTTTCAGTTGTTTTTCATATTCAAATTTCTCATACATATAATCCAGGAGCGCAATTACGATCAATACTGCGGAAGCCGCAATACCCATTAATCCAGTTAATTGTGCCACCGTACTTAATGTAGAGAAAGGTTCTTGTACCGCTAGTGACAGAACATCTTCTAAATTGGTCCATATGACAATCGTTGTTACCGTACTAATAAATGCAACTTTTAAAAGTGACTTTAAAAGGTTAACAATGGCACGGACAGATATGATTTTTTTTATCCCTTTAATGGGATCCATTTTTTTTAAGTCTATTTTTAAGGATTCAGTCGTAAATAAAAATCCAAATTGAAAAAAGTTCGCTCCAACACTTGCAACAACGGTTACAGCTAGAATAGGTAGCAAAATAACAGCCATTTCTTTTAGCGAGTCCGTGTACATTTGCATAACTGTATCAGTTGTGAGCGTTTCAATAAGCATATTTTTTTCAAATGCTTGTATTAAAAAAGAAAAAAGGCCTTCTTGCATTAATGGTGCAGCAAAGATTAGAAATAAGAAGCTAAGTAAAAGAACAAATGCGGCCGAAACGTCTTGGCTCTTTAAAACTTGTCCTTTTTTCCTAGCATCTTGACGTTTTTTAGGAGTCGCTTTTTCCGTCTTTTCCCCTGCAAAGAGTTGTATATCTAACGTTAGTAATAACTTCATGTTAAGAACCACCTAAGTACTGCATCAAATCCCGCATTGCTAAAATCATCATCTCCACCACATTTTCCATTACCGTAATCATCAGCCCCATTACGATAAATAAAACAAGAAAGGCAACGGCGATATTAATAGGAAAACCAACAACGAAAATATTAAGTTGTGGCACTGTTTTCCCTGTAATCCCTAACGCTATGGTTACTAAAAATATCGTTGCAACTACTGGAGCAGACATTTGAAATGCAACCGCAAAAGCGTACGCAAATAACTTTGCAATAAACTCTACAGTATTTGCATCACCGAAGTTCGGTGTAAGTTGATCGATGGGGACAAATTGATAACTATAAAAGATTCCATCTAAAATGAGATGATGTCCATTTGTAGAAAGTAATACAAATAATAATAGGAAATTAAAAAATTGCCCCATTAATGGGCTTTGAGCACCTGTTTGTGGGTCAATAATATTAGCTAAGGCAAAACCCGTTTGAAAATCAATAAATCCTCCTGCAATTTGCACGGCAGAAGTAACTATGTACGCTACTAGTCCAATCGAAAGTCCAATAATCGCTTCTTTCATGATCAGTAGTAAATACTCACCATCAATTGGAAACGGCTCTACATTTAACGTGTAATACATCATCCACGATAAAATTAGGGCTAAAGCAATCCTTAATTGCGCTGGAATCGTTCGATAAGATAAAAAAGGGACTGATACAAAAAAAGCAGAAACTCTGACTAAAATTAATAATAATACGGATAGATCAGGAATAAGTTCTGTCATCTAATCACCCGATATATCGAGTCAGGTTATTAAAAATATCGTAAAGATAGTCTGTCAATTTAGTAATCATAAATGGCCCGAAGAAAATTATTGCAACGAATACCGCAATGATTTTCGGTACAAACGCCAGTGTCTGTTCTTGAATTGATGTTGTGGCTTGAAATATACTGACAATCAATCCTGTTATTAATGCTACTAACAATAAGGGCCCTGAAACTAAAAGGACGGTCCATATCGCTCTTTCTGCTATTGAAATGACCATTTCTTGACTCATTTGTATCAACCCCTAAAAACTTTGAAGTAAAGATTTAATTACTAAATACCAACCATCAACAAGGACGAATAATAGTATTTTAAACGGTAATGAAATCATAACAGGCGGTAGCATCATCATCCCCATCGACATCAGGACACTTGCTACTACCATATCAATGACTAAAAATGGAATAAAAATCATAAAGCCCATTTGGAATGCTGTCTTTATTTCACTTAATGCAAAAGCAGGGACAAGCATCGTTAATGGGATCTCTTCTACAGTATCAGGACGCTCAGCCTGGTTATAACTTAGAAACAGCTCTAAATCTTTTTGTCTCGTATGACTTGCCATGAACTCTTTAAATGGGATCGTTGCTCTGTTATATGCTTCATCTAGGTCGATTTCCTCTGCAAATAACGGTTGTAATGCTTCTTCATTTACCTCATTAAATGTTGGTGCCATAACGAAAAACGATAAAAACAACGCTAACCCAATGATCACTTGGTTCGGTGGCATCTGGTTTGTAGCAAGTGCAGTTCGCGTAAACGATAATACAATCACAATTCGCGTAAACGAGGTCATTAATATTAGAATACTTGGTGCTAATGACAATACTGTTAATACTAAAAGTAATTTAACAGAAGTAGAGACGTTCGTTGGATCACTGTCAGAAAAGAATGAGATAAAGTCTTGCATTATTTATCGTGCTCCTTTTCCTTCCATTTTTCCAATTCCTCGTGTCGCTCTTTATTTATTTCAGATAAACGATTTTTTAAGATTGCTCCAAAATCAGATTGTGACTCAGTTTCTTCAACACTTGGCTTCTTTTTAAGCTTTTTGAATAATTCAGTAATGTAAGGCGATGTAGAAACGATTGTTTGCTGCTTGTCTTGATAAATTTTGATAAGCTGTTCGATTTCTTCAGGGTCCTGAATTTCTTTGAGCAGCTGCACATCTTCACCAACTCCAACAATATAAAGAGAATTACCAATATGAAGGAGTTGAACAGATTTTTGTGAACCAACTGAAATCCCGCCAATATTTTTCACGACATTATTTTGCTGGTAGTTCGAGCTTTTTTTATTCAAGAACTTTAATACGAAAACCAATAAACCAAGGACAAACAGTAAAGATAACAACATCTTGATGTAATCCCCAGGTCCGAGGCCAACATTCTGGTTGTCAACCTCTTTTACGTCTGGGGATTCATCTGTGTTTGTGTCCGGATTTTGAAGGTATTCATCACTGATCATTTGATTACTTTGTGAAGCAGAAACTAGTTGTGTTGGCAATGTTAGAGCCATCATAACAAGTAATACAAAAACAATCGCTTTCTTATTTAAATGAATCCCTTGCATCTCATCAACCCAATGCTTTTTGGATGGCTTCAATTACACGATCCGCTTGGAATGGTTTTACAATAAAATCCTTTGCACCTGCTTGGATTGCATCGATTACCATTGCTTGTTGCCCCATCGCAGAGCACATAATAACAACTGCGTTAGGATTTGTTGATTTGATTGCTTTTAAAGCTGCAATTCCATCCATCTCTGGCATCGTAATATCCATTGTGACTAAATCCGGGTTTAATTCCGCATATTTTTCTACTGCTTGTTGGCCATCAGCAGCTTCTCCTACTACCTCGTAACCATTTTTCGTTAAGATGTCTTTAATCATCATTCTCATAAATGCAGCGTCGTCCACGATTAAAATTCTTTTTGACATTGTGTATTCCCCCAATAGATTATTTCAAATTATTTAAGCGTTCAGCTTGACTGATGATGTCCGTAATACGAACTCCGAAGTTTTCTTCAATAACCACAACTTCCCCTTTAGCGATTAAACGGCTATTGACTAAAATGTCAACCGGTTCACCAGCAAGTTTGTCTAATTCAATAATTGAACCAGAAGCTAATTGTAGTATATCTTTTACCGAATGTTTTGTTCTTCCGAGCTCTACTGTAACTTGTAATGGAATATCTAATAACATATTCAAATTTCGGGCTTCAGCAGGTGTAATGTTCGCTTGCTCAAACGATGTAAATTGTGCTTGTTGTACATTTACTGGTGGCTGTTGTTTTTGCCCGTGCGGTGCTTGATAATAAGGCATCGCATGTACAGGTGGTTCTTGATATGTCGTCGCCGCTTGTTGTTGGTACGTTGGCGGCTGTTGATACATCGGTTGTTGAACCATTTGTTGTTGAACCATTGGCGGTGCTTGTGGCATCGATTGTTGTTGCGCCATAGGATTTGCGTAACTCGATTGCTCAATAGGCGGCTCATAAACTGGTTGTTGTACTTGTGTAGTTTGTGGTACTACTTCCGGTACAACGTTTTGAATTGGTTGTTCCACAATTGTTTCTTCTTCTTCGCCAAGAAGTGTTTTAGCAATACCATGCGCAAACTTTAACGGCAGTAATTGCATAATATTTGAGTCAATTAATTCACCAATTTTCAATCTAAAGGATACTTTGATTAGTAAATCTTCATCAGGTATGTAGTCACGGCCTTCATCTTGTAAAATATTTAATAAGTCAATGGATGGTGGTGAAATATCTACCTTTTTATTAAAGACCGTTGACATAGATGTGGCAGCTGAACCCATCATTTGATTCATGGCTTCTTGTACCGCGCTTAATTGAATCTCGCCTAAATCCATATTTGGATGTAAGCCATCTCCACCTAACATAATATCTGCAATAATTGAAGCATCCGATTGTTTTATAACTAACAGGTTCATACCGTTAATCCCTGCTGTATATTCCACTTTTACAGCTACATATGGATGTGGAAATTCCTCTTCTAATTTATTGCGGTTAATCATTGAAACGACAGGTGTTGTGATCTCTACTTTTTGGTTTAATAAAGTGGAAAGGGCGGTAGCAGAACTTCCAAATGAAATATTTCCAATTTCACCTAACGCGGATTGTTCCATCAAATCTAAATAATCATCAATATTAATTGTTACTTCATTTGTTGATTGATCTAACTCATTAATTCGATCTTCTAAAGTTTCGCCTCTTAATAGAGCTTCAATTTCTTCTTGGGAGAGCATACCATCACTCATCTTCGTCTCCTCCTTTCACAGGTTCGATAATCTGAATTGCCATTTTTTTATTTAATTTACCTGGTTGAACCGTAAACTTCGGTATATTCCCCACTCTTAAAGTTAGTGGGTCATTAATATTTTGATCTAATTGAATGACATCACCAATGTTCATATAAAGAAAATCTTCAATGGTAATGTCCGATGTACCTAATTCGGCAACAAGATCAATCTGAGCCTGTTTAACGCGATTTTCAAGCATTTTCGTTTGTTCTGGAGTAGCTTCTTTCGTATTGGACTGCATCCAATATTGAACAGACAAATTGCGAATGATTGGTTCGAGTACAACATGTGGAATACAAATATTGATCATACCTGTATTTTCACCAATAATCGTATTTAATGAAATCACTACGACCGTTTCATTCGGTGAAATCATTTGTAGGAACTGTGGATTCACTTCAAGTTCGACGAGCATCGGGTCAATTTCAGCAACATTTTGCCAAGCCTCTCTTAAGTTGTCGAATGAACGCTCAAATAAATTGGTCATTATTTTTTGTTCAATTTCAGTTAAGTTATCCACGTTGCTATAGCTTGAGCCTTTTCCCCCCATTAAACGGTCTAGCATGGAGTACGCGATGTTAGGATTAATCTCCATTAAGATATTACCATCTAGAGGTGGTACTTCAAATATATTAATTAATGTCATTTTGGGAATTGAACGTACAAATTCTTCAAACGGGATTTGGTCCACAGAAACAACCGTTATTTGAACATAAGTTCTCAATTGAGCTGAGAAAAATGTTGTTAGTAGTCTGGCAAAATTCTCATGTATTCGAGTCAAACTTCGGATTTGATCTTTTGAGAAACGAAGCGCACGTTTAAAGTCATAGTTTTTAATCTTTTTAGTTTCTTCTTCTTTCTTGATTTCATCCGCTGACATTTCACCAGTGGAAATTGCAGATAGAAGAGCATCAATCTCGGATTGGGATAATACATCTCCTGCCATTTGCCCACCTCCATTTCACGTGTTACACATTGTTGTTCCGACTGTTACTGAATGACGTAGGAGGTAATGTAGATTTGTTCAACTTCGCCCTCTTGCATCAAATCATTTAGCTGAGCTTTAATAGTAGACTCAAATAATATTTTGCCTTCCTTACCCGCTAAGTCTTCCTCTGTCATTTCTGAAAGTTCACCGATGACAATATGATTGACTTGGAAATTACGCTTTTCTAATTCCTCAGCAGCTTTTTTACTTGTTGTCTGAATTTTTAATGTCAGTTTTACATAGCTATCATCTGCTAAATTAGTCATAATTTCAGGAACATCAACCGAAGCTTCTACTATTTGATCTATGGTTGGTTCATTTGCTGTAGATTGTTTATTGAATTGTGTTAAAAGGACAAAAATTACAATCCCAATTAACAGGATTGTCACTAGTATTATGAGCATTATTGTTAGCAATTTATTATTTTTCATCTAGATCACCTCTTAAGTGCGGGTTCGATAAAACCTGAATCGTTCTGTAGAAACTCATCACTCTTTTTCGCACTTCTTCTTCAGATTCTAACACAATAAATTTACGCCCAGTCGTCAGCGTAATGGTCGTATCAGGAAATGCCTCAACTGTCTCTATGTATAGTGCGTTTATTGAAAAAGGTTTCCCATTTAACCGTGTAAGTTCAATCATTGAAATAGGGCCGAGAATCCCAAGAGCCGGCCCGACCCTCCTTTCAAGAAAAGCTGAGCGCGTACGTTCAGCAGCGACAAGCGCTGGAACTAAAACTGGTGAGGGCGCTTTTTGCCCTCGACAGTTTTAGTGAAGCGTCTCGAGCTGCTAACGCGCGAAGCTAGACACTGTTCAAACTTCAAAATTTATCGATCTTCATTCAATTATCGTTTTAAGTTTACAAGCTCTTGAAGAATTTCATCGGATGTTGTAATAATACGAGAGTTTGCTTGGAAACCACGTTGCGCAACGATCATTTCAGTAAATTCTTCTGAAAGGTCTACGTTAGACATTTCTAAGAAACCAGATTGAATCGAACCTTTACCTGCTGCTTGTGGTGTAACATTATTGTTTGGTTCACCTGATGCAGGTGATTCCTTGAAATAATTCGAACCGACTTTTTCTAAACCTTCACTATTAGGGAATTTCGCTAAACTGATTTTTTGAGATGAACTTAAACTACCATTTTCTGAAACGATATTTACGCTACCATCTTGACCGATTGACATACTTTGAGAAGTAGTAGGTACATTAATTTTCCCTCCACTTGTACTTAGCAAATACATTCCATCGGCAGTTACTAAATCACCTGCTGCATCGATATAGAAATTACCAGCTCTTGTATAAGAGATGTTGGATAGTGAATTTCCTGGAGCCACTCGGAAATAACCATCACCTGAAACGGCTAAATCTAGTACTCGCCCAGTCGTTTGTAATGAACCTGCTGTTGCAACTGTATCAATTGCAGCGATTTGTGATCCTAAACCTACTTGTTTTGGATTTACACCACCACGAGTTGTAGATGGCCCTGTTGCTCCTGCAGTTGTTTGAGAAATTAAATCTTTAAATACTACGCGACCTTTTTTGAACCCATAAGTATTCACATTTGAGATATTGTTCCCGATTACATCTAATTTTGTTTGGAAGTTTTTTAAACCAGAAATACCTGAGTACATTGAACGTAACATGTGTCATCGTTCTCCCTTCGATTTTCATATTTTTATAATGTTGCATCTAATTGTTAGGAAGTTATTTTACTAATTCGAATTGATCCTTCGTTATTCGTGAACCATTATTTAATATGTATTCAATCACTGTATTGTTAGTTGAAACAGATTCTATTATCGCTTGTAACATTTCACCATTGTTGTCGTACTGAATCGTCTTACCAATTAAATTACTTGCCGTTACAAGTGGATTTTCAGAAATAGTAGAAGATGATTTATTTAATATTGAAGAGATATTACCTGGTGTAATTTCCTTTCCATCTTCAAGTATGAAAACGGGTTGACCATCAACAAATTTCAACTCATTAATAACATCAGTTCCTTCATTAACAGTTGAATTGCCTTCCTTATCTTTCGTCATTTCAAGCCACTTTACTTCTTTACCAATAAATGATGTATAGTTCATTAGCTGAGATTGTTGCTGAGATTCGAGTAAATCCTTTATACCAGAAGCGACATTTTGCATTTGCTCTAATGAAGAGAATTGAGCCATTTGCGATATAAATTGCTTGTCATCCATTGGTTGCGTGGGATCTTGATTTTGTAATTGTGTGATTAAGATTTGTAAGAAAGCATCTTTCCCCAACGCACTGCTACCTGTTTGACGCTGTGGTGCCTGATAACTTGATAAATAATAATCAGATGAAATCCCATTCGTATTAGCCATCTTTACACTTCCTCATTTTTTAGAAATTCACTAAATGAAATTGCTTCTTCATCATCTTGTTCTTTTGGCTCTGTATCTTCTTGTTCTTGTTGTTGCTTATATAAGTTACCAAACATGTTTTGGTCGCGGAAATTATGGTCTGTCTGTTGTAGACTTTGTGCGATATCAATTCGATCCATTTGAATATTCGCTTGCGCAAAAGCAGATTTCAATTGATTTAGTTGACTATCTAATAATTCTTTACCTGTTGAAGTGGAAGCAAGTAAACGCGCCGATAATACACCGTCTTTTTGTAACAATTCAATTCGAATGGAGCCTAGATTTTCAGGGTTCAACTTAAGTAATAGCTTCATTGTTCCTTGTGATTTAGCAATCTGACTTCGATTCAACAGACTCTGTATTTCTTTTACTAGAGCTTCTGACGCAACTGACTTTTCAGTAGTTGGTAAAGAAATCGTAATTGTTTTAGTTGTAGCTGTTGTTGTCGTCGTTGATTGGTTAACTGAATCGTTTACCGAATCCGCCTGAGTTTCGGTTTGTTTTACGACTTGCTGTACAACTTGTTGAAATCCTTGAATGGCCATTTTTCCAGTAGTTTGAGATGTTTGAGTTGTTTGAACTTCAGAAACCAAGTTTTGGAACAAATCTTTTAACTGAGCTAACTGAAGTGGTTGATCACCAAGTAGATCCGTATTCTTTCCAACTACTTGTGCTAACTTTAAAAATTCAAGAAATTGTTTTGCTTCATTTGGAGTTACATTGTGCTCACCTTGAAGCGCAGCAGTTAGTTGACTAATGACATTTGGTGCTTGTTCGTTCACTAAGCCAATCAACGACCAAATATCTGTTACTTCGGGTTGTTGTTCACTGCCTATGATTTGCTTAAGTGTCCCCATCAATTGCTGCGGATTCATATTGAATACTGCTAGTAAGTCATCCAAATTCATCATTTCATCAATTGCAACTGCTTGTCCTTCTTCGCCTGCCTGAATCATGAGTAACCCATCATCATGTGAGATTCCAAGTAAATCTAACACTTCTTCCATTGAATCTGTCTCTAACACTTCTCCTAATTGTTTTACTTCTACCTCTTCTGGAGAATGGCTCGTGGTTTCAGTTGAATGGGTCGTTTCCTTTGAAGCTACAAACTTATTAAATACAGCTTCAAATCCTTCTGTCTTTTTAGTCATGATTTGATTTTTTGTTGACATAATTGAATTCACTTTTGCAGGCATACTTACGTTCGACAATTGCATTATTCCGATATTCATGATTCACCTCATTTCTCACAATGCATGTTTTAATTCGATAAAAGCTCAGTGTATCGAGCTGCATCAGCTGGATTCATTTTGGAGAAGACCTCTGCTAACTTATCTGGCTTTAAATTAGATAAAATACGAACTGCTTGGTCGTCACTTAACTCAGTGATAATTGGCGCAACACTTTTAGCTGACATTTCTTCGTAGGTCGATAAGATTTCATCGAATTCTTTTTGAGAATTTTGGTTTGACCTTTGTAATTCATCAATTCGGAATTGTAATTGTTCTTTTTCAACTTCTGCGTCATGATTTTTTGCCTTTAAATCTTCCATTTCTACTTGCAATTTATCGATTTCTGCTTCTTTTTCTTTTATTTCTGCTTGAAGATTAACAATTTTTTGACTTTGATTAGCGTTTTCTTCCGATGTTTTTTCTTTAGACGAAATGGTATTTGTGACATTCATTGCCTTTTCAAAAACATTCGTACCTGTAAATTGAGCAACAACTAACAGAATTGCAATAACAAATAAAAGAGGAATAAGGAACCAAAAGAAGAACTTTTGAAATACCCCCGGTGATTTTTCTTCTTCGATCTGCTCGAACTTTTGTTGATTTTTATTATTTATACGGTTTACCATTCAATCACCTGAATTCTTTCTTACTGTACATAAGGGAAGATAACTCGTCTAATTGCACCATTTCTAAACGATCTTGCTCTACTTTAAATGCTTGAAAGTCTTTTTCACGCATTTTTTCAAACTTACGTACTTCCAAGTTTTTTTCTACTAATTTTTGTTCATGCCAATTCATTTTTGCGCGAGCTTGCATCACCTTTTGTTGCATATCTGCTATTGAATGCTCAAGACTGTCTATAAATTTTGCATAATGATGAATTTCATCTACAGTCGAACCAGAAGCTAAACGATCATTTTGATATGTAATAAGGTCTTCCTTCTTCTTTAATAGTTCATATAATCTATTTGCGAATTCTTCAAATGTACGAACTGATTCTTTGTAGGCCATTTCTGTTTGTTGTTTTTCTTGTTCTCGAATCGTTAGTATTTTTTCAAATCGATATGTGTACTGAACCATTATTTTCTACCACCATTCGATAATGCGATTAATTCATTGACTGTATCTTCTAATGTCACTTTGTCTCTAAAACCTTGTTTTAAGAAGCTTGTAATTAATGGCTCGTATTGAATGGATTCATCGATTTCTTTCGAAGTCCCTCGTTTATACGCACCAATGTTGATTAAGTCTTCAGATTTGGAGTAGGTATAGTAAAGTTCTCGTAACCTTTCTGCAGCACGGACATGTTCATTTGATGAAATATGATTCATTAGTCGGCTGACACTTTTTAACACGTTGATTGCCGGATATTGTCCTTTATTTGCAAGCGTTCGGTCTAGCACAATATGTCCATCTAAAATACCTCGGACTGTGTCAGCAATTGGTTCATTCATATCATCACCATCTACAAGTACCGTATAAAAGGCTGTGATGGAACCTTTTAAGTTTGTTCCTGTCCGTTCAAGTAATTTTGGTAAGATCGCAAATACAGACGGCGTGTACCCTTTTTGTGCAGGAGGTTCACCTGTTGCTAATCCAATTTCGCGTTGGGCCATGGCAACACGTGTTACCGAGTCCATCATTAACATGACATTTAATCCACGGTCTCGGAAGTATTCTGCAATTGCTGTTGCTGTGAAGGCACCTTTTATCCGCATAAGTGCAGGTTGGTCACCTGTTGCAGCCACAACAATCGAACGACTAAGCCCTTCTGGACCTAAATCGCGTTCAATGAATTCCCGTACCTCACGACCACGTTCTCCAATTAGTGCAATGACGTTTAAGTCTGCTCTCGTATTTCTTGCGATCATTCCAAGGAGAGTACTTTTACCAACACCGGAACCAGCAAAGATCCCGACACGTTGACCTGTCCCAACGGTTAGCATCCCATCTATGGCTTTGACGCCCACTTCAATTTGGTCATTGATAGGTGGACGAGTAAATGGGTTTGGCGGATCATTTTCTGTTGGCACAGTTACAAGTCCTTTCGGAAGGGTTGAGCCGTCAATGGGATTCCCCATTGAATCTAGTACTTTTCCTATAAGCTCAGGGCCTACTTTCACTTCAAGCGGTGAACCTGTTCCCTCAACTAAACATCCGATAGAAATTTCACGAAGGGATGTAAATGGCATTAACACCACATTTTCATCATTAAATCCAACCACTTCAGCTAAAATAATTTGGTGGCCGTTTTTCGGTGAATTGACATGAATTTTACAAACATCACCGATGGAACTTTCAGGACCTTGTGACTCAATCATTAAGCCAACAACTCGCGTTACTTTACCGAACTTTTTAAATGTTTCGATACCCTGAATGTGATTCATTAATTGAGCAGCAAGCATCCTATCATTCCTTACTATCTAAAATTTCGTGAAGCTTTAATCGTAATTCGTTTAATTGACTATCAATGGATACTACGATTCTTCCATGATTCGTTTCAATATAGCTTTCCGTATCGTTCAAATCCTCATTAACAAAAATGAGGAATGGAACATCTGTCGGGAACATCTCGACTAATTCATCACGATAACTTGTTATTAACTCATAGTACTTTGGCGAAATATATATTTTAACTTCTTTCATTTCACGAGCTTCTTTTAAGCCCTGCTTTATAATCGAAACAAACAATTCGTCCTGTCGTTCAAGTGAAACGCCTATAATCTTTTGCGAAGCTGTTAATGCTAAGTCTAAAATGACATGTTCTTGATCTTCAATGTACTTCCGCGCATTTTCAAGCGAGTGTTCAATTGTCTCATTCGCCATTTTTAAGCTTCCTGCCATATCAGCATTTGCTTTATTGATACCCTCTTCATAACCTTGCCCGAATCCTTGTTCATAAGCTTGTTGTTGTAAAACAAGTTTTTCTTCTTCCCAAAGCATTTTAAGTTGTTCGATTTGTTCGAGCTGCTCATGCCGATACTGTTCAAATTCCTGTCTTTGTGCTTCTATTTGAAGCCCCGCGTCAAAAAGGAGTTGGTCTCGTTCTGCATATATCTCCTCCAATGAAATCTGAGGTTCAGCGTGCTGTTGTTCTTCCTCCTCACCATCAAATGTTTTGGTGAAAAGATCACGAATTTGAATATTTACGGTCTGTTGTTCTTGTTGTTCAGATTTAATGGACCGGATTAATCTAGACAATGACGTCATCTCCTCCGCCGCGTGCGATGATGATTTCACCCGCATCTTCTAAGCGACGGATGACTGCAACAATTCTTGTTTGTGCTTCTTCCACATCGCGAAGACGAACAGGCCCCATAATCTCCATTTCTTCTCTAAATGTGTCTGCCATACGCCCAGACATATTTCGGAAAATAATCTCTTTTACTTCTTCACTACTTATTTTCATTGAAAGCAATAAATCTTCATTTTCACAGTCACGAATAACTCGTTGAATCGAACGGTTATCAAGCGTAACAATATCTTCGAATACAAACATGCGTTTTTTAATTTCTTCCGCAAGCTCAGGGTCTTGAATTTCAAGCGCATCGAGAATCGTTTTCTCCGTTTGACGGTCTACACCGTTCAACACTTCAACAACTGCATCTACTCCACCCGTTTCAGTGTAATCTTGCGTAACAGTTGATGAGAGTTTTCGTTCTAGCACTGCTTCAATTTCACTAATCACTTCAGGTGATGTAGAATCCATCACTGCAATACGCTTAGCAATATCTGCTTGTACTTCCTGTGGTAATGACGATAAAATCACACCCGCTTGTGCAGGATCTAAATAAGATAAAATAAGTGCAATCGTCTGTGGATGTTCATTTTGAATAAAATTAAAAATTTGTGCCGGGTCCGCTTTTCTAGCAAAGTCAAATGGGCGAACCTGTAACGATGAAGTTAATCTATTAATAATCGCTTGTGCTTGTTCTGCACCTAACGCTTTTTCCAAAATTGTTTTCGCGTACCCAATACCGCCCTGAGAAATATAATCTTGGGCTAATGCGATATGATGAAACTCTTCAATAATGTCTTCTTTCACACCAGGTTCCACTTTTTTTACACTTGAAATTTCCAATGTTAGACGTTCAATTTCTTCTTCATTTAAGTGTTTGTATACAGAAGCAGAAACTTCAGGTCCTAAAGAAATTAATAATAGAGCTGCTTTTTGCTTTCCCGTTAACTCTTTTTCTTTTCTGGACAAAGCCCGACCCCCCATTAATCTTCAGCAATCCAACTACGCAGTAATTTTGCAAAGTCTTCTGGTTTTTCCTTCGCCATTTTTTCTAGCTGTTTACGACGAACTGTACTTTCTGTTTCTACTTCACGATTTATATCTTCAACAATAATTTCTTCTTGCTGACGTTCAATAATCGCCATTTCCTCTTCTACTTCTCTACGTTTCTTACTTCGTAAAATATAGATAACAAGTAAAATAATTGATACAAATAAAATACCGCCGATTACCCAAATCCACCATGGAATGACAGAAGTTGGTTCAGCTGTCGTTGCATCATTTCCATAGAATGGTTGAACCGAGACAACTATTTTATCGTTAATTTGGTCTTCTGTTAGGTTACCAGCAGCTTCTTTATCGATTGTCGTACTAACTACAGTTGATAAAATCTGTTCGATATCTTCTACTACATCCTGAGATAAGGTAGTAGCATCATTTGGTACTGGTGGTTCCACCATTACTTGAATCCCTAAATCTCTAATTTTATATGGACTCTCTTGGATTTCTTTTTTAATTCGATTTACGTCATTGTTGATAGTTTCTTCAACGCGTTCGTAATCTCCATCATTACCTTGTGTTTCTTTGTAATTTGTAAGATTATCCGATCCTGTTTCAATTTCTGGTTCACCAGATGCAGTAGTAGGAGGTTGTCCTGTATAGGTTTCAGTAATACGTTGGGCACTAATTTCGATCCCTTCCATATTTTCCTCATTTACAGGCTCTACTAGATTTTCTTCTCGATTTTCTTGTTTAAAGTCAATATCAGTTGTGACCGAAACAACAACCTTATCTTGGCCCATCATCGTGCCAAGCATTTGTTGTACTTGACGTTGTAGATCACGCTCAATTGTCTTCTTCACTTGCATTTGACCTTCTACCGTATTAACAGAATTGCCACCTGCTGCTTGTGAATTTAAATCAAAATACTCTGAATACTGATTTGTAATAACGATATTATCAGTGCTTAAATTTGGAATACTTTTTGACACTAGATTGTATAACGTTTTAATTTGTTCTTCTGTGAATTTTTGGCCAGGTTCTGTATCTAAAACGATGGATGCACTTGCCTCTTGTCCTGCATCATTGATGAAAATGCCTTCTTCTGGCATTGAAATCATAACATTCGCATCTTTTACACCATCAATTTGCTTAATTAAATTTGCTAATTCAGTTTGAGTTGCAGCTAATTTAATAACGTTGAATTCATTGTCGGTCATACCGAATCCAGCATTTGACGTAAAGAAGGAATTATTAATATCCCCTGATTCAGGATAACCTTGGGATGCAAGAGAAACAGTTAATGTATCAACTTGATCTTCAGGAACAAGAATATTTGTGCCTCCCGGTGCAATCTCATAAGGGACTCCTTGTGCTGCTAATACTTCGGCAATTTCACCTGATTCTGAAGCCGATAGCTCAGTGAACAGAGGAACCATTGTCGTTCTGGTAAAGAAATAAGTAAGTATACTAGCTAATGCAATAACACCAATGATCGTCCCAATTAGCGCACCTTTTTGATTTTTCGTCCGACTTTGCCAAAACTGTGTCGAGTCGGATTTAACCTTTGTAAGTCGATCGTTCATTTAATATCCTCCGGTTTAGTGAATACACTAACAATTTCAATTCGCGTAACCAATCATTGTACCTGTCGTAACTCTTTTGGTACTTATAAGATTTTGCGACTGTCGCAAGCTTTCTTCGCAATAAAAGCTTGTTCCTGCGTTTACTTGTCGCAGAAAAAATTGCTAAGTGGATTAAACACTCATACGCATAATCTCTTGGTAAGCCTCGATCACTTTGTTACGAACCTCAATTGTCGCATTCAGTGTAATACTAGCTTTCTGAGAAGCAATCATTACCTCATGCAGCTCTACATCTTGACCATTTATTAACTTATTCGTTAAATTGTCTGAAGTGATTTGTTGATTATTAACCGATGCAATCGCATCTTTTAATGTATTCGCAAAAGACTGCTGGGCCTGAAATGGTGTTGCTGGAGCTGTTAATTTATTTGTATCGTTTGTTACCTGTGTCGGCATCATTAATGAAACTGATTCAATTGCCACTTGATTTTCATCCTTTCAAACTCAAATTCTATTTACCAATTTCTAATGCTTTTGTTAGCATCGATTTATTTGCATTAAATACCGTAACGTTTGCTTCATATGAGCGAGTTGATGAAATCAAATCAACCATTTCGGTTAAAATATCAATATTCGGCATTTCTACATACCCTTCTTCATTTGCATCAGGATGCGTTGGATTATAAACTAGCTTAAATGGTGTTTCTTGATCTTCATTAATTTTGGACACTGTCACACCTTGGCCGACTGATTTATTTGAAGTTTTCCCCATAGCTACTTGTAGAAAGTTCGAAAATTGCCCTTCCTTTGCAGTAAGCGTTACAGATTTACGGCGATATGGCTCCCATTCACCATTAACGAGTTTTCCTCGTGTTGTATCTACATTTGCTATATTCGATGAAATAACATCCATCCTAAGACGCTGCGAAGTTAATGCAGAAGCCGTTGTATTCATACTGCCAAAGATCGACATTACTATCTTCCTCCTTTAATGACTGTATTTAACGTATTTAACTTTCCATTTATACGGTCAATTAAGGCATTATAGTAAATTGTATTTTTAGCTAGTTCTGCCTGCTCTAAATCCATATCAACCCCATTGCCGTTCACTCGATAACGTAAATTGCCGTAGCTATACACACCTGGAGATTTTTGATTCATTTCAAACTTGTAATGTCTTTCATCCGTTTGATTAGCAGATATTGTCGAATCTTGCGCGTCAGATAACATTTGTTTAAAGCTTACATCCTTCGCTTTATAATTAGGAGTGTCGACATTTGCAATATTTTGCGCAATCGTTTTGTTTTTTAATGACGCGTAATTCAGTCCATTTTCTAGGCTACTTATAGTTCCACCGAACAAGCTCAAACCCGTTCACCTCGTTTATTTCATTTGTTATATAAATATTTCATTTTCATTTCCAAGTTATTACCCTTTATTAATTTTAATTAACTTAAGTCTTAGTGTCTATCGACTTTTGTCGATTTTTAGTAGTCAATACGGACTAATTTTCTTTACAATTATTTACGAAATGTTCATATTTAGAAAACAAAAGACTAAATTCTATAAGGAAACATCTGATTTTGTCTTCATTTCAGGCACTAGAAGCCGATATTAAGAAGATTGGACTATGATTTTTGAAGTAACTGTCATTTAATCCATTTAACAAATTTGTCATAATAAAAAGCCCTACTTCTGAATGAAGTAAGGCTTCCTTTTAAAAAAAAGTATAAATTTTCTATTTTGAACAGTGTCTAGCTCCTGTGGCTTGCTACTCGGGACACTTCAACTTCCTCCTACGCATGCTAGCATGCTTCTCGGAAGTCTCCAGTGCCTGTCGTAGCTGAACGAGCCACAAAAGCCTTTTCTTTATGTCTAGCTCCAAACGCCAGCTCCTCGACAACTTCAGAACCGCCTTCAAGGCCAAAAATTATGTACTTTCATTAAAACCACATAATTTTCTGCGCCGAAAGTGAAACCACAGGCGCATAAAGCGACCTTTTGTCGGTTCCTCCGACGCACAGGACGTGCTAGTGCCGACAATGCGACACGATGTCGCGTTTTTGTCGGCCAGTTGTTGTCGGAGCTTAACGGGCGTTTTCCGCTTTTCTTGTATTATTTCATTTTAATTTCTGCAAGTGCTGCAAGGAATTTATCGTTCAATACTTTGATATATGTTCCTTTCATACCTAGAGATCTTGACTCGATTACACCAGCTGATTCTAATTTACGTAATGCGTTTACGATTACTGAACGTGTAATCCCAACACGGTCGGCAATTTTAGAAGCTACTAGTAATCCTTCGTTTCCATCAAGTTCTTCGAAAATGTGTTCAATTGCTTCAAGTTCACTGTATGATAATGAATTGATCGCCATTTGAACAACCGCTTTACTACGTGCCTCTTCTTCAATTTCTTCTGATTTTTCACGTAGAATTTCCATACCTACTACTGTTGCACCGTACTCAGCTAAGATTAGATCGTCATCTTCGAATCTTGCAGAAAGACGGCCTAAAATTAAAGTACCTAAACGTTCACCGCCACCAATAATCGGTACAATCGTTGTTAAACCATTTTCGAATAATTCACGGTTTTCGATTGGGAAAATTGTATGCTCACTAGTTATATCAAGGTTTGGAGAAGTTTCATTAATGTCGAATAAGTGTTGTGCATAATCTTCTGGGAATTGACGTTCCTCGAACATTTTTTTAATACGTTCATTTTCAATATTTTGATGAATTGAAATGCCTAATAATTTTCCTTTACGACTTACGATAAATACGTTGCTATCGATAATATCTCCAAGCGTGTCTGCCATTTCTTTAAAGTTAACTGGTTTACCCGCTGATTCCTGTAACATTGAGTTAATTTTACGTGTTTTACTTAATAAATTCATTTAAAAAAATCCTCCTAGTAAGGTTGCATCTAAGTTTATTTAATATTCTAAAGGTTTTTACAATTTAATGATACTAAAAAACCCTATTATAAGATAAATTGCGACAAATCTTTGTTTTTAGAAATTGCACCGAGTTTTTGATCAACATAAGCAGGAGTAATATCAATATGTGCTGGTCCAATTTCTGACGCTTCGAAAGACAATTCCTCTAGCAATCGTTCTAAAATTGTATGAAGTCGTCTCGCACCAATATTATCTGTATCTTGATTTACTTCAGTTGCGATTTCTGCGATACGATCAATTGCTGCATCAGTAAATTCAATCGTTACGCCTTCTGTTTCTAATAATGCTTTATATTGCGTGATTAGGGATTGATCTGGTTCCTTTAAAATACGAACAAAATCTTGTTTCGTTAGTTTCTCTAGTTCAACACGAATCGGGAAACGTCCTTGAAGCTCAGGTATTAAATCACTTGGTTTCGACATATGGAATGCCCCTGCTGCAATAAACAACATAAAGTCCGTTTTAACAGGCCCATATTTTGTCGTAACAGTGGAACCTTCAACAATTGGTAAAATATCACGTTGCACGCCTTCTCTAGAAACATCTGCAGACGTCCCACCACTACGACTTGCAATTTTATCTATTTCATCAATGAAAATAATCCCTGATTGCTCAGCACGGCGAATAGCTTCCCCAGCTAATTCGTCTGAATCAATTAATTTATTAGCTTCTTCAATTGTTAGCACTCTACGTGCATCTTTTACTTTCAATTTACGTTTTTTAGTCTTTTTAGGCATCAAGTTTGATAGCATATCTTGCATACCAGATGACCCCATATCAATACCCATTCCAGGCATTGCATCAAATAAAGAGGTATTTTGTTCAGTAACTTCTACCGTTACCCATTCATCTTCTAGTTTGCCAGCTTTAAGGTCTTGTGCAATTTGAGAACGTTTTGAGCGTACTTCAACCTCATCTTGACTTGAATCTTCTACTGGTTTCTCTTTTTGACCACCAAATAACATTTCAAAGGGATTTTGAGCCATTTTAGCTTTCATCTTAGAAGGAACAAGTAGTTTGACAATGGCCTCATTTGCCAATTGCTCTGCTTGTTCTTTTACAGATTCCATCATTTCATCTTTGACAAGTCTTCTAGAAGATTCAACTAAATCACGAACCATAGATTCAACATCACGACCAACATAACCTACTTCTGTGAACTTTGTAGCTTCCACTTTAATAAATGGTGCATTGGTTAACTTGGCGATCCGTCGAGCAATTTCTGTTTTCCCAACACCAGTTGGACCAATCATTAATATATTTTTTGGAATAATTTCGTTTCTTATTTCCTCAGCCAATAACGAACGACGATAGCGATTACGCAATGCAATGGCAACCGCTCTTTTTGCGTCCTGTTGACCTACAATATGACGATTTAAGTGTTCGGTAATTTGTCTTGGCGTTAAATTTAGGTTTGTCATTCTTCAAGCGCCTCCACGATAATATTATGGTTTGTAAATACGCAAATATCAGCTGCTATTTTTAAAGAGTTCTCAGCAATTTCTTTTGCCGATAAATTTGGAGCATATTGTTTTAACGCACGTCCAGCAGATAAAGCATAATTTCCACCCGAACCAATAGCTAAGATCCCATCATCTGGTTCAATTACTTCACCTGTTCCTGAGATTAAAAGCAATGTTGATTGATCCATTACGAGTAATAACGCTTCCAATTGACGTAACATTTTATCGCCACGCCATTGTTTAGCAACTTCCACTGCAGCACGTTGCAAGTTGCCATCATATTTCTCTAATCTTGATTCAAACATATCAAACAATGTAAAAGCATCCGCTACAGAACCGGCAAAGCCCGCTAATACTTTCCCATTAAATAGTCGTCTTACTTTTTTTGCCGTATGTTTCATTACAACTGAGTTTCCTAAAGTTACTTGACCATCGCCTGCCATTGCACATTTACCGTTATGATGTATGGCAAATATTGTCGTCGCATGAAATTGTTCCATTCATTTTCCTCCTAACATTATGCTCTTGGGTGAGAGTTCATATAAGTTTTTCGAAGGTGCTCTTTCGTTACATGTGTATATACTTGTGTCGATGCTAAACTTTTATGACCTAATAATTCTTGCACCGTTCTTAAATCGGCACCATTATTTAACAAGTGTGTCGCAAATGTATGTCTAAGCATATGCGGATAAATCTTTGTATGCATAGAAGCTTGACTAATCATTTCATTTAAAATGTAACGTACACCTCGGGATGTAAGTTCTCCACCGTGCATATTAACAAATAATTGATTATGGTTGGTACGTTTCATTAACATAGGCCGGGCTTCATTTATATACCTTGTTAAAGCAAGATTTGCGTAATGACCAAAAGGAATTATTCTCTCTTTCCGTCCTTTTCCCATTACTCGTATGATGGAATAACGGAAATCAATATCTCCCATTTCTATCGATGTGCATTCACTGACACGCATGCCAGTTGCGTATAAGAGTTCGAGAAGAGCGATGTTACGAATCGATTTTGGATCATCACCAACATTCGCTTCAAACAACTGGGAAAGTTCTTCCTCATAAAAAAAGTTAGGTAAGTGTTTTTCCTTTTTTGGATGATATAGCGATCGAAATGGCGCATCATCTAATTCAAACTCGCGATTCAGAAATCGGAAAAAGGAGCGGATGGAAGAGATTTTTCTAGAAATGGTTGTTCTAGCTTTCTGTTCGTCATACAGCCTAGTTACAAAAATCCTTGCATGTATGTATTCTACTTCGTCTAAATCCACAACACCTTCAGCTTGTAAAAAGGAAAGAAATTCTTTCAAATCCGCTTCATATTCTTTTACAGTATGTACTGAGAAGTTTTTTTCTAACTGAATGAACCGAATAAATTGCTCAAATGCTTCATTTGGAGCGATATTCATCACCAGTACACCTCCTGAATTCATTCGAATTTACTTTTTACAAAGCTATAAGCTGATTTACTATGTTAGTCTGAGAAAACACACTCGAGAACGACTCATCTTAAGTACCGAAAGACATCTATAATATTAAATTTATTTAGTAGTTGGAGAATGAATGATGTAAAAAATAGAAAAAATTCACTTTAAATTCAGTTTTTGCAGACATCCATAATGACACTATACCTATATACGAAAATTAGCAAGAGAAAAATTAATAAAAATATTGTTAAAATATTGTAAATGTTAACAAATTCGTAACA
This sequence comes from Lysinibacillus composti, assembly GCF_016908465.1. GTDB lineage: Bacteria > Bacillota > Bacilli > Bacillales_A > Planococcaceae > Ureibacillus > Ureibacillus composti_A. Next base: position 135,904 of record NZ_JAFBDY010000005.1, on the reverse strand, counting down.
AGAACTTTTAAGCACAGATTTCATTCACGAAACCCACTTAAAATTAAAGAAAGCTAGTATATACTGATTGAATAATTATAGTTTACAATAACGTTGCTAGACATCAGACATCAATATATCAAAAAGCATTGCTCATCTGCAAATAAATTAATTAGAAAAGCCTCTCAAATTATAACAATTTGTAGAGGCTTAAATCAATCATATTGTTTGAGAATTCACAAAATTTTGAATTGTTGCTAATGCGCGATCTGCATGCTTTTGCGCTCTTTCTTGTTTTGATTTCACTCTTTCGCCTAACTCTGGGAATAATCCGAAGTTTACGTTCATTGGTTGGAAGTGTTTTGCTGGTGCTTCTGTTATATAACGCGCCATACTACCTAATGCCGTTTCAGCTGGGAAGATGATTGGTTCCTCACCTTTTGCTAACCTTGCAGCATTGATTCCAGCAAGTAATCCGCTTCCTGCTGATTCAACATATCCTTCGACTCCAGTCATTTGTCCAGCAAAGAAAAGAGTTGGACGTGCCTTTAATTGATATGTCGGTGCAAGTACTGTAGGTGAATTAATAAATGTGTTACGATGCATAACCCCATAACGCACAATCTCTACATTCTCTAAACCAGGAATTAAGCTGAACACTTCTTTTTGTGGTCCCCATTTTAAGTGTGTTTGGAAACCAACGATATTGTATAAAGTACCTGCAGCATCATCTTGTCTTAATTGTACAACTGCATAAGGTCTTTTACCTGTTTTCGGATCTTCAAGACCAACAGGTTTCATCGGACCGAATAAAAGTGTTTTACGACCGCGCTCTGCCATAACTTCTACTGGCATACAGCCTTCAAAATACTTTTCTTTCTCAAATTCTTTTAAAGGAGCTGTCTCGGCAGATACAAGTGCATCGTAAAAACGATTAAATTCTTCTTCTGTCATAGGACAGTTTAAATAGGCCGCTTCACCTTTATCATAACGTGATTTTAAATATACTTTATCCATATCAATACTATCTTTTTCAACGATTGGAGCTGCAGCGTCGTAGAAGTATAAATACTCTTCTCCCGTTAAAGCTTTAATTTGTTCTGCTAAAGCTGGTGAAGTCAGTGGACCCGTAGCAATAACTGTAATCCCTTCTGGAATTTCCGTTACTTCTTCATTCACAACTTCTACTAACGGATGATTACGAACTTTATCTGTAACATAACCAGCAAACTCATGTCGGTCTACAGCTAATGCTCCACCTGCTGGCACGGAACAATTGTCAGCAGCGTCGATAATTACTGAGTCTAAAATACGCATTTCTTCTTTAATTACGCCGACTGCATTTGTTAACGTGTTCGCACGTAATGAATTCGAACAAACTAGTTCTGCAAATTTTTCTGTATGATGTGCAGGTGTTTGTTTAACTGGTCGCATTTCAAATAAACGAACCTTTACCCCACGTTCGGCAATTTGCCAAGCTGCTTCACTTCCTGCAAGGCCTGCACCAATTACGTTTACAATTATTTCTGTCATGTTTAAACTACCAACCTTCTCTATATCAATTACATCTTTAGTCATTCTACTTTTTATTCAGCACTAGTGGATTTCCTCAAGTAATACAGGATAAGCTTGGAAAGACGATCACTTCAACAGCTCAAATGATCGCCTCTCCTCTAGTTAATTAGATTTAAGAATTCTTGTTACTGTGTTGGCGCTTCCTCATAGTCACATTTTGTACACTGAATTTGAATACCTTTTTTAATTTTCTTCTCAACTAATAATGCACTACATTTCGGACATGGTCTACTAATTGGCTTATCCCAGGATACAAATTCACATTCTGGGTAATTATTACAGCCGTAGAATAAGCGCTTAGTTTTACTCTTACGTTCAACGATTTCGCCAGTTTCACAATTTGGACATTTTACGCCAATTGGCTTCATAATGGCTTTTGTATTTCGGCAGTCAGGGAAATTTGAACAAGCCATAAATTTACCATATCGCCCAAGCTTATAAACCATTGGAGCGCCACAGTTTTCACAATCTTCACCTGCTGGCTCATCTTTAATTTCAATTTTCTCCATGACTTCATCCGCATGTTTAACACGTGGTTCAAAATCTTTGTAGAAGGCATCTATTACTTCTACCCATTTTGTAATCCCTTCCTCAATGGCATCTAAATCATGTTCCATTTGAGCAGTAAATTCAATATTAATGATTTCAGGGAAGAACTCAAGTGTAGCTGCATGTACAATTTCTCCAAGTTCAGTTGGAACAAATCGTTTTGTTTCTAATTGTACATATCCACGTTTCTGAATAACGTCTAACGTCGGTGCATATGTTGATGGTCGACCGATGCCTAACTCTTCTAGCTCCTTAACTAGACGGGCTTCCGTATAGCGTGGAGGTGGTTGAGTGAAATGTTGAATCGGATCAATATCAAGTGACGTTACTTTATCGCCTACTTCCATTTCAGGGAGTAGTTTTGTTGTTTCTTCCGTCGCATCATCTGTTCCTTCAATATAAAGCTTCATAAACCCTGGAAACTTCACATGCGATCCATTGGCACGGAATAATACATTTTCATTCTTTAGATCAACTGAAACAGTATCTAAAATCGCTGGGGCCATTTGACTCGCAACAAAACGTTCCCAAATTAAGCGATATAGTCGCAATTGATCACGACTTAGCACTTCTTTTAACTCGTTTGGCGAACGTAGCACACTCGTCGGACGAATTGCTTCGTGGGCATCTTGAGCATTTGTTGCTTTTTTCGCCTTTTTTGCCTCACCAACAATATATTCTTTACCGTATTTTTCATTAATATAATCGAATGCTTCGGATTTTGCAGTTTCGGAAATACGAGTGGAGTCGGTACGCATATACGTTATTAACCCGACCGTTCCCTCTTTCTTACCGAGATCAATTCCTTCATATAATTGTTGTGCAAGCATCATTGTTTTTCTTGCACGGAAATTTAGCTTTCGGGCAGCTTCTTGTTGTAACGAAGAAGTTGTAAAGGCAGGAGCTGCATTTCGTTTTCTCTCTTTCTTTACAACATTCGTTACTTCAAATTTATTGCCTTTAAGATTTTTTAAAATATCTTTTACTTGTTGCTCATTTGTTAGTTTTACTTTTTCATTTTCAATGCCAAAGAAAACTGCATTGAACTGTTTTGTATCTTTTTCAAACTTTCCATCGATTGTCCAATATTCTTCAGGTACGAAATGCTTTATTTCGTTTTCACGGTCAATAATTAATCGTAGTGCAACCGATTGCACACGTCCTGCAGACAATCCTTTTTTTACTTTCTTCCATAAAATAGGGCTAATATTATAGCCTACAAGGCGGTCTAAAATTCGTCGTGCTTGTTGTGCATCTACTAAATTCATATCTATTGGTCGTGGATGCTTAAACGACTCTAAAATTGCATCTTTTGTTATTTCATTGAAAACCACTCGACATTCAGAATTTGTATCGATATTTAGAGCAGTTGCTAAATGCCAAGCAATTGCTTCCCCTTCGCGGTCAGGGTCGGATGCAAGAAAAACTTTTTTTGCTTTTTTAGCAGCTGTTTTTAATTCCTGCAGCACGGGTCCTTTCCCACGAATCGTAATATATTTCGGTTCATAGTTATTTTCTACATCAATCCCCGTTTGACTTCGCGGTAAGTCACGAACATGCCCAATTGAAGCCTTAACTTTATATTTCTTTCCTAAATATCGTTCAATCGTTTTTGCTTTTGCCGGTGACTCTACGATTACTAAATAATCTGCCATCTATACTTCCCCCTTATAGAGGTTAAATTGATAAATTTTATAAATAAATACCTGTTGCAAAATGTATAACAGATTTTATAATAATGCAACTTTTTTTCAATATTTACCTTAAAACAATTTGATTTCCTCTATGATTTGATACCCGTTCCATACTGGAATTGCCCCGTCTTTTAACAATTTATTTGTCCCTTTTGATTGTTCTGAATGTATTGGTCCAGGAACAACAAATACATCTTTCCCATGTTCCAATGCATGGTCTGTTGTAATTAGTGTACCACTTTTTAAAGAAGACTCAGTGACAACAAGCGCATTGCTAATACCGCTAATAATACGATTTCTCATTGGAAAATGCCATTTTTGAACCCCAACATATGGAGGATATTCTGTAATTAGTAAATGATCAATCGCCATTTTAGCAGCTAGTTCACTATTTTCCCTTGGGTAGAGGTGAAATAAACCATGTCCTAATACCCCAATTGTTCTTCCACCAAATTGAAGGGCTGCACGATGAGCGAAACTATCCGCCCCTTTTGCTAGTCCGCTTACAATGACAAAATTTTGCTCAATGAGTGGAGGGACAATGCAATCTAGGGCTTGTTTGGAATAATTTGTCGCTTTTCTTGAACCAATTATGGCAATTTTATTAGGATTTTGTAATAAAGAAATGTCTCCTCTTCCATATAAAATGGTAGGTGGATCAACTAATTCTAACAATTTTTTAGGATACATTGGATGATTATATGGTACCACATGTATCTTTTGGGAATTATATGCAAAAATTAAATCATTCTTTAAAATCATAGAGTATTTTTCTAAAATGGCGTTTGCAGTATTTGTTGTAATTTGTAGAATATTAGCTAATTCTGTTGAAGTCACTTGCGGAAGATTGTCGAGAGAACCGATCTCAAGAAGTAATTTTTGAAATTTATTTAAAGTTAGGGGATAAATATAATGGAGGGAAAGCAATTGTTCTAATCGAAATAAAGACTGATTCATTTAAACACTTCCTTTAATTTAGAGGAAGTTGGGGTGAACTTAAGGATGCAGGGAATAAGAAAAGGATGTTAAACTGTTGACCCACATTTGATTTGATTGAAATGAAATGGACAACAAGAAAAAAGGTGCAACACATCTTTTAATGTGTTACACCTCTATTTTAATGTGTCTTACATTTTTCGTATAGACCTTTTTCTTTTAAAACTTTAATTAATGTTTCACCGATAACAGATGGTGTTTCAGCAACTTGAATATCTGCTGCATTCATAGCTTTAATTTTTTCTGCAGCTGTCCCTTTACCACCAGAGATAATCGCACCTGCATGTCCCATACGCTTTCCTGGAGGTGCTGTTTGACCACCGATAAAGCCTACGACAGGTTTTGTCATATTTGCTTTAATCCACTCTGCAGCTTCTTCTTCTGCAGTTCCACCAATTTCACCAATCATCACGACTGCATATGTTTCTGGATCATTATTAAACTCAGTTAAAACATCAATAAAGTTTGTCCCATTCACAGGGTCTCCACCAATCCCAACAGCTGTTGTTTGGCCGATTCCTGCTTGTGAAAGTTGGTGTACAGCTTCATATGTAAGCGTACCAGAACGAGAAACGACACCTACATGACCTTTTGTATGAATGTAACCTGGCATAATACCAATCTTACATTCATCCGCTGTAATAACACCTGGACAGTTTGGACCCACTAAGCGAGTCTTTTTCCCTTCCATATAACGCTTAACTTTCACCATATCTAAGACAGGAATATGTTCAGTTATACAAATTGTTAAATCTAACTCCGCATCTACTGCTTCCATAATTGCATCTGCTGCGAATGGTGCCGGAACATAAATAACCGAAACGTTTGCACCTGTAGCGTCAACAGCGTCTTTTACCGTATTAAATACAGGAACACCTTCTGCTTCTTGACCCGCTTTACCAGGCGTAACCCCTGCAACAATTTTTGTACCGTATTCTAACATTTGCTTTGTATGGAAAAGGGCTGTTTCCCCTGTGATCCCTTGAACGATTACTTTCGTATCTTTATTAATATAAACACTCATGCATTTTTCCCCTGCCTTCCTTTGGTTATACTAGTTTTACAATTTTTTGCGCGCCATCAGCCATTGAGTCTGCGGCTACAATGTTTAAGCCAGAAGCGTTTAATAATTCTTTCCCAAGATCTACGTTTGTTCCTTCTAATCGAACAACTAAAGGCACTTGTAATCCAACTTCTTTTGCAGCTGTAATAACCCCTTCTGCAATAACATCACATTTCATGATGCCTCCAAAGATGTTAACAAAGATCCCTTTCACATTTGGGTCAGATAAGATAATTTTGAATGCTTCTGTTACTTTTTCGGCTGTAGCACCGCCCCCAACGTCAAGGAAGTTCGCGGGTTGTCCGCCGTAATAACTAATTGTATCCATAGTAGCCATAGCAAGACCTGCGCCATTTACCATGCAGCCAATGTTGCCATCTAAAGGAATATAGCTTAAATCATATTTTGATGCTTCAATTTCTTTTGGATCTTCTTCATCGTAATCACGTAATTCTACAATGTCTTTGTGACGATATAATGCATTTGCATCGAAGTTAAATTTCGCATCAAGTGCCACTACTTCATCATTACCTGTCACAACTAGAGGATTAATTTCAACAATTGACGCATCTTTATCGACAAATGCTTGATATAAGCCAAGCATTAATTTGGCTGCTTTATTTACTAACTTAGGTGGGATATTCATGTTAAACGCCATTCGACGTGCTTGGAATGGTGTTAACCCTGTAACTGGATCTACAACTTCTTTAAAGATCTTCTCAGGAGTAGCTTCAGCTACTTCTTCAATATCCATTCCGCCTTCTTCAGAACCCATTAGAGTCACTCTAGATGTAGCTCTATCTAAAACAAGACTTAAATAATATTCTTTTCTAATATCAGATCCTTCTTCAATATAAAGACGTTTTACTTCTTTACCTTCTGGACCTGTTTGGTGAGTTACTAGTATTTTCCCTAGTAATTCTTTTGCATAAGCACGAACTTCTTCTAAGTTCTTTGCAATTTTCACACCGCCCGCTTTACCGCGGCCACCTGCGTGGATTTGTGCTTTTACAACAGTAACGCTAGCACCTAACTCTTTTGCAACTTTTACTGCTTCTTCCGGTGAAAAAGCAACGCTACCATTCGGTACTGCTACTCCGTATTTTCTAAGTATTTCTTTCCCCTGATACTCGTGGATATTCATATAAATCCTCCCATCCGCCAATTGAAAATCATTTCCTCAAATACTATTTTATACAAACATTCTGACAATGTCTATCATTGTAATAAAAACAAGTTTTTTCTCGTTTTATTACATAATACACTCTCAAATAAGAGAAAACTAGTTTTATTTTCAATCTTATAGTTTTGATTTCTTTTGAAATGACTGATGCTGCTGATCTAATCTGTAAATAAAAGCAAAAACCTCTGCCACTGCTTGATATAATTCTTCAGGAATCGACTCATTTAAATCCAGTTGTCCTAATAGTTGAACTAGATTTGGATCTTCATAAATAGGTACATCATGCAATGTTGCTTGCTCCAATATGTTATTTGCAATTTTCCCTTTTCCCTTTGCAACAACGACGGGACCGCTAGTTGTTTCAGGATTATAGGACAATGCAATTGCCTCGTTACGGACAAATTTTTTCCCACTCATATCCGTATATCCACCCCGGTTTGTTGTAAATTTTTTTGTTGAATAGGAATTGTTTTGCCATGACTTTGTTTTGGAATCATTGGCTTCAGAAAAACTCCCGAGAGCTGATATTCCTTCTCTCGGAGACCTTCCTTTAATGAAGCTTTTAATGGTTCAGCTAATAAATTTAGATGTTCGTTTTCATTAAAAACAGTAATCGTCACAATTCGATTTTGAACGTGCATATCAATCACTGTTTCGTTAAGAGAATCCATATCTAGATAAAATAATATTCTTGCATAATTTGAATCTATTTTTCCATCCTCTTTCATCCTGCCATTCCATTGCAAAGTTGCATCCATTTGTTTCCCGAAAAATTGTAACGGAATCTGCATGACGATTTGGTGTTGATGACCGTTTTCACCTGAAAGGAGTTGCATTCCGTTTAACCTAGCCATCAAATGATCTGCCGACTCTCTTAATCCTTGAGATATAACAGGGTCTTGTAACAGAGATAATAGTTGAGGTTTTAACGTTTGATTGATTGTTTGAGTGTTTGACTCTTTTTGATTTAATGCTGCTTCATAGCTTAGTCCTAAATCTTTTAATACAGATTTAATGGCTTGTTCCATTGCACCCCGATTTATACCATCTTGAACCTGAGCCTCGACTTGCAGCATCATATTTTGCACGGGTGGTTGTGAAGAGTCATTTCCTTTTTGGGCAACGTTCAATAAAAGAGCGCTATTCACATGATTTGGTTGTAAAAGTGAGGCAAGATGCTCCTTGGAAGACAAACCTGCCTGATCCGTAGTAAACAATTGACTAGTAGCATTTGTAGAAAAAGCTTTCATCAATTGTTCATGTACCTGTTTTGCAAATAGTTCACTAGAATTCCCTACATGAGGCAATTTTTCAAACCGTGCAATGACTTGCTGCAGTTCTACTTTTTGACTTGCCGTTAATAGTTGTTGATCACCTATCCATGATTTCACTTGGTTCAACGTTTGAGAAATATTTTCTCCATTAATTTTAGAAATTAATTGAATTAATTGTCCTGCAGTTGATTGATTTGTAGCATCATTATTCTGCGATGTGATTTGCCCGAAACTATGAGACAACCAATTTTGAACAGTTGCACTTTTTGGTATAACCCCCGCTTCTTTCATTAAATTCAATGCTTGAAGCTTATTGGCATTTGTTTCAGATGGATTCGTTAACACCTGTAAAGTTCGGGCTAGTGCCACTCCTCCAACCTCTTGTTCTAAAGGTTTCGTTATCTGTTGAAGCTGTTGCATAAGATTTGATTTCGTTTGTACTTCTATATTGGTTTCGTTTGCTAATTGTTGCATGAAAGTTTGCAACGAAGCAGACATCCCACTTGTCTTTGTTCCCATTATTAAAGCTTTAAACACTTCATTTGTATAAGGCATTTTTAATTCGATCATTTTTTGTAAAGCCGACATCGCCTCGTCTTTTGTCATTCCATTTGATAAATTCTTGATCCACACTTCCGCATTTAGTAACTGATCTTTTGAAATAGGAATTTGTTGTTTGACAAAATGTGAAAGAATTTGCTGTATTTCAGTAGATTTAGGCAAGTTCATCACATCTAAAAGTTGCTGAATTTGCTGGGTTTGACCTAAACTTGGCGACATTGGGCCAGAAACGACTTTCAGCTCCGCTTGAGGGTTCATGTTCGACACTTGAAAAAAATGCGAATCTCCGGCTTTCAATGGTGTTTCTAGCTTTGCAAAAAGTTTATGTGAGCCTATTTGTATCTCAGCCATTTGATCCGGATACAATTTTTTGATCGTCCCATGAAACACTTGTCCTTGCTTTAATGTTAGTGGTTGATTTTGTTGCACCGTAGTTTGTGTTTGTATCGGATTAAATGATGTATATGTCATATAGGCAATGCCCCTTGTTTAATAAACATAGATTTGATTGGTTCAAAGCTTTTCCGGTGATGCTCAGTTGGGCCATATTGATCAAGTGCTTCTAAATGCTGTTTTGTTCCATAGCCTGCATTTTGGTCAAAACCATAGTGAGGGTATTGTTTATGTAAGTCTTCCATATATTGATCACGGGCTTGTTTGGCTAAAATAGAAGCCGCCGCAATGGCTAAACTTTTTGCATCACCTTTGATGATAGACTTTTGTGGAATCTGTATTGGTAAAGTCATTGCATCAATAATGACGTAATGTGGTTGTATGTCCAATGTTTCAATACTTGTTTTCATCGATTGTTTCGTTGCTTCGTATATATTCAAACGATCAATTTCTTCTGGACTTTGAAAATGAATCGAGTAGCTAATGGCATGTTCTTTAATAGTCTTCGCAAATGCTTCTCTCATATTTTTTGATAATTGTTTAGAATCGTTAATTCCGATTAACGCTTCACAGTCAGTTGGTAATATTACGGCTGCCGTTACGACCGGTCCTGCTAATGGGCCACGCCCCGCTTCATCAACCCCTGCAACAAACGCTCCCTCAAAAGGTGAAAATGAAGCATCAAATGACACCTTATGACGATGTTCTTCTTTCACTTTTTCTCGTTTTTCCATTCGATTCTTCCATTGTTGCCACGCTTTTTGAACACCGGAACGTTCGTCTTTTTGAATGTCTTCCATCCATTCTTCGTAAGCTGTTGCTTCATTCAAAAGCTGGGTTATTTCCTTAATTGTTTTAGCCATATGTACTTGCACTTCCTTAACTTTTCTATTGTTATTATCGACATCAATTGGAGAGTTTGAATGAACTCCTATAAACCAAAATATACTTTCTTCTACCAAATCCGGGTTAGAATCGAAGCCTCACTAAATCTTTAGAGCAGAGGACTTTACTAAAAGTAGATAATTTGACATTATTATGTATATTAATTCAAATATATTTTTTCTTAAAACATCTCCACTATAATGAAGACATAGTTACCGTACCTATTGTAACAATTCAAAATCGATCTGTACTACAATTAGGAGGATTTATTCATGAAAAAACTAGTACCTCTTTTTGCCATATTTATTTTAATATTATCCGCATGTAGTAATGCATCTGATCCTGAACATGAACACCATGAAGAGAAGTCGGGAGAAAATTCATCCGCAGAAGAGATGCACAATCATCTTTCTGGTGATTTACAGGAAGTGACGGCTTCAGCTGAGGAATTACCGAAGTTTTTAGATTCGAAACATGAAGATATTCGCCTTGTTTATCAAGTAGCGGGAAAAGCTACGGATATTTTACAATGGATGCCTTGTTATTGTGGATGTGGAGATTCAGCTGGACATCGCAGTAATTTAAATTGCTTTATCGCCGAAACACGTGATGATGGTTCAATTGTTTGGGACGACCACGGCACACGTTGCCAAGTATGTCTTGAAATCGCGGTTGAATCTGTCCAACTATATCAAGATGGAAAATCTTTAAAAGAAATCCGCGAAGCAATTGATGCCAAATACTCGAACGGTCAATATGCAGCACCAACACCAACTGAAATGCCAGCATAATGTAAGCTGATGTGTGGTGGTAGACGTTTCTTTTGTAGTTCATCACTTTATGCTTTATCTATTATGGTCTTCACTGATAGGGTGAAGGCCTTTTCTCATGATTGTGTTTCCTTTTTGGGTCTTCATGGTCTGCATGAAGACCTTTTTCTTAATTACTTTTCCTATTTAGGTCTTCATCGCCTATATGAAGACCTTTTTTCATAGCTACTTTTCTTTTTCGGGTCTTCTCTTCATCACCTAAATGAAGACCTTTTTCCATACTGGTTTCTCCTGTTTGCGTCTTCATTGCCTACATGAAAACCTTTTTCCATACTGGTTTCTCCTGTTTGCGTCTTCATTGCCTACATGAAAACCTTTTTCCATAATTAATTTGCCTGTTTGGGTCTTCATTGCCTATATGAAGACCTTTTTTCATACTTGTTTCTCCTGATTGGGTCTTCATAGACCCTACTTCATAAAGGTTACTCCTGTTTGGGTCTTCATTGCTTACATCCTTGTATTTGCAATTGCCTCCCAACTAGCAGAGTAGCCTGAACTGCTCCTATAAAATAAGAAAACCCCTTAGAATGTTCATCTTTCTAAGGGGCATTTATTTATTGTTCTAATGCTTCTTTTTCTAATTGCTCGGCCACATGGTCAAAAGATAAATTTCCTAGATGTTGGTTACGAATATCGCGTACGATAATTTCGGCAACTTGGTCATAGTCAATTTCTCCACCTGGTCCAAAGACTCTTCGTAACTTTCCAATATGGTCAAATGTTTTTACTAAATCTTCGTCGACAAATGTAATACCATATCGTTCTTCCATTCGGTTAGGATAGTGGATGGATAAGAAGCGAAGTCCGTACACTGCTAAATCTTCCATATTAATAATCGTATCTTTTATGGCACCTGTAATAGCAAGTTTTAAACCAACTTCTTGATCTTCAAATTTCGGCCATAAAATACCCGGTGTATCCAGGAGTTCAATTTCCTGCCCTACTTTAATCCATTGCTGCGATTTAGTTACACCTGGAGTATTACCCGTTTTTGCAATGTTTTTCTTTGCTAAACGGTTAATGAGTGTTGATTTCCCTACATTGGGAATCCCCACTATCATCGCACGAATCGCTCTAGGTTTCATCCCTTTCGCTCTCATACGCTCCCATTTTTCGGCTAAAATTTCTTGCGCTGCTTTAACAACCTTTTGTAGTCCTTTACCTTCAAATGAATTGATTGCTACGGCTGTGTGGCCCTTACTTGCAAAGTACTCAATCCATTTTCTTGTTTCAGAATCATCGGCCATGTCTGCTTTATTTAATATTAAAAGTCGGGGCTTTTGATTAATTACTTGATCAATCATTGGATTACGCGAAGAAAGCGGTAATCGCGCATCAATCAGTTCAAATATAATATCGACAAGTTTTAGTTTTTCTTGTACTTCCCGACGAGCTTTTGCCATATGCCCAGGAAACCATTGTATTGTCATAGTTATTCTCCTCCTATATGTATTTTTGCAAAAAGAAAAGGAGATTACACCGAACCTCCTTAAAAATTCCGCCTTATTAGTTTAATCAATTACGCTTACTAACCTGAATCTAGATTTCGAAATCACAGAGCTGAGCTAAAACCCTTAACGAAAACGAAATCTGCGAAATTCATGGTGAAGTTAACATTAGTACATGACTTTGTTAACTCTACTTTACTAATTTCATATCACTTAGCGGCCAAAATACAACGTTCGTATTTCCGATTATTTTTTCCTCACTTACAACTCCGATATGTCGACTATCTTTACTGTAACGACGATTGTCACCCATTACAAATACGTACCCTTCAGGAATAACCTCTAAGCTAGGGTCAATGTCCTTTAATGTAAAGTCCTGTGTAAGTGTACCGTCAGTAATTTCGGATTTGTATTCGTCAAGATACGGTTCATCGAATGGTTCACCATTAATGTATAATTGATCATCTTTATATTCAATGTAATCACCCGGTAGTCCAATCACTCGTTTAATATAATCCTTACCTTCTGGTGCATGGAATACGACAATATCAAAACGATCCGGCTTTCCAATTGTATAACCAATCTTATTTACAATCATGCGATCTCCATCTTTTAAGGTCGGCATCATCGATTCACCATCAACAACAATAGGTGTAAATAAAAAGTAACGAATGATCACAGCAATTGCAAATGCAATTACAAGAGCTTTTGTCCATTCCCAAAGCTCACTTTTTTCTTTTTTTGTATTTTCCACTCCGATGTCCCCCTTGACACCATTTTATTGTATATTGACTATTATTGACAAGCAAAAAGAAAGGGAGCTTGATTATTCCAAGCCCCCTCTTTTAAAAAGTTATTAGCGAATTTCTTTAATACGTGCAGCTTTACCACGTAGGTTACGTAAATAGTAAAGTTTAGCGCGACGTACTTTACCACGGCGAACAACTTCTAAGTTAGCGATTTTTGGAGTGTGTACAGGGAATGTACGTTCAACACCAACACCGTAAGAAATTTTACGAACTGTGAAAGTTTCGCTGATTCCGCCACCACGACGTTTGATTACAACACCTTCAAAAAGTTGGATACGCTCACGAGTACCTTCAACTACTTTTACGTGTACACGTACAGTGTCTCCTGGACGGAATGTTGGAAGATCAGAACGAAGTTGATCTTTAGTAATTTCTGCGATAATGTTTGACATATAATTCTCTCCTCGTACAGATGCTCTTATAGTCCTCTAACGGCCACAGCGGAACACCGTAATATAAGTGCCTCTTATAGAAGCACAGAATGTATAATAACATAAATTCACTATTCTTTGCAATGTTTTATCTTATTCTTTTTCTTTTTTTAGACTTTCAATATAGGCTAATTGTTCTTTAGTTAAGTCCATTTCTTCAAGTAAATCTGGTCGTCTTTCAAATGTTCGTTTTAAAGACTGTTCTTCACGCCACAGATCAATTTTTGCATGGTTGCCTGACATTAAGATATCTGGCACCTTCATCCCTCTAAAATCAGCAGGACGTGTGTAATGAGGATGTTCTAATAAACCTGTAGAGAACGAATCATGAATATGTGAATCTTCTTGACCTAACACCCCAGGAAGTAATCGAACAACAGCATCAATGACCGTCATCGCTGGCAACTCGCCACCTGTTAACACAAAATCACCAATCGAGATTTCATCTGTTACCAGGTATTGACGGATTCTTTCATCATACCCTTCATAATGGCCACATAAGAAGACAAGTTCCTCTTCTTTAGCTAATTCCTCTGCTTTTTTTTGCGTAAAGCGTTCACCTTGGGGACACATCAAAATGATTCTTGGGTTACGACCTTCTGTAATTTTTTCGACTGCATGGAACATCGGCTCTGGTTTTAGAACCATTCCTGCACCACCACCATATGGATAATCATCTACTTGGTTATGTTTATTATTCGAAAAAGTACGAATATCGGAAACCGCTAAATTCACTGCTCCCTTTTCTTGAGCTTTTTTAAGAATGGATGCTCCAAAAACGCCTGTAAACATTTCTGGGAACAAACTTAAAACATGTATATTCATTAAAATAACCCTTCCATCACGTGAATGGTGATTTTCTTTTCATCTAGGTTAATATCTTTCACAACGTCTTCAATGTATGGAATATAGTGTTTTTTTCCATTTGAATCTTTCACTTCCCAAACATCATTGGCGCCCGTTTCTAGTATTTCTGTGACAACACCCATGTGCTCACCTTCTTCTGAAACTACGACACATCCAATGATTTCAAAATAGTAGAACTCATTTTCTTCAAGCACATCTTCATCTAATTGATCTTTCGTGATTTTTAACATACCCTCTTTAAAGTGTTCTACGAGGTTAATGTTGTTTAATCCTTCAAATGTTAATAGGATAAAGTTTTTATGTCTACGAGCGCTTTCAACTGTTACCCAAATTGGTTTTTTATCATCTTTTTTAAATACTGCTAACTTACTGCCCGGTGCAAATCGAACATCTTCAAAGTCGGTTGATGAAATAACACGCACTTCCCCACGAATTCCGTGTGTATTCACAATTCTTCCTACGTTAAACCATTCCAAGTAATTCACCTCTTTTGTCACGATTAATCCCGTGAAGCTATTTATAATTTTTATGTTAAAAAGTCTATTTATCCATTATGTGACGAATTCACTTTCATTATAATAAAAAGGAGAGAACAGCATAAGTTCCCTCCTTGGTTTCAGTCTAATATATCGACATATGTCTTTTTCTTATGGTAACCGCTAGCTGCTGAGTAAACAATTGTACGAATCGCCTTTGCGACACGACCTTGCTTGCCTATTACTTTTCCTCGATCCTCTGGATTAACAAAAAGCTTATAAACAATTCGACTCGAATTCTCGTCCGTTTCGATCCGAACGTCATCTGGATAATCGACTAATGGTTTTACGATTGTTTCAATCAGCTGCTGCATAACGGCACCTCCGATTATTTACTGAATTTTTGGTTATGGAATTTTTCCATGATCCCTTGTTCTGAGAACAGGTTACGTACAGTATCAGATGGTTTTGCACCATCAGTTAACCATTTAAGAGCTTTCTCTTCATCGATGTTAACTGTTGCTGGTTTTGTAAGTGGGTTGTAAGTACCTACTGTTTCAATTTGACGTCCGTCACGTGGTGAACGAGAGTCAGCAACTACGATACGATAGAAAGGAGATTTTTTAGCTCCCATACGTTTTAAACGAATTTTTACTGCCATTTTATTTGCACCTCCGAATAAGTTTCACACAAGATAGTATATTATCAATGTTTGTGTTGTTTGTAAAGTGTTTTTTCTTAACACATATATTTTTAACAAAAAATTTGAATTCTTGCAAGTAAAATTGATGATTCAATATTACTTAAATAGCGAGTCTAAGCCTGGTAGCTTCATCTTTTTCTTACCTTTACCTTGAGTCATACCAGTCATCTGTTTCATCATTTTCTTCATGTCTTCAAACTGTTTTAGTAAACGATTGACTTCCTGAATTGAAGTACCAGATCCTTTTGCAATACGTTTTTTGCGGCTTGCATTCATAATCTCTGGGTTCTTTTTTTCAGCAGGCGTCATGGAATAAATGATGGCTTCAATACGCCCCATTTGCTTTTCATCTACTTTAACATTATCAAGGCCCTTAATTTTATTGGCACCTGGTAACATTTTCAGAATGTCTTCAAGCGGACCCATCTTTTTCACCTGTTGCAATTGCTCAACAAAATCATCTAGAGTGATGGATTGAGTCATTAATTTAGTTTCAAGCTCTTTCGCCTTTTCCATATCGACGTTTGCTTGAGCTTTTTCAATTAATGATAAAACGTCACCCATTCCTAAAATACGAGAAGCCATACGTTCAGGGTGGAATGGTTCAAGAGCATCCATTTTTTCACCCATACCGACAAATTTAATTGGCTTTTCTGTTACAGAACGAATAGATAATGCAGCACCACCACGTGTATCTCCATCAAGTTTTGTTAGAACAACACCTGAAATGCCTACTGTTTCGTTAAAGCTTTGTGCAACATTGACAGCGTCTTGACCTGTCATGGCATCAACAACTAAAAAGACTTCATCTGGCTCTTTTAAAGCGCGAATGTTTTTTAATTCATCCATTAGTTCTTCATCGATATGTAATCGACCTGCTGTATCGATAATGACCACATCTAAATGCTCTTCTTTTGCATGTTCAATCGCCTGACGTGCAATTTCTACAGGAGAAACATCGGTTCCAAGCGAGAAAACAGGAAGGGAAAGCTGCTTTCCTAATGTTTGAAGCTGTTGAACCGCTGCAGGACGATACACGTCAGCTGCAACCAATAATGGTTTGCGGTTATATTTTTTTCTTAAAACGTTTGCTAGTTTACCAGAGGTAGTTGTTTTCCCCGCCCCTTGTAAACCAACCATCATAATGACTGTTGGTGGCTTTGTATTGAATTTAATTGGACTTTGTTCTCCACCCATTAACGAAGTCAACTCATCTTGTACAATCTTAATGACTTGTTGACCAGGTGTTAAGCTTTTCAAAACTTCTACACCGACTGCACGTTCACTTACTTTTTTAACAAACTCTTTTACAACTTTTAAGTTAACGTCAGCTTCAATTAACGCGAAACGAACTTCACGCATCATTTCTTTAACGTCTTGTTCGGTTACTTTCCCTTTACCTTTAATCTTTTGGATTGTCCCCTGGAGTCGTTCCGCTAATCCTTCAAATGCCATTGTTTCGCCTCCTAATCCGTTTCTTTCAATTGTCCTATTAGGGCTAAACATTCTTCATTAGATGAAGAACCTTGTTGAATCACAGCTGCCAATTGATCTAAAATCACTTGACGTTGCTGAAATTTTTCAAATAAACGTAATTTTTCTTCATATTCTTCAAGCATCGACTCTGTTCTACGAATATTATCGTAAACAGCTTGACGTGAAACTTTATAGCTTTCAGCGATTTCTCCTAGAGAATGGTCGTCTAAATAATAAAGTTCCATATAACTACGTTGTTTATCAGTTAGAAGTGCTTGATAAAAGTCGAAGAGAAAGTTCATGCGTGTTGTCTTTTCAAGTAGCATCAAATATCTCTCCAATCATATTTTGTCTATTGTATCATATCTGTTTTGATGAGTTACTGTCAAGGGAAATTCCTTGATTTGATAGAGGAATACAGAGTGTTTCGAACAAGCTTGAAACGTACTGGGGTTTCTGACTTGAGGGCGATTTTTGCCCTTGCAGGCGTTATGAAGTTGTGGAGAAACTGGTGGCGGTCCCAACCGGAGAATAAAGGAAGAAAGCTATAGTGACACATGCAGCGAGAAATGGATGCAAAATGTTTTAGTGCGCCGTTCACAGGAGCAAGATCGATTCTGTAAAGAGTAACCGCAGGAGTATGACTGACATCGTGTCGGGATTAACCGAGGAAGCTTGTTTAGCTGAAGTTTTGTGAGAAGCTATACGGTTTGCCATTACCGGTATGACTTAGCACTCGAAAGGTAGATGTTTACCTCTCTATGAAGTTCATTTTCAACTAATCTACGTCTATTTTTAAACTTCATTCACTTGATGAAGTTTAATTTCAGTCATGCTCCACCTATTTTAAACTTCATTGCCTAGATAAAGTTCAAATTCAACCATGCTCCATCTATTTTTGAACTTCATTGCTTGGATGAAGTTCAAATTCTACCATGCTCCATCTATTTTTGAACTTCATTGCTTGGATGAAGTTCATTTTCAACCATGCTCATCTATTTTTGAACTTCATTGCTTGGATGAAGTTCATTTCCAACTAAACTACGTCTATTTTTAAACTTCATCGCCTAGATGAAGTTTATATTCAACTATACCCCACCTCTTTTTAAACTTCATTCACTTGATGAAGGGGATTTAGATTGCTCTACATCCCATTTTCCTTTTCATCGCTTTGATGAAGAGGGTTTTCATTACGCATTCCCCTCATTTTCCTTCATCACCCTTATAAAGAGGATTTCACCCACTCTCATGTCCCAATTTCCCTCTAACTCTTCCTCTTAATTCGTTCGTTCAATTAATGGATTTTCAGACGCTCATCCACTTTTCCAATTGCTTTTTTCCGCCCAAATAGCAATAACAACTACCGTACGAACACAAAAAAGGCGCCCGTTGATTCAACAACGGGCGCTTATTATTATTCTTCAGTATCTACCTTTTGCAGTTCTTTTTCTAATCCTTCTGCAAACAATCCGTAAACGTAACGTTCAGCATCGAATGGTTGAAGGTCGTCCATTTTTTCACCTAGACCGACAAATTTAACTGGAATGTGCAATTTGTTGCGGATGGCAAGGACAATACCACCTTTTGCTGTACCGTCTAATTTCGTTAAAACGATTCCTGAGACATTTGTCGCTTCTTTAAACGTTTGAGCCTGGATTAGGGCATTTTGACCTGTTGTTGCATCAAGCGCTAATAATACTTCGTGTGGCGCATCAGGAATCTCACGAGTAATGACGCGATGAACCTTTTCTAGCTCTTTCATTAAGTTCACTTTATTTTGCAGACGGCCTGCTGTATCGCAAATTAATACATCCGCACCGCGCTTTTTCGCTGCATGAATGGCATCATAAATGACTGCAGCTGGGTCACTACCTTCTGATTGTTTAATAACTTCACAACCAACGCGGTCTCCCCATACTTGTAATTGGTCAATCGCTCCTGCACGGAATGTATCACCTGCTGCCAGTACGACTGATTTACCTTCAGATTTTAAACGGTGAGCAAGTTTCCCAATTGTTGTCGTTTTCCCTACACCATTTACTCCAACGAATAAAATAACCGTTAATTCACCTTTAGGTTGTAGATTTAATTCGGCAATATCATCTTCGCCAGCTTCATAAATCTCAACTAACTTTTCAGAAATGATCGTTTGGATCCCTTCTGTGTCTTTAATGTTTTTACGTTGCACTTCAAAACGCAATTTATCCATTAATTCCATTACAGTTTCGAACCCAACGTCTGCTTGTAACAACACGTCTTCGAGTTCTTCAAAGAAGTCTTCGTCAACTTTACGGTAACGGGCAACTAAATCATTTACTTTTGACGTAAATGAATTACGAGTTTTGGCTAAGCCCATTTTGAATTTCTGCGTAATTGACCAAGCTGAAGGTTTCTTTTCTTGAGTTTGAGTTTCAGTTTCTTCTTCAGCTGTCTCTTCCTCTTCAACAGCTGGGTCCAATTCTACATCCGGTTCTTCTTCGAATTCAATTTTAGTTGGTTCTTCTAGTTCTTCAAGAGTAGGGTCTGTTTCAACATCTGGTTCTTCCGTTGTCACTTCCTCAATTTGAGCGGGCTCTTCTATTTTCGCCTCAGCTTCATCTTGTTCAACTTTTTGAACCTTTTCTTCTTCGGAACTGCCTACTAATTTTTCTTTTAATCGTTTAAAAAAGCTCATGATTTCCGCTCCTTTACTGCAATACGGCTTCTTCTTCAAGTTTTACTGAAACAAGCTTAGACACACCGGATTCCTGCATAGTAATACCGTATAATACGTCTGCGCCTTCCATTGTTCCTTTACGATGGGTAATAACGATGAATTGAGTTTCACTACTTAATTTGTTTAGGTATGAACTATATCGCTCAACATTCGCTTCGTCTAGCGCTGCTTCTACTTCATCTAGAATAACAAATGGAACAGGACGCGTATTTAAAATCGCAAATAAAAGCGCAATGGCTGTTAATGCTCTTTCTCCACCAGATAACAAACTTAGGTTTTGAAGTTTTTTACCAGGTGGTTGTGCTACAATTTCAACACCAGTTTCCAAAAGATTTTCTGGATCAATTAAGATTAAATCAGCTTGTCCACCGCCAAAAAGTTCACGGAATACGTGTCTAAATTGTACACGAATGTTTGTGAAAGATTCTATAAAACGAGTCGTCATTTCTTCATCCATTTCTTTAATGGCTTCGTGTAATGTATCTTGGGCAGCTAGTAAATCATTACGCTGTTCCGTTAAGAATGTATGCCGCTCTAACACTCGATCATACTCATCAATGGCTGATAAATTGACTGGACCAAGCTCTTCAATTGATTGTTTGAGTAATTTTACTTTTCTTCGTATTTGATCAATATTTTCAATTTCTATAGCTTGTTCGACAGCTTCTTCATACTCCATTTCATACTGCTCTTCTAATTGTGTATGTAATCGATTAATTTCAAACTCAAAACGACTTCGTTTTACTTCGATAGCTCGTAGCGCATCTAAAAATCCTTTATGAATACGTTGCATTTCTTTTAATTGTTCTTCAAGTTCAGTCAATTTTTGATTTAACTCTAAACGCATTTGTCGATTTTTATAGATTTCATTCGTTAACTGTTCTTTTTTCTCAGTCCATGAACGTAGAGTTTCATCGATTTCTGAATCAGACGGTCCATTTGCACCATCATTTTGAAGCCACTGTATTTCTTGGGAAATAGTGTCGACTTGTTGCTTTGCTTTTGTGCGTTTTAATGCAAGGTCTGCTGTAGCAATTTGTAGTTGGCCTACTTGCTCTTGTAAAACAGCTAGTTCAGAACGTTTTTGTGCAGATTGTTCACGTAAAACGTCTTTTTCTGTCTCTCCTTGCAACTTTGCTTGTGATAGTTGTTCGACAGTCTCATTGATTTCTTGAAGTTCAACTTTTAACTGTTCCAAACGACTTAACGCTTCCTCTTTTTGAGTTTGTAAAGATACTTTACGAGATGAAGCTGTTGATTGCTCAGAAGTTGTTGCATTTACTGTATTTTTCAAACTTTTTTCTTGTACTTCAAGTTCAAGGAATTTAGAACGATATTCCATTTCGACTTTTCGCAAGTGTTCACCTTGAATTTTAGAATCTTCAAGTTGTTCACGGAGCTGTACAACCGTATTCTTCTCTGAATTTACAGATTTTTCCGCTTGCCCAATAGAAGCTTCCATTTGTTCTAATTTAATCGTTAACTGATCAAGCTCTGCTTTACGAGTAAATAGAGAGGATTGTTGCTTCGAAGCACCACCTGTTAGAGAACCTCCCGCGTTTACGATGTCTCCTTCAAGTGTTACAACACGATATCGGTACCCACAGCTTCTCGCTATTTCACTAGCCCCTTGCAAATTCTCAGCAACCAAAACATTTCCTAGTAAATTTTCTACAATTGTGCGATTAGATTCATCAAATTTTACTAGTTCATGAGCGAGACTAACAAAGGCAGGATGGTTTACCGCTGTCATAAATTGTGACTCTTGTAGCCTACGAGACTTCATGACAGTTTTAGGTAAAAATGTTGCTCGTCCAGCCCGTTTCAGTTTTAACCAACCGATAGCTTTTTGGGCATCCTGTTCTGTATTCGTTACAATATGTTGAGACGCAGCACCCAAAGCTGTTTCAATGGCTTGTGAGAATTTACCCTCTACCTGAATTAGTTCTGCAACTGCACCAACGATTCCATGAACTTCACCGCGATCACGTGCTAGGAGTACTTCTTTAACACCTTGGAAGAATCCGGAGAAATCTGATTCTAATTCAGCTAGTGTCTCTTTTCTCGCTTTTAATTGTTGATGGTGTTGATAAGCTTGGTATAAAAGCTTTTGTTTTTCATCAAACGAAGCAGTTGCAGCGGTTAATTTTTTTTGTACTTCATTAAATTGTTCAAGTTTTTCATTGACTTCGTTTTGAATGTTTTCTAATTGAATTTCTATTTCTGACTTTGCTGTTGAAACTTCTTCAAGTCTTTTCACCATTTCTGATGATCGATCTGACATACGTTCAGCAGTTTCTTCATGTTGCGTAAGCTGCTGTTCAATATGTTTCAATTCATTTTTAACTGTCGCTTCTTCATTTAGTAAATCTATATATTGATCTTTAAATTGATCAATTTCTTTTTCAATTTGAGAAACAGTTACATTTAAAGACAATTCTAATTGCTTAATGTCTGACTTTAATTTTTGAACTTCTTTTTGTTTTTCAGCAAATTGCAGTTTTTTCTCTTCTTCATCTTGCAACAGGTCTTTTTCTTCAGCTTTTGCATTTTGTAGAGAGAGCTTTAATTGCGCTAATTGATTTTCAGCATTTTGACGCTTCTCTTGCATTAACAATTTGCGGCCTTCCCAGCGCTCAGACTCAGAACTTGCCTCAACTAATTGTTCTTGAGCGGTATCAATCACCGCATCTAAAGATTTTAGTTTATGACGGATTTCATCAACTTGTGCTTCAAAACTTGAAATTTCATTTGCATGCTGTTGTTCAGATTGCTGTAGTTCTTGGTGTTCTTTGTTAATGGTTTGCAAATCCTGTCCGAAATTGATTAAATCCGATACGATTAACGAAATATCGGATTCTTTTAATTCAGCCGTCATCCGAACATAATCTTTTGCTGCTGAAGCTTGCATTTGTAGAGGTTCAAGACGACTATCCAGCTCATGTAAAATATCTAATACACGATGGAGGTTTTCATCAGTTTCTACTAATTTATGCTCTGCTTTTTTCTTTCTTAGTTTGTACTTAAGTACGCCAGCAGCTTCTTCGAAAATTGTTCGTCTGTCGTCAGGACGACTGTTTAAAATCTCATCAACACGACCTTGAGAGATGATGGAGAATGCTTCTTTTCCTAATCCAGAATCCATAAACAAGTCCGTAATATCCTTCAGGCGGCATTGCTTATTATTAAGCAAATATTCACTGTCACCTGAACGATACACACGTCTTGTCACACTAATTTCTGTAAAAGGTATTCCGATTTGTTCATCTTCATTATTTAAAATTAACGAAACTTCTGCAAAGTTTAAAGGTTTTCGGGAGTCACTCCCTGCAAAAATGACATCTTCCATTTTTGCTCCACGGAGTGACTTCGCTGATTGCTCCCCTAAAACCCAACGAATTGCATCGGTTACATTACTTTTCCCACTTCCATTTGGGCCAACTACAGCTGTTACACCCGGAACGAAATCAATACCAATTCGATCTGCAAACGATTTAAAGCCAATCACTTCAAGTCGTTTCAGGAACATGTTATTCCTCCTCTTGCATAGACTGATTTAACGTAACCATCGCATTTTGCGCAGCTTGTTGCTCAGCCTCTTTCTTCGATTTCCCCCTGCCGACACCTAATTCTTGATCATTTAATAGAACGCGTGAAACGAATGTACGATTATGTGCAGGACCTTTTTCATCAACAATTTCATAATGTAATAGCCCATTATTTGATTGTTGAATCATTTCTTGTAATTGACTCTTGAAATCCATCACATGCGAAAAAGCACCAACTTCTACTTTCGGGTAAACAACACGGTTTAAAAACGCAACAACTGTATCTAATCCTTGATCTAAATATAGTGCACCTACAAATGATTCAAAAACGTCTGCTAATAATGCTGGACGTTCTCTACCGCCAGTAAGTTCTTCACCTTTTCCTAAAAGAACAAACTTGCCAAAGCTTAATTCATTTGCAAATATCACTAGAGAAGGTTCACATACAATGGCTGCACGCAATTTCGTTAATTCGCCTTCACTCATATTTGGATATTTTTCAAATAAATATTTTGATACAGATAGTTCTAATACTGCATCACCTAAAAATTCTAAGCGTTCGTTATCCGTAAATAGTTTTCGACGATGCTCATTCACATACGATGAATGAGTAAATGCTTGGTATAAAAGATGTTTGTTTTGGAAGAAAATATTTAATTCCTTTTGTAAAACCTCAAATTGACTTTTTACTTTATCAGGCAATACACCTGAACGCTCTTTATTTCCTTTTTTTCTAATTGTCATGAACAATCTGCCTTCCTCATAGTTTCTAACGATAGTTTACAATGTAACATAATTCTTGTATAGATAATCAAGCAAATTTTGGTTATTTTTACATGATAAAAAAGCATTACAAAAAGCAAAATTGGTAAGTTCCATCGTTATATCTTTGGTCAATTGTATAAAAACCTATATCCCCTATCATTTCCAATTATTATAGGTACTAAGCGGAATAACGCAAAAAGATAAAGAGGCACTGATTTTGCAAAAATACAAAATGTGCCTCCAATTAAATTATGCGTTAACTTTGGCTTCGATATAGCTGATTGCATCACCAACAGTTGCAATTTTTTCTGCATCTTCGTCAGAGATTTCCATATCAAACTCATCTTCAAGTTCCATTACTAATTCAACAACGTCTAATGAATCAGCACCTAAATCTTCACGGAATGAAGCTTCTGGTTTTACTTCGCTTTCGTCAACACCTAAACGGTCAACGACAACTTTTGTTACGCGTTCTAATACTGCAGACATACAGTCACCTCCCCTCAAGTGGATTTGAAATATAGTAAATTTTATTCCATAACATGATTTGGTTGGAAAAGTATTCGGGCGTTTTCTTCAGTAGCTTAAGGCTACATGACCATTCCGCCATCAATGTGCAATACTTGTCCTGTCATATAACTAGAGTCTTCAGAAGCTAAAAATACAACTGCTTTAGCGATGTGCTCTGGATGACCTAGTTGTGCAAGCGGAATTTGAGCTAACATAGCAGCTTTAATATCTTCCGGTAGAGCATCTGTCATTTCTGTTTCAATAAACCCTGGAGCAATAGCATTGACTAAAATATTGCGAGAAGCTAATTCTCTAGCAGTTGTTTTTGTTAAACCAATAACTCCTGCTTTAGCAGCAACATAGTTTGCTTGTCCAGCATTACCCATTACACCTACGATAGAAGAGATATTAATAATACGACCAGCGCGTTGTTTCATCATTTGACGAGTGACTGCCTTTGTACAAAGGAATACGCCTTTTAAGTTCGTGCTAATAACATCGTCCCACTCATCTTCTTTCATTCGCATAATTAAATTATCGCGAGTGATCCCAGCATTATTAATTAATACATCAATGGAACCAAAAGCTTCAAGAGCTTGGCTCATTAAATTTTGTACTGATTCATTATCCGATACATTTGCTTTTACTGCAATAGCATTTCTACCGATATTTTTAATTTCTTCTACAACTTGCAGCGCCTTATCTTCACTACCGCTATAGTTAACAACAACATTTGCACCTTCTTTGGCAAGTTGCAAAGCAATAGCACGTCCGATTCCACGTGATGCGCCAGTAACAACAGCTGTTTTACCTTCTAGTTTACCCAATCTATTCACCTCTCACTGCTTCAATTACTTCTTTTAATGAAGCTTCATCATATACACAATATGTTTTTACAGAACGATCTATTTTCTTCACAAGACCAGAAAGAACTTTTCCAGGACCACATTCAATAAATGTTGTCACACCTAGTTCAATCATTTTACGAACATCATCTTCCCATAGAACTGGGCTAAATACTTGTTCTACCATCTCGTTTTTAATTGTATCTGCATCTTGCAGGATGTCTGCATGAACGTTACTGATGACTGGTATTTTTGGAGCAGTAATTTCAATTGATTCAATTTCTTCTTTTAATTTTACTGCAGCTTCACGCATTAGTTCAGAGTGGAATGGTCCACTAACAACTAACGGAATTGCACGTTTTGCTCCTGCTTCTTTTGCGGCAACACAAGCTTGCTCAACACCAGCTTTTGTTCCTGAAATAACGATTTGACCAGGGCAGTTTAAGTTTGCTAGTTGGACAACTTCACCTTCAGCAGATACTTTTTCACAAACTTCACGTAATGGTCCTGCTTCCATACCTAAAATAGCTGCCATTGCGCCTTGGCCTGCTGGTACTGCATCATTCATAAATAATCCGCGTTTATGAACAACTCTTACAGCATCTTCGAAAGATAGAACACCTGACGTTACAAATGCACTGTATTCACCTAATGAATGACCAGCTGTATAATCTGGCTCTATTCCAGCTTCTTGTAAGGCGTGAGCTACCATAACACCCGTTGTTAATAACGCAGGTTGTGCGTGGTATGTTAACGTTAACTCTTCAATTGGTCCTTCAATCATTAATTTAGATAATGAGAAACCTAGAGCACTGTCTGCTTGGTCATAGAAAGATTTACTTGTTTCGTTAACTGCAATTAATTCTGCACCCATTCCTACTGATTGTGAACCTTGACCTGGAAAAATAAATGCTATTTTTGACATAATGTATCCCCTTTACAAATGATGATCCGTTTACTTGCTTTGGCTGTCAGCGATCGTTGTTGTCATAATTTTTGTCACATCATGTTCGACCATAATTGATGCCTGACGAATAGCGTTATAAATAGCTCGAGCATTTGATGAGCCATGCGCTTTCACAACTGGTGCTTGTAAACCAAATAAAGCTGCACCACCGTGCTCAGAGTAATCAAGTTTAGTTTTTAACCCTTTTAATTCACTTTTCACTAGTAAAGCACCGATTTTTGTCTTACCAGAAGCCATAAACACTTCTTTAAGCATAGACATCATTGCGCCTGCTGTTCCTTCTATTGATTTCAAGACCATATTCCCAGTGAAACCATCTGTTACTACAACATCTGCAACATTTTGTAAAAGATCACGAGCTTCAACATTACCAACGAAATTCAAATTAGAATCTGATAATAATTGATATACGCTCTTTGTTAGCTCATTTCCTTTTTTTTCTTCTGTTCCAATGTTTAATAATCCAATACGAGGATTGTCTATTCCACGAACTTTTTTCGCGTAAATATCACCCATGATGGCATATTGCAATAAGTTTTCCGGTTTTGCTTCTGAATTTGCCCCTAAATCAAGCATAAGAAAACCTTTGCCATCTATTGTTGGCAAAGTAGTTGATAAGGCTGGACGGAACACGCCTTCAATTCTGCCTACTTTAAATAATCCACCTGCCATCAGTGCACCTGTATTCCCAGCAGATAAACAAGCATTTGCTCTACCTTCCGAAACCGCTTCAAGCATGCGTGTCATAGAAGAGTCTTTTTTACGACGAACAGCACGTGCAGGATCGTCTTCTCCTTCTACCACTTCTTCACAATGTACAATCTCAAGTCGCTCATGACTTGAAGGAATATATTTTTTTAATTCTTGTTCTTTTCCATATAATTGGATTTCTACATTAGGAAAATCATTTAAAGCAAGTAATACACCTTCAACAACCGATTGTGGCGCATGATCTCCACCCATACCATCAATTGCTAGTTTCATTTTCTTCACCTACACCTTTCGTGCGATACATCTCAAATTCACCTTTAAAAACGGTGCTATTATTTACGGTTGATACGACATCTATATATGTTCTATTTTTTTCATTATGTTGTCCACGTACCAACGCTTTCGTGACCACACGATCTCCTAATTTAACAGGTTTTAAAAATACAACATTTGATTTTACAGTTAATGCAAGTTCATCATTAATAACAGCAACTGCTAATGAATTTGCTTGTGCAAACAAATGATGTCCGCGTGCAATACCATTCCGCTGAAAAACATGTTCTGTCCTCACATCGAAAATTGAAATTGCTCTTTGATCAAGTTCAATATCTATAATCTCACCAATGACTTCATCTAATGGTAAGGATTTTACTTCGTTTTCATAATTTCTTGAAGCTACGTCTTTTATACGCTCACGCAACTCAGGAATTGAAAGTTCCATGCGATCGAGACGAATTGTTTGGACACTTACTCCAAACTGCGAAGCTAACTGTTCATCCGTTACGAAAGGATTTTGTTCAATCGTATCGCAAAGCAGTTGTTGACGTTCTTTTTTAGTACGCTTCATATTCATCCGTCACCCACTTTCCACTGTATTTAGCACTTGGTACTAATACTAGTATACAATTACAAAAAAAAGAACGCAACAATATCTAATAGAAACTTGTTACGTTCTTCGATTAATTTGTTAGATTTAATAGATTCTACCAATAGATCAAAAATAGCTTAGTCAATACGCTCGCCATTTAAAACACCTGATTCTTCGAGCATTTCTCGTAAACTCTTATATTCATCGTTTTCCCAAAAGGCATCATCATAAATGATTTTTGCAGCATCTTGACGCGCTACATCTAATGTTCGGTAATCATGGACTAAATCTGCCATTTTAAACTCAGGTAACCCACTTTGTTTTTTCCCAAAGAAGTCTCCTGGTCCACGTAATTCTAAATCTTTTTCAGCTAAACGGAAGCCATCATTCGTCTCTGTCATTGACATCATTCTTTCTTTACCTTCATCCGTTTTAGGATTTGCTAATAGGACGCACATCGACTGGAATTCACCACGTCCAACACGCCCCCGTAGCTGATGTAGCTGAGAGAGACCAAATCGATCGGCATCGTAAATTAACATAAATGATGCATTCGGTACGTTTACCCCTACCTCAACAACAGTTGTTGACACAAGGACATCAATTTTACCTTCTGTAAATGCTCGCATTACATCATCTTTTTCATCAGGATGTAAGCGACCATGCATTAACCCAATTTTATAGCGACCTTTAAAAATTGAAGTTAGTTGTTCATATACTTCTACCGCATTTTGTACATCAAGTTTTTCTGACTCCTCAATTAAAGGACAAATTACATAAGCTTGTCTTCCAGCACTTAGCTCCTTATCCATTTGTGAGAAAACAGAATTCAATTGCTCTTTTTTCAACCAATGCGTCTTAATTTCTTTTCGTCCTGCAGGAAGCTCATTAATAACGGAGACATCCATTTCTCCAAATGCTGTAATGGCTAACGTTCTTGGAATAGGTGTAGCCGTCATAAATAATACATCTGGATTTTCACCTTTATCTCTCAAGATTCTTCTTTGCTCAACCCCAAAACGGTGCTGTTCATCCGTTATTACGAATCCTAATTTTTTGAAAATGACATCTGGTTGAATTAATGCATGTGTACCAATTAAAATATCAATTTCACCATTATGTAACTGTTCTAAAATCATTTTTCTATCTTTTGTTTTCGTAGATCCAGACAGTAATGAAACTTTTACCCCAATCGGATCAAACCACGCAGATAGAGACTGGGCATGTTGTTCAGCTAGAATCTCAGTTGGTGCCATTAACGCCCCTTGATACCCAGCTGTAACTGCAGCATAAAGACCAATTGCTGCGACAATCGTTTTCCCTGACCCTACATCCCCTTGAAGCAATCGGTTCATACGACTAGGTTCTTTTAAATCTTTACAAATTTCATTGACCACTCGTTTTTGAGCATTTGTCAGTTCAAATGGAATCGTATTGATAAAGGCGCGAATCTTTTGTAAATCATATTGAATGGCAATTCCCTTTTCAGTTTCCTTTCGCGCTTTACGTAGCGCCTGGATTCTTAATTGGAATTGTAAAAGTTCTTCATATACAAAACGTCTTCTTGCTTGTTTCGCATGATTGGCGTCTTTAGGGAAATGTACACCTTCCAATGCTTCCGTTAGGGGAAGGAGCTTATATTCCTCAAGGAGATGTAATGGGAGAGTTTCCATCGTCTCTTCTCCCATCACATCTAGTGCTTGGCGTATATATTTACGAAATTTATTTTGATGAATATTCCCTTTTAAACTGTAAACCGGTTCAAAATCTGTATCATCTGTTTTTGGTCCAAATTTAATGGATGACCCATTAATTACTTGTCTTCCACGGTCCCATTTCCCCGTTACTGTTACGATCGTTCCAGGGGTTAATTTTGTCCGTAAATAATTTTGATTAAAGAAGACAACCTTGACTAAATGACGACCAGCCAAAACCGTTACTTGCAGGCGAGATTTGTTTTTACCTAGAAACAACACATTCGGCATACTTTCTACTCGTGCCTCTATAGTTACCCGTTCATTATGAGGTGTTTCAGCTAAGTCCTTTAATCGAAAATCCTCATGACGATATGGAAATGTCCATACTAAATCATGGATTGTAAAAATCCCTAATTCAGCTAAATGTTCGGCTGTTTCTTTCCCAATCCCCTTTAAGGTTGTAATCGGTTCAATTCCTATGTTACTCAACTGTTACTGCACTTCCAAAAATTTTCGCAGCAATCGCTTTACCAGTAGGTGTTGCAGCTAGTCCTCCGCGAGCTGTTTCTTTCAAGTTCGGGCTCATAGATTGACCAATTCTAAACATCGCACCAATTACTTCATCACAAGGGATTCGACTTGTTACACCTGCAAGTGCCATATCTGCTGCTACTAATGAATTTGCTGCTCCCATTGCATTTCGTTTTACACACGGCACTTCAACTAAACCTGCAACTGGGTCACATACTAGGCCTAACATGTTCTTTAATGTAATCGCAAATGCTTCAGCTGTTTGTGCTGGCGTACCACCTGCCATTTCGACAATCGCAGCTGCTGCCATACCTGCTGCTGAACCTACTTCTGCTTGACAACCACCAGCTGCCCCTGAAATAAAAGCATTGTTAGCAACAACAAATCCATATGCGCCGGATGTAAATAAAAAGCGAATCATTTGCTCGCGTGTTGGGTTTAATTTGTTCTTCACGGCAAATAAAGTCCCTGGAACGACTCCAGCTGACCCGGCTGTAGGTGTTGCACAAATTGTACCCATTGCAGCATTTACTTCATTTGTTGCAACCGCTTTACTTACAGCATCTAATAAAAGATCACCGGAAAGGGAATTTCCTTTAGCAATATAATTTTGAATTAAAACTGCATCTCCACCAGTTAATCCAGTTACAGACTGAACGCCTTTTAATCCTCTTTCAACTGCTTCTTCCATAACCGTTAAATTTCTATCCATTTGTTCAAAAATTTCTTTTCTTGATCGACCACTCATATTCATTTCTTGCTCGATCATAATTTCAGAGATGAGCTTATTCTCTTTTTCCGCAAGGTCTACTAATTCCCTAACATTATGAAATAAAACGTCCATTATTGCTCACTCCTTAATTATTAATTTTCGATACTTTCGTAACGTTTGGTATGAGAGAGATTTGTTGCATGATTTTATCTTCTATATTTTGGTCAACTTCAATGACCATTAATGCTGTTTGACCACGCTCAATTCGAGATACTTCCATATGGCCGATATTAACGCTGTGCATTGCAAGGCAGTTTGCAACGTTTGCAATACATCCTGCACGGTCATCATGAACAACTAGAAGTGCTGGCATACCACCAGTTAAACGGAGCTTGAATCCATTGACTTCACTAATTTCAATTTTTCCCCCACCAATGGAAATTCCTTCTACAGACATTTCACCATTTTCATCGCCCATAACAATTCGAGCTGTATTCGGATGTTCTTTATTAGCTGTTTCAGGAATGATTTCAAACTCGAAATTTTCCTTCTTTGCATAGTCAAATGAAGTTTTAATTCGTTCATCAAACGTATCAAAATCAAGTAAACCACCAACGATGGCTACATCCGTCCCATGCCCTTGATAGGTTTCTGCAAACGAACCGAATAAGTGGATTTTTGCCCATTTCGGCTGTCGTCCAAATAAATCTCTCGCAACCCGACCAATTCTTGCCGCACCTGCTGTATGAGAAGAAGATGGACCAATCATTACCGGACCGATAATGTCAAAAACAGAAGTAAATTTCACGTAAATCCCTCCTTAAAAATGAACTTACTAAATTCTAAAAAGTTTAATATTGTATGTCTAGTTTAGCACGAACAATCTTCGTTAATCAAAATAATATATTTCCAGTTCAATAGAAAAAGCGAAGAACGCTAGCGTCTATGAAAGCGCCACACGCGCAAGCTTTGCAGACTTGACTCAACAAGCGCTCACCCCAACTACCGGCCTGATAAAAGCATCACATCGCATGACAGTGTCAGCACTAATTGACCAAGCGATTCAGAGGCCTCAGAGAAGAAAGCTTATATGCGTAGAGGTAGTTAAAGTGTCCCAAATAGCAGCTTGCGACATTCGACAACTCAAATTAAAAAGGCGACCACTTGAGGCCACCTAATTATTGTTATTCAATTGAGAAGATAAACGGATATAACGTTTGCTTACCGTCTACAATTTCAACTTCTACATCTGCATTCAGTTCTTCTGCAAATGCAGCTAGTTCATTCGCTTGTTGTTCTGTAGCACCTTCACCGTAAAGAATAGTAATGATTTCAGCATCTTCATCGATCAATTCAGATAGAACTTTTTGTGACGCTTTCATTAAGTCAGGAGTCGACAAGATAATCTTTCCTTCTGATAATGCCATGAAATCGTCTTTATGAATTTCTACACCGTCAATTGACGTATCACGAACAGCGTAAGTGACTTGGCCTGTTTTAACATGTGCATAGGCTTCTGTCATCCCTTGTTTATTGTCTTCAACTGTTGCTTCTGGATTGAAGGATAAAATAGCTGCCATCCCTTGAGGAATTGTTTTTGTTGGTACAACAGCAGCCTCAATATCTAATAATTCTACAGCTTGTTCTGCAGCCATCACGATATTTTTATTGTTCGGTAAAATTAGTACTTTTTCTGCACCAATTTCTTTTACGGCTTTAACGATATCTTCAGTTGAAGGATTCATCGTTTGACCGCCTTCAATAACATAAGAAGCACCGATACTACGAAGTAAATTTGCGATTCCTTCACCCATTGCTACCGTTACGACTGCATAAGGATGTTTTTCCTTTTTCAACGGCGCTGAAGGTTGCTCAGCCTGCCCTTCCTCATTTACTATAGCCGAGTGCTGTTCACGCATATTATCTACTTTAATTTTAATTAAACTTCCGTATTTTTGACCTGCATTGAGTACCGCTCCAGGATTTTCTGTGTGGATATGTACTTTTGCAATTTCATCATCGGAAACGACAAGCAAGGAATCACCCATCACATTTAGTTCTTCACGGAAATCATTTTCAACAAACGGTTCTTTGTCTTCTTCCAAACGAACCATGATTTCAGTACAATATCCAAAAACAATGTCCTCTGTGCTCATAAAATCTTGGGCACGATGGTGTTCCGCATTAATTAGTTCATCAATATTTGTAGCGCTTTTTTGTGGAAGCGCTTCACCTCTTAGACAAGCAAGAAAGCCTTCATATACAAATACAAGCCCTTGCCCACCACTATCTACAACACCAACTTCTTTTAGAACTGGCAGTAAATCAGGTGTACGATTTAAGGAATTTTTCGCTTCTTCCACAATTGCTTCCATTACTTTAATGATGTCCGTTTCATGATCTGCTACTTCGACTGCTTTTGCTGCCGCTTCACGAGCAACTGTCAAAATTGTTCCTTCAACAGGTTTCATCACAGCTTTATACGCCGTATCAACACCAGCTTGGAACGCATCTGCAAATTGCTTCGCTTCAATCGTCGCATCCTTTTCTAGTGCTTTACCGAATCCACGGAATAGTTGGGATAAAATAACCCCAGAGTTCCCGCGGGCCCCCATTAACAATCCCTTTGATAAGCTTTGAGCTGTTTTACCAATATGCTCTCCTGCATTAATTTCTGTTTCTTTTGCACCCGAAGACATGGATAAATTCATATTTGTACCCGTGTCTCCATCTGGAACTGGAAAGACATTTAATGAATCAACATAATTTGCATTTTGAGACAGGTTATGCGCCCCCATCTTAACCATTTCTGCAAACTTAATTCCGTCTAGTGACTTCATCAGTTTCAAATCCTCCTCTTACACATTCATTACGCGAACACCTTGAACAAATATGTTCACCGATTTAACGCTCATTCCTAATGTTTTATTTACTGTATATTTTACTTTTGATTGAACTTGATAAGCCACTTCTGAAATTTTCGTACCATAGCTAACTATAATATACATATCGATATGAAGGTCTTCTCCGTCTTGACGGATAATTACACCTTTTGTGAAATTTTCTTTTCGTAAAATATCTGTTAAACCATCGCGAATTTGATGTCTTGATGCCATGCCTACAATACCGTAACATTCAATTGCTGCTCCACCTGCAATTTGTGCAATTACATCATTTGAAATATCAATTTGACCGAAATCGTTTTTAATTTCTACTGACATGACTTTGCCCCCTTGGCTCACTTTTTGCTACAGTCTATTGTACTACACAAAAGATGATTATAAAAGAAATCCATAGCCCTCGTCTACCTAATATACATGAATTTGTAAAAACCGCAAAAAATAATCCTAAAATAACAATATTTTAGTAACATTATTCATATACATGCAACTAGAATGATGGTTCGTGATGGATTTCGTTTCAACTTGTTATTATTTTAAGATACAATAGAAAGTGGATCACTCATAGCTAAATAATTCTCCCTCAGATTGAAATAATCCTATTTCAGGCTGTCATAAATTTGAATTTTTAGTTTGACCTAAAAAAATCATTCCTCTGTATCGATACGCTAGTTTTAAAAAGGATGGGTTTTACTCTTAAATCGTCGCCATCTTTCAGTCAGTAAATGATTTGTCAGTCACGCGAATCTTGACGGGAGATATACTTTGAAAGTTACCCTATGGTTGCTCCAACTATACTACAATAGCCATCTGAACTACCTGTTGTGCAGTTAAATGCGTAAGTCATAAAGTATTTTTAGTGTAAAGGTTTTTTTCTTGAAAGCATCAGCGAAAACTATTGCATAGAATGTAGGTCTGTGGTAAATTATTATGGTATGTGAAATAACGAACTGAAAAAACAGCTTTCAGATTCATCTGTAAGGAGGGAATATACATGGCAAAACAATGTGTTATTACTGGACGTAAAACTCGCACAGGTAACAACCGTTCACACGCTATGAACGCTAACAAACGTACTTGGGGCGCTAACTTACAAAAAGTTCGTATCTTAGTTAACGGCAAACCAAAGCGTGTATGGGTTTCTGCTCGTGCTCTTAAATCAGGTAAAGTAGAACGCGTATAATAAATATGCTTCTAACATAAACATCAATTTTTACTTTTAGTAAAAGTTGATGTTTTTTTGTGCATTTTTCCTAATTAAGGCCTCTTGGATTAAATTTGAATTTCGTTTATCAATTGATCCAATATAATTAGGGTTGTGAGAAATTTGAAATTTTTTATTACGCAATATGGCCTCAGCTAAATTGCTTGTAAACAACTAATATATTTTTAACAATCTATCCAACAAATTCTTGCTAAAATAGAATTGAAGTTTCAAACAATATTAGGGAAGGATACGAAAAATGATTTTAAAACCTCGAACTGAATCCATTAAATGTCACAAAATATAATGGATTTTCTGATAGCATTCACTTAACTTATTAATCAATAGAAATAAAGTTTCAAAATAATTAGAAAGGATATGCATTATGCTTTTAAAACCTCGAACTGAATCCACCGAGTTACAAATCATGAGCTCATTATACACTCGTATGACTTTGTCCGATAAAGATCAGAAACACTTTTTCAATCTTCAAAAAGGCTTTGAAGGAGAAGTGATGTTTGATCGGCTGACTGAAAAGCTACAGTGTGAGTGCTTGATATTAAACGATTTACTCCTCAAAACAAATAACACCATATTCCAACTCGACACACTTATCCTGCTTCCGGATACTCTTTACCTTTTTGAAGTGAAAAATTTTGAGGGTGATTATTTTTATGAATCTGATCAAATTTACAGTAAGGCTCGGTCAGAAATTACGAATCCACTTTTACAGTTAAGTAGAAGCGAGTCTTTGCTCCGTCAATTACTCACTAGTCTACGTTTTAAACTCCCGATAGTTTCCTCTGTTGTTTTCATAAATCCCGGTTTTACCCTCTACCAAGCACCGATAGACAAGCCATTTATTTTTCCGACTCAAATTAATCGTTATTTAAAGAAATTAGATAGCTATCCTTTAAAATTAAATGAACAGCATAGAAAACTGGCCGACCAACTAATTTCTCTTCATTTACCGACATCTCCCTTTACACAAGTACCTTCATATAACTTCGACCAATTGAAAAAAGGAATCATTTGCGCTGCATGCAGGTCATTTTCTATTGACTTTTTCGGGAAGAATTGCATTTGTAAAGTGTGCGAACATAAGGAAACAGTTGGTGATGCTGTTATGCGGAGTGTTAGGGAATTTCAGCTCTTGTTCCCAGATGAGAAAATAACGACGAATGTTATTTATGAGTGGTGTGGGGGTGTTGGGTCAAAGAGGATAATAAGGAAAATTTTAAAAGAAAATTTTACAATAGTAGGGGTTCATCAGTGGGCGTATTTCATAGATAACTAGGAACAACCTGTATTCATATAGGATTAATAATAGGATCTTTTATGATGCTTATTCGTTCTCGTTATGGTCTTCATTGACCGGATGAAGACCTTCTTTCATGTTCTTTTTTCTCCTTTTGGTCTTCATCGATTGGATGAAGACCTTTATTCGTATTCAGAGATCCCATTTCGGTCTTCATCAACTGAATGAAGAACTTTTTTCATATTCGGTGATCCTATTTTGGTCTTCATCGACTGGATGAAGACCTTTTATCGTATTCGGAGATCCTATTTTGGTCTTCATCGACTGGATGAAGACCTTTTATCATGTTCGGTTTTCTCCTTTTGGTCTTCATCGACTGGATGAAGACCTTTTATCGTATTCGGAGATCCTATTTTGGTCTTCATTGACTGGATGAAGACCTTTTTTCGTATTCGGAGATCCTATTTTGGTCTTCATTGACCGGATGAAGACCTTTTTTCATGTTCTGTTTTCTCCTTTTGGTCTTCATCAGCCAGATGTAGAGAACCCAACCATTTTTATAGTAGATTCCACTCTATATCATTATGCTCTTGTGTAAAACTAGTCACTTCATTACATACTCTAATACTATCTTCAAGTACTCACTCTTTACTTCCCCAAACAAAAAAGCTACTAGTAAATAACTAGTAGCTCCGCTCGATTAGGTGTAATCGGCGTTGTTCTTACAAGAATAAGTTAGTATAAGTTCACGAAGGATTAATCTGAACCTTTTTTCTTTTTGTTACCTTTAAACAACTTAATGCAACTACGCGTAAAACTACTCACAAACTTCGGCAATTGAAATGTATAAACTCTCAACTACGGACCTCCTTATTAGTCACTGCTTCTTATCATTAAACATATGCCTGAGGAAAAGGAGATATAACCAAGCTCTAAAATCAGTTCATTACTAGTAAAACGAGATGTTCCTAGTTCAATTACCTCGTTTGTTGTTTCGTATTTTACACCACGTAAGGTGACGTCTAGAACATCCTTTTCATATGCGAAAAATGAAAGGTATTTATACTTTTCATCTCGTAATATCCTATGTTTGCCAGGAAAGAATATGCATATTTCATTTTGAGCGTTAATAATTTTCATTTGTATCTCTTTATGGTTTGATTGCAAACGATAGATTGAACGAATGGCTGCTTCAAAATGATCAAGTCGTCCTCCGGTAACCCCTGTTATGTAGATTTGTGTTGGTTGATAGTGCAATGCCTTTAATAGAGCCAAGTCCGTATCCGTCTCATCTTTTTCTGCTTTAACTCTTTCTATTTTCATGCCTTTTTCGGAAACAAATGCCCATTCTTCATCTGTTAAGGAATCAAAATCTCCAACAATTTCTGTTGGCACGATTCCCTCTTGTAACAAATATAATGATCCTCGATCTGCTCCTATAAACACAACATCTTCTTGTAATTTAAATGTGTCAAAGGAGCATAACTCATGTTTCGGACCACCTGAACAAATTACAACTGTCGTCATTAGGCTAGTGCAGCCTCTCCTGCAGCTTTAATTCGTTGTAGGGCATTTGCACGATCAGCTTGATTATAAATGGCTGATCCTGCGACAAAAATCGTCGCACCGGCTTTTGCACAAGGAACAATTGTCTCTTCGTTAATGCCACCATCAATTTCAATATCAATGTTTAAACCGCGCTCTTTAATGATATTAGAAAGTGCTTCTACCTTTGGAACTACAGATGAAATGAATTTTTGGCCCCCAAAGCCTGGGTTTACTGTCATAAATAATACTAAATCTACATCCTCTAAAATATGTTGGATGGATTCAATTGGTGTATGTGGATTTAAAACTACCCCTGGTTTTACACCAAACGAGCGAATTAATTGAATTGTACGATGTAAATGTCTACATGCCTCCACATGAACCGTAATATAATCTGCTCCTGCTTTGGCAAATTGTTCAATATAAGCATCTGGATTTTCAATCATTAAATGAACATCTAGTGGTAAAGTTGTAATTGGGCGTAAAGCCTCTACGACTATTGGACCCATCGTAATATTTGGTACGAAATGTCCGTCCATTACGTCAATGTGAATTAGTTCAGCTCCTGCTGCTTCAACTTCTTTCACTTCTTCCCCTAATTTAGCAAAATTTGCTGATAGGATAGATGGTGCAATTTTAATCATGATTAGTACCTCGGCTTTCGATCGATAATTTCTTGTAAAATTTGATGATAATGCTCGAAACGATAAGAACGAATTTCGCCTGACTCTACCGCTTCTTTTACTGCACATTTTGGCTCTTTCAAATGTAAGCACCCTCTGAATTTACAGCTTTCACTGATTCTAGCTAATTCGGGGAAACAAGCAGTTAATTCTTCTTTTTCTATTGTATCAAAATCAAACGAGCTAAATCCTGGTGTATCAGCTAGTAAACCGCCCGCTACTTCAATTAGCTCAACATGACGTGTTGTATGCTTTCCTCGGCCAAGACTTTGAGAAATATCGTTTGTTTTTAGATTTAAATCTGGAATTAATGTATTTAACAAAGTAGATTTTCCAACACCTGATTGTCCAGCAAGCACAGTCGTTTTTTCTTCTAATACTGGCTGAAGTTGTTCAATCAATGACACATCATTTTTAAACGTTTCAATTACCTTATATCCTATTTGTCGATAATCATCGATATAGGTTTGAAGCTTTTCACGGTCTTCACCGTTCAATAAATCTGTTTTTGTTAAACAAATAATTGGATTTACTTGAAAAGATTCCAAAACGACTAAAAATCGGTCTAATAATATGGTATTAAAATCAGGCTCTTTTACAGAAAAAACTAATAGCGCTTGATCGATATTAGCAATCGGAGGTCGAACAAGCTCATTTTTTCTTGGATGAATTTTCATCACATAGCCATCCGATTCGCCTTCTTTTGTGTAATCGACAAAGTCGCCTACAAGAGGTGCTTCCCCTCGATTGCGGAAAACACCTCGTCCTCGACATTGAATTAATTGACCTTCTTGATAAACATAGTAATAACCACTAAGTGCTTTACGAATTTGGCCCTGAGCCATTTTATTCCTCCTTATTCCTTGAGTTCATCGTAGGAAATCGTTGCTTTTGAAATTTCCATCGAATC
Source organism: Lysinibacillus composti (assembly GCF_016908465.1). Classification (GTDB taxonomy): domain Bacteria; phylum Bacillota; class Bacilli; order Bacillales_A; family Planococcaceae; genus Ureibacillus; species Ureibacillus composti_A. Next base: position 96,339 of record NZ_JAFBDY010000005.1, on the reverse strand, counting down.
ACGGACAATTCGGTATGCTGCTTTTTGTCCTTCTTCAATTTCTAATTGAATTTTGTACGTATAATCCTCTGTAATTTCAATTGTTTCAACTGGTTCTGACATTCGCCTGTTTTTATCTTCAATATAAATTTCAACAACCTGGGGTACACCTAATTCAATTGGTTCATAAGGGATCACAATGGAATTAACATACATTTTCACTTGTTTTGGTGCTGGCCCTTTAGAGAGAACAACTTTAACAGTTCCCCCTTCTTGAACTTGAGCATTTGCATGGGGATCTTGAGAAATCACACTGCCAGCAGGAACTGTGTCTGAATGTTCTTCACTTGACACTTCGATATTTAGGCCTGTATTCCGCTCATATTCACTAATCGCCGTTTGATTAAATCCATTTAAATCAGGTACTGTCACATATCGGACTCCCTCACTAATTGTTAAGGTCACAGTTGTATCTTCTGCTACAACCTTTTCACCAGCTTCAGGAGATTGGCCAATAATCGTTCCAGCAGGTTGATCGGAATGCTCGTATTCAAGCTCGATATCTTTAAAATCCATGTTATTTAAAACCGTTGTTACCTGATCAATTCCTTGTCCGATATAATCATCCATTTCAATTTCTTCATTGCCAATACTGATGATTAAATTAATTTTTGTCCCTTCAACACGGGTCAAACCAGCTTTTGGATCCGTCTTAATGACCAGCCCCTCTTCTACGTCATCAGAATTCTGCTCTCGTTCTTTTCCAATGACAAAACCTGCCTTTTCTAGGGTTTCTTTTGCCTCTTCTGGTTCCATATTTGCAACATCTGGAATTTCAATTGTTTTCGGACTCAACAAATTAAACAGTAATATCATCAAAAGTATGATAATCGCTATAGTTGCTGTAATAATGGCGGCAATCTTTTTTCGACTTCTTTTCTTGACAGTCTTTTCTGATTTTTCTTTACCTGTTGATGATTTATCTTTAGGTTTCTTACCAGTAGAGGACGCCAATACCTTTGTATTAGCAATTTCATTAACTGGCATACGGTCTTTGATTATTGGTATTGCTTTTGTTGCATCATCGTCAACAGGTGGCATAAATTTATGTTCATTTGAGCGACTTGGTGACAAAACAGTATCTAAATCTTCTTGCATTTCTTCTACAGAGTCATACCGGTGTGCTTCATTTTTAGCAGTCGCTTTTAACACTACATTTTCAAGTGCTTGTGGGATATTGGCATCAAAGGCTCTAACTGATGGCGTCTCAGCTTGTAGATGCTTTAATGCAATCGATACCGCTGACTCCCCCGAAAACGGGAGTTCACCAGTCAATAATTCATATAATACAATACCTAGAGCATAGATATCTGATTTCTTCGTTGCAATTCCACCACGTGCCTGTTCGGGAGATAAGTAATGGACTGTCCCAATCACAGAATTAGTTTTCGTATAGCTTGTTGCACTTGATGTGGTCGCAATCCCAAAGTCGGTAACTTTTAAATTTCCTTCCTGATCAACTAAGACGTTCTGTGGCTTAATATCACGGTGGATAATGTGGTTTTCGTGCGCATGTGCAATGGCAGAAGTAAGTTGTTTCATTATGTGAATACTTCGAGCAGGCGACAAAGGCGAAAACTCATTTATGTATTGCTTCAACGTTTTGCCTTTAACATATTCCATCACGATATAGTGCATATCATCGTCTTCATCGACATCATAGATACTGACAATATTCGGATGTGTTAGGCTTGTTGCAGATAAGGCTTCTCGTTGGAATCTACGGTGAAATTCTTCTTCGTTTGCTGCATCGTAACGTAAAATTTTAATAGCAACTTCACGGTTTAATATCATGTCATATGCTAAATATACATTGGACATTCCACCGCCACCAATGAGTTGCAATATTTTATACCGATCATTAATACGTTTTCCTATTAGCATTGTTACACCTCCTTATCTTTTGTTGATAATAAAATGATCGAAATATTATCTTCTCCTCCGCTATCATTTGCTAATTGAATTAGCTTTTTCCCCTTATCTGAAATAGACATTGGGAGTGTTATGATTGCTGCCATTTCATCTGTTGACAATTTATTACTTAACCCGTCGGAACAAATGAGTAAGTAGGAAGTTTCATTTAGATTTAATTCGTAAAAATCAGGTTCGATTGTTGGCTCTGTCCCAATCGCCTTAACAATGAAGTTTTTCTGCGGATGATTAACAGCTTCTTCTTCACTTATTTCTCCATTTTCAATCAATATATTGACATATGAATGATCTCTCGTAACAAGCTCAATCTTCTCTGTAGTAAAATTGTAAACTCGACTATCACCGATATGGCTTATTAAACAATTTAAGCCATCTATTAATACAGCGATTAATGTTGTCCCCATTCCTTCACAGTTTTTGTTTGTTAGAGAATGTTGATATATTTTTTCATTTAAGTCGGTGATGACATCAAACATCCAATCTTTCTTTTCACGCAAAGAATGAAAATTTTCAGGATCTGCTTTTAAAAAATGATTTTTCATTTCTTCAATGGCCATTTCACTTGCAACATCTCCTGCATTATGGCCACCCATGCCATCTGCTAAAATGGCAAGTTTATAACGATCGGGTCGCTCTATAAAGGCAACCCGATCTTCATTTACCGCACGTTTTTTCCCGATATCACTTTCAATTGTATACTTCACAGTGATCACCTCGTTTCTTGTGCTCTCTCTTTCGCTCGTAATTGACCACAAGCCGCATCAATATCTGACCCGTGTTCGCGTCGAATGGTTACATTAATTCCATTCTTTTTCAATACTTTTTCAAAAGCAAAAATTTGATTACGTGGTGTACGTACATAGTTACGCTCAGGTACATAGTTAACTGGAATTAAATTAACATGACATTTAATTCCTTTAATTAATTTCGATAGTTCTTCTGCATGTTCAACAGAATCATTTTCTCCACCAAATAATCCGTACTCAAAACTTACACGACGACCTGTTTTATCTGTGTAATAACGAATGGCTTCCATTAATTTATCAAGTTTATAAGCTTTTGCAATTGGCATTAACTGTTGACGTAATTCTTGGTTTGGTGCATGTAATGATAAAGCAAAGTTAATTTGTAATTGCTCATCAGCAAATTGATAGATTTTTGGGATAATCCCTGAAGTTGAAACTGTGATATGACGAGCCCCAATGTTTAAACCTTTTTCATGGTTAATCACTTTTAGGAAATTCATCATTGAATCATAGTTATCGAACGGTTCACCAATCCCCATGATTACAACATGGGATACGCGTTGGTCTACTTCATCTAAAGCTTGTTGTACTTTTACTACTTGCTCAACAATTTCACCAGCAAGTAAGTGGCGTTTTAATCCCCCTAGTGTAGATGCACAAAAAGTACATCCAATACGGCAACCAACTTGTGTTGTTACACAAACAGAATTTCCGTAATCATGACGCATTAAAACTGTTTCAATTGAGTACCCATCTTGTAATTGGAATAGGAATTTAATTGTGCCATCTTTCGACTCTTGTGAAATAATTGTTGAAAGAGTTGTAAGTGCAAAATTCTCATTTAATTTTTCACGTAATCCTTTTGAAAGGTTTGACATTTCTTCAAATGTTTTTACTCGTTTTTCATATAACCATTCAAAGATTTGCGCCGCACGGAAAGGTTTTTCACCATTTTCTTTTAACCACTCTTGTAATTCATCTAATCGTAATGAATAAATGGATTCTTTTAAATTTGGCTTTTCCTTCTTCTGACGACGGGGTTCTTTTTCTTCTACATGTTCAACTAAATCTAATATACGTTCTAATTTTTTATCCTCCATGATTGGTTGGATTCTCCTTTTTCGATGTCTATTTAAGCGAGGTCTCTCTTAGGAGAGGTTAGACGCTTTTTTTGCAAAATGCCGCTACAAAGAAGCCATCACTTCCAAAGTCTTGGGGAAAAACTTGTAACATTCCATTTTGTTGTTTTTCAATTAACTGTGTTGGTAAATGTTCAATTGGAACAAGTTCCATTTCTGGATGGGTTGTTAAAAAATCATTAACTGTTCCTTCATTTTCCACTTTATCAACCGTACATGTACTATATACGAGACGACCACCTGGTTTTAATACTTTCACTGCATTTTCCAGTAGTTCTAGTTGTATTGAATGAAGACTTTCTAAATCTTCTTCTCGTTTTGTGTATTTTATATCTGGTTTACGACGCATAACGCCTAACCCTGAACACGGTGCATCCACAAGTACGGCATCAAAAGATTCTTCCTGTAAAAAAGATGCGGCTTTTCGTCCGTCAATTGGTGCTGTTTGAATGATTTCAAGACCTAGACGCTCCACATTTTCATCAATTAAATCTAATTTATGTGGATGAAGATCTGTTGCTAAAATGGACCCATTATTATTCATTTTTTCTGCCATATGTGTTGTTTTTCCACCTGGTGCCGCGCACATATCTAGAACACGCCAGCCTGGTTGTGGATTTAACACATTAGCAGGTAACATGGAGCTTTCATCTTGAATTGTAATAAAACCCTTTTTAAATGCTTCTGTTCTAGATGCTTGCCCATTCGTTAAATAAATACATTCTGGAATTATGTCGCTTTGCTCAGCCTTAACACCATCTTCTTCAAGCAGAGCTAATACTTCGTCAACAGTTGTTTTCGTTGTATTGACACGCACCGTTTGAACGGGTGGCACATTATTTTCGCGCAACATCTCACTTGTATGGTCAAACCCATAAAACTCTACCCAGCGTGCAACGAGCCATTGTGGATGACTTGTTTCAATGGATAAACGCTCAATTGGGTCTTTGATTTCATCAACTGAACGAACACCTTTTCTTAAAATAGATCGCAACACACCGTTTACCATCGAAGCAATCCCTTGATGTCCACGACGTTTTGCAATTTCAACCGCTTCATTCACCGCTGCATGGGCAGGTATTCTTGATAAGTATTCCATCTGGTATAAAGATAGACGTAAAAGCCATCTTACCCAGAGGTCCACTTTCCCTCTGATAAAAGGTTCTAAAAAATAATCCAATGTGAATTTATGCTGCAACGTACCATACGTAATTTCTGTTAATAATGCGCGATCTTTTGGATCAATTTTGTACTTCTCAATTGTTTGATGCAGAAGTAGGTTACTATACGCTTGGTTTTTATCAACTGCAAGTAAAATGGATAATGCTGCGTCTCGAACGTTACCATTCCATATTTGCACTTTCTTTTTTGTCATTCAAAGAGGTCCCCAATCTGTAATTTTGAACCTGTACCTCGCAGGTAATCCTCGGCTGTCATACGTTTTTTTCCTGATGGTTGAAGGTCAAGAATGGCTAATGTCTTCCCGTCTCCTGTTGCAATTTCAAATCGATCTTTACCGATTTCCACAACAGTTCCAGGCTTCTGTTCTGTCGTAGTTTGTCCAACTTGTGCCCACCAGATTTTTACGTTTTCACCGTTGAGAGTTGTGTAGGCAACTGGCCATGGATGAAGACCGCGCACTTGATTGTAAAGCTTTCTTGCATCGTCTGACCAATTCATCCGTTCTTGCTCTCGTGATATATTATGTGCAAAAGTTGCTTGTTCTTCCTCTTGTTTCGTACGCTCATTTGTACCAGCAATAATAGATGGTACTGTCGCTTTTAATAAATCTCTACCAATGATACTTAATTTTTCGAACATACTACCAGTATGGTCTGTTTCTTCGATTTCAACTTCTTGTTGTGAAATAATATCGCCCGCGTCTAATTTTTCCTCCATATACATAATGGTTACACCAGTTTTCGATTCACCATCCAAAATGGATTGATGAATTGGTGCACCACCGCGATATTTTGGTAAAAGTGAGGCGTGAACATTGATACATCCTAAACGTGGTGCGTCTAATAATACTTTTGGAAGTATTTGACCAAAGGCAGCTGTCACAATTAAATCCGCGCCCAATTCAATAATTTCATCTAATTCAGTTGAATTACGTAGCTTCTCTGGTTGAATAACAGGTAATCCTAAGCGCACAGCTTCTTCTTTAACAGGAGGAGGTGTCATGACTTTTTTTCGTCCCACTGGTCGGTCTGGTTGAGTGACCACAGCTAAAATGTCATATCCTTCTTCGTGTAACATACGCAAAATCGGAACAGAAAAATGTGGTGTTCCCATAAAAACAATACGCGTCATCGTTATTCCTCCTCGCCGTACATCTCTGCTAATTCTTCTTCGGTTACTACTCGGATAATTTTCGAGTCAAATAAAACACCATCTAAATGATCAATTTCATGTAAAATGGCACGAGCATCAAAGTTGCCCGCTTCTAATTCATAAACTCTTCCTTCACGATCACAAGCTTCAATTTTCACGTATGTTGGTCGCTCCACTTCACCGAATAGACCTGGGAAACTTAAACATCCTTCGATATCTACTTCCTTACCGTCTACTATTAAAACAGTGGGGTTGATCATTTCTAGAACATCTCGTTCTTCACCTAGTTCAACTATTGCCACTCGTAATGGTACACCAATTTGAGGAGCTGCAATCCCAACCCCATCATGCTCAACCATTGTGTCATATAAATCATCTAATAATTGAATGATGTCTTCATTAATTTCGGTTACTTCTTCACATTTTTGTGTTAACACCGCTGCAGGGTGCTTTACAACTTCTTTTATTGCCATTGTTTAACCTCTTTCTATATATCTACCTTAGGCGCTCGTCCCTAGATTGTTGAAGGGTCTAAGTCTATTGTTAATATAATGCCTTTTTTAATCCAATCGGAACGGTAAAGCTTGATTAATTGCATTAACGTCGGGATCAATTTTGGTTCTATTTTGTATTTTATCAAACATTGATAACGATATCTATTTTGGAGGCGACTGATTCCAGCAACGGTTGGACCAATAATAGACACATTAAATGATAGATTTGACCGTAAATAATCTACAGACTTTTGTGCGTATTCAGCCGCCATCATTAAATCTTCGTGAGATACTTGAATTAATGCTAAATAATAATAAGGTGGGTACCCTGCTTGATGGCGCATTGTCATTTCAAGTTGATAGAATGGTTCATAGTGTTGCTCTTTTGATAATTCGATTGCATAATGCTCTGGTGTGTAAGATTGAATAACTACTTCGCCTGGTAAAGCACTACGCCCTGCTCTTCCACCTACTTGCGTTAATAATTGGAACGTCTTTTCAGCAGCACGATAATCTGGTAAATGCAATGAAGTGTCTGCACTAAGTACCCCAACAAGTGTGATGTTTGGAAAATCTAAACCTTTCGCAATCATTTGAGTCCCTAGTAAAATATCAGCATGACCTTCCCCAAAGGATTCAAGTAATTTTTCATGAGCTCCCTTTTGTCTAGTCGTATCCACATCCATTCGCAAGACTCTTGCCTCAGGAAATAGCTTTAGAATTTCTTCTTCCACTTTTTGTGTCCCTGTGCCAAAAAAACGTATATGATCGCTTTGACATTGCGGACACTCCCTTGGCACATGTTGTTCATATCCGCAATAATGACACTTTAATTTTTCATTCGAACGATGATATGTAAGGGATATATCACAATTTTCACATTGAACAACCGTACCACAATCGCGACATAATACAAATGAAGAATATCCTCGTCGATTTAAAAATAGGACAATTTGTTCTTTTTTATCTAGTCTAATTCGAATCGATTCAACTAGTTTTTCAGAAAACATGGAACGGTTTCCACTTTTCAGTTCTTCACGCATATCAACAATTTCCACAGTGGGTAATGATTGTTTTAAAGCGCGTTGCTTTAGGGTTAATAAAGTATAGACATTTTTCTGAGCACGGGCATAAGATTCAAGCGATGGAGTTGCACTTCCTAATAGGACCGGACAGTTATGGTATTCACTTCGCCAAATTGCTACGTCTCTTGCATGGTATCTCGGAGAATCTTCCTGCTTATATGTCGATTCGTGTTCTTCATCAAGTATGATTAATCCCACATTATCAAAGGGAGCAAAAATGGCGGAACGCGCACCCACTACAACTTTTACTTTCCCTTCATGTACTTTTCTCCATTCATCATACTTTTCACCGACCGATAAACCACTATGCATGACTGCCACTAGTTCACCGAATCTAGAGCGAAATCGTTCTGTCATTTGAGGTGTAAGTGATATTTCAGGAACAAGGACAATCGCTTCTTTGTCATCATTCAAACATTGCTGTATGGCTTGTAAATAAACCTCAGTTTTTCCACTTCCCGTCACTCCATGGAGTAAAAAGGTTTCCGGCTGCTTATTTTCCATTGAACTTGTTATTTTTTCAAGTGCGACGGTTTGTTCATCGGTTAAATGTAAGGACGTTGTTTTCTTAACTTCTTTTGTGAATGGATCACGATACACTTCTTGGTGGACAAATTTTGCTGCACCTAAATCAATTACTGCTTGTAACACAGCCATCGATGAATTTGTTTCAGTCAAAATGGTTTCAGGGTCCATCACTTTGCCGACATGTTGTATTAGCCATTCAACAAGCAACTTTTGTTTTTTTGCACGGTTAGAAATTTGAGCAGAGATTTCATTTAATTGATTCGCATCATCTGCAATTTTTACTTTACGAATTTCTTTTACATTCCCTTGTTGTTTGACTACATATTCTACCGCAAGGAGTTTATGAGAAATTGCCATCTTTAAAGTCTGCAGGAGATGAAGTTTTTCAAAAACTTTATAATTTACTCTCCCACTTTTTTTAAAATGCTCTTGTAAGTCAATTGGCAAGTTTTCAATATCGGTTTGCAATGTAACCATTTTTTCGTATTTCGCACGCAAAGCAGAAGGTAACATTACTTGTAATGCATCAATCTCAAAGCAAATTGTTTTATTTTTTAACCATTTGGCCAATTGTAGCATTTCAGTTGTTAACACCGGTTCAATATCTATGAGCTTAGTGACTTCTTTTATTTTATCAATTGGAACATCCGTGTCTTCCTTTAATCCAACGACAAAACCTAGTACATTTCGCGGTCCAAAAGGCACTTTCACACGACTTCCACATTCAATTAACGATTGCATTTGTTCAGGAACGAGATAGTCAAATGGCCGATCGACAGGATACGCCGCGACATCTACAATTACTTCAGCAATACGAAACGTCATTGCTTATACTCTTCACTTTCAAAAAACTCTTTCACAAGTTCGGTGATTTTTTCTGGCTCTTCTAATCGGCCTTTTCCAACATAGCCACATGCTAAAAACCCTTCAGATGGTTCGATAAAACGATAGCCATCCTCTGCTAATTGAGCAATATTGCGCTTAACGGCAGGGTGATCATACATATGTACATTCATGGCTGGTGCTAACCAAACTTGACTTGTTGTAGCGAGTAAAGTGGTCGTTACCATGTCATCAGCAATACCATTTGCTAATTTCCCTAAAACATTTGCTGTTGCCGGTGCGACAATCACTAAATCGGCCCAATCTGCTAAATTAATATGTGCAATCACGCTTGAATCTTTTTCGTCAAACGTATCGATATAAACATCATTTTTGGACATCACTTGAAAGCTTAAAGGTGTTACAAATTTTTGAGCTGACTGAGTCATGATGACTTTTACATTCGCACCTGCCTGACTTAGCTTACTGACGAGCGCGACAGCTTTATATACAGCAATACCACCCGAAACACAAAGTAATATCTTTTTGTTATGCATCCTTACTTTCACCCTTTCTAAGAAAAGTGGAGGTGGCTCGTTCAGGCTCGCGTCGTCGACAACGCAATACGCGCGTGCATTGTCGGCACTTGTACGTCCGTGTACTGCGGAGACTCCTCAATAAAGGTTCTTTTGATTCGAAGGAGGAGTCGAAGCCACGCGAGAGCCTAGCCACCACAACTAGACACTGTTCAAATTCCAAAAATTCCACTTTCTTTAATTCAAATGATAAGCTCCCAAAGAAAAATTCTCCGGGAGCTACTTTGTTCAATATTTTCATTCATTACTACTTAACTTATTACGTCAAGCAACAAAAATGGTGGAGCAAGTCAACCTAATTAGATTTCGTCCTCATAAACTGTAGACTCATCTTGTTTTTCTTTCGTAAGTGCACCAGAAGCTACTTCTTCTAATGCTTTCCCTACTGGTTTGTATGAAACATAACGAGATAATTTTTCATTACCTTCTTCTTGCATTTGACGAGCACGTTTTGAAGCAAGACTTACTAAAGAATATTTTGAATCAATTTTTTCCTTTAATGCATCGATTGATGGGTATAACATGGATTTATTCTCCTCTCAACATAGACAGATATATTTTTTCTACACGTTCACGACGACAATGCTCTGCAACAATAATTGCGTTAATTTTATCACATGCTTTTTGAATCTCGTCATTTTCTACAACGTAATCATATAAACTCATCATTTCTAGTTCTTCCCTAGCTGTTGCAATCCGCTTTTGAATGATGTCCTCTGTTTCAGTTCCACGTCCGATTAAACGGTTTTGCAATTCTGAGAGACTCGGTGGAGCTAAAAATATGAATAACGCTTCTGGCAACTTTTCTCGAATTTGTGCAGCTCCTTGCACCTCAATTTCTAAGAAAACATCTCGGCCTGCTTCAAGTGTTTCATTCACATAGGCTAGTGGTGTACCATAATAGTTCCCCACAAATTCAGCATGTTCTAGTAAGCCACCTTGTTCAATTAGCTCCTCAAACTCAACACGTGATTTGAAGAAATAATCTACACCATCTACTTCCCCTTCACGAGGTGCGCGAGTTGTCATCGAAATGGAGTATTCATAATTTGTGCCTGCTTGTGAAAATAATTCTTTACGTACTGTTCCTTTACCAACACCTGATGGGCCAGATAGAACAATTAATAATCCTTTTTGTTTTCTCATTGTTCTCACCTTCTCCCTCATTTCATGCAATTTAACCTAAAAATGTAGATTAACACAACATTTAGATCTATTCATCAAAAAATTTTCATTTTTTTAGTAATGATATTTTACTCAATATTTTGTACTTGTTCACGCATTTTTTCTAATACTGTTTTTGCTTGAACAACGGCAACAGATGCTCTAGTAGACTGATTTTTCGATCCAATGGTATTAATTTCACGTAACATCTCTTGCATTAAAAAATCGAGCTTTCGCCCAATTGAATTAGTTTCTTCTAATGTTTCTTCTAATTGTCTAAAATGACTAACTAATCTGTCAAGTTCCTCTGAAATATCAATTCTTTCAGCAAAAATGGCTACTTCGGTTAGAATACGGTCATCTATATCAGGTGAATTTGTTATTTCAGAAAGTCGCTCAATTAATTTCTCTCGATGTTTTTGAACGGATTCTGATGAAAATTCACGAATAAGCTGTATTTGTGTTTTTAGCTCCGAGTTAAATTGTAAGAATACATTTTTCAACTCTTGCCCTTCACGCTCACGCATTTCTCCTAAATGTTTTGCTGCCTCTCTAACTGCCTGATCTACAGCATTTAATAATTCTTCAGGAGATAATTCTTGCTTTTCATGAATGAGTGCTTGATCTAATAAAAACACTTCATGCATCGTCCATTTTTCATCAATTGGTACTGCTTTACATAGCTCATTTCTCGCTTCTTTATAAGCTTCTATTAGAGGCCAATTGACTTTAAAACTTTCTACCTCTTGCCCCATCGATTTTAGATTCACGACAACGTCTAATTTGCCTCTTTTAAACAATTTGGACAATATTTTTTTTGCGTGTATTTCAGCTTCAAGCCACTCTTTTGGAAACTTCGTATGTATTTCTAAAAATCGATGGTTCACAGAACGAACTTCAACCGTTAGTTGATAGTCATTCGTAGTTGTGACACCCCTGCCAAAACCCGTCATACTACGTACCAAGGTTCGTCACACCTTTCTTAACATACTATTCCAATTATATCACATGTTTAGAATTTTTAACGGTTATATATAGAAAAAAGTAGGATGAGATGCAATATATTTTAAAAAAATGATACTATATAAGAAATGCGGAGGTGGCTCGCCTAGGCTTACGTCGTCGAGAACGCAACATCGTGTTGCATCGTCGACATGACTCACATCGTGTAAGCCTCACGCACTGGCCGCAAAAAACGCCACGTCCTGTGGCATTTGCGGCACTTGTACATCCTTGTACTGCGGAGCTTCTGACTAGAGGGCGCTTTTTGCCCTCGCCGGAAGAAGTGAAGTGCGCGAGAGCCTAGCCACCGAAGCTAGACACAATAAACGAAGGAGCACGTTCATTGTGAGCTGCGACCTTGAATGTAAGTAGATGTAACTAGACAATGTTTAGTCGAAATAAAGAGTTTTTGAAAGAGTGGGGAAAATCAATGGCATTTGATGGATTATTTACCGTGGCAATGTGTAATGAGCTTAGTGGGCTCAAAACAGGCCGCATCACAAAAATTCACCAACCAAATGCGCTTGAAGTTGTATTACACATTCGAGCAAACGGTTCAAATCATAAATTATTATTTTCAATTCATCCTTCCTATGCACGTGTTCATTTAACGGAACAAGCAATTGAAAATCCTGCAGAACCACCTATGTTTTGTATGCTTTTACGGAAGCATTTAGAAGGTGGTTTTATTAGTGAAATTTCACATGATGGATTTGAACGTATGATTACATTCATCATTGAAAGTAAAAATGAAATTGGGGATCCTGTCGTTCGAAAATTGATCATTGAAGTCATGGGACGTCACAGTAATCTACTTTTAATTGATCAAGCAAATAATCGTATCATTGATAGTTTGAAGCACTTGCCACCATCTGTGAATAGTTACCGTACAGTGTTACCCGGGCAAGAGTATATCGCACCTCCTGCACAAAATAAACAGGAACCAACAACTGTTACAGATGGTGAAATAATCGACTTTTTTAAAGAGGAAAGAACGGCTAAAGAAGTTGTCTCTTATTTTAGTGGTTTTTCACCGATGCATGCAACAGAGCTTTTACATCGTTTAGGGAAAGAGCAAGACCCGATTTCTGTATTCAGAACTTTTGTTCAGGAAATCGTCTCAAGTAGCCACCCAACTTATATAGAAGTAGATGGTAAGAGTTACTTTTCACCTACTAAAATTACGCATTTAACAGGTCACGAAACTGCATTCAAAGACTTAAGCAACTTACTTGATCGAACATTTTTTGCTAAGGCAGAACGTGACCGTGTGAAACAACAAGCAGGTGATTTAGAACGCTGGTTACAAAATGAAATTAATAAACTTCATCTAAAAATGAAGAAACTCCAGAAAGATTTAGATCGCGCTTCCAAATTAGATAAGTTACAACTTTACGGTGAACTACTAATGTCGAATTTATATTTATTCGAAAAAGGAATGAAAGAAGTAACCGTTACAAACTATTACAGTGAAGATGGTGAACAAATTACGATTCCTATTAGCGAACGTAAAACACCCGTAGAAAATGCACAAAGCTACTATACAAAATATAATAAAGCCAAAAATGCACTTGTTATGGTGAAAGAGCAAATCGAGAAAACAGAACAGGAAATTCACTATTTTGAAATGCTATCTAACCAAGTTCAACAAGCATCACCGGCTGATATTGAAGAAATCCGTGAAGAATTAGCAGAACAAGGTTATCTGCGTATGCGAGCATCTAAGCGTAAGAAAAAGCCAACAAAACCAACACCTGAACAATATACTTCTTCAACAGGCATCTTAATTTCTGTTGGTAAGAACAATAAGCAAAATGATTATTTAACTTTCAAAATTGCTAAAAAATCAGATACTTGGTTACATACAAAGGACATTCCAGGGTCTCATGTAGTGATTCATTCGGATGATCCTGATGAAACAACGCTTTTCGAAGCAGCTACATTAAGTGCCTACTTCAGTAAAGCGCGAGATTCTTCTTCCGTTCCCGTTGATTATACGGAAATTAGGCAAGTGAAAAAGCCAAATGGATCAAAACCAGGTTTCGTTATTTACTTCGAACAAAAAACCCTTTACGTAACCCCTGATGAAGAACTGATATTAAAACTTAAAAAAGGTGCATCTTAACCATTTATAACTTCTATTCAAAGTGTAGATTAGTCACTATTGACGAAATCTACACTTTTTTTCTATGATCGCTCCCTCCCCTTTTCTTACTCCTCGTAAAAAATTATCAAAACATTTACGAATTAAATGAATCTATTATTATCCCAAAATGGTAATATATTAACATATCCAATTAATAGGAGGAATGATTTATAAATTCTATTTATATAGTACTTTTTTATCAATAATTTCAATTACATAATAATTAGAATTTGTTTAAAGAAGGAGGATTCATATGCGTAAATTAAGGTATATTATGCTCTTAACGCTCATATTTGTCTTATCATTTAGCACGACTGCTTTAGGGCAGAACTTTTCACCCACTAATAGCGATGAAATCACTACAGTTCAAGGTGAACAATCAAAAATAAGAGTTTCAGAAAAATTGGACAAATACAAAAATCCAAAGAAAAAGGTTCGAATAGTTGTTGAATTACAAGGGCCGACAACAGTTGAACAAGCAAAGAAAAAAGGTGTCAAATATAAAAAGATGCATCCCTCGGAAAGAAAAAAACTAGAAGCATCTGTTATTGTCGAACAGAAAAATGTTCAGGCTTCCATTAAATCTTCGTCCCCTTCTATTCATTATTTAGAAAACTTTACGACGATTTTTAATGGATTTTCAGCTGAAGTTGCAACAGAAGAGGTTGCAAAAATTGCTGCTACTTCCGGTGTTAAAACAATCTATGAATCTACTGAATACGAACGCCCAGAAGTAAAACCAGACATGAAGTATTCTAAAGAGCTAGTACAATCACAACGCGCATGGAATGAATATAATTTCCGCGGTGAAGGAATGGTCGTAGCAGTTATTGATACGGGGATTGACCCGACTCATCAAGATATGATTTTATCAGATGAGACGCCTGCTAAATTAACGAACACAGAAGTAAATGAACTTTTAACGAATGGAACAATCCAAAATGGACAATATTTTACTGCTAAAATTCCTTTTGGGTACAACTATATGGATGGGAATTATGATGTAATAGATTCAGGTACTATGCATGGGATGCACGTTAGTGGAATTGTTGCAGCAAACGGTGCTGAAGAAAACGGAGGCATTAAAGGGGTTGCTCCAGAGGCACAGCTATTAGCCTTAAAAGTTTTCGGAAATGATCTGACTAACACTTCTTCCTATAGTGACGTTTATGTAAAAGCAATCGACGACGCCATTAAACTTGATGCAGATGTCATTAATATGTCTCTAGGTACTCCTGCAGGTTTTGTAGATGACAACAGTCCAGAGCAACTTGCAGTCCAAAGAGCGATAGATGATGGTGTAATGGTTGTCACATCTTCAGGTAATTCAGACATGTATGGCTCAGGCTATCGTTATCCATATGCAGAAAATCAAGACTACGGAGTAACAGGTACACCTAACGTATCAAAAAATTCGATGGGTGTTGCATCATTTGAAAATAGTACGGTGACATCTTACGGTTTTTCTATTCATATTGATGATGTACCTTCTGGAGAGGCACTTTATTTATTAGCAAATGAAGCAAATCCAATGGACCTTTATTCTGGGGAAGTGGAAGTATTAGATGCGGAATATGGGGCAATTGATGAGTTTAGTGGTAAAGACTTCAATGGTAAAATTGCTTTAGCCTCTCGGGGTAAAGTTTCATTAGTGGAAATCGCGCTAAATGCACAAGCAGCAGGAGCAATTGGTGTCATTATTTATAATAATACACCTGGAATTATTAATATGCTTTCGGATCCTGCAATCAAAATCCCATATATGGCCATTCTTCAATCAGATGGTTTAGCAATAAAAGCAGCTCTTAAAGAACAGAAACCTGTCACAATTTCATTTGATGGTGCAATCTTACATACACCTAGCTTAACAGCAGGGAAAATGAGTGCTTTTACTTCATGGGGTCCAACACCAAATCTAGATTTCAAACCTGAAATCACAGCACCAGGAGGTAACATTTTCTCTACATTAAATAATAATCAATACGGCATTATGAGTGGGACTTCCATGGCTGCTCCTCATGTGGCTGGCGGCAGTACATTGATTTTACAAAGAATAAGTGAAGAATTTAATGTGAGCGGTGCTGAAGCTGTTTTACTTACGAAAAATCTATTAATGAATACAGCTTCACCAATTGAGTTTCAGCAAGGTCAATATGTTTCTCCACGTCGTCAAGGCGCGGGATTAATGCAATTAGCAAATGCACTTGTTACAGATGTTATCGTTACAAATAAAGAAACAAATGAAGCGAAGGTTGCTTTAAAAGAAATAGCAAACAATCAATTTACCTTTACGTTAGTAGCGAAGAACTTTTCAAATGAAGAAAAAACATTCGTGGTTAATACACAGATTCAGGTAGATACACCACTTAATGCACAGAATGGTATTTTTGTGAATGCACCTAATCTTTATGGTCAAATTGTCTTAACAAAAGAAGATATTGCGATTAATTCACCAGAAAAAATCACAATTCCAGCAAACGGAACAGTAAACATTCCTGTATCTGTTGATTTGTCTAGCATTGCTGAACAGCTTACAGCTTTTTACCCGAATGGTTTCTTCGTTGATGGTTATGTCACATTAACTGATCCGAATGAAGACATCACAGGAAATGTTCCGTTAAGCGTACCGTTTTTCGGCTTTAACGGGGAATGGGATCGTGCTCCAATTTTCGATTACTTCGCATGGGAGCCAAAAACATTTTGGGGATATACTGCCTTAGCTGACGAACAAGGGAACTTTATTACGGGTGGGGGTACCTTTGACTCAACTCGCTTTGGATTCTCGCCAAATAATGATGGTGTACGGGATTACGCAATACCTGTATTCTCCTTATTCCGAAATGCAAAAGAGTTAAAAGTTGAAGTGTTAGATTCTAAAGGTGAAGTGATACAAACAGTTAGAAATACGAATAATGTAGCAAAGAATTATAGTTTAGCAACTCCATACACATTTATTCCTGAAAACGGCTGGGATGGAAGAGTAAATAACAAAGTAGCAAAAGATGGAGATTACTTCCTCCAAGTAAGTGGTGTAATCGATTATGCAGGAGCAGATTGGCAATCCATTCGCTTCCCTGTCAAAGTGGATACAACTGCACCAAAGGCTACTGTTGAATTAAATGATAATAAAACAATTTTACTTTCGAATATTGACGATGGTGATGTAGGTACTGGTATTGAATATTGGCAAGTGTATGTAAATAACGTAGCTGTATCGGATCAACTTAGTAAAGAGACGGTTTCCTTTACTTTACCAAATTCATTGACGAAAAAAGATGTAGTAAATGTTCGATTAATAGACGCCGCAATGAATCAGTCAGAATATATTCTAAAAACTTCAAAACCAAACAATGGCAATGGCAATGGCAGTGGTAATGGGAATGGCAATGGGAAAGGCAGCAGCAATGGTAACGGCAATGGTAATGGACCTGTGAAAAATAACAGTAAATAATTCACTAGCGTTTTCTTACTCTCCCAATCCAGAGTTGATTTATATTTTTTTAGGATGAAGACCTTGAAGAGTGTAATTATACTCTTTAGGGTCTTCTTTATTCAGGCATTGGTGTTCAAGTTCCGTAAAGAATACTCATGAGAAATGAACTTCATTAGCATTAGGTATATGAATAACAAATCTTCGTCAGCGGGCTTATGAAGAGGAAAACTCTTTGTAAACTCATCCGCAATCCGCTTCATCAAGTCTATGAAACCTCCATGATGCAATCTACAATGTTCCCCCCTCTTTAAACCACAAAATTTGTCTTTGTTCACATTAAAAAAGCTATGGAATTAAGTAATTCCATAGCTTTTAATTCTAAGAGATTTCTCGTTGTAGCTCCTTCTCGAAAGAAGTAACTACCATGCCTCCCTAATTTATGTTCTCAGGATTTAAAGTTTCCCCACTATAAGATTCACAGTGTTCCTACGCGCTCCTCTTGTCGTAGCTCTCACGGTTTTTCATCTTCTTGTGATTATTTTAACTCTCCGCATTCAACTTCGCGGTGTGGCTGACGCTCCGCTTTCGCCACAGCTCTAAATTGGGATAGAGTGACTACAACGTTATATTAATTTCCTAGTGACTTACAATTCCCCAGCCTTAAGCTTCGCATGCCAGTCCTTCAGGAACGGAATGTTTTCTTCTGTGATTGCGCCTGTTTCTGTTGCTGCTTCAATTAAGTAATCAAAGTTTGTTAAGCTTACATATTTAACTCCAGCATCATCAAATGCTTGTTCTGCGCGTGGTAGGTTATATGTATAAACGCAAACGACACCTACTACTTCACAGCCTGCAGCACGTAATGCTTCAACTGCAGTGATTGATGAGCCACCTGTTGAAACGATGTCCTCCACAACAACTACTTTTTGGCCAGTGCTAATTTTACCTTCGATTTGATTACCACGGCCGTGTTCTTTTGCTTTTGAGCGTACATAAACCATTGGTAATTCTAAAAGATCAGCTACCCAAGCTGCATGTGGGATTCCAGCAGTTGCTGTTCCAGCTACTACTTCTGTATCAGGGAAGAATTCTTTTATGTTTTGAGCTAACCCATTTGCAAGTTGTTTACGAATGATTGGATCTGAAATAGTCAAGCGAGTATCACAGTAAATTGGTGATTTTATTCCTGACGCCCAAGTGAATAAGTCAGTAGGATTTAATTCAACCGCTCCAACTTGTAACATTGCTTTTGCGATTTCTTTTTGTAATGTCATGATGTTATTCCCCCCATAATTTGCTAACATTTCGATATGCTGAAACTGGATCTTGCGCACCTGTAATCGCTCTTCCTACGACAATTAATGAAGAGCCATCTTTTTTGGCACCATCTGGCGTTGCAATCCGTTTTTGATCGTGCGCTTCCCCACCAGCTAAACGAATCCCTGGTGTCACACGTAAGAAAGACTCACCACATAAATCACGAATGGCTGCTGCTTCATGTACTGAGCAGACAACACCATCTAATCCTGCGTGTTTCGTAAGTTCTGCGTAATGTAAGACTGATCCTAATAGTGATAAATTAATTTTTTGTTCTAATTGCATTTGTTCTTCTGTTGTTGATGTAAGTTGTGTGACTGCAATTAATGAAGGGCGCGTTTTACCTGCTGGTGTACCTGCCTCAAGACCTTCAAGTGCCCCTTCCATCATTGCTCGTCCACCAGCTGCATGAACGTTTACTAAGTCAACACCTAAACCTGCTAGGCGTTTCATTGCAGACTTTACTGTGTTTGGAATATCATGCAACTTTAAGTCTAAGAAAATTTCGTGACCCGCCTCTTTCACTTTTTCGATGATTGTCGGGCCTTCTTGATAATAAAGCTCCATCCCGATTTTTACGAATAGTGGTTCATCGAAATGATTCAAAAAAGTAAATACTTCTTTTTCACCTGGAAAGTCTAGGGCAATGATTGGCTTGTTACTCATTAGCGGTGGCTCCTTCCGATGATTTCTTTAATATGCTTCACACCTAGCTCCTCTAATTTTGCAGGAAGAGCTTCAATAATATTTGGACATACGAAAGGATCTACAAAATTTGCTGTTCCAACTGCCACAGCCGATGCACCTGCAGACATGAAATCAATCACGTCTTGCGCATTTGTCACGCCACCCATCCCGATAATCGGAATATTGACTGCTTTATATACTTCATAAACCATGCGAATGGCAACAGGTTTTACGGCTGGACCTGAAAGACCGCCTGTTCCATTGGCAATAACCGGTTTCCCTGTGCGCTCATCTAAACGCATACCAACTAATGTATTGATCATGGTAATTCCGTCTGCACCGCCTGCTTCAACCGCTTTTGCAATTTCAACGATATCCGTTACATTTGGTGATAACTTCACATAAACTGGCACTTTCGAAACAGCCTTAACTGCTTCGACTAATTCGCGAGCAATGACAGGATCTGTACCGAAAGTGATTCCCCCGTGTTTTACATTCGGACATGAAATATTAAGTTCTAATGCTTTTACGTTCGGAGCTGTTGAAATGCTTTCAGCCACTTGTACGTAATCTTCAGTTAAAGTACCTGCTACGTTAGCAATAATCGGAACATCATATTTTTCAAGGAACGGAAGCTCTTGCTTCATTACTTTTTCAAGTCCTGGATTTTGTAAACCGATTGCATTTAACATACCTGCTGGAGTTTCTGCCACACGTGGAGTTGGATTTCCCAAACGTGTTTCAACTGTTGTCGCTTTAATCATGATTGACCCAAGCACTGATAAATCATAAAGCTGCGCATATTCTCGGCCAAAGCCAAAGCAGCCTGATGCTGGCATAATTGGGTTTTTTAAATCTAATCCTGGAAGCTCGACATTGATTCGACTCATAATTCCACCACTCCTTTCGGGAATACTGGACCATCAGAGCAAACTTTTACGTAATCCTTTTCAGTGTTCTCTGTTGTTTTGCAAATACATGCGAAACATGCACCTATGCCACAGCCCATACGTTCTTCAAACGACAGAAATCCAGGTTTTTCAGGATAAAATTGTTCAAGCGCTCTTAACATCGGTAGTGGTCCACATGAATAGAACACGTCGAACTCTGGTTGTAACTCTTCAAGTAAATCTGTTACAAAACCTTTCGTTCCCTTTGTTCCATCAACTGTTACAAAATGTGTTTCGCCTAATGCAGAAAATTGTTCTTCATAGAATGTTACATTTTCTGTTGCAAATCCAAATACATGGATTGTACGAACGCCACGTGCATTTAATTGCTTTGATAACTCATAAAGTGGTGGTACTCCGATTCCTCCACCCACGAGAAGTGCTGTTCCGCCTTCAGTAGCTGCTTCTGCAGAGAACCCATTGCCTAGAGGACCAAGCACATCAACCTCATCGCCAACTTGTTTTTGAGATAAAATTTGCGTTCCACGACCTTCAGCACGATAAATAATCGTACACTCACTCGCTTCACAATCTATTGATGCAATACTTATAGGACGTCTTAATAACGGTTCAAACGAATCAGATACGCGAACATGAACAAATTGTCCAGGATTCATATCCTGAACAATTTCTCCTTGCAATACTAGTTCATATATATGATGTGCAATTTCCACTTGTCGAACGACCGTCATTCGTTCTTGTCGAATCATTAATGAACTACCTCCGCTTTTGGCATTTCTTCTGCTGTAAATGTCATCGATTCAATTACGCTGATCAGTGCGGCAGCCGTATCTAGTGATGTTAAACATGGCACGCCATTTTCTACTGATTCACGACGGATTCGGAATCCATCACGTGCAGGTTGTTTACCTTTTGTTAGTGTATTCACAACTACTTGCGCTTCGCCATTTTGGATTGTATCGATTAGTGTTGTACCTTTAGCACCGATTTTACCCACTACATCTGTACGAATACCTGCTTGTTCAAAGGCTTTTGCTGTACCTTCTGTTGCCATAATTCGGTAGCCGACAGTTGAGAAGCGTTTTGCTAAGCTAATTGCTTCTTCTTTATCTTTATCTGATACTGTAAATAATACTGTACCGTGTGTTTTTATTTCCATTCCTGCAGCAACTAAGCCTTTGTATAAAGCTTTTTCAAGTGTTGCATCTTTACCCATTACTTCACCAGTTGATTTCATTTCAGGTCCTAATGTAATGTCGACACGACGTAGTTTTGCAAAGCTGAATACTGGTACTTTTACGAATACGCCTTTTTGTTCTTGTGCAAGACCAGTTGGATAACCTTGTTCCACAATAGATTGACCTAAAATTGCTTTTGTTGCAATGTTTGCCATAGGGATGTTTGTAATTTTACTTAAGAATGGTACTGTTCTAGAAGAACGTGGGTTTACTTCAATTACGTACACTTCACCATTAGAGATTACATATTGGATATTCATTAATCCAACGATCTTTAACCCTTTTGCAAGTCTTGTTGTATAGTCGACAATTGTATCAATTTGTGTTTGCGTTAATGTTTGTGGTGGATATACAGAAATCGAGTCACCAGAGTGTACTCCTGCACGTTCAATATGTTCCATAATACCTGGGATTAATACATTTTCACCATCACAAATTGCATCAACTTCAATTTCTTGACCAGTTAGGTAACGGTCAACAAGTACTGGATGATCTGGAGATGCTTCTACAGCATTTTCCATGTAATGTTTCAACTCATCTTCGTTATAAACGATTTCCATTGCACGACCGCCAAGTACGTATGAAGGGCGAACTAGAACTGGGAACCCAAGTTTACGTCCGATTTCTAATGCTTCATCTGTTGATACGGCTGTATCACCTTGTGGTTGTGGAATGTCAATCTCATGTAAAGCTCGTTCGAATTTATCACGGTTTTCTGCACGGTCAATATCTTCTAAGCTTGTTCCTAGAATTTTCACACCGTTTGCTGCTAATTTATCAGCTAAGTTGATCGCTGTTTGGCCTCCAAACTGAACTACTACGCCAACTGGTTTTTCTAAATCGATGATGCTCATTACATCTTCAATTGTTAATGGCTCAAAATATAGTTTATCTGAAATTGAGAAGTCTGTTGAAACTGTCTCTGGGTTTGAGTTAATGATAATTGCTTCATAACCTGCTTCTTGAATCGCCCATACTGAGTGAACTGTTGCATAGTCGAACTCAACACCTTGACCGATTCGAATTGGTCCAGAACCTAGTACTACAACTGATGGTTTGTCAGTTACAACTGATTCGTTTTCTTCTTCATACGTACTATAGAAGTATGGTGTTTCAGATTCGAATTCTGCAGCACAAGTATCAACCATTTTATAAACTGGCACGATACCTTGTTCTTTACGTAGTGCGTAAATTTCTTCAGGTTTAGTCCCCCAAAGTTCTGCGATTTTTTGATCTGCAAAGCCCATGCGTTTTGCTTTATATAATACATCTGTATCATTTTTGTTTTCAGCAAGTGTTGTTTCCATATTCACGATATTTTGTAGTTTGTTTAAGAACCATAAATCAATTTGTGACCATTCATGGATTTTTTCTACCGTTACACCACGACGAAGTGCTTCACCGATGAAGAATAAACGCTCGTCCCCTGCTTTACGGATACGTTTTTCAATCCAGTTATCAGAGTTTTCTTCTGCATTTTTAAGATCGATATGAATATGACCAGTTTCTAATGAACGTACCGCTTTTAAAATTGACTCCTCAAATGTACGTCCAAGTGCCATTACTTCACCTGTCGCTTTCATTTGAGTACCTAAATTTCGTTTTGCTGATTCGAATTTATCGAATGGCCAACGTGGAATTTTAGCCACAATGTAGTCAAGAGCTGGCTCGAAATCTGCATAAGTTGAACCAGTTACTGGGTTTTTAATTTCATCTAATGTAAGTCCTACTGCAATTTTGGCTGCAAGTTTTGCAATTGGGTAACCAGTTGCTTTTGAAGCTAATGCAGATGAACGTGATACACGCGGGTTAACTTCGATTACATAATAGTTAAAGCTGTATGGATCAAGCGCTAATTGTACGTTACATCCACCTTCAATTTTAAGTGCACGGATAATATCTAATGAGATATTACGTAGCATTTGATATTCGCGGTCTGAAAGTGTTTGAGATGGTGCTACTACGATTGAATCCCCTGTATGAATACCAACTGGGTCGAAGTTTTCCATGTTACATACAACGATGGCATTGTCTTTTGAGTCGCGCATTACTTCATATTCAATCTCTTTGTATCCCGCGATAGATTTCTCAAGTAAGCATTGTGTTACAGGACTATATTTTAAACCGCTTGTTACGATTTCCTCTAACTCTTGGTCGTTGTTACAGATCCCGCCACCAGTACCACCTAGTGTGAAGGCAGGGCGAACGATTACTGGGTATCCAATTCTTTGTACAAAAGCTTTTGCTTCGTCTAAATTATGGATGATATCAGATTCAGGAACTGGTGCTCCTAGTTCATACATTAAATTACGGAATAAATCACGGTCTTCTGCTTTATTGATTGCATCTAATTTTGTACCTAAGATTTCGATTCCTAACTCGTCTAGAATTCCTGAGTTATCTAATTCAATTGCCATGTTTAATCCTGTTTGACCACCTAATGTAGGTAGGATGGCATCTGGGCGTTCTTTACGAAGAATACGAGAAACGAATTCTAAAGAAATTGGTTCAAGATAAACTTTGTCTGCAATTTCTGTGTCTGTCATGATTGTTGCAGGGTTAGAGTTAATTAAGATTACTCGGTAGCCTTCCTCTTTTAAAGATAGACATGCTTGTGTTCCTGCGTAGTCAAATTCTGCTGCTTGTCCGATGACGATTGGTCCTGATCCGATTACTAAAATAGTTTCTATATCTGTACGTTTAGGCATGTTGTTTCCCTTCCTTTGCGTGTGCTTCCATCAATTCAATAAATTCATCAAATAAGTGATTTGAGTCTTCTGGCCCTGGTGACGCTTCTGGGTGATATTGAACTGTGAAAACTGGGTGTTTTGTATGTCTTAAACCTTCTACTGTGCCATCATTTAATGCAACATGTGTTACTTCTAAATCTGTGCCTTCTAATGACGATTCATCTACAGCATAACCATGGTTTTGAGAAGTTAATTCTGTTCTTCCAGTGCGTAAGTCTTTTACCGGATGGTTTGCACCTCGGTGTCCAAATGGTAGTTTAAACGTTTTAGCACCACTCGCTAAAGCAAATAATTGATGACCTAGGCAAATACCGAAGATTGGCACTTTTCCAATTAGATTGGCAATTGTTTCGATTCCTACCGTTACATCTGCAGGGTCCCCAGGTCCATTTGAAAGCATAATGCCATCTGGATGCCATGCTAGAATTTGATCGGCAGGTGTATTATAAGGAACAACTAATACATCACAATCACGCTTATTAAGTTCACGTAAAATTCCGTGTTTCATTCCAAAGTCTAATAATACAACACGTTTTCCGCGTCCTGGGCTTGGGTATGCAGCTTTTGTTGAAACGTCTGCTACATGGCTTCTCAATAATGGCGTTGCTTTTAATGTTGCTACGATTTCCTCAACATTCACTTCTTCGCAAGCCGCTGTTAACATCGCACGAACTGCACCTTTTGAACGGATGATTCGAGTTAATTTACGAGTATCGATCCCTTGAATACCAGGAATGTTTTGTGATACTAAATAATCATTTAATGAAAGGTCACAACGGAAATTTGATGGTTCTTGAGCTAATTCTCTACAAACCAAGCCACGAACAGCTGGCGTAATTGATTCGAAATCATCGCGGTTAATTCCGTAGTTTCCGATTAATGGGTATGTGAATGTGACAATTTGTCCGTAGAAAGAAGGGTCAGATAATGTTTCTTGGTAGCCTGTCATCCCTGTTGTAAATACAACTTCACCTTGGGAAGCTTGTTCGCTACCGAACGCTTCACCTGTAAATACTGTACCGTCTTCTAAAATTAATAGTCGTTTTTTCATTATTTTGCCTCCTCATAGACGATGTTGCCTTCAAAAATAGTCATTACTGGCCAACCTTTTGCAACCCAACCGTTAAATGGTGTATTGCGCCCTTTAGATACAAACTCTTCCGTCTGTACTCTATGTTCTTTATTTAAATCAATAAGAACTAAATCTGCCGAAGCTCCTACTTCAATTTTCCCATAAGGTAAGTCAAAGATTTGAGCTGGCTTGATTGACATCCAATCAATTAATTGCTTTAACGTCCATTTCCCAGTTTCGACGAATTGTGTATATAGCAATGGGAATGCTGTTTCAAATCCGACGATACCGAATGGTGCACCTACCATACCACAACATTTTTCTTCCTCCGTGTGAGGTGCATGATCCGTTGCAATACAGTCTATTGTTCCATCAAGTAGTGCAGCGTGTAATGAATCTTTATCATCTGCTGCACGCAGTGGCGGATTCATTTTCCAGTTTGCATCATCACTTGGAATGTCCATTTCTTCAAGTAATAAGTGATGCGGACAAACTTCTGCAGTGACGCGGATTCCAGCAGCCTTTGCATCACGTACAGCACGTACAGATTCTTTTGTTGATACGTGACAAACATGATATCGAGCACCTGCTGCTTCTGCTAATAAAACGTCTCGTGCAATTTGTACGGACTCACAAATGGATGGGATACCTGGTAGTCCCAGTTCTTTATTACGTTTTCCTTCATGCATTACACCATCGTAAATTAATGAGTTATCTTCACAGTGTGCCACGACAACCGCATCAACTTTTGCTGCATCTTTCATTTGCTCATACATTGTTGATGCTAATTGTATTCCTACTCCATCATCTGAAAATGCAACTGCACCTAGCTCTTTTAATTCTTTAATGTTTGTACGTTTTTCCCCAGCTTCAGCAACAGTTAGTGATCCATAAGGTAACACACGAACAACTGCGCTTTTTTCGATTAAACTATTTATTAATTGCAAGTTTTCAACCGAATCAGGTACTGGTTTTGTATTTGGCATTGCACAAATCGTTGTAAATCCACCTTTTGCTGCTGAACGAGAGCCTGTTTCAATTGTTTCTTTATGTTCAAATCCAGGTTCACGTAAATGTACGTGAAGATCGACAAATCCTGGAGAAACTAATAATCCGTTACCTTCGATTACTTCCGCCCCTTGAGGAAGGTCGCTTCCAATGTCAGAGATTTTTCCATTCTGTATTGTAATACTTGTTAATACTTGTTCACCTTGCTCGTTTACCATTTGTACATTTTGAATATATTTCAACATCTTATTCTCTTCCCTTCAGAATCGTTTCGAGGATGGCCATTCGAACAAACACACCATTACGAACTTGATCAAAAATTCTTGAACGTTTACATTCAACTAGCTCTGAAACGATTTCTACATCTCTGTTTACAGGAGCCGGATGCATGATGATGGCATTAGGTTTCATTCTTTTCTCACGTTCAAATGTTAGTCCATATTGTTCATGATAACTTTCTTTTGAAAAGCTCTTATTTACGTGATGACGTTCATGTTGAATGCGAAGTAACATAATAACGTCACTATCTTCAATTAATTCATCCCATGAATGATGCGCTTCGAATTCACCCGCCCATTCTGGAGGACATAAGAACCGGACATTTACACCTAAACGTTTTAAAGCCGTTGCATTTGATTTTGCTACTCGACTGTGTGAGATATCACCAACAATCGTTACATTTAGTCCTTCGAATTTTCCAAATTCCTTATGAATTGTATATAAATCAAGTAAACTTTGAGATGGATGTTGACCCGCGCCATCCCCAGCATTAATGACTGAAACGTTGATGCCTTCGAGAAGTTCGTTGTAATATTCATCTTCTTTTGCTCGAACTATGACGGCATCCAACCCGATCATTTCTAATGTTTTTACTGTGTCATACATTGTCTCACCCTTTAATGCGCTCGAAAATCCTGCATCAAATGGGATCACTGTACAACCAATTTTCCTTTCAGCCATTTCAAAACTTGTTTTTGTCCGGGTACTAGGTTCGAAAAACAGATTGGCTACGTTGTATGATTTAGATAATTTGCTTTGTTCTCCATTCTCAAAATCAGATGCGAGTTTAAGTATCTGATATACTTCTTCATTCGTTAAATGTTCCATTGAAAGTAAATTTCTCACTATTGATTCCTCCTGAAAAACTTTTTGATACAGTAAATGCCTCGCTAACTAGTTGCGAGGCATTGGAGGAGGTATAACGAAATTAGCAGGTTATAAACCCACTTACGTCATATTTCCCCTTTTTTGCCTCTCTGGACAATTCTTAAAAGGTTATTATTATAGTTATTTAATTTAAATCTTTCACTTCTTTATTTCGACCTGGTAGAACCAGATTTAGGATGACACCGACAATCGCAGCTAACGCCATTCCTTCGATTGAGAAAGATTCGCTAAATCGTAATGCTGCACCGCCAATTCCTACAACTAATATTACTGAGGCAATGACCATGTTGCGGTTATTCCCAAAATCAATATTGTTTTCTACTAACATTCGTAAACCACTTGAAGCAATGATTCCGAAAAGTAAGATGGAAATTCCACCAAGTACAGCAGTTGGAATGGTTTGTACTAAAGCCATTGCCTTTCCTGCAAACGAGAAGATAATCGCTAATACTGCTGCACCTAAAATCACATAAACTGAGAATACTCTTGTGATGGCCAGTACCCCAATGTTTTCACCATACGTTGTTTTTGGCGGACCACCGATAATTGCACTTACAAAAGTTCCTAACCCGTCACCTAATAATGAACGATGTAAACCTGGGTCTTTAATATAGTTTCGATTGACAACTTTTCCTAACACTAATTGATGACCAATATGTTCTGAAATTGTTACAATCACGATCGGTACCATGGCAAGAAGGATTTTTGATGTTACATTAAATTCATAATCAACACCTGGGATTAAAAAGTCAGGTAATGCAAACCATTTCGCTTCTTTTACGGCTGAAAAATCTACTATTCCTACTATAGCGGAGTATATGTAACCAATAATTAATCCCATTAAAATTGGCATTGTACTTAATATATTTTTAAAGTACACATTGAAGATTATGGCTGAAAACAGTGTCACTAATGCTGCTGTAAAGTGAAGGAAATTATATTCTCCATTCACATTCATCGCCATATTAACTGCCGTTCCAGACAAACCTAATCCGATTACGATAATGACAGGTGCTACAACGATTGGTGGTAACAGACGCATTAGCCATTTGTAACCCGATTTCCAAATCACTAATGATACAATTCCGTATACGACACCTACTGCCATTGCCCCAATCATTGCATTTCCGGGATTTACATTTGCGCCATTTCCATCTAACCCACCCGTTGCAATTAAAATTGGCGTAATAAATGCGAAGGACGATCCTAAATAAGCAGGTACTTTAAATTGTGTAATAAGTAGAAAGATGATCGTTGCAATTCCACTTGTTAATAATGCTATCGCTGGACTCAATCCGACTAATTGTGGTACTAAGATGGTTGAACCAAACATTGCAAACATATGTTGAAAACTTAATGTAATCAGTTGTCCACCAGTTGGTTTTTCATTTATATCTAAAACCGCATGCTTTGACATGGTACTTCCTCACGATCTTGTTAATTTGTTTTATGAAGCGATACGTTATCTACTCCATCTACTTCTGTCAGCTTTACGACGATTCTTTCAGAGCCTGATGTCGGAATATTTTTTCCCACATAATCTGCTCGAATCGGTAATTCTCGGTGTCCTCGATCTACTAAAACGGCTAGTTGAATTTGTGATGGCCTTCCTAAATCCATTACCGCATCTAATGCAGCGCGTACAGTTCGTCCTGTATATAACACATCATCTACGAGCACAATTTTTTGATCTTTAACGCTGTAATCAATATCCACTTGTTTAACTAGAGCTTCACCACTATCATTTTTTACTGATAGGTCATCACGATAAAGTGTGATATCTAGTTCTCCTGTTCGAATTGGTTTTCCTTCGATCTTTTCAATTCTTTCAGATATTCTTCTTGCTAAAAATGCTCCTCTTGTTTTAATGCCAACAATAATACATTCGTCAATCCCTTTATTTCGTTCGATGATTTCATGTGCGATTCTCGTCAACGCTCTGTTCATCGAAGGACTGTCTAGTAGTTCAGTAATTTGTGACATGTCCCATCCTCCTTCCGTTTGTTGAAATACTTATTTTACATTTGCGTACAGTCGTGAGAGTTTTTATTATCTTGCTTATGCCTCTTCAAAAGTATTCTGAAAGCTTTTTCTGTTCTTAAGCAAAATAAAAACCTCCTAAGCATCAGCTTAAGAGGTTGGATATACGTGTCGAAATTTCATACGAGCTTCCACTTGCATAATTATACATAGATATGATTATCCTATGCATCAATACTTATGCATTACTATCGTTTCACTATCTCGTAGTGCTTACAATAGTACGAAAATACTCGTTCCACATGTACCTTATCAGCCTCTCTGGACTGCCATTAAAGGTGAATATTTAGTTTTTAATGTTTATTTATTCATTCACTGTAGTCAGTATAGACCTTAATTTTGTCGAAGTCAACATCATTTGTAAAATTGATTGTCGAATTTAATTTTCTTTTCGTAATTGTTCAAGTAACTCTTTAAAATCATCTGGTAATGGGGCTTCAAACTCTAAATATTCCTTTGTTATCGGATGAATAAAGCCAAGAATTCCCGCATGAAGTACCTGTCCACCAAAATCGATCGTTTTCTTCGGTCCGTATTTTGGATCACCTACTAACGGGTACCCGATATAATTCATGTGGATCCGAATTTGATGTGTACGACCAGTTTCTAATTTACACTCCACTAATGTATACTTCCCACCAAATCGTTCTAGAACATGAAAATGTGTTACAGCATGTTTCCCATTATCTACAATTGCTTGTTTTTGACGGTCTTTTGGGTCTCGTCCAATCGGCGCATCGATCGTCCCTTTATCATGTGCAATATGACCATGAACAAGCGCAGTATATTTTCGTGTTACTGTTTTATTTACTAATTGTTCTACTAGTGAATTGTGAGCTACGTCATTTTTCGCTACCATAAGTAAACCAGACGTATCTTTATCAATACGGTGTACAATACCTGGTCTTAAAATGCCGTTAATTCCTGAAAGGTCTTTACAATGATGCATTAAGCCATTCACTAATGTACCAGTTAAATGACCAGGTGCTGGATGTACGACCATACCTTTTGGTTTATTAACTACAAGTACGTCCGAGTCTTCATATACAATCTCTAAATCCATTTCCTCTGGGATTACTTCAAGAGGCTCAGGTTCAGGAATGTCTATTTCGATAACGTCCCCTTCTCTTACTTTATATTTCGCTTTAACGTCTTCACCATTTACTTTTAAGATACCATCTGAAATCCAACCTGCAATTTGATTGCGGGACCATTCTGCCTCAAACGTTGATACGGCTTTATCAATACGCTCTCCTGCAATTTCAGATTCAATTGTATATTTTACTACTGTCATTGTTTCACCTTTTTCTTTTCTTCTCGCTCTTCTTTTAGTAATACAAAAATTAACATGATAACGGAAATTGTTAATGCAGCATCTGCAATATTAAATATTGGGAAGTCATAATTAATAATTGGAATTAATACATCAGCAAAGTCTACTACTTCTCCACGGAATAGTCGATCAATAAAGTTCCCAAGGGCTCCTCCTAAGAGAACCATTAGGGAAATTTGAAATAGTGGCTTGCCTTTTGCTTCCTTATGGTAGTAATAAATAATTCCAGCAATGACAACTAATGTGACGATAACAAAGATCCATAATTTCCCTTGTAACATACCCCAAGCAGCACCACGATTGCGGTGCGATAAGATTCCAAACCAGGGATCCCAAATTGCGATTCGTTCACCGAGTTCCATATTTTTAACAACTAGCCATTTAGTCCATTGATCTAAAAGGACAACTAAAGCAGCTAAACCATAATATTTATACATATATTATTTCCCCCGTTTACCTATATATCCTCACCATTCTACCATAAATTTATATATCACCTATATACATTGGCATTATGGTACCAAATGTATTCGTTAGAAGAATTGGTTTCTACGAATGTCGGGATTTTAATCTCGCTCTTTTTAGAGGCGTTCTCCGCTTTTCTTATTGTCTAGCTTCGCGCGTTAGCCGCTCGAAGTCGCTTCGATCCCTCGGTCGAAAACTGAAAAGACGTTTTCGATTCGGGCTCTCCAGCGCTGGTCGCGGCTGTACGAACGCGCTCCGCTTTTCTTTTTGTCTAGCTTCGAACGCCAGCTCCTCGACAACTTCTGAACCGCCTTCAAGGGCAAAAAGCGCCCTTTTGTCGGTTCTTCCAGTTGTTGTCGGAGCTAAACAGGCGTTCTCCGCTTTTCTTTTTGTCTAGCTTCGAACGCCAGCTCCTCGACAACTTCTGAACCGCCTTCAAGGGCAAAAAGCGCCCTTTTGTCGGTTCTTCCAGTTGTTGTCGGAGCTAAACAGGCGTTCTCCGCTTTTCTTAAAAAAAGGTTGCCCATAAGAGTCAGATTAAACCGACTTAAGGGCAACCCGGATTAGGCGTCTTAATGCTTATACGTATTGTTTTTCAACAACATCTGCACAACGAGAACATAATGTTGGGTGTGCTTCTACTTGACCAACTGTATCTGCGTAAGACCAGCAGCGTTCACATTTTTCTCCATCAGCTTTTTCCACAACGATTGCGGCAAGTTCTAGCACTAGCGCATTTTCAGGCGCTTGCGCTTTTTCACCAGCTACAACAAATTGTGAAACAATGTTTAATTGTGCAAAGTTAATTGATTCATCTTGAAGTAAAGCAACAACATCGTCATTTGCATAAATTGTTACTTTCGCTTCTAATGATTTACCGATTGTTTTCGCATTACGAGCTTCTTCAAGTGCTTTTAATACTTCATCACGTAAATCAATAACTTTTTCCCACTTCGTACGTAACTCACCAAAGTTTTCGTATTCATCAACTTCAGGGAAATCCGTTAATTGAACAGAAGCCTCTTCTGCATTTAAGTAAGACCATAATTCATCCGTAGTGTGAGGGATGATTGGTGTAAGTACTTTTAGAAGTGTTAATAAAGTATCATACATTACTGTTTGCATTGAACGGCGATCTTTATTATCAGTACCTTCGATGTACACAACATCTTTTGCAATATCTAAGTAGAATGCAGATAATTCAACCGCTACAAAGTTATTGATTGTGTGGTACACAGATGCAAAATCATAACGGTCATATGCTGTACGAACATGTTTTAATACATCTTGTAAACGCATATATACATATTGGTCTACTTCACGTAATTCTTCATAGGCAACACGATTTGTATTTGCATCGAAATCATGAAGATTACCATGTAAGAAACGTAAAGTATTACGGATTTTACGATAAACTTCTGAAATTTGTTTTAACATATCCATTGAGATACGAACGTCACCTGTATAGTCAACAGATGCTACCCATAGACGAAGAATATCTGCACCATATTGGTTCATTACTTTTTCAGGAATAATTACGTTTCCTAGTGATTTACTCATTTTACGTCCATCACCATCTAAAACGAAGCCATGTGTTAATAAGCCTTTGTATGGTGCATAGCCATTAATTGCCACAGAAGTAATTAATGATGAGTTAAACCAACCACGGTGTTGGTCAGAACCTTCAAGATAAAGATCTGCTGGATATTTCATACCGCGCTCAACAAGTACACCTTGGTGAGATGAACCTGAATCGAACCAAACGTCCATAATATCGTTTTCTTTTGAGAATTTACCATTTGGACTACCTGGGTGTGTAAAGCCTTCTGGTAATAATTCTTTTGCTTCACGTTGGAACCAAATGTTTGAGCCATGTTCACGGAATAATTGTGAAACATGTGCAATTGTTTCAGGCGTAATAATCTCTTCGCCGTTTTCAGCATAAAACACTGGAATTGGTACACCCCATGCACGTTGACGAGAAATACACCAGTCACCACGATCACGAATCATGTTGTAAAGACGTGTTTCACCCCATGCAGGTGTGAATGCAGTACTTTGAACTGCTTCTAATAGCTCTCCACGGAATGCTTCTACTGAACAGAACCATTGTGGTGTAGCACGATAAATAACTGGTTTTTTCGTACGCCAGTCATGTGGATATGAGTGAGTAAAGAATGATAATTTCTCTAAAGCGCCCACTTCTTTTAATTTTTCAGTAATTACTTTATTGGCATCATCGTAGAATAGACCTTCAAACCCTGGAGCCTCACTAGTATAGCAACCTTGGTCATTAACAGGACTTAGGACAGGTAGACCATATTTTTTACTTACATTAAAGTCATCTTCCCCGTGACCTGGTGCTGTATGAACACAACCAGTACCAGCATCCGTTGTAACGTGCTCTCCCACCATGATTAAAGAATCACGGTCATAAATTGGATGTTTTGCCACTACATATTCAAGCTCTTGACCTTTTACTTCTTGAACTACTTTTGCATTTTCCCATTCAAGTGCTTGTGAAACAGTTTCTAGTAAATCTTTTGCGATAATAAATTTATTATCATTTACTGCAACAACTACATAAGTAATATCAGCATTTAGAGTGATCCCTAAGTTTGCTGGAATCGTCCAAGGTGTTGTCGTCCAAATAATGAATTTCGCATCTTCTGGAACAACGCCTTTTGCATCTTTAATAGCGAAACTTACATAAATAGATGGCGATTTAACATCTTTATATTCTATTTCAGCTTCCGCTAAAGCTGATTCTGATGATGGTGACCAATAAACAGGTTTTAACCCTTTATAGATATACCCTTTTTCAGCCATTTTACCGAATACTTCAATTTGGCGTGATTCAAATTCTGGTTTTAATGTGATATAAGGATTTTCCCAGTCACCACGAACTCCAAGACGTCTAAATTGTGTTTTTTGGTTTTCAATTTGTTCATAAGCGTATTTTTCACAAAGTTCACGAAATTCGGCAATCGTTAACTCTTTACGTTTAACACCTTTATTTGTTAAAGCTTGTTCGATTGGTAATCCATGTGTATCCCATCCTGGAACATATGGTACATGGTAACCTGTCATTGAACGATGACGGTTAATCATATCTTTGATTACTTTGTTAAGTGCGTGACCAATGTGGATATCCCCATTTGCATATGGAGGTCCATCATGTAATACAAATACTGGGCGATCTTTTGTACGCTCGTTAACTAGCGCATTAATATCCATTTCATTCCATTTTTCTTGAATTTTTGGTTCGTTTGCTGGTAGATTCCCGCGCATTGGGAAATCTGTTTTTGGCATCGATAATGTATCTTTATACTCTACCATTTAGAAGCCTCCTAATAGTTTTTTCTTAAATTTTTACTTCTTTACCTAAATCAGTATTCTTGTTTAACTAACAATTAAACAAATAAAAGAGTTTATTCCAATAAATGACCTATACAAATCAGATTTGTGAGAAATGTTAAGTCGAGTTTTTGGTGATGTCTAGCTCCGAACGCCAGCTCCTCGCGCAACTAGAACCGCCTTCAAGAGCAAAAATTATGTGATTTCCGTTGAAACACATAATTTTCTGCGCCGAAAGTGAAACGACAGGCGCAAAAACCCTTTTGTCGGTTCCTCCAGTTGTTGAGGCTCACACGATGTGAGTCATGACGGCAATGCACGCGCGTGTCGCGTTTTTGCCGTAACGGGCGTTCTCTGCTTTTCAAATAAAAAAAGCACCTCATCCCTAACAAGGGACGAGATGCGAAACTCGTGGTACCACCCTAATTTGCATGCCAAATTGGCCGCCTCTTAGACACAATAACGTTGTGTAATACGAAATCACTTACTAACTTTCAGTGATTTAGCTCAGGAGTGATTTTCCTCTATTGATTGCTTCGTTCGAGCTTTCACCATCCTCGAATCGCTAGTGTCCACGCACAATAAGTACTGTCTCCGTTATCACTTATACATATATAAATCATTTTACCTTGACTAAGTCTTGCGTTTTGGATTTTTTCTTGTACTCATACAAGAACTCCTCTACAAAATCTCATAACTCGCCAAAAGTTTTATAAAAAAGAAGGGGTTTTGTCCCTAGTTTTGGATAATATACTCGTGTATCAGTATATGGAAATGAAGGAATTACGTCAAGTATTATTGACCTATAATAAATTTTTTAATTCTTCTTCAGTCAATTCTTGTTCATCATCACGTCTTGCGTGTTCTTGTATTTCTGTTAACCCTATATCATATTCCATTAATTGATCCCAATCATTTGTATTTAATAAATCCAATTGGGCTTCTACTAACATTTTAAAACGATTACGGAAAACTTTCGATTGTTTTTTTAACTCATCAATTTCAATAGCAATTTTACGAGCTTTGCTGAGTGCTTCATTAACGATACGGTCAGCATTTTTTTCTGCTTCTTTCATAATCAATTTCGCTTCTTTTTGAGAATTACGTTTTACGTCTTCAGCAGCCTCTTGTGCAACCATAATTGATTTTTCAAGTGTATCTCGTAATGAGTCATAGTGGCTCATTTGCTCTGTCATTGTTTTAAGTTTTTCTTCTAACTCTTTCTTTTCTCGGAGAATAATCTCGTAATCTTTAATAATTTGAACTAAAAATTCATTTACCTCATCTTCAGCATATCCGCGGAATCCACGAGTAAACTCTTTATTATGTATATCGAGAGGGGATAGTGGCATACGACATAACACTCCTTAATTTCGATTATATTTACCTCTATTATACAGCTCTAGCAAGTTATTGACATCAAATTTTCGCAAATTTTCGTTAACAAATGTTATTTTTGCTCTAAATGACCTACTTGAAGTCGAATCTTATCTTTCTTTGTTCTCCCCTCAATCATCATGACTTTCATTCTACCAAAACCTCTCGCAGATATAATGTCACCTTCTTGTAACTCAAAGGAAGTTGATTCACGAACTGTCCAATTCACCTTAACTTTGCCAGCCTTTATAAGAGCTTGGGACTTTTGACGAGACATATTTAACACAGTTCCCAATATAACGTCTAACCTCATAGATGAGGCTGTATAATTTTTATCATTCCATATGTCAGCTGTTTGGATGAGTTTTTCCGGGCGATCAGCTTGCTCTAATCTAACTTTTGCTTTACCAATGCTTGTTAAATTTGTCTGTATATAATCTGCAACTTCTGTAGCGACCGCAAATTGAATTAACTCATCTTCAATTCGAATATCACCAAATTTCGTTCGATCCATTCCGATTGATAGTAATGCACCCAGTACGTCGGGATGCTTTATTTGCACAAACTTTGATGGATATTGAATTTCAAAAATGGTAATTTGAAAGTCTTCTTTTTGGGGTTCAAAATAAGATGGGCAAATTAAAATTCGCTCTCTTTCAGCTTCTCCAAAAATACCTTCACTATGTATAACTAAATCTTCATTTTGACCAATAACTGAGTTTACGATAAATCTTTGTCTGGGGTCTAAAAAGTCTGTTAACTTCGGAGCATAACGATTCTCTACTTCTCGAAGCCATCCAATTACTTTTTCAATAAATGTTTGTTCATCTTTACGAAAATGCTGTATTAAATGCTCCATCTATTTCAACTCACTTTTAAACTTATATTTATTATTCTTATACCCATTTTTTGCTATAAAAATATCTTATTATAAAAAAAATTTGGCCCATAAGTATTGGATTCATACTTATAGACCAACTATATTTGTTATTTTAGTTATTGGCTCTTATAGAAATTAATTAATTTAAGAAAGTCTTTGTTTAAATGAGCACATTATAAATGTTAGAAATGACAATCATAACTCCGCGCTCGATAAAACTTAGAAGTAAAATTGCAATAATTGGCGATAAATCAATCATCCCAATTGGAGGTATAAACTTTCGGAAAAAGCCTAAATATGGTTCACACGCTTTTGCCAGAATTTGTCCAAACTTTGAACCTTGAGCAGATGGAACCCAGGACATTAAAATATAAATGATTAGCATAAACGAATAAATCGAAAATGCTATTGAAATAATAGATGTTATTGTAAATATACCCATGTAATAAACTACCTCACTAATTATAAAATTCACCATAACGTAAATTTAAGAATTATTGTTTTCTATACAATGCAAGCAACCTTCTACTGCGCACAGTTATGTACTTGCTTATATTTTTCATATGATTCACAATTTACGCAGGTAAGTTCATTCGATTTTTCCGCTACTGTTACAACATCCTTAAAATGTGCGTCTCGCGTCGAATGTTATTGAAATTGGTCATTCATAAAGTTTGAAATTTCTCCAGTGACTTCAACATTTTCAGGTGTACATAAAAAGATATCGTTTCCAATTCTTTGGATATCTCCACCTAATGCATAGACAGTACCACTTAAAAAGTCGATGATGCGAACACCTTGTTCGCGATCGATCCGTTGTAGATTTACAATAATCGCTCTTTTATTTTTTAAATGCTCTGAAATATCTTGTGCTTCAGCATAAACACGAGGTTCAACAATGACTACTTTTGAATTTTTCATCGAACTAGCAGCTTGTAAACTAACAACGTTAAGCGGCGGTTGTTCCGTACTATTAAATTTTCGTTCCTTTTTAGCACGTGGTGTCTTTACAACTGTATACTCATGTTGTTGCTTAGGAACTTGTTGGATTTGTGGCTGTGATTCAATTTCTTCCTCTTCTTCTAAATAAAAGAAATTTTTAATCTTATTTTTCATGCTCATTTGCTTCCCTCTTTTCTATCCAACAAGAGCTGTACCTATTCTTACAAATGTTGCGCCTTCTTCTACAGCAATTACATAGTCATTAGACATTCCCATCGATAATTCATTACAAGGTGCATATGGTAATTCTAATGCCACAACTTCTTGTTGTAATTGTTTTAAATCACGAAATACTTTTCTAATCGTTGCTTCATCTTCAGTATTCGGTGCCATCGTCATTAAGCCAACAATACGAATTTTTTTGAATTCATGTAATGATTGAATAAATGGAATTACTTGTTCTTTAGAAAGACCATGTTTGGATTCTTCTCCAGATACATTTGCTTGTACAAAACAATTAACTGTTTGCTCAGCACGTTTTTCAATTTCTTCTGCTAAACTCATTCTATCTAAGGAGTGTAAGTAGTCTAATTCATTGATGACTTGTTTTACTTTTCTAGTTTGAAGTGATCCAATATAATGCCATTTAGCTTTCGTTTGAATGACTTCTTTTTTTGACAATAATCCTTCTGGACGGTTTTCCCCCAAATGAACTAGTCCTGTTTCAAGTGCTTCGATTGTTCTTTCAGTAGAAACTTGTTTAGTTACTGCAATAATCTTAACATCTTGAGTTACATTCGCTTTTTGTTTTGCATTTTCAATTTTTTTATTTATTTCTTCTAAATTATTACTAATCTTAGTCAATTTATTCCCAACTTTACTATTAGAATTTATGCCGCTAAAACGGTTAGGTCGACAAAAACTACCAATATTCATTTTAATGCCCGTCAATACTCTCGTCCTAACACTCAAAAAACAATCTTATTTTGATGATTTTATGAGAAAAACTCTAGGTTTGAATATACAGGTTGAACTTTTTCCATAGGTGGGGAAGAAAAATCCCCCACAGATGGAAGTCTTCACTACTTCATTGTAACAATGAACTAACTAATTTTCAATGAATAGCGAATTTAATCGTAAATTGCTTTAACTAATATGACATCTTTCCCAACTACAAGTATATCGTTAATACTTACTTTCCTTACAGATTCCTCACTGTTCATAAATGAAAGAAACTTTTTTGGTTCAGACACTAAAAATGCTACAATTCTACCTGTACTCTCATCTACCTCCGCATCAATTACATAACCAACGAAACGCCCGCTCTCCGCCTCGATAATTTCTTTTTGTTGGACTGTTGAAAAACGCAAAAGAATTCTCCTTTCTCAAAAATCCCTTAATTATCCTATGAAATTCAGACGTAAATAAGCATTCTTTTTGTTTCATTTATTTAAAACACTTACTTTTTTACTATTTCGATAAAATAAAAATAAAAACGCACTTATAAATAAGTGCGTTGGATGTTAATTCGTTTTATAGTCTTTTTGCATTGTCTCAATAGCATTTTTCTCTAATCTTGAAATTTGTGCTTGAGAAATACCTAGTGATTTGGCGATTTCAGTCTGTGTTTCACCATAATAGAATCGTTTTGATAAAATCATTTGTTGTCTTTCATCTAATTTTTGCATACTTTCTTTTACACTTACATACGCAACCCATTGATCTTCTGATACATCGTCATCGCGTAATTGATCCATAATATATACGGCATCTCCACCATCTGAATAGATAGGTTCTTGTAATGATAGTGGATCTTGAATAGCATCTAAAGCATATAATACATCTTCTTTTTTCATCTCTATTGCTTCTGCAAGTTGTTCAATTGTTGGTTCATATAAATTTTCTGATATGAACTTTTCTTTTGCTTGCATCGCCTTATAGGCAATATCTCTTAGTGAACGAGAGACTCTAAGTGCATGATGATCACGTAGATGTCTTCTAATCTCACCAATAATCATTGGTACAGCATATGTTGAAAATCTAACATTATGCTTTAAATCAAAATGATCAATTGCTTTTAATAAACCAATACACCCTACTTGGAATAGGTCGTCAGCCTGTTCTCCGCGATAAGAAAATCTTCCGACAATACTTAAAACTAGACGCAGATTACAGAATACAAGTTCATCTCTTACCCATGTTTCGCCTGATTGCAAGCGAACAAACAGCTCTCTCATCTCTTCGTGCTTTAAAACCGGTAAAGAAGCTGTATCAACACCACAAAGCTCTACTTTTGTACGTACCATCTTCTTTTCCTCCGAACTTTTTTTATGTCTCTGAACTGTTTTTTAAGTTTGTCCGAAACAGAAAAGAATATGCACATTTTGACTCGTCCAATTATATCCAACAAAATCAATAACACTTTTACTAACCTGATTCTTTTTTTATTTAATCCTCCTACATTTCTACCTTTAACAAAATTAAGAATTCCTAAGAGCAATAAAATCTATGTGCAGTAGCGTCTTACGCACGCCTACTACACATAGATTAGATTATTAGGATATTGGCTGATTTAGGTGCTCTCTTAAATCTAAAATTATTTTCTTTTCTAAACGTGAAATGTACGATTGTGAGATTCCTAAATGGTCAGCAACTTCTTTTTGAGTCATTTCTTGCTTTCCATTTAAACCAAATCGGCATTCCATAATATAACGTTCGCGTTCACTTAATCCATTAATAGCATTAAACATTGTTGCACGTTCAATTTTCTTTTCTACGTCATTCATTATGATTTGTTCTTCTGTTCCTAGAATATCTGATAGTAATAGTTCATTCCCATCAGGATCTGAATTTAATGGCTCATCTAACGATACTTCACCTTTCATACGGCTTGTTTTACGTAGATGCATCAAAATTTCATTTTCAATACAACGTGAAGCGTATGTGGCAAGTTTGATATTTTTTTCTGTATTAAATGTTTCAATTGCTTTAATTAGTCCAATGGATCCGATACTAATTAAATCCTCAATTGGAGTTCCTGTGTTGTCAAAACGTCTAGCAATATATACAACTAGACGTAAATTTCTTTCAATCAATGTATCTCTAGCTCTTAAATCACCATTCATAAAGGCTTCAATAACTGTTGTTTCTTCTTCTCTAGTTAATGGTACTGGCAAGGAATCATGGCCTCCTATATAGTAGGTTCCTCTAGTGCGAAATCTACTCCAAATTTTTCTAAAAAAAGATATTATATTTTTAAACAATCATTTTCCCCCTTTATGCTTATGATTAAATTTGCTTTGGCGTCATGCAACATGTTGCTCAAAGCCCTGTTCAATTAACATAGTGACATTCGCTGGAGGCCTTAACTACTTTCAGCTAATGCTGAGTTACCAGCTGAAAAAAGTTAAAGTGCTAAAACATGTAGTATGATTTGTGCGTCTTGTGGATATTTCGCATCATTTTTTGTAAACACAACATATTGTTCAACAATTTCCTTATTAGTTGTCCCACTTATTTTTAATTGGTCAAATCGAAATGCTAAGACAGTCGAACGTTCTTGCTGAACAGTTGAAAGCGTTAACACTCTAATTTTCGGGTAGACGTATGCAGGAAACATGGTTAGTTGATATGGATTTTTTTCATCCCATTCGAGCAATGCCTTATGAAAATCTTCAGGTAGGGTTTTGGCTACAGCATTGTAGGATAGAAAGTGAACTGGTTTACCACTCATTGGTTCAATACACTCATTACCAGTATCAATAAAACCTCTCAAAGAGAAGGATTGTTCAAATAATAGAAGTTCACAATCTACAACAAATGAAGACTGGATTTTCGTTTGCATTATGCTTCGCCATTTGGAATGTATCGCTGTTAAACTTAAAAACGCAATTGAGGTACATAGAATAAAGAATGTAATCCCTGATCTTGCTAATAAAAAAGGTAGTAAACTTGTTAATACCCCACCTAGGAAAAAGGTTGAGATTAAAAGTACTGTACCCTGCCTTAACAACGATTGAATTCTAAATGAAAATGCGAATCCTATTAAAACAACGAAACTCAATAATGCTCCAAAATAGGAATGATGTAAGATGGCTGCGATTAGTCCGCTACAAAATGCACTCAGGAGTAACCTACTCCTCTTTACATACAATCCCGTTATTTCTTGTGCAAATTTTAATAAAAAATAGTTGAACAACGTATTGTATAGTACGAGTAATTCTCCAATCATTTTAGCGTCCTCCTATTGATAGATTAACACTCGTTCCTTGAAGAAAATGTCAAACCATCGTACAAAAAACTAAAATCTTTTAGACAAAATACTTCCTTAAAATAGAAGAAAAGGGTAAATTATCGCCAGTATGCGACAAAACCACCATTTCTATTTGCAGGTCTACTTAAAGATTTTTGCTTCAATCCGCCAAAAAAACCGACCAATCCCTTAAACCCTGGATTTAGTCGATTTCATTCGAATTTCATAATATTCAAGTATACTGTTCTACAGTTTTGAATTTACTTTTTCCTAAATAAATAAAAGTGCTGTTCAGAAATACTACTTTCTGAACAGCACTTTTTAACATATTATTAGTGACGATTTCTATTACGATTTCTTAAGAATGTTGGAATATCTAACATATCATCTTGCTGATAGTTATTATTTTGAGTTTGACGTACTGGTTCTTGTTGTACTGGTTGTTCTTGTACACGTTCTCTAATTGTTGGTTGCGGAGCTTGAGTTTGTGCAACTCTGTTACCCATCGCAGGACGTGAATTTTGGACACGTTGGTTAATAATATCATCAGAGAAACCAGTAGCTATAACAGTTACGATAATTTCGTCATTAAGATTTTCATTAATGACAGAACCGAAGATCATATTTACTTCTTCATCAGAAGCAGATGCTACGATGTCTGCAGCTTCCTGAACTTCAAATAAGCTTAAATTAGATCCACCAGTAATGTTCATAATAACACCTTTTGCACCATCAATAGATGTTTCTAATAATGGACTTGAGATTGCCTTTTTAGCAGCTTCCGTCGCACGGTTTTCACCAGTTGCAATCCCGATTCCCATTAAAGCAGAACCTTTATCAGACATAATTGTTTTTACGTCAGCAAAGTCTAAGTTAATTAAACCTGGTGTAGCAATTAAGTCAGAAATACCTTGTACCCCTTGACGTAATACATTATCAGCCTCGCGGAACGCTTCAAGCATTGGAGTGCTTTTATCAACGATTTGTAATAATTTATCGTTTGGAATAACAATTAATGTATCTACAGCTTCTTTCATTGCTGCGATCCCTGAAATAGCTTGTGTTTGACGTTTACGGCCTTCAAACGAGAATGGACGTGTAACAACACCAACTGTTAAAGCACCTAAATCACGTGCAATGGATGCGATTACCGGAGCCGCACCTGTACCAGTTCCACCACCCATACCGGCAGTTACGAAGACCATATCGGCCCCTCTAAGTACTTCTTCAATTTGCTCGCGGCTTTCTTCAGCGGCTTTTTTACCTACTTCAGGATTAGCACCAGCACCTAATCCACGAGTAAGCTTTCCCCCAATTTGTAGCTTGTACTCAGCTTTTGATAGATTTAAAGCTTGTGCATCAGTATTTACCGCAATAAAATCTACACCTTGTACGCCATGTTCAATCATTCTGTTTACTGCATTATTACCGCCACCGCCAACACCAATTACTTTGATATTAGCTAGTTGGTCGATACTAGTATCAAATTCCAACATAGTATTCTCCTCCTACTACTCTAAAACTTAGTTAATATGAATCTATCAAGTTATTCGAAAAATTTATCAAATAGTCTTTTCGCTTTGTCAATCACGCTTGTCTTATTCGTTTGTTCGGCTTTTTCTGATGCATTTGATTGTTTTTTAGGAGGAGTATTCCCTGCCCCTGCTGTAGCGTAAACTGGCGCTTCACTCGGGCTTCTACCATAAAATTCATCCTCATCATGTGCATATTGTATTAGTCCGACTGCTGTCGTATAAGATGGTTCCCGTACGCCGATATAATCAGGGGTATATATTCTTACACGAGTTTGCATTACTTGTCTAGCCAATGGTGCAATTCCTTCTAATTGTGCTACACCGCCTGTAATAACTACGCCACCCGGAAGGTCACGAACGCCCATATCAGCCAACTTGTCCAAAATCATTTCAAATAGTTCTTCTAAACGTGCTCCTATAACATTTGAAATAAATCTTTGACTAAACTGATCAGTAGTATCGGTTCCAACAACAGGAACTTCAAATAGTTCTTCATCTGATGCATCATCGTAAAAGGCATGTCCAAATTGTTTCTTAATTTGTTCGGCTTGTTCAGTTGGAGTTTTTAGCACAATCGATAAATCCTTAGTTATATGTTCGCCGCCGATTGGCACAACTCCTGTATGTTTTAATAATCCGTCTTCAAATACTGCGATAGTTGTTGAGCCACCACCTAAATCAATAAAAGCAGTACCTTGATTTTTTTCGTCTTCAGATAATGCTAGATGACCAGCTGCTAGCGGTTGCAAATAAATTTCTCTTATTTGTAAACCTGCTCGCTCAACACATCTTAATACATTATGCACGATTGTTTTAGAAGTGGTAATCATCGTTGCA
This sequence comes from Lysinibacillus composti, assembly GCF_016908465.1. Classification (GTDB taxonomy): domain Bacteria; phylum Bacillota; class Bacilli; order Bacillales_A; family Planococcaceae; genus Ureibacillus; species Ureibacillus composti_A. The sequence continues at coordinate 51,711 of NZ_JAFBDY010000005.1, read as the reverse complement.
TCCATTTCTAAACGGATTCCAATCATCCCACGGGGGTCTTTGATTTCATCCAAATTATCAACAATAAATTGACGCGGTATGATGTTTACCAAAACACTTTCAGGTGGCACAGACATTGCTTGTGCCGAATCAATCACTCGTTCTAAATCATCATCTGTAATTTCACGATTTTCACTATTAACGGCGACTACACCTTTAACGGATTTTAGTGAAGTTTGAATTGCGGGTATACCTAATATTACTTCTTCAACTGCTAGTCCAGTCATACGTTCAGCTTGTTCTACGGCTTTTCTAATTGATTGGACCGTTGCATCTATATCAACAATAGTACCTTTTCGAATTCCGTTTGATTTTACATTGCCGACGCCTATAACATGAATGTTGTTGTCACTCACTTCACCTATTAAAACTTTAATAGACGACGATCCAATATCAAGTGAGATATAAATATTTTCATGATTCAAACTACCGCACCTCCTTCGAATACTCCTACTTTTCATTGTATTGTAGTTTTATATCAATGTCTAAATAAAATAATATATACTATTCAATTTTACCGCTATTTTACTGATTTTTCATCCCATTTTTATGTCTGTCTTCCCATTTTGTTATCAAAATTCGTCGAATGACAGCTATATTCTGGAATAACCGCACTCCAAAGGCAAAAATCGCAGCTAAATATAGGTCAACTCCTAGGTGTACTCCTAAAAATGCAAGGCCTGCTGCTAACGCGATATTAAAGAAAAATCCAGATACAAAAACCTTATCATCATAGACTTGTTGTAAATGAGCCCGTATTCCCCCAAATAATGTATCAAGTGCAGCTAATACTGCAATAGATAAATAGTTTTCATAAACTGCAGGAATTTGAATATCGGTTAAGAGACCTAAGGCTAGTCCTAATATTAATCCTAATAATGGTAACCACATACTCTAATCCCCTTTATTTTCTTCCACTAAATATGAGTTTACAAGTTCACCGTCAAATTTTGTAATGGTAATTTTATCCTGTGCCTTATTAATGACTAAATCAAGATTATCGATATAAAAATCATCTTGAAATCCTGAGGCATATAAGTAACTATAAAGTTTCTCAGCCATTTCAAAGCTTTCTGTAATTACTTTTATTTCTACCTCTGTATCATTAATAGGTATGCTATTAACCGTTGTATCTCCATTGATATCACGAATTGCAGTAGTATGAACAATTCTTTGGCCATTGATTTCCATATATAAACCATTAAAACGGAAGATTTCATTCACTAAACGGATAAGTAATTCAGGAGTAATAGGTTCTACTTGATACCCAAATTCGATTAATTCCATAGAGGGACGAATATTTAGGGTCAAGCCCGGGCCGGATACAGGGGAAAGACCAGCTTCACGTTTTAACTCTTCAAGTGTATTTTGTAAAACTTGTCCTTGATTTTTGGAGTTCGAACTTTCGTATTCCTTAACGTCCTCGCTGAGAGTCAATATTTCTGAAAGTAATTCAGATTGTCTCTTTTTCTCTTCTGATAACTCTTGCCTTACTTCCCAAATATCGCGGGTATCTCGTTCAGTCGGTTTTTGAACGGTATTATATTGAATTGCAATCATTAAGCCAATAATAAATGACACAATTGTTATTCTAGCGATTATTTTCTTATTCACTTTATTTCCTCCAAAATCCCCCCATATCACCTAACTTCTATGATATCGGTAGGAGGTTAGATAACTATATTTGTGCACGTTTGAAATTCTGCAAATAGCATTTCATTTTAATATATATATCGTTTTAAAGATTGAAGCCATCAAATATGTAAAGTGTTGAAGAGTAGAGGGTAGGATCTATTTAACTTTCTTCATTTACAGAAGGCATCGAAATCTTACCACTCTCTTCAAGTGTTACTACAATTTGGTCATTTAATAGTTGATCAAAAACTCCACCAACCATTTGCAAAGAGTCAATTAATGTATCAGAATTTCCAACCGCTGCAATTTCAAAAGGTGCGGGATATTGTTTTCCATCCACTGTAATAACTGGTCCATTACAGCGTATATATGAATTAGCCTTTAATCTTTGACCATTGACAGAAATAGCCTCTGCACCAGAAATTCTCAATTCATTAATGACCATAAATATATGACTTTCATGAACGATATAATCATTGGGATTGGTTGTATTTGGATTGTATTCTCCATCTTTTAATGTTACTTTAATCCCCTCCCCTACTGCTGGAATTTGACCCAATAGTAGGCGGATTTGTTCAGCTTTATCTACCATTTGCTCATACTCATTTTGGTTGGAAGCAAAAGATTTTTCATAATCACGAATTTGTTCTTGTAAATGATTTACCTCATCCATTAATTCTTTATTTCGTTCTTTTTGATCAATCAATTCTTCTCGATAGGATTCATCTTGTTGTAAAAAATTATTTGTAATTTTCACTTCATCTTTTGACAAGTTATACGAGTAGCCGATTATAAATCCAGTAGTGATGAGGACAATTAATAGAATGAACTGTTTTCTTGTGAATTTAGGTGACTTTCTATTCGGGAATCGATTCTTCATCTGTAATCACTTCCTGTTCTCCCTCTTCCAAATCCTCTTCTTCTAAATCATCGATGTTAAAGTCAACTTCTGAATATTCATCAGAATAGGAGCGATAGTAAGAACCAACTTCGATATCAATAATCCCTTTTTCAAATTCACCAGTACTCTCAATTTGTGCAACAATTGAAGGATAATAGTTTAGCTTGTCCGAAAGAGATGTAATTTCTGCTCGCACCTCATAGCCATCATTCATAAAAAGGGTAATGGCGTATGGATCTGAACTTGTTGGGGTTGCATTAATTTGAGATATTAACGCTAAAACTGTTGGCTTTAGCTGTCCAAGTTCTTTTAACAATCGCTTTCTTAATTTTTCATCATCAAATGCTAAAAATACTGGTGCATCAATTGGTTCAACAGTACTCATTTTTTTGAAGACATATCCGTTTTCTAACATCGGATAAAAGACTTGATCCTCCGAAATATAAGCTACTTTATCCCATTCTTGTAAGTTGATTTCTACAGTTGTTAACCATTGGCGTTTCACTTCAGCGTTTTTAATCCATTTTTGTTGTAGTAAATCTTTCTCTACTTCTTTAGAACGAAATCCCCACATGGAGTTTCCCACTTTTAAGTCCGATAATTCCAAGTATTCCTCATTTTGAACAAGTTCAGAACCGGTAATTTTTATTGTTTTAATCTCACTATATGGAGATTGAAAATAAAGGAGTAAAAATAATGTGAGAAAAAATAAGGAGACTAATACAATAAATTTTCTATTCGTTCTTTTTTTTCTTTTTTCTCGTAATGTTGGTATACGGTCTTCGATATCTATAATCTTCTCCATATTTTTACTCCTCTCTCAATTACTTTAATAAAATTAACCTATTTAATTGACAAAAATTACGGATCAAGATCGTTCGGTTCGACTTGCAAAGGAAACGATAATGGCTACAACAAACCAAATAATCATTAACGATGTTCCACCATAACTGATAAATGGCAATGTAACACCTGTTACTGGAATTAGGCCAATTACTACACCAATATTTAAACATGCTTGGAACCCTACCATACTTACAAGAGCAGCCATCGCATAAAAGTCAGAACTTTTAACGGAATTGATTGCTAGTCCAACTCCTGAGTATATAAATAACCCAAACAATGCAAGTACAACGCAACCACCTAAAAAACCGATTTCCTCTAAAATAATCGAATAAATAAAATCGTTTTGTGGCTCGGGTAAATATAAAAACTTTTGCCTACTTTCTTGGAAGCCGTGTCCTAATAACCCCGCAGGACCAATTGCTAATAAAGATTGTACTGCCTGGAATCCACTACCTAATGGATCGGCCCACGGATTGATAAATGCCTCTATTCGTTTTAATCGATATGGAGCAGAAGCAATTAATCCAACCAAACCAACAACTCCAACTGCAATAAACCCAATATATAATTTGATTGGATATCTTGCGATAAAAAGTAATACGAATGAAGAAACGACCAAAATAAATACGGATCCAAAATCAGGTTGCAACATCATTAACGCACATGGAATGATGATAATTAAGAAATGTTTAATTTGTACAACTCGTTCATCATTTCTAACTTTACTTAACAAGAAACTTAAATACATTAATGTTGTAATCTTAACGATTTCAGCTGGCTGTACTGTCAGTGGTCCGACACCAATCCAACCACGAGATCCATTTCGGACAATACCTATTCCTGGAATGAGTACTAGTACTAAAAGAACTAAAGATAGGATGTAAAATGTAACCCAAGTTTTTTCTTCTGTGATTATGTTCATTCTCGTAACGATGAAGAAAACCGTTAATGCCAATCCTAAATAGATGGATTGTTTAATATAAAACGGTACTTCACCTTCATAGTGAACGGAGCTCCAGTAAGTACCAGCAGAGTAGATAAAAATAATCCCTATTACTGATAACAATACTGCTGAAATAATGAAGAGCCTCTTATAATAAAACTTCAGCTAAGGCATCCTTTCTGCTTTAGTACTTTTTACACAATGAAAAAGATGTATATATGGTCATTAACTAACTTAACAGTAAAATATAACAAACGCATTGCAATTTATGAATCATTTCAATTACAATTTCATTACATGTTCAATAAATAAATCTCCACGGAATTCAAAGTTAGGGTATTGGTCCCAACTTGCACATGCAGGTGATAATAGTACAACATCTCCAATTTCAGAAATGTCTGCTGCCTTACTAACTGCATCTTCTACATTGTCTGCATTCACTGTATTTTCAATACCACATGACTTCGCAAACTCTATGAAACGTTCTCCCGTCTGCCCAAAGGCTACAACAGCTTTAACATTCTTCATAGAATCTCGCAATTCTTCAAAGGAATGTCCGCGATCAAGCCCCCCTGCTAATAAAACAATCGGTTGTTTGAAAGCATCTAGTGCAACTTTTGTTGCTAAACAATTGGTTGCTTTTGAATCGTTATAGAATTTTCTTCCATCCCACTCACGCACAAATTGTGTACGATGACGGACGCCTGAAAAAGTTGATAAAACTTCAATCATTTTTGATTGATCACAGCCATAAATGATACATGCTGCAACAGCTGCCAGTACATTTTCTAGATTATGTTTCCCGGGCAATGCTATGTTATTTCTTTCAAAAATCGGTTCGCCTAGCCAATACACAGTTGTTTCATCTGCGCTAATCCCTTCTTCAGTTCGTCCTTCTGAACTAAATGGTACTTTTTTTGCTTTTGATTGTTGAGCAAACTGTTGTACCACTTCTTGACCGGCATTGTAAATCAACCAATCATTCTCATCTTGATTTTTAGTAATGGCAAACTTGGCTTTTACGTATTCTTCAAATGTTCCGTGATAATCTAGATGCGCATCATATAAATTTGTTAGAATGGCAATTTTCGGCTTAAACTCGATCGTACCCATTAACTGAAAGGATGATAATTCAGTGACAATAACATTTTCTGTTGTTGCTGTCGCTGCAACTCCACATGCAACAGTACCAATATTTCCAGCGATTAAAGGCTGTCTTTCACCATTCTTTAACATTTCATACACTAACGTTGTCGTAGTTGTTTTACCATTCGTACCTGTAATCCCGATAATTGGCGCCTCACTCACTAAATAAGCAAGTTCTACCTCTGTAATTACAGGTAGTTGACGACTAATAGCATCAGCAATAATTGGGTTACTATATGGAATACCCGGATTTTTTACGATTAATTCGAAGCCCTCGTCTAATAAGTCTTCTGGATGTCGACCACAAATAACTGTGATTCCCATTTCAAGTAAGCCCTGAGCACTTGGATTTTCATCGAACGGTTTCGAATCGTTAACAGTTACAAAAGCTCCTAACTCATGTAGGAGCTCTGCCGCCTTAACACCACTTTTGGCAAGACCTAGTACTAATACTTTTTTATGTTGTAATTTTGAATACTCTATCATAGTAATGCCTCCAATACGACTGCTAATAATGCAAGAACTAGTCCTGTTGACCAAAAGACAGCTACCACTGTTTTTTCATCCCATCCTGATAATTCAAAATGGTGATGAATTGGTGCCATTTTAAAAATACGTTTTCCACCACGTAATTTGTAACTACCAACTTGTAAAATAACCGATAATGTCTCAATTACGAAAACGAGACCAATTAATAATAGTAACAATTCTTCTTTGACTAATACAGAGACCATCGCTAACGCTCCACCTAAAGCAAGAGAACCTGTATCACCCATAAATACTTTCGCTGGATTTGCATTAAAAATTAGGAAACCTAATAATGCGCCCGTTACAGAAAAAGTAAATAGAGCAACGTCAGATTGTTGGTTAAACAATGCGATTACCCCAAATGCTGCAAAAGCAACTGATGCTGTTCCAGCAACTAACCCATCTAGTCCGTCTGTTAAGTTGACTGCATTTGAAAATCCTACTAACCAAAAAATTAAGAATGCTGCATATAAAATACCTAAGTCGATTGATAAATCGGTATATGGAATAGTAATTGAAGTATCGAAAGTACCTAATCGCAAAAGTAAAAACGCTGCAATGGAGATCACGATTTGACCTACTAATTTTTGTATTGATGTTAAACCTAAATTACGTTTAAATACGACTTTTATTCCGTCATCTAACAACCCGATTAATCCAAAACCGATTAATACAAGAAGTAAAACAACTGTTTGAGTCGTAAATATACTAAATACATTTCCAACAATCACCGTTGTAGCAATAATCGAAATTAAGAAAATTATACCGCCCATTGTTGGAGTGCCAGCCTTCTTCATATGTGACTGTGGCCCAACTTCTCGTATGCTTTGCCCGAACTTCAAACGGCGAAGTATCGGTATTGTAATTGGTGCTAATGCCACAGAAACTATGAAAGATATGGCTAAAATGGTTATTGTTGTTGCGATTGTCATGTTAGATCTCCTTTAAAACTTCTTTATATCATTTATTGAATCCTTCATTATAATAGTTGTTTTTTGTCCACTTTAAAAGTCCTAATTCGTTTCATCTGTTTCTTCACCTAAATAAAGATGGACAGTGCCGTCAACTTCAATTACATTGTTTGGTTCTGGTAACTGACCTGTCACAATTTTTCCGTCTCCATGCACTTCAATTTTATATGGGTATTGTAATTTCATAATTTCGTCTGATGAAAGTCCTATAAAATTAGGAAGACGTTCTGTAATAGGATCTCCCCAACGATAATCCTTTTCAAGTTGCCCTTCTTTATCTTCCTTGATGCCAAGCTTTGGCGCAATGTCTTCAATGATTTGTCCTACAATTGGTGCAGCAATTGTACTACCAAAGACAACTGAACTTTTTGGACTATCAACTGCAACATAAACTACAACTTCAGGATTGTTTGCAGGTGCAAAACCGATAAATGAAACAATATAATCTCCATCTTTATATCGTCCATTTTCAACTTTTTGCGCTGTACCCGTTTTCCCACCAATTCGTAGACCATCACGATATGCTTGGCGGCCTGAACCTATTGCTACTACTGATTCTAGTGCATTTCTAACCTTCTCTGATGTATCCTCGCTTATTACAGTTCGTTTCAACTCTGGTTTATTTTCAACAACTAACTTTCCACTTTCTGGATCATAAACTTTTGAAACAACATAAGGTGTATATAATTTACCCCCATTTATGGCCGCTGAAACAGCTTGCACTTGTTGGATAGGTGTTACTGCAATACCTTGACCAAATGATGTGGTTGCATGTTCAACAGGACCAAAGGCTTCTTTTGAAAATAAAATACCAGATGCTTCACCTGCAATGTTAGAACCTGTTGTTTCACCAAAGCCAAATTTTTTAATGTATTCCATTAATTTATCAGAACCAACACGTTGCCCCATTTCAATAAACCCAGGGTTACAAGAATTTTGTACAACTTGTAAAAAGGTTTCATCTCCATGTCCTTCACGCTTCCAACATCGTAGTCTTGCACCTTCAACCATTGTATAGCCTCTGTCATAAAACTTTTCTTTTTCTAAGTTAACTACCCCTTCTTCAAGAGCAGCACTTAATGTGATAATTTTAAAGGTTGACCCAGGCTCGTACGTCATCCAAACCGGTAAATTTCGATTATAAATCGATGAATCAACTTTTTCAAAATTTGACGGATCATAAGTTGGATAAGAAGATAAAGCTAAAATTTCACCAGTATTAGGATTCATCGCAATTGCTAATGCCTGATCCGCATTGTATTTAGTCATAGCTTGTGCTAATTCTCTTTCAACTACTTGTTGAATTTCTAAATCAATGGTTAATTCTACAGTTGCGCCTTGATCACCTTCACGCCATTCGTCATCCACATGAGGTAACGCATTACCTTTTGCATCTGTAAACAGGCGAATCGCTGCAGATTTTGAAGTTAAAAGCTTGTCATATTGAAATTCAATTCCAGCTAGACCTTGAGTATCATACCCGGTAAAACCAATAAATCGAGACAATAAGTTACCATATGGATAGTGGCGTACATAGTCAACACCACTATAAAGTCCATCTATTTTTAGTCCCTGTATTTGTACTGCCTGTTCATATGTAATATTTTTGGCCTCAGGTGCAAGTTTTACTAAATAATCTTTCGAATTCATTTTTTCGTATAATTTTTTTTCATCAAGTTTTAATACTTGTGCAATTTGCTTGGCAGCTTGTTCGATATTATCGTTTTGTGCGGGCATAAAATAAAGTGTTGGAGCCAGCTTGTTTGTAACGAGAACTTCCCCGTTACGATCGGTAATTTCCCCTCGCTCGGATGCAAAGGGAATTTCTCGATCCCAGTTGGCCTTTGCAAGTTCGGTCAGCTTATCATGCTGTATAATTTGCACATAAAACAGTCGAAGGACAACCGCGATACCAAATAATATAAATCCAAAAACTACTAATCTTAATCTCTTCTTTGAAATGGCCGAAATCCACTTCATTAGACACATCACCCCGTTGTTATCAAGGTATGAAATGAAGTGGACTTGTATTCAAAAAATGCCTTAGTTAACATCAGTTTTGATTCGTTTAGTTTAATCTTGAGGAATTACTTCTTCATCGGCTTCGGGTTCTTCTTCAACTGGTACTGAATATATCTCTTCCGGTGTTTTTAAATTAACAACAATTGGCGAAGAATCAACGATCGTTGTATTAGGAGAAACACTTTGACTTTCAACAAATCCTTCCCCTACAATTTCAATCGATAATCCGGACATCGCTTTATAGATTAAGAGATTTCTTAATGACCATTTTTCGAAAGAAGGAATAGTAACAGACCCTTTCGTCTTTAAAAATACAAGACTTCCTTTAGTCATTTGCAAGTTTTGTTTAGGATATTGTTCTACAATTTCTCCACCCTCTCCAATCACGATAGGTGTTAATCCCTCATTTTCGATTTCCACTTGCATTGACTCAGAGCTTTTCCCGACATAGTTCCCCACTTTCGCAGTTTGGACCTGTGCTGCATCTTCAGGTTTAATGTTTAGATATTTCAAGCTATTTTGGACAACAGATGTGAACACTTTTGCTACTGGTTCTGAACCATATTCAGTCAGTTTAAGCATTGGTTTTTTCACTGCCACATACACAATTAATTGTGGATCTTCTGCTGGAGCCATACCTAAAAATGAATACAGATAATTATTTTTTCCATCTAAATAGCCTGCCCCATTCGAACGAGAAATTTGAGCTGTACCTGTTTTTCCTGCTACTTCGTATCCTTCTACTTTAAAGTTTTTTGCTGTCCCTGCCTCAGAGGTTACTGTAGAAGCAAGGATTTCTCTTACTTGTTTTGCTGTTTCAGCAGATACAGGTTCGCCCTTAACTACTGGCTCATTATCTTTTATTACTTCACCTGTATTCGAATCTACTATTTTATCAATTAAAAATGGCTGCATCATTTTACCGTCATTAGCAATCGCTGTCATTCCTTGTACCAATTGAATGGGAGTTACGGTAGAACCTTGACCATATGCTGTTGTTACTCGGTTAATTGGATAAGTCGTTAATATTGTTCCGGTAACTTCACCTGGTAAATCGATACCTGTCTTTTGACCAAAGCCAAATCGATCTAAGTATTTGATAAGTGTCTTATCACCCATTTGTTCTAACATATACGCGATTGCCGTATTTGAGGAACGTTGAAATCCTTCTAAATACGTAATGGGACCCCATCCAACATAGTTGTGGTCACGAATTGTACTATCTAATATTGTATATTGACCAGATTGATATATCGCATTCGGATGCCAATTTCCTGTTTCGATAGCTGCACTAAGTGTAAAGACTTTCATTGTAGACCCTGGTTCAATTACCATTTGAGTCACTTCATTTAACCAGTTGTTGTCTAATCCAACTCGAGTATCTGGATCAAATGTTGGACGTTGTGTCATTGCCAGAATTTCACCAGTTTTTGGGTCAGCTACAACAGCTACCATTGATTCAGGATCGTACTCTTCATAGACACCAGTCATAGCATCTTCTAAAAAGCTTTGAATTGTTTTATCGATTGTTAAATGAATATTGTCCCCATTTTCCGCTGGTTTTACCATTTTTTCACTATTAGGTAGTAGAAAACCGAAAATGTCACTTTCATATTGCATGTTGCCATCTTTCCCGGTTAATTCCTTATTAAAAATGGATTCCAATCCCATTTTCCCAACTGTTTTAAAAGTGCCATCTTTCTGCTCTTCTTTTTGAGCAAAACCAATTAGATGTGAGGCAAAGATACCGTTTGGATAATAACGTTTTGTATCGCTTGCAAAAACTATCCCTGGTAATTCTTCTTTCTCTATTTTCCTCATAACATCATGACTAATTCCTCGTCCTGCAGTTCCAAATTCAACTTGCCATCTCTCTTTTTCTGCTCCATTAGAAAGAATTTCATAGATTTTAGATTCTTCCATGTCAATATATTTCGCTAAGATTTCTGCTGTTTTTTTATAATCTGATACATGTTGAGGTTTTTCTGAATTAGTCGTTGCCTTTGGACTAACAACTGCAATGAGACGATAACTCAATGTGTCCTCAGCGATGATATTACCGCCTCGGTCATATATTTTTCCTCTTTCAGCTGTTAGAACGGCCTCTTTTCCATACAATGCAGCCGCTTTTGCCTCTAATACTTGTCCTTCTACTTCACCTGTTGATTGGATATAAAAAATCCTACCGAATAATAGAAAAAAGAGCCCTCCATAAAGTAATAACATTAGAAAGGCTCCCCATTGGAAACGAAATTTTTTCTTTTTCATTCGCCCGGCACTACCTTTACATTCTTCTCATTAAGAGTTAAACCGAGTTCTTTTGCTTTTTCCCAAATTCTTTCATATGTCGATAGTTCACTTACTTGAACTTTTAAATCGACATTTTGATTTTTTACTTCTGCAATTTCTGTTTCAACTTGCTGTATTTCAATTGTTGTTTGTTGAATAGAACTCTGTTTGTGTAAAATCGTTACTGCAAAAAGGGCTACAACAACTACAAAAGCAATATACAGAAATTTTTCTTTAGCTGTTATTATTTTTTTCTTTTTTTTCGGTTTAAGAGAGGGCTGCTGATGCTTTATTACTTCTGATTGTTCAATATATGATTGTTGTCTTACACGTACTGCCATTTACCCACGTCCTTTTTCACTAATTTTTTCTGCAATTCTTAGTTTTGCTGATCTTGAACGATTATTCGCTTCTAACTCCTCTTCAGAAGGTAGAATTGGTTTTCTCGTTATAAGTTTTAGTGTTGGTTTGACATTTTCTGGGATGACTGGTAATCCGGGTGGTAAATCTGGTAAGGAAGAAGCCTCTTTAAAAATTGTTTTCGTAAGGCGATCCTCTAATGAATGGAAAGTAATTACACTAATCCGTCCATTAATATTCAGTAAGTCAATTGCATCAGTGAGTGAATCTTCTGCTGCGCCTAATTCATCGTTTACCGCAATGCGAATTGCTTGGAAAATTCGTTTTGCAGGATGTCCGCCTTTTCTACGAGCAGCCGCCGGAATTCCATCTTTGATTAGTTCCACTAATTGCCCCGTTGTTTCAATCGGTGCATTTTTTCTTGCCTCTTCAATTTTACGGGCAACTTGTTTTGAAAACTTTTCTTCTCCATAACGGAAGAAAATTCGCACTAAATCTTCATATGGCCACTCATTTACAACATGGAAGGCAGTAAGTTCGGCAGTTTGGTCCATTCGCATATCAAGTGGTGCGTCGTGGTGGTAACTAAATCCACGTTCTGGTGTGTCAAGCTGAGGTGAGGATACACCTAAATCGTATAGAACTCCATCTACTTTCGGGATATCTAGATTAGCTAGTTCTTCTTTAAGATATCGGAAGTTTGAATGAACAAATGTAACACGATCGAGATAGTTTTCTAAACGTTTTTTTGCATTTTCGATAGCTATCATATCTTGGTCAAAACATATTAAACGACCTTTTGATGATAGTTGTTGTACTAAATATTCACTATGTCCTGCACCTCCTAAAGTACAGTCCACATAAATTCCATCAGGATTGATGTTCAATCCATCAACAGTTTCCTTTAATAATACGGTTGTATGATCGAACATAAATTAGCCCCTTTTCTAGTTTTTCTTAGAAGTCAAATCCAATTAAGTTTTCTGCTATTTCATTAAACGATTCTTCAGCATCGTTAAAGTAAGCTTCCCAAGCATCTTTTGCCCATATTTCTATTTTGCTTGAAACCCCTACAACAACACATTCCTTTTCAATTTTTGCATAAGTAGAGAGTGTAGATGGGATATTAATACGTCCCTGTTTATCTATTTCCACTTCTGTTGCACCTGAAAAGAAAAATCTAGCAAATGCTCGAGCATCTTTTTTTGTCATTGGTAATTCTTTTAATTTTTCTTCGAGTTTTCGCCATTCATCCATAGGATATCCAAAGAGACAGTTATCAAGTCCGCGAGTAATAACAAATGTATTACCTAATTGCTCACGAAATTTTGATGGCACAATTAGTCGTCCTTTAGTATCAACAGAGTGTTGATATTCCCCCATGAACATGCTACTCACCCCACTTTAGTTAATAATGTACCACATCCCCCCACTTTCCTCCACAATTTTCATTGTAATGTTCATAACTTTTTTCAAAATATGTAAATTGCACTTTTGGTTGCATATCAGCTTATGAAAAATGGCATAAAAAAAGCAGACACTTAGGTTAAAGTGCCCGCTTTTTGCATTACTAAAGTTATAGTGATTCATTCAAAGCTAGTTTTAGTATAAAATTTATATCCCCATTATAAATGAACAATATAATGTGAGTTTGTAATTTCTAATGGTAATTGTAATATGTCTGTAATCAAAGAAACACCATATTCATTTAAATATTGATACGGATTAAATACACGCTCTTGATAATTTTCACTAGGGAAAAGCTCATCATGAATCGTATTGAATTGACGAAGGGTTTTATCATGTTGGATTAAGACATATTGTTCAATTTTTTTACTTAAGTAATCAAATTGCATTTCATGATATTTTTTATTTTTTCCCACTAAATCATCTAAATGAATTTGTTGGTTCGTTAAGTGTAATTGTAATTCATCGTATTGTGTATGAATCAAATGTTGTAATTGTTCAATCTGCTTTTTCGCTTTTTCATCTTGTACACTTTCAATAAATTTATTTTTCAACTCTTCCACTTGACCATTCCATACTTGATCAATTGATAGCTGGTATTCATTTAATAATTGTTCAACTTTGTTTGTCACTAATGTAATATTCAACCTCGGTGCGAAAATAGGCATTTGTAAATCTAATAACTCAAATGCGTCTTTCAACGTAGCCCAATATGCTAATTCCCCAGGGCCACCAACGAACGCAAGAACTGGGATTGTCATCTCTTGCATTAAAGGACGAGTGACAACATTATTACTTAAACTTGTCGGATTATTTTTCGCAATATCCAGAAGTTCTTCTTTTGTCATTTTTACATTTGCACTTGCATTCTCGTACATCTGTTCATTTCTTTCAAGTAAGAAACGTTCGCCTTCCTGTACAAAGAATAAATTCGCATTGTTTTCTGTTGCCCCAATTGGCATTCCATAGCCTATTTCGTTAAATAAACGTTCTTTTGCCACTACTAAATCGGCAATTTCTTCATTGCGATCAATAATTTTTTGGAAGAACGATGATTCGAATTGACGGAACGGTCCATAGGCTGCATCGATTAATAATAGACCTTCTTGCTGAAATAATGAGTTCATTATGCGTGCAAAGAATTGCGTAAACGTTGTACTTTGATCCATTTGTTCTAACACAGAATGGTAAAGCTTGAGAGAGTGTTCTGTCTCCCCAAAATCCCTGAAAATAATTGAAAGTAAATCTTTCATCTCTTTATGGTCAATTGGCGTTGTTGAAGCCATTGTTTTTTTATTGGAACGCTTACTATACGTACGCTTTTTCACTTCACCATTATGAATAGTGAAAGTATGGTTAATTTCCTCTAAATCGTGATCTTCTCCTGCAATCCAAAAAATCGGTACTACGTTGATACCGAGTTTTTCACTCTGTTGTTTTGCAAGTAAAATAACTGAAATTGCTTTATGAACAGAATATAATGGACCAGTTAATATTCCAGCTTGTTGCCCACCAACGACAGCCAGTGCACCATTTTCTAAATTCGATAAATTCTCTTCAACTTTTTCTGAAAGTCCTAATGGCTCCATAAACGAACGAATAATATTGCTTAATTCGTATACATCATAAAATTTGCCTTTTAAATACTTTGCACGATTTTTAAATGAGTGGTCGTTGTACTCATATTGAAAAAATGGTTGTAGCTTCTCGCTAGCAACCCAATAATCAGACAGTAACTGATTGTTAACTGGTGATATGACCTGTTCCAGTTTCATTAAAATAATCTCCTCTACTACTAACTCTATCGAAACTAACAACTATATTAATAATACATATATAACAATTATGCCTAGGCATAATTACTTTTGGATTCCGAATTGCGCTTGTGCATACAAAATCCATTTTTACGACGATCGGCAATTTTAAGCTAACTACCACTAATAATCCTCACGAAACCGCTGACTCGCCATAGACTTAGGCCGCGCGCGTTTGTTCATATGGCTGTGATATGTCAAACGTGGTGTTAACAGCAATATGTGGCGCTCTTAGTCCAAGTTAATTTTAACTTAATCGGGGATTTTGGGCCCAGACTAAATGAAGTGAAATTAATCTACCTACTCATTATATTGTATACGCTAAAGGGTGCACTTCAAAAGAAAATGCTTATACAAGCTCAACATATTCAATAATATTTAGTGATAGTCCTACAATCCAAACGAACAAATAAGCAACAGTTAATATAATAAAATAAGTTCTCCAAATCCTTTTAAATAAAGCAAGTAATTCAATTTCCTTTTTCGAACGCCAATCTATGTAAGTAATAATAATTGCAATCAAAAGCGCTATCATAAAAATGAACAGACTATAATTCACTCCCCATAAACTAGAAACGGAAAGTGTTACAGAAAAGAATAGAATAAACGTTGTAAGGTCTGCTGCCAATCCAAACGCTTTTGTATGGTTTTTCTTTCGTTTACGATAAATAATATATGTTAAGAAAAAAAGAAGGATTGGAAACAGTATAATTACACTTATCACCGTTTGAATGACTATTTTCACATCTTCTCACCGCTTTTCTCTAATACTTTTAATAGATGATATAAAGTACTTAAAGTTGGTAGATTACTTCCCCTACGAGATGCTCTTTCAATCACCGCCCCTACTATTGTATCCATTTCTGTAGGACGATGTTGTAAAAAATCTGTCAACATGGAAGAAGTATTTGTAGACGTTTTTCGACATAAGTCTAGAACATCTTCCAATGATAAAGTTCCTTTCACTTCAGGAAATGCCAATATTATTTCATTATACATCGACTCTACTATATTGAAAGTATGAGAAGACTCGAGTAATTGGCCATTTTTTACTTTTAGGATGGCAGTTAATGGGTTGATGAAACAATTTAGTAATGCCTTGTGAAATAGCATATACTCCGCATTTTCTTCAATTTGAATTGGCAAAAGGTCCAATTGTAATTGTTGTAGGAAATCAAAAGCTTCATGATTTCCTCTTTCGAATGCTAACTTCATCGATCCTTTACCGCGATGAGCGACTGTATAATCATTAAGCTTTTGAGCACCAAATTGACACGAACAAAAGAAAATAGTTTTTTGTGGTAGAGTTAAGGCTTCCTCGTAATGAGCTAATCCATTTTGTATAAACAATAATGGCACATCTGGTAATGTTGAAATAGAAGCATACAAATCTTTCAATTGAGCATATTTCACCGCAACGATTATAACCGAATCCTTTGAAATATTCGACAGTTCAGTCATTACTTCTACCTCATTAATCCGAATTGTTTGATTTAAATTTTTTCGAACTATACCATTTGCCTTTAATAGGTTGGCTTGCTCTTCACGCTTTGAAATAACGGTTACCTTGTAACTTGATTCTGCTATAAAACTTGCGACTAGCATTCCAATTGCCCCTGCACCAACTACAACTACGTTCATACTCATGTAACCTCACTTACTTAAAAATTATATATTAAAAGGCCTACCTTTGACCGGGTAGACCTTGTTTACGCTTATATTATTATACTGGAAATACAGGGTGTTTTCGAGAAGGTAATGAAATTTCTTTACTCGCATAATAACAGAAACGTTTTGAGAGTGTATCACGTAAATTAGTTGGGGCAACAATTTCATCAATGACTTGCTCAGAAGCAAGTTTATATAAATCAATTTCTTTTTTATATTCTTCAATTTTTTC
Organism: Lysinibacillus composti; assembly: GCF_016908465.1. GTDB lineage: Bacteria > Bacillota > Bacilli > Bacillales_A > Planococcaceae > Ureibacillus > Ureibacillus composti_A. The sequence continues at coordinate 34,850 of NZ_JAFBDY010000005.1, read as the reverse complement.
TTTAACAAATTTGATTCGTTCTTTTGGATTTTCGATTTGTTCAATCTTATTTGAATAAACGGCATTTACAGCCGCTTCTGGCCCCATTACCGCGATTTGAGCAGTAGGTAGGGCAATACAAACATCTGGCTCAAATGCAGGTCCACACATCGCATAAAGGCCTGCACCATAAGCTTTCCGTACTATTACTGATATTTTTGGTACAGTGGCACTACTCATTGCAGAAATAAATTTGGCACCATGTCGAATAATTCCGGCTCTTTCCACCTTTGTACCAATCATAAATCCTGGAACGTCAGCAAGGAATAAAAGTGGAATCGAGTAGGCATCACATAATTGGATAAACTTCGCCGCCTTATCTGCAGAATCTACAAATAATACACCACCTTTAACTTTCGGCTGATTTGCAATGATTCCTATGACCTGACCATCAATGCGCGCTAAACCTGTAATCAGTTCTGGTGCGAATAATTTTTTAATTTCAAAAAAGCTATTTTCATCAATTAGTTGGTCAATGAGTTCATACATATCGAAGGGGGTATTTTGATTTTCAGGAATAATTTCTACTATTGAACGCCCTTGGATTGGCGGTTTTCTTTCTAACAATTTTGGTTTCTCTTTATAATTAGCACCAAAATAACTTAAATACGTTTTTGCATATTTAATTGCTTGTTGTTCAGATGTGGCTAATATGTCTCCACATCCACTTATTGTACAGTGCATTTTTGCGCCGCCCATTTCTTCTAAGGACACTTTCTCGCCAATTACTTTCTCAGCCATTCTCGGCGACCCTAAATACATCGATGCATTCCCTTCAACCATAATCACCACGTCACAAAAGGCCGGAATATAGGCCCCACCCGCAGCAGAAGGTCCAAATAAAATACAAATTTGTGGAACACTACCGCTTAGGTTAACTTGATTATGGAATATTCGCCCTGCACCACGTCTCCCCGGAAACATTTCTAGCTGATCTGTAATGCGTGCACCTGCTGAATCGACTAAGTACAATAAAGGAACTTGCAACTTTTGTGCTGTCTCTTGAATACGAATAATTTTTTCTACCGTTCGATATCCCCATGATCCAGCCTTAACAGTTGAATCATTTGCCATGACACAAACGTTCTGTCCACCAATTTTCCCTATGGCTGTAACAACACCATCTGCTGGTAAGTCTTCAGCTTCGCAATTGGCAAACTTTCCGTCTTCTTCATAAGTGCCATCATCGAATAGTAAAGAAAGGCGGTCACGAACAAATAATTTATTGGATTGTATTAATTTATCGTGGTACTTTTGATGACCACCCGATATAATTTTATCTATTCGATTGTTCAATTCATCATTATAGGATTTCGTTGCCAAACACATTTCTCTCCTTTTAATGGCTAGATTTATGCAAGAACAACTAGTACATCTTCTTCGTCTACAAAATCACCTTCTGCAACATTAATTTTTGCAACTGTACCATCTGCTTCTGCCTCAATTGGAATTTCCATCTTCATCGACTCTAAAATAAGAACAGTTTGACCACTTGACACTGCATCCCCTTCTTTAACACACACCTCAAAAATTGTACCCGCCATTTGTGCTTTTATTTCAAACATAAATGACCCCTCTCCTCGATTTAGAAACAATGTCAATCAAATTACATCAGCTTTCTATTCTCTAATTAATAATTACCTTAAAGTTCCACTTATAGTAGCTTATTTTTGATGCTCAATAAAATTTGCACCTTGCTGTAGCCATTTCACGATTTTGTCATGCTCTGTTTGTAATTCTCTATATCTCACTTCCAGATCATTGTAAGCTTCAGTTAATTCATCAAAACTATTAAGTGCTAATTTTAAATGACTGCGCATTAATTGTTTCGGTCGTTTTCTAACACTGTTTAACATTTGGCCATATTGTTGTCTTAACGTCTTGTTCCAACGAAAACCACAGGCTTGTTTTGTTCGATTTAGAATTTGTGCAGCTTCTGCAAAAGCTTCTAGTTGTGTTTTCCCATTTTGAACTGCTTGAATGACGATTTCAGCTAATTTATCGTCATCATCAGCCGTCCATTGGTCTTTACGTCGTTTCCCTTCCATATCTATCACCTCACATTTTTTACTACTATATGCAAAACGAGATTAAATAGAATAGAAGAATATAGAAAAAGTGAACAACTCAACATTTTTTGAGATGCTCACTTTCATTGATAAATTATTCATACTATATATCTTTATTTAACGTTCTATTAAGAGTGCGTAGACCGCTCGTTCACACCCACGACGCCATAACTCTTTCTGTTTGCCTAAAGTGTAAGAGGAATAACTCATAATACACTTATATACAAAAGCACTTTCTGATCAATCTGAAGGTGTACTCGCCGTAGCTATAAAAAGGAAAAACCACAAAAATCGATTCTCACTTATTTTGTTAAGAAACTGTTTACTGCTTCATTATGCGCATCACTTTCCCACAGTTTTGCACATTCATGTATTTCATCCATTACACGTTGATATACATTGCTTTCATTCCATTTTCTCAACTCAATTTCTTTGTAAGCATGATGTACTGAAGGATGGATTTTACGCATACTTTCAATAAACTCTTCTAATGCTTGCTCTTTTGACCCCTCAAATACTCTTGTTGCCCAACCAATGTCATAGAGTAGCTGTGCATCATAAGTACGTGCGTCCACTAGCATTTTAAGCGCATGGTCATGACGAATACCACGTTCAAATAAATAAGTTCCGCCTCCCCATCCTGTAGTTATAGAGAGTGTACCTTGGATGAACCCGCATTTTGCATGACTTGCAACTAAGCGGAAATCACAAGCCGTCGCAATTTCACAGCCTCCCCCCACCGCTGCACCATTGATTAGGGCAATAGTTGGAACTTTTAATGTCGCTAATTCATAAAGAGCCTTACCCATTTTACTTAGCATACCAAACGCTTCTTGTTCTGTTTTTAAGTTATGAAATTCTGACAGATCCCCACCTGAACAGAATGCTTTGTCCCCCGCGCCTGTAATCACTAAAAAACGGACTTCCGGTTGTTCTTTCACATATGCGACTACTTCATTGAATCCATCTATTACTTCAAAATTGATTGCATTTCTCTTTTCTAAACGTTCAATTGTAAAGATAACAACTCCATCAACTTTTTCGATTTTATATGCCACGTCTCCATCCATCCCCTTTAATTTCGATTTCAACAATATAGTTAGATATATTTCCCATATTAAATGACCTATTTTATTTTGACAAGTTAAGAATAGAAATCTATATAGAGAATCATTTAAATATTCACACTTTACAAATCAATTTCTCTAAAAAATAAAAAGAGACTCTTAGAGAGCCATGGCCTCTCTAAGAGTCTCTATAAGTAAGTAAATACTGAATTATTTACCTACTACTTCTTTACCTTTGTAGTGTCCGCAAGCTTTGCACACGTGGTGAGATAAAGTTGCTTCACCACAGTTCGGGCAAGCTACCATACCAGGTACAGATAATTTGAAATGCGTACGACGCTTTCTTTTTGCAGTTTTAGAAGTTCTTCTAAATGGTACAGCCATTATTGGCACCTCCTTACAGATTATCTATTCATCTGTTTGATCAAAAAACTTAGCTAAATCAGCCAGTCTTGGATCTACTTTTGGTTCGTCAGTTTGCTGCTGACGCGCTTCATCTTCGTCAGTTGAATAACTCCAGTTTTTGCCACCTTTTACTTGTCCCTCAGAATCTTCTTTGAAGACTTGCATTGGTACCTCAAGGAGTACTAGCTCCTCTAAAACCGGTTTTAAGTCGATGACATCTCCATCAATATAATGGATATCGTCATCGTCATCCCCACGAAGTTCTGGATCAATCCAGCTGAATAATTCAACTGCATCCACTTCAATAGGGTATTCAACATCTTCCCATGTGCGGGCACAAGGAAGCGTTAATGTCGCGGTCATCGTAAATTGACAAGTCATTTGTGATGCACCGAATGTACATAGTCCTTTAACATGAACAGGTGAAATATGACGGATATCGTTATTTCGTTCCTTCACTTCATCCAATTGTACTTCTGCATCTATCGGCATCCCATTTTGGCGATACTTCGATAATTGATGAATTGACCATTTCATTCATTAATCACCTCGAGACAACAATGTTGATTATATAATGTGTAATTTTAGATGTCAAGATATTTTCTTGTCACCACCGCAATTGAATCGTTTTTTCAATGAAGAAAAAATGAAATATATTGATTTACATGATAAATTAGTAATTGGATCCATCCATAAATATGGTTAGACCCTAGTTTGGACATTAATTTGTTAATTCATGCCCACTTACTTTTTATTTACCAATTATAAACCAAAAAGATTGCTTTTGTTCTTTAGAAAGTGATCAACATGACTGATACCATTAGGAGTGTACAAAATGAAAGCTGTTGGGGTTGTTGTTGAATATAATCCATTTCACAATGGTCATTACCATCATATAGAACAAGCCAAAAAAGTCACAAATGCAGATGTTGTCATTGCTGTTATGAGTGGACATTTTTTACAAAGAGGTGAACCTGCTTTAATTGATAAATGGCATCGAGCAAAAATGGCACTTCAAAATGGGGTCGATCTTGTTATTGAACTACCATATATTTTTAGTACAGGTCAAGCAACCCACTTTGCAAAAGGAGCAATTGAGCTTCTTGCAGCTGTTCATTGTGAAAGTTTCGCTTTTGGTAGTGAGCAAGGAAACATTGAGCCATTTTTAAATACTCAATCTTTACTCAATGATTATCGTGATGAATATAACAACCTTATCAAGTATTTTGTGTCAACTGGCATAAGTTATCCTCAAGCGCTTCACGCAGCATATGAACAACTTAAACTAAAAAGACCGCAAAATTACATAGACCTTGGAATGCCAAACAATATTTTAGGGTTTCACTATATTGAAGCGGCTTATCGATTAAAACATAAAATAATGCCTGTAACGATTAAACGGATTCAAGCCGGGTTCCACGATGACATTAATTCACAACTCACCATTGCAAGTGCAACTGGCATTAGAAAAGAATTATTTGACCGTGAATCGTTACATCATATTTCACAATATGTGCCCGCTTCTTCATATGCACAATTAGAGGCATGGATCCTAAATTATCAATGCTTTATACAATGGGAGACATTTTGGCCATTATTACAATTTTCTATTATTCGAAATACTCCTGAAGAATTGACGCGATTTGCAGATGTTTCAGAAGGAATTGAATTTGCATTGGTGAAACATGGTAAAAATAGTGACTCATTTGCACAATTTATGTCTCTAATAAAATCAAAGCGCTATACATGGACTAGGTTACAACGTATGCTCACACATATTTATACGGGCATTACAAAAGAACAATTACACGCATTTACGTCTCCCACGTATATTCGTTTACTAGGGATGTCGTCAAACGGACAAGCTTATTTATCTGCAAATAAGAAGAATTTTGAGTTACCATTAATCAGTCGTGTCGCCTCAACAAAAGACCCTATGTTAGCATTAGACATACATGCATCAGATATGTATAGTTTAGGTGTACAACTTGCATCAAATAAAAAAATAGAGGGAGATTATAATACTCCGCCTATTCGTATTTAATCTTATGCCATTTTATTTTATGTTCTTACTTGAAGGCTAGGACATAAGCTTAATTTCTAAGAAGAATTACAATATTTATAATAAGTTTTCGACACTCAACAAATTAAAAAATGAGAAACGCCCATTAAATTAAGGACAAGTCGCAATGAAAAAGTTCCAACACTTTGCGACTTGTATAGGGAACGAAAATGACAACTGCAGCACTCGCGCACCCACATCCAAACACACAAGCCCCCAATTAAACCTCTCAATACAATAATTAGAATATTTTCTACTTATTAAGTTAAGTTCAATATCAAAAAAACACCATTTTCTCATTGAGAAAATGGTGTTTGGTTTATCCCAGTCTAAAAGCTGATGCAGAACATTCCCCTCATTAACCTTTCTCAGGTAATTGCTCTATATATTCGAGGGCATCATCAATCGTCTTAACCGGTATGATTTTCATTTTTGTACCAATTTTTTTTGCAGTTTTGACTGCTGCTTCATAGTTTGACTGAATTGAAGGATTATGAACACGCATCTCTTCAGTTATTTCGTCATCTGGAGCAAAGAAAATTTCCATTCCATCTTCATTAGCGGCTACAACCTTTTTCTCAATTCCACCAATCCGTCCAATTGAACCATCCTCGTTCATTTCACCAGTACCTGCTATTGTATATCCTTTTGTAATGTCCTTATCAACTATTTGGTTTAATATTTCTAATGTAAGCATTAATCCAGCTGAAGGACCACCTATATCTTCTGTATTCGCATTTACACGTGGTTCTGTTTGAATTGTCTTTTTTTCTGAATAAGTAATGCCAATTCCAACACGATCAGTACCCGGTATGGTTTTCATTGACAGTGATTGATCGATTAATTGATCTTCACGACTAATGACAAAGTGAACTTCCTCATTTTCCTTTTTTAAACCAAGAACTTTAGTTAAATCATCTGCTCTGTTGATTACTTTTCCATCAACTTCAACGATTTCATCCCCTGGCTCGAGTTTTCCATCAGCAGCACCACCTGATAATATATTCAACACTGTAATACCATGGTAATTTACTGTATATGGTAACTTTGCTTTCTTGAATGCAACATACATTGCATTAAATTGGGAATCACTCATCAATGTTAATTGACGTACACTATATTCTTTTTCGTCTTCTTCCTCCTGACGAACTTGGTTCATTTCCATAATTTCCTCAAACTCTTTAAAGTAGGCAATTGCATATGTAATAGGAGTTGCAGTAGCCATTGAAACAGTCATTAAACTGAAAGATCCTTCATCATTTTGATCTCCGTTTTGAACTGATACAAATCGGCTAACATCATAGGCGTTTCCTGGTTTCATAATATAATAGTCTAGTTTGTAAAAGCTTAAGATAAATACTACGACAATTAAAATAAACATCCATATTAACTTTTTCAACGAGTCGAACCTCCTGAAGTTACCGATTTTCTAGACTAAATTTTTTCATTACCGCATATATTAGTTTAGCATTTGAGTAAATGTTAAACAAAAAATTGAAGAGAGATGATCCCTATTCTACTACTCTATTTATTCGCATGTATTTCACTAATTTGTTTACTACTACTTTTCCCTGGTGTTGCACACGAAGGTACAGATTTAGGCGTATCATTATTTATGGATGCCTTATTTCCATATTTATTAGCATACCTAATTCTTACGCAGTGGTTTATTCGACTAACACCTACAAAAGTAGATTCACTATCTAAATTTAAACTTTACGCTAAAACATATGGAATTAGTGCACTTGGCGGTTTTCCAACTGGTGCAGCAACGATTACGTATTTAAAAAAGAGTAAACAAATTTCTTCACATGAGGCTAATACTTTATTAGGCATTTGTCATAGCCCAAGCCCTCTTTTTGTAATCGGCTTTGTTGGACATGACCTTTTAAATGACTCACAATTTAGTTGGCAGTTTTTAAGTATATACCATGCCGTATCTATCATTTTACTAATCTTTTGTTATTATTACTATCGGAAAGATTCTCAAAATAGTATAAACCTTACCATACAAGAACAACCGAAAAAACATGAGAATCCTTTTACAAGTAGTGTGAAAGACAGTATTCCTACTGTTTTAATAGTCGGTACTACGATCATCTTTTTTACAACCATCTATACAGTTTTATTACATTCGGTAAAAATTATTTTTCCAGACATACATAACAATTTAACACTTTTGATTGCAGCAATGCTTGAAATGACAAATGGACTAAAAATAGCTACGCAATTATTTCCAAGTGAGACAACCCTTCTTTTATTATTACTAGTGACTTTTTTAACAACTCAAAGTTTAAGTATTCATATGCAAGTTGCAGTAATTGCAAAAAGCGAACGTTTGTCATTAAGACCTTATATATTGATGAGAATTTTATACACTATTTTAATTCCTGTTCTTTTTTATCTTTTCTTTTTAATATAAAATTTTTACAATACTTTTTTGTTTCAAGAATACACATGATATATTTAACTTTTGATGTTTAATGAGACAAGCATACCTAATTTAAAACGCTACAAGACTTAGCAAAGTTCACATTTCTCAAAAAATTCTAGTAAAAAAACGACAAAATCACTTTCGATCTTGTCGTTTTTTGCTTTTCGGTGGGCACATCACAATGTCACCGTGCACAAAGTGGCCGTCCCAAAAAGACTTTTCAAATGTCCACTTCCATATGATTATCGATTATTGTACTTTAAATTTAAGGCATGTTCGATTTCTTTTGGAACAAGACCTTCTACGTTCCCACCGTACCGCGCAACTTCTTTTACAATACTAGAGCTTAAAAATGAATATTGATTTTTTGTCATTATGAAGAATGTTTCTATAGATTCATCTAAGAAACGGTTCATAGATGTTATTTGCATTTCATACTCAAAATCAGAAATAGCTCTTAAGCCACGCACAATAGCTTTGGCCTTTTTCTCTCGTGCATAATCAATTAATAATCCCGAAGAGCTTTCAATTCGAATATTCGGAAGCTTATCAGTTACTTTGGCAATTAATTTCATTCTTTCATCAATTGAAAACAACGGATTCTTTGATGAATTATTTAGTACAGCAACATACACGATATCAAATACATCAGCCGCACGTTTAATAATATCTAGATGTCCATTTGTTATTGGATCAAAACTCCCAGGCACTACAGCAATTTTTTCTGTCACTACGTTCTCCCTCTTCTCTAAATGAGTTTACGATATATTGAAATGATTGTGCCTCCATATGCTTCTTGACGTGACAATGAAAACGAACCGTAGCTTTCCAGTAATTTAAACTCATCAGAAGATTCACAAACAATGATGGCATCTTCAGCAAGTTTCCCAGCTTCCGCAAGAGTTAATACTAAGTTATAGTATTCTGTTTTTCGATATGGAGGATCAACAAACAAATAGTCAATTTGAATCTCTCTTTTTAAAAGTCCTTTAACTGCACGCGTTGCATCTGTTTTGAAAAGCTCTGTAACTTCCTCATAACGACACTTTTTAATATTTTCTTGTAACGTTTGATAAGCCCGCCCATCTTTTTCAACAAAAATGGCCTTTTCAGCACCACGGCTGAGACATTCTATTCCTAAACCACCACTACCTGCAAATAAATCCAATGCAATTCCTCCATCAAAGAATGGACCGATGATATTAAAAATAGATTCTTTTACCTTATCTGTTGTTGGTCTAGTTGTTGTCCCTGTAACTGCTTTTAAAGGCATTCCTTTTCGTTCACCTGCCACAACTCTCATGTGATCACCAAACTTTCGTTATTGTTGTGTAGTCGATGTAGCAATAATATTAATTGCATCATTAGTTTTTTGTACTTTAACTAAAAATAATCTTTTCAACCAATTTTCCTCAATATAGTATTCACCCGCAATGGTAATAAGCGGTTGAGAGACGATATTATATCTTCTTTGATTATAAACATAGAAGTCGTACTCCATTGGGAATCGGAAATGTCGAGTTGCATTATTAACATAATAACCGTTGTTCCCTTCTGACGCTTCATAACTTAAATGGGATAATAATGTATCCGCAGAGTAGTATATAAATCCATCTTTAAAGATAACTGAAACATCTTTCATAGGTTGTGAATCTAAGTATACCTTACGCGAATCATTATATAAAAATGGGAATAACACTTCTGTATGCTCATTTAGAGTCAAAAACTGAGTGTATTTTCCAAGTACCTCATACAGGGCTTCATCTAAAACTTTAGTTGAAATTTCTTCACCCTTCAATTCATTTAATTTGTGAACCCATCTTTGCAATTGCTCATCAGTCATTTGATCTGTTAAGGATGCTACTATTTCATTCGTTTTACTTCCACCAATTATAGATCCTGATAAATATGAAGCAACTAATTCACTCACCCACTCTGGACTATTACCAAAATGATATTGTGTTCTAACTTGTGCTAAGATGATATTTTGTTTAATCGATTCAATCGATAAATCCTTTATAAACAAGATTCTTTTCCCTTGTTCACCTGTTAGATTTTCACCTTGTACTAGATCAATATGATGTTCATTTAATAGTTTGAGTCCAGTTAATTGCTTTTTAAAGCTATCCGTAACGGGTTGCTTAGAATAAATCGCAACATGATTTAACATTTCTTGAAGTTTAAAATCTCCAGCCTGCCAATACAATTCTGATATAGGTCCTGTTCCACTAAACATCGAATAATTAACAAGGGATAATGATTGTTGACCTACTAAAGGTAAACCAGTAACCCATTGACCTTTGACTCCACTATCCGTTGTAATATGTACTGTTGAATGAGTAACCTCACCATTTTGTAAAGTAACAAAAACTTCTTTCAGTAACTGTCTAGATTTTAATCCTCCATCTAATGGAATTATGTATGATAATGATTGTGATCGAATGTCTCCCTGTTCAAATTTAGTTTTCTCATCATTCAACCGTTTACAACTATTTTCAGACTCGATAAAACAATCAGCACTAACTGCTAAATTGGGCCACTTTATTTCTATCGTTTGATTTGGTAAATTACTTAAATGTTGGCGAATATCTAGGCTTTCACCACGATAAACAATTTCGACTTCTTGGGAGTATGAGAAATTACCTTCCCCTGTCTCAAGCTTGTCCGAAAACACTTGATATTGGAAGAAAAGCAATCCACTGACCATTAATAAAAGTACTCCAAAAAAACTAATTGCAATTTTCATGTGCCTATCCTCCCGTATCATGATAATATTGGAAAGTAGAAAGGATGTGCGAATAAATGATTCAACAATTTATAGAACTTGGACAAGGTTATGGCGATGTTTATGAACTTTGTGAACTTATAAAAACAAATGAAAAAAGATTCCATTATGCATACATTTTCACTTCAAATAAAAATGGAAAACAAGTAGCCTCCATTGCCGTAGCATTTAAACCAGTGGGAGATAGTAAATTTATGCCGATATATATATGTCGTGAAGGAATACCGTTTGATACTGAGAAACCATCAAAAAGAATTCAGCTATTTGAAGAGGCTGTAAAAGAAATCGGGAAGAAAGTAGTTCCACCATTTGATATAAAGCACTCTTCCATCTTTGCTGAAACTACAATGTTCTATCAGCATTTAATTGGTATCTTAAGAATGAACAATTTACTTCCACCATTGCGTTAAAATTACTGTGCTTCAATCAAGTGCGCTCTGGTGTAAAGCCGACGATTGTCGTTAGTTTCCTGGCGCAGCTGTATGAAGTTAAAGTCCTACTTTATAGTCATAATCATATTCTTTCGCCTTGTCAGGTTTGGCATTTTCAAACTCTGTCTTTAAATAAGGGCGAAAAGATTCTACTACGTCTTTCACAAACGGAAGACGTTTTATTTTATTCATTGTAAATTCAATCTCATCACGGTTGCAATAAATGACTACATACTTTAGTTTTCGAGATATATAATGAACATTTCCGTATTTCCTTAAACTCTTTGCATTTTTCAATTGATGTACATAGACAATTAAACCTTGTCGTTCTCTCATTTCATTTCCCCTTTTCATATATAAAAAGCATACCATACAGACAATTTTTATAGCAACAGAGTTTAGCTGACAGTCGATAAGATTTTCCGTTATAATTAATACTATACATTTAATATGAAAGCAAAATTTCATTGACTTTATTTTAATTTGAATATTACAAGAAACTTCTACAAGATTAAGTGATTAATCAATTCGAAAAAGACGTATGTATTTATTAATAATGTCTTAAATGTCTTAATAAAATAAAAACAACTCGTGCAATTAGGAGGACAAACATGGGAAAGAAAACAAAAGTAGCACTTGCGATTGCAGCAGCGAGTGCAGCCGCATGGGCAGGCAGTAAGGCCATCTCTAAACCACAAAAACGACAAGGAAAAGATATATTACAATTTGAGCGTCCAATAGTACTTGCCCATCGTGGTGGTCTTCAACTAGCACCGGAACATACCATGATTGCATTTGAAAAAGCCCACGAACTTGGTGTCGATGGATTTGAAATAGATATTCGTTTAACAAAAGATGAAGAAATTATTGTATTCCATGATGATACAGTAAACCGTACAACAAATGGTTTTGGTTATGTAAAAGACTTTACACTAAAAGAATTAAAAGAATTAAATGCTGGTTTCTACTTTGAAGATTTAGAAGGTAACACACCTTACAAAGATGAGCAAATAAGCATAGTAACCTTAAGGGAACTATTAGTAGCCTTCCCAGACACATATGTAAATATTGATATGAAAGATGATCCAGATACTTATGAAGGAAGCCTAATCCCATCGAAATTGTGGAGGCTTATAGAGGAATTGGGTGTTGAGGATCGTGTCGTCGTCACAAGTTTTTATAGTGAACAAATTGACCGCTTTAACTTGTATGCTCAAAATCACGTAGCTTTAGGTGCCGGTGAAAACGATGTTCGAAAAGCATTTACTGCATTTTCAAGTCAATTCCGCCACCTATATCACCCGAAAGTAGATGTGTTTCAAATTCCTACGAAGTCAGGAGTCTTTTCATTAGATTCATCAAAGTTCATTGCATTCTTAAATAACTTAAATATCCCTGTTCATTATTGGGTCATCAATGATGAAGAAACTATGAGACGATTAATTGAAAATGGTGCACAAGGGATAATCACAGACCGTCCAGATTTAGCTGTGCAGCTATTAAAAGAATTACACGAACAAAACACGATAGAAGAATAATAAAGAGGCTGGGACAGATCCAAAAAACATCATTTTCTCAAAATGAGAAAATGATGTTTTTTTGCTGTTAATTCTATTGATGAATCCTATTAAAGATCCGGTGAGAGCGGACTAAGCAAACAAGTCATAAAGCCACGTTGTACGTGTCTTTACGACTTGTCTTTGTGCATTGTGTAAGGTCCGCTCACATAAGATTTGTCCTTCTAAACTTTCCGGAAATTGGCGCGGCTTACAGTGGTAGGCCGCGGTTTTTCGGAGAATGGCTAACACTTATTGCTCTCAAACTATAAAATATCAATATTTTATTAAAGATAATAGTGGCTTTCCTAAAAAATTCTACTTATGTCCCAGCTTCTTTTTATTTTTCAATTTATAATGCACCTGTCGCTTCCCTTTCGGTGCAGAAAAGTAGGAGTCCCCTAAAGGGACTCCTACTTTACGCTGAACAAGAACATCCGCCACCAGTACCGCAGCCACTTCCACAAGAAGACCCTGTTGAATAAAACGGATTGCTTACTGGCACCTTAACAGCTTCAGAAACTGATTTTCCTATTAAAAGACTCACTTCGTCTAGTAGATCTTGAAACTCGTTTTCTGCTATCTTTAAATTCGCTATTCGATCATCTAAATCTAGTTGTCGTTTTTGCTCACGAATTTTCTTCATAATTGTATTGTAATCAGGATGATACTTACCGAAACGCTGCACATCCTCATATTGTTCTTTCATTCGATTAAATGTAGCAATTTGTTGCACCAGTGCTTTATCACTGTAAACATCGAGATGTGCACCTCTTAAATTTTGCGCTTGTTCAGAGGAAAGAATCATTGAACTTAATTCATCAACTGTATCTAAAATGAATACCCATTCGGTAGTCATCATCATTTTATTATTCCCCCTATCTCTACTTATAATAGCAGAAATTTTATCTTGTTGGTATTTCTAATACTTATACGGATTTGATTTATTTAGCATAAGTAGAAAATAAGGAGAAAACGGTGTGTGGATAGTTACTCTTTCTGATCGGATAAACTTTTTTCTAATACAGATTTAACACACTCAAAATCAGAGAATCTTATTTGCTTTGCTCCAATGATTTGTGTTGTTTCATGACCTTTCCCTGCGATTAGAATTGTATCTCCTTCTTTTGCATTGCGTATTGCTGTTTCTATTGCTTCTCCACGGTCTAGGACCATTTCATATTTTTGGTTTGCTAAAAACCCTGCTGCAATTTGAGCATTGATGACTTCTGGATCCTCACTTCTTGGGTTATCCATCGTCAAATATATATAATCTGCATATTTAGAAGCAACTGCCCCCATTTTTATGCGTTTATGTTTATCACGATCTCCACCGCAGCTAAAAACAACGATTAAATTACGTTCCGTTGTTTTCTTTAAAGTCTTTAATACTGCTCGTAATGCTGCTTCTGTATGAGCATAATCAATAAAGATTGATAGATTTAAATCGTTTTCTATCGATTCGAGCCTACCTTTTGGTAAATGTAATTTTTCAGCTGCTTGACATACCTTTTCAATCTCAAATCCTAATTCAGTTGTCGTTGTAATTGCAGCTATTGCATTTTGTAAATGATGTTCCCCGACGAACGGTATAGTAAATACTTTCTGCCCCTTATTGCTTTGTAGACAAACAGTAGAGCAATGTAAGCCTTCAGCTAATAACTGTAGTTGAAAATCTACTCGATTGCCTAAACCAAAGTAAACTTTTGGCTTCTTTGCTTGTAACCCAACTGTTCTGCAAAAAGAATCGTCACCATTTAACACTAGTTTACTCGCTAAAGTGGCAAGGATTTGTTTTGAAGCTTTATATTTTTCATACGAGCCATGATCTTCTATATGATCTTCCGCTAAATTTAAAAACACCCCATAGTCAATTGAACAGTCATCCAAACGATGTTTTGCAAGTCCCATTGACGAAGCTTCTAAAACTACATACTGTACTCCCCGTTGCACCGCAATTTTAAGTATTCTGTGTAAATGTTTTGGTTGTAATGTTGTCAAATGTTCATAGTTTAACTTTACTTCTTCACCATTGATAAAAAGACCGTTTGTTCCGATAACAATTACATTTTTATGTAGTGCATGTAGTAGCTGTCCGATGAAATGACTTACTGTTGTTTTTCCGTTTGTCCCTGTAATTGCAATAACCTGCATTGCATCTGCTGGGAAACGATTTAACTTTGCTGCACAATAGGACATGAATTTTAAACTATTTGGTACCCAAATTAATGGTACAGATAATTTTAAGCTATCTAGTAATTTTTCATCCTCAATAACAACTCCAACTGCTCCATTATCAATTGCAATATCTACATATTTTAGTCCATCTTCTTTATTGCCTTTACGTACTACGAATAAATCGCCTTCTTTAACCTGTTGTGCATAGTCTTCTAATCCGAGTACTTCTACTCGAATAGAACCTCCTTTAACCGTACAAGGCCAATCTTTCAATAGTTCTGCAAGTTGCAAGTTGTCACTCCTTTTCACATATTCTATGCCCAGAATTTATACATGACACAAAAAACAGCCCATCTATTAAAAAAGTTGGGCTGTTTTTTCTAGTTAATTATTCTAATGACAACTTTAAAATAAGGTATGCTTTTTGAACTAACAATAAAACGCCAAGTTCGACTTTTTTCACGAACTTGGCGTAAATCATATGAGTTCTTAAGATTTTTAATAAAGAAACTTGTGTAAAGAATGAAGTTTAAATTAAATTAGAATAGGTTTATTCTTCAAGATCTTTTAGTTCGGACTGCTTATCTCCCATTCTTTCTTTTTCATTAATTAAAATTTGAGTATAGTAATTCATAAATACTCCTGACCCAACGTGAGTGTATTTTTCATCCAGCATTACTTCACGGTGATCTTTGGAGTTAAGCCAACCATGAACAGCTTCAATTGAATCAAAGTAAGCAGATGCTAAATTTTCACCTACTTCATCATAAGAGATGCCTTGTGCGTCTAAACGTTCTTTTAGGCTTCCATTTGAAGGTGAATCATGGGACAAGTAATTTTTAGTGTACATTTCCTCACTATGAGATCTGGCCGAATTCGTTAACTCTTCATTTGAGATTAATTCGGGTACACCATGTTGAATACGAAAGCTATTAATTAAATCAAATAGTTGGTTCGCACTTCCTAAATTGCTTTCTTCTAATAAATATGAAGTTGGACTAGGTGCAGTTATTAATTCACCAGCAAAAGTCATTTCATATGGTTTATGTACTACTAAAGTTTTACTGTTCATAAAACGGATTCCATTTAATGTTTCGTTTTCAGAGTCCATATAGAGTTGCGCAAAAAGTCCATCAAATTTAGTTAGAATTCGTGTACGCATGTCCTCTTCATTCATAGAAAAGGTATATATATTTTCATCAATTGTTGCACTTACTTCAGTATCTACGATGGTCATACGATAAATTTCATCTAAATTTTGACCAATATGATAAGGACTCGCATCTAATTCCTGTCCACTTATGTAAACCTGACTTACGATGCCATCCTCAACACCAAACATAACAAATTTACTACGTTTCGCATTATAAACCCACCATTCATATCCGAAGGCTGTTTGATCGATTCGATCAGGTTCCCCATACTGTTTTTCTAACTCACTACTCTTTTTATCAATCCAAATTGATAAACCTTTTTCTGGCCTAGGTAAACCTTGTTCAAAGTTTTGTAATTGTTCACCAGTTTTTGGGATTAAAGGTGACGAAGAATTCGGTCCCTCTAAAGGTTCGTACTCATCAATAGAATCAGAGGAATAATAATATATAATGGCTAAAGCAGAGATTACAATCAAAATTCTAAATAATGTTTTCATTTTATACCATGCCTTTTTCTAATATCTAATTTACCAGAAAATAAAATGCATCTAGTTAAAAATTTATTTACACATGTGTATTGACTTGATCAATTAAATTAAATGACTACCTTTAGAAAGTTACCAATGACCTTAAGGTATTTTTGGACCTTTCTATTAATGGAAATAGGATAGCATATAATACTAATTATACCTTGCCTGACACAATGTTGCCATTGCAACAAAAGTTAATTTGCTCTATTATAAATATGAGCTTAAAACTAATGTACGAATGCTAAAGGAGGATTATTGTATGTATTTTGAAAACAAAACTCTTGAAAATATAACAGTAGACCAAGAGCTTCTAGTAAGCGTTATGAAAAAACAAGGTTTAGAATGCCATGGTGGTTGGGACTATGACCGCATGACTTTTGATCGTCGTTTTGACATTAAAGAAGGCCGCTTCTACTTACGTGTATTCTGTAGTGCTGTTTCAGGGGATGTTGGTGCTAAAGATGCAGTACTTAAAATCCAAAAGCCTGCACTTGGTAAATACTACTATCCACATGGTGTTGAATACGGCGAAGACGAAGTGTTTCCAAATCATTTAGTTAAAAAATGCGAAGAACTTTTAGCAAACATTAAAAAAGATTTTGCTGAACATGGAATCGATAACGATACAAAAACATATTCTGCAGAAACAGTAGAAGTTTAATTCTATTACTCTGTCTAACTGATTAATAACTACTCAAACACTTTTGGGTAGTTTTTTATTTTCATAGGTTAACTATATAAAAAACTGTATGATGAATGTTGTACCTATTTCATCATACAGTTTGTTTTGTATTATATTCCTAATATTGCCTTTATAACAGATGTTGTTTCGCCGCCCTTGTAGATTACGTAAAGTAATAGGTAAACCATAACACCCGTTATTGCAACAAAGAACCAAATAATACTTGTAATTGGTCCAATTTTTCTATGGAGTGTGTATTTTGTTTTAAGACCTGTTACAATACTTACAATTCCAAATACTGCTCCAACCGTTGCTAAAATTATGTGGAATACTAAGAAGAAAGTATAATAAATTTTTATTTCATCTGGCCCGCCAAAAGAAGTATTACCAATGAAGACCGTTCTCGAAGCATAAATAATAAAGAATAATAATGCTGAAATTCCAGCAGCTAGCATAACTTTTTTATGTGCTTCAACTTTCCCCTTAAAAATTTGTACCCAGCCAATCGCAACTAAAATTGCACTAAGTACAATAAAGAAAGTACTAATTGTTGGTAGAATAGGTAAACCCATAAGAAACATTCTCCCTATCATTTTTATGTATTTTCCAAATTAGATGTATTCGGCCCCAGTATTTTTGGACCGAACACACGTTTAGAATTGTTGAGTTTGATTTTTGGAAGCTTGGAAATCCCTTAATGCTTTTTCTGTAATTTCATCGTCATTCTTACGTTCTTCTCTCCACCAAACACGGAACACTCTAAATAAAACAACCGCAAAGATGATTTCTTGAAGAATTTTCATAAGAACCCCGCCTAATTGCTGATCACCAACTGGGCTCATGTTATTAAACAATTCAGGGCCAGATAATGTTAATCCAGATAACGTTGAAGCTGGTACACATAGCTCCATTGCTTTTAACCAAGTTTCCCCGTCAGTATAAGTTGCATACATTGCTTCTGGCGCAAAGATAATGAGTGCACAAGCAGGCGTAATTAAAACTGCGTTTCCGATAATATAGCCGATTTTATACAGGCTTTTCATTTTGTACTGACCATCTACATTGTTGATTAGAGGCCAATTCATGAAGAATGCAGATAAAAATAAGAAAAATGTAAAAATACCATGAAACGTCTCATCGAGTTTAATTGTATCGAAAACTAGAGGAATATGATAAACCGAGAACATCAGGGCAAATACAAATAATGCCACAACTGGTTGCGCAAAGATTTTAAATATTCCCTTTACTACTGGTGCATCCACAACTATTTTCCAAATCCACCATGGAATCCCTTTTATAATTAGCATCGGAATTAATAAAAGTAGGAGAGCCATCTGAACCATATGATATGTGAACATAATATGAGACAGTAAATCAATAGGAGAACCTTTTACGATATAAAGTAAGATCATAGCTATAACAAAATATATTGCCTCACTTCTTTTTAAAGGTTCACTTACTTTAAAATCTTTTCTCCAAACAACCGTAACCAAAAAATATACAACAGTTAGGAATATGATTACCCCAATTAAATAAGGGCTCCATAACGCTTGAAAACCAAATATACTTAAGGGCATTTGCTTTTCGCTCCTTTAATCCTTCAATAGTAATATTATAGAACGCTTACATCGTAACATCAATGAACGAACTTTGACAATTATAAGTATTATTCTACAATTAGACTTATTAAATAAGATTAATTTATACATAAAAAAGAGCTCGACTAATTTTAGTCGAGCTCTTGTTAACAATCCTTACCACCAAATAATAGTTAAGAAAGTAACAAAAATTGGGAAGATGATTAATACACCACTCCAAACAAAAGTTTGAATTATTCCCATATGATGAGTTTTTTTGTCATCCATGTGCATGAATGAATAAAGTTGTAGTACGACTTGAACAGCAGCTAGAAGTAAAATAACAGGTACAACAAAGTATTTTGAGAAACCAGCAGCAACTGATGCGAATGCGACAAATGTTAAGAAAATCATAATCGCAAAGTTTACAACTTGTTTACGCATATGCACTGCATTGTGATGACGCTCATATTCAAATTCAGCTTTGGTCTTAATTTGAACCTGTGTATTATGTGCCATATTATCCTAACACCCCCATCAAGTATACAACAGTAAAGATGAATACCCAAACAACATCAATAAAATGCCAGAAAATAGATGCAGCATAATATTTTGGAGCATTATATAAGTTTAAACCTCGTTTAGCGTTTCTTACAATTAAACAAACAATCCACACTAAACCAATCACAACGTGTAATCCGTGTGTTCCAACTAGTGTAAAGAAGGCAGAGGAGAACGCGGATTGTGTATAACCAAATCCAATGTGTACATAGTGATTGAACTCATAAATTTCAAGTGCTAAGAATCCAAGTCCTAAAAGAACAGTAATAGACATCCAAAGTTGAACACCCTTAAAATTATGGTTTTTCATATGATACATAGCGTAAACAGATGTTAATGAAGATGTTAAGAGTAACATCGTCATAACAAAGGCAAGTGGAAGTTCAAATAAATTTTGAGTTGAGAACTCCATTCCAGCAGGACCTTTGTTTCTTAATGAAAGGTAAGTAGCAAATACACTGGCAAATAGTGTAATATCACTACAGATAAAAATCCAAATACCAACTAGCTTGTTTTTTCCTTCCTGTGTAGCTTGTTCTGCTCGGTCAGGCCAAGTTTGAGGGGTGAATTTTGTCTCTTCCATTATTTGTTACCCCCTTTTCCATAAAGTTGTTCTTCTGTTGCAATTACTTCTTCAACATGAACATGGAAACCTAGATCGTCTTTTACTGAACGAGTAATCATTGAAGCTACTGTAATACCTAATCCAATAATGATTACCGGAATTGACCATGATACTCCATCTGGATGGTAAAGAGCACCAAATGCTGCGATAAACATACCGATTGACATAATTAAAGGTAAAATAGAATTATTAGGCATATGAATATCACTTAAAGGCTCTGCATATGTCATTCCTTCTTTGTTACCTTCATGTTTTTCAAGCCAGTATGGATCAAATCCACGAACAAGTGGAGTTTGTTTAAAGTTGTAGAAAGGTACTGGAGTTTTAATTGCCCACTCAAGTGAACGTCCATCTTCCCAGTAGTCACGACAATTTAATGGTTTAGATTTAATTGATATTAAAATGTTTAGAACTAATAAAATAACACCGATTGCCATCAAAATTGCACCGATTGATGAAATAAAGTTGAATAAATCCCAACCTTGATTTGCTTGGTACGTGAACACACGACGTGGCATACCCATTAAACCTAAGAAATGTTGAAGGAAGAATGTTAAATGGAATCCAATAAAGAATGTCCAGAAAGTCAATACTCCCAATTTTTCACCTAATGCACGGTTAAACATAATTGGCCAATAAAAATGCATTGAACCAAAAATAGCTGTTACAATCCCACCAACGATTACGTAGTGGAAGTGAGCTACGATGAAATAAGAATCATGTAATTGGTAATCTAATGGTGCAGTTGCCTGCATAACCCCTGTTACCCCACCAGCTACGAATGATGGAATGAATCCTAAAGCCCATAACATTGGAACAGTAACTTTAATTGAACCGCCCCAAATAGTTAGAATCCAGTTAAATACTTTCATACCAGTTGGAACAGCAATTGCCATTGTTGCTACAGCGAAAATTGCGTTAGCAGTTGGCCCAAGACCTGTTGTAAACATGTGGTGAGCCCAAACCATGAATCCTAAGAATCCAATTAAAATTGTAGCGAATACCATTGAAGAATATCCAAATAAACGCTTACGTGCAAATACCGGAATAATTTCAGAGAATAAACCGAATGCAGGTAATACTAAGATATATACTTCAGGGTGACCAAAAATCCAGAATAAATGCTCCCAAATTATTGTATTACCACCCATTGTATGATCAAAGAAATTTGCTTCGAACATACGGTCCACTAACATAAAGAATAAACCAACTGTAAGTGGAGGGAATGCGAACATAATTAATGCACTTGTAATTAAAGTAGTCCAAGTAAACAAAGGCATACGCATGAACGTCATACCAGGTGCACGCATTGTAATAATTGTAACAATGAAGTTAATACCAGAAATTAACGTACCCGCACCAGAAATTTGTAACCCTAATACATAGAAATCAATACCATGTCCAGGTGAATATAAAGATAATGATGCATAAGAAGTCCACCCAGCATCAGGAGCTCCACCTAAGAAGAATGATAAATGTAAAAATACAGCTCCTAGGAAGAATAACCAAAATCCTAATGAGTTTAAGAATGGAAACGCAACGTCACGTGCACCAATTTGTAAAGGTACAACAGCGTTCATAAATCCAAATAGCAATGGTGTAGCAGCTAAGAATAGCATTGTAGTACCATGCATTGTTAATAATTGATTAAAAAGACCAGCTGAAACAAAATCGTTGTTTGGAACCATCAACTGAATACGCATTAAAAGCGCTTCGAAACCAGCAATAGCAAAGAACAATGTTCCAGCTAATAAATACATAACACCTAGTTTCTTATGGTCTACAGTTGTTAAATAGTCCCAAAATACTGCTCCAAAGCCCTTTTTATTAGAGACTGCGACAGAGCTCACAACTTTAACCTCCCTCAAAGATTCTATCTAGTTAGTTCAAAATTAATCTTCTACAGATAAACTCATAATATAGTCAGCAACTGCGCTAACTTCTTCGTCAGATAATTTTCCATAAGCACCAGTCATTAAGTTACCTGGTTTAATGCTTTCAGGATTTTTTACCCAAGTTTCTATGCTATCTTTAGAATGTTCTAATACACCCGCAACGCGATTACGGTCACCAAACGCAGTTAAGTTTGGACCCATCGCACCACTAGCACCAGCACCAGAAACTGCGTGACATCCTAAACAATTTGCAGCAAATGTTGCTTCACCTAAATCTGTTGAATCTTTTGAAGCAGTTTGACCTTCAGTTGCTTGCATTGCAGCAACCCATGTATCAAAAGCATCGCGATCTAAAGTTTTAACCTTAAAGTCCATTAAAGCGTGAGATGGACCACATAACTCAGCACACTTACCGTAGAAAACACCATCTTTTAGCCCTTGAGATTCCTCATCGAATTCTAAATAGAATTTGTTAACGTTTTCAACGTTAGTATCCATTTTACCACCGATTGATGGAATCCAGAATGAGTGCTTAACATCTGCAGCTTTCAAGTTAAAGTAAACCTTTTCATCAGTAGGAACAACAAGTTCTTGAGCAGTTACGATCCCTTGTTCTGGATATTCAAATTCCCACCAGTATAACTTTGCAGTAACATTAACTGTTAATGCTGTTTTGTTACCATCTTCGTCTACATGTTCCATTGCAGCAACGTCACCTAATTTATAAGTAGTTACAAGCGTTGGCACAGATAAAATTAAAAGTAAAATAATCGGAATTACTGTCCAAATAACTTCAAGTGTATGACTTCCTTCTACTTGTTTTGGAATATAGTTCTCATCTTGTTTTTTACGACGGAACTTCACAAATGCAAGTAAATATAGAACTGAAACTACTACTACTACTAATGCCATAATTGAAGTAGAGAATATTAGTAAGTTCAACTGTTGTTTTCCAACTGCACCAGCTGGCTTAAGTGTTGAAATATAATTTTCGCCACAAGCTGAAAGAAAAACAGTCATCACTGCTAATAGCGAGAAAAGACGCCATTTTTTAAGCCCTTTCATCATAGCTTAATTAAACCCCTCTTTCTTTTTTGTATTTCATGTGTAACTTGGACTTGGTTTTGCGTTATATTTGAATTCTATATTAAGAAAGAATCCCATAAACTATTGTGCCTTCCTACTTAACAAGGTTTGTACCATACTATTGAAGTTAAACAAAAACGGACAAAGATGATCATGGATACAAACAAAATGGTCATGTGAATAATTGAACATTTTTTTGTCCATTTCAGATAATAATCTTTGTGTAAAGTCATTAATAGCTAATATTAACGCCCCTACATTCAATAGTGTTACTAAAATTATAAAGCCAATACCTAACTTGGCCAAAAGGAGTGGTAAAGGAAACAAAGGAAAACTCCATAATATCATGGAATTACGTTCTTTTAAATCCTTTTAATACCAGTAACATTGGCATTTTTGCTGCTCGTTATTCAATAAGTTCGTTGCACGGCTAGCCATAAAAATGATGTGGTTGCCAACTTAACATTATTAATAGTACAATTGCAGCTATTCCAAGAGAATACTCTACGTATTTCATCCGATTAATAGTGAATCACCTCTGAAATACTCTCCTTTAGTGTTACCCACAAACTTCCTTTTAGACCACATAGAATATAGAACAATATACGCTATAATTCCAACAAGTCCCCACATGCCAGCAGCAAGTGCTACTATAAATAACAAAATTTCACCTACAATTAAATGAAAGAGATATTGCCAATACGTGTCTTTGCTTTAATGTGCTAGTTTCTATAGGTCTTGACTTTGTTCTTTTCAATATCAAATCAATGTAGTGATTCATGCCCAGATCAATCAATAATCATTGCTGCAATGTGCAACGTACATATCAGTTTATCTGGATGTTGTAAAAGCTTTGATTCGTAAAATTGAAAAGCTAACCACATACCTTGAAAATATTCACTAAATCGAATTTACAATTCCAATTTTTATAAGTGCAAGAAAATCTTTTAGTACTGTAATCGTTTTAGGATTATTCTCTCTAACAGATCCAAGCATAGGACTATTTGGCAATATTAACCTCCTTTCACTTTTGTAAGCTATTCCGCTAACATTTACTATATCGAAAATTGTTGTTGATTTCTAGACATTAAGTGAAATTTCGATTAAGTTTAATAAAAAAGTAAATGTTTGCAATATTTCCAGTAAACAACAATTATATAGTAATGTATTTTAGTAATACATTTGTGAAAGATAAAGTACGAATTTATGAACAATTTGTGAAATGGTAAGGTTGTATTGGGACTGAAATCCTTTTCAAGTTGTCATTTATTGAATTATTCGCTATTATCTAGAAGCAGAGACGCTTTTTAGAGCGATGTTGATAGACAAAGTAGGTGGCTCAAGTAAAAATGCAACAGAAACAAAATAAACTATTAAAATGGATTGCTGTAGCTACAACAATCGGTATGTTGTTAATTTTATTAGGTGGAGCTCTCGTTACAAAAACCGGTAGTGGTTTAGGTTGCGGAAGAAACTGGCCAGATTGTAATGGTTCTCTCATACCAAAGGAAATAACAACGGAAGTATTAATTGAATTTTCCCATAGATTTGTAACGGGATCTGTTTCAATACTTGTTTTAGCATTAGTTATTTGGACTTGGCGCTCTCTTGGTCATGTTCGAGAAGTGAAGTTTTTAGGGTTCTTAGCAATCTTTTTCCTAGTTGCACAAGCTTTAATCGGTGCAGCACAAGTTTTATGGGGACAAGGTGATTTCATCCTAGCTCTTCATTTCGGCATTTCATTAATTTCTTTCGCGGCCGTATTGCTATTATCAATGATTGTATTCGAGGTCGATAAGAAATTTGATGCTGATAAAGTTTTTATTGATAAAAGATTAAAGTTTCATACAATTGGTGTCACACTTTATTCATATATTGTTGTTTATACTGGTGCACTTGTTCGACATACAGATTCTAGTTTGGTTTGTTTAGACTGGCCATTATGTCGAAATGATCAACCATTCTCTTTACCGAACAATATGTATGAATGGGTTCAAATGGGACATCGACTAGCTGTTTTATTAATATTTATTTGGATTACATATATTACTGTTTACGCCATCAAGAATTATCAAAATCAACAAGTACTTTATTGGGGTTGGATTACGGCATTTATTCTCGTTATACTTCAAGTAACAGCAGGAATGTTAATTATCTTTACTAGATTAAACCTAATCGTATCATTAATGCATTCCTTATTTATCTCATTATTATTTGGCTTGTTCTGCTACTTTATACTCCTAATAGCGCGTAGTAATCTTAATGAAAAGAATCGTAACTAAACTATTAATATTTATTTAGAAACTCGAAAAGGAAATTTTTACTCCCTTTTGAGTTTTTTTCTATTTTCTAGTTCATAGAATTTAAGAGAATTAAAAGTAAGTCATTTGTTGTATTCGACACCTTCTCAAATACTAGTAACCGCAAGAATAAAAACAATAAAATTTATAAGTATCAAAAAGGGCTATCCATTTCTGGACAGCCCTTTTAATTATAGTATTATTATTTTACTCAATTTCAATTAGTAGGTCGCCTGTAGAAATTGCGTCTCCTGCAGAAGCATAAACTTCTTTGACAACACCATCTTTTGGCGCTTGTACGGTTGTTTCCATTTTCATTGCTTCAGTAATTAGGAGATGATCTCCACGTTTTACTGAACTACCTTTTGAAACAACTACTTTAAGTACAGTACCAGGCATCGTTGCTCCAATTTGGTTTGGATTGCTTGGATCAGCTTTTAGTGCGATCGTTCCATCGACTTCAACAGTTAAATCTTGAATCACTAATTCACGTGATTGACCGTTTAACTCAAAGTATATAATACGAGTTCCGTCGTGCTGAGGCTCACCAATTTCAATCAATTTTATGATTAATGTTTTTCCTTTTTCAATTTCAACTTCTATTTCTTCGCCGAGTTTTAATCCATAGAAGAACGTTGGTGTATCTAATACAGAAATATCTCCGAATTGATTTACAGCTGAAACATATTGTTCAAACACCTTTGGATATAGAGCATAGGCTAATACATCTTGTTTAGTTGCTGAACGACCAAACTTCTGTTCAATTGTTTGTTCAAGCTCTTTAAAATCAACTGGTTCTAGTAATTCACCTGGACGAACCGTTATTGCTTCACGGTCTTTAAGAATAACTTTTTGTAATTCTTCTGGGAATCCACCATGAGGTTGCCCTAAATAGCCTTGGAAGAATTCTACAACTGAATCTGGGAAGTCAATCGTTATACCTCTTGTATAAATATTCTCCTCATTTAAGTCGTTCTGAACCATAAATAAAGCCATATCACCTACAACTTTTGAAGATGGTGTTACTTTAACAATATCTCCAAACAATAGGTTCACACGAGAATACATCTTTTTCACTTCATCCCAGCGATCACCCAATCCTACTGCTTTCGCTTGTTGTTGTAGGTTACTATATTGTCCACCTGGCATTTCGTGCACATAAATCTCAGAATGCGGACTATTCATACCACTTTCAAAGTCGTTATAGTACTTACGAACATCATCCCAATAGTAAGAAAGCTGTTCCAATGATTCAATATCCGCGCGAAGTTCGCGTTTATTGCCTTTCATCGCATAATATAATGAGTTTGCGCTTGGTTGTGAAGTCAAACCAGACATTGAACCTAAAGCAGTATCAATAATATCGACACCTGCTTCAATTGCTCTAGCATAAGTGTAAATACCATTTCCACTAGTATCATGTGTATGAAGATGAATTGGTAAATTTGTTGCCTCTTTTAACTCTGAAACTAAACGATAAGCAGCTTCTGGTTTTAGTAAACCTGCCATATCTTTAATGGCTAAAATATGAGCTCCTGTTTCCTCTAAGGCTTTTGCCATATCTTTATAATATTGAACAGAGTATTTCGAACGGCTATCATCTAAAATATCTCCTGTATAACAAATTGTAGCTTCAGCAATTTTCCCAGATTGACGTACTTCATCAATTGCCACTTCCATACCTTTGATCCAGTTCAAACTGTCGAAGATTCGGAATACATCAATACCTGACCCTGCAGATTCTTTTATAAATTCACGAATTAGGTTGTCTGGATAGTTTTGGTAACCAACTGCATTGGCACCTCGGAATAACATTTGGAACAAGACATTCGGAATTTGTTTGCGAAGCGTTTCTAGACGTGCCCAAGGGTCTTCTTTTAAGAAACGATAAGATACATCAAATGTTGCCCCTCCCCACATTTCAAATGAGAAGAAATTATGCAACATACGAGCGTTATAATCTGCTATTTGGAACATATCCTGTGAACGAACACGTGTCGCAAGTAATGATTGATGTGCATCACGGAAAGTTGTATCAGTTAATAAAACTTCATTTTGTTGCTTAATCCACTCTACTAAACCTTCAGGGCCACATTCGTCTAAGATTTGCTTTGTTCCATTTGGCACTTCAGTTGGAAGAGTAATTTTAGGCTTATTAGGTTGAACCAATATAGGTTTCTTTTTCTTTTCAATACCTGGGAAACCATTTAAAGTTACATTACCGATATAGTTTAATAGTTTTGTTCCACGGTCTTTTCTTTCTGGGAATTCAAATAATTCTGGCGTTGAGTCGATAAAGCTCGTATCAAATTCCCCAGTTATAAATTTCTCATGTAAAACTACATTACCTAAAAACGGAATATTCGTTTTTACACCACGAATACGGAACTCGCGGAGATTACGGTCCATTTTTGCAGCTGCTTCACGGAATGTCATACCCCAAGTTGAAATTTTTACTAATAAAGAATCATAGTAAGGTGTAACAACAGCACCTTGGAAACCGTTACCCGCATCTAAACGAACACCAAATCCTCCACTTGAGCGGTATACCATTAACTTCCCTGTATCCGGCATAAAGTTGTTTGTTGGATCTTCAGTTGTTACACGAGATTGAATCGCATAACCGAATAATGGAATTTTATCTTGCTCAGGTATTCCAATATAATCGGAGAATAAAGACTGTCCCTCTGCTATTTTAATTTGAGCATGGACAATATCAATACCAGTAATCATTTCTGTAATTGTATGTTCCACTTGAATACGTGGATTTACTTCAATGAAGTAGAAATCATCACCAGAAACTAAAAATTCTACTGTTCCGGCATTTACGTAATTAACGTTTTTCATTAATTTAACGGCTGCATCACAAATACGATTTCGTAAATCTTGTGATATTGAATTGGAAGGTGCTATTTCAACAACCTTTTGATGACGTCTTTGAATAGAACAGTCACGTTCATATAGATGAACAATATTTCCTTCATCATCACCTAAAATTTGAACTTCGATATGCTTCGGTTTAATAATTGCCTTCTCTACATAAACTTCATCAGACCCGAAAGCTGCTTTTGCTTCTGATTTTGCACGTTCATAAGCAGATGCTAACTCTTCTTTTGTTTGTACTAGACGCATTCCACGTCCTCCGCCACCTAGCGCAGCTTTAATCATTAATGGATAGCCATATTGTTCACCAAATGCTGCCACTTCTTCAAGAGAGTTAACTGGACCATCACTGCCAGGTATTACAGGAATATTTGCCTGAATTGCTTGTTCTCTTGCTTTTACTTTGTCACCAAACATATGTAGATGTGTTGAAGTTGGGCCTATAAATATAATTCCTTCCTCTTCGCAACGTCTAGCAAACTCGACATTTTCAGATAAAAAGCCATAACCAGGGTGAATCGCATCTACATTTGAGTGCTTAGCGATTTCAATGATTCCTTCAATATCTAAGTATGCATCAATTGGTTTTTTCCCTTTACCCACTAAGTAAGATTCATCAGACTTGTAACGATGATATGATCCACTATCTTCACGAGAATAAATTGCTACTGTTTTCAGATTTAACTCATTGCATGCACGAAAAATTCGAATTGCAATTTCGCCACGATTGGCAACTAATATCTTATTAATTTTACCCATCCACCAAAACTCCCCTTTTACAATTTTCTCTTTTCTAACTTCACATACATAGAAACATTTATTAGTATCCCCATGGCTAGTGAAAGTAATATTATAGATGTTCCACCATAGCTAATAAAAGGTAGTGTAACACCGGTTAACGGGATAAGTCCCGATAGTCCCCCTAAGTTAATAAATGTTTGAATTGCAATCCAACTTGCGATCCCCGCGGCAATCATACGCGCTAATGGGTCTTTCGTGTTAATTGCAATGAGAAGCGCTTTCAAAATAATAAAACCAAGTCCTCCAAGAACTATAATTACCCCCAAAATCCCCAATTCTTCCGCAATGATTGCCATAATAAAATCGGTTTGCGGTTCAGGTAAGTAACCAAGTTTTTGAATCGATTGCCCCAAACCAACGCCATCTAATCCACCAGAACCAATTGCAATATATCCGTTTATAACTTGATGGCCAGACCCACTTTCATATTCAAATGGGTTTAGAAATGCTTTAAATCGTCCAAGGCGGTTTGGAGTTAATATTTCATCACCTTTAACAAGCATTAAAAATCCTATAATTGCTGCACCAAATCCACCTAAAACAGCAAAAAATTTCATAAATATTCTAAAACGAATTCCACTAGCGGCTACTACAGCGAATGCAATGCCAGAGATAATGCCAACAGCCCCTAAATCGGTTTCGTTTGCAACACAAAAAATCACGCCAATCCAAACAATAATCGGATAAATAATATTATTTGGTTGTAATTCTTCAATTGAATTATTGCGGCTCTTATTATAAAAAGCACCTGCAAAATATAATATAATAAATAGTTTAGCAAATTCCGAAGGCTGAAAGGTTGTTATATTAAAAACATTAATCCAACTTTGCGAACCAGTTGAATCTTCCCCTACTCCAAAATTCCATACCCAGAAAAGTAAAACTAACATGATCCCCAATAAGACAACCATTAATTTTTTATTACTATAGTGTTTATAGGGAAAAAAAGCACCAACTAAAAATGCTAATCCCGCCACAACTAAATTAAATAATTGTTTTTTATAGAAATAATCTGGTGATGCGTCTTCGTAAACAATTGCAACCATCATACTTGCGCTATAAATCATGACTAGTCCAAATAAACACATAAATACATATGTGAAAAATAAAGGGTAATCAAAATTCCTTACATACGTAGCTAAATATTTTCTCATTTTTCAAAACCTCATTTTAGAAAAAAAACTCAAATCGCGAAATTGCGTTTGAGTTTTTCTATTATCTGTTTGTGTACGCTTCATGTAACAGGGATAGCTCTTTTTCTAACGTATCGAGAATGCTTTTCCCTTGTTCACGCTCAATTAAGCCTAACTTAACAGCAAAATCTATTTCACGTGATAAGCCAAACATTTGTGTATCTAAGACTTCTTCATATAAAGGACATTGTGGCATCGTTAAATGATCCATCTGTACTCTTATCAAACGTGCTATTTTATCTGCATCTGATAGAAGTAATTCCACTGCTTTTTCCTGGAAGGAAGCTGGTGATTTCGTATCCATGAGGACGCCCCCATCTATGATATATAATATTCTTCTAATCTATCTTAGTAAATTTTATCTTTTAGCTGATAAAATTGCAAGTGTATACAACATTAATCGATTATAATTCTTTGTGAAACATCATTTCTAGCGGTATACTGTACATGATAGATAAATTAGGGGGTTTATTTAGTATGGAAAATATTATTCCAATTAAAGGTGCCGTTACATATAAAATAACAATTGATCCAACTGTTTGGATTTTCGACGATCGTCGTATTGATTTAAAAACTTATTTTACTGAACCAGATGAACAAGAATCAGAAGACCTAAAATATTTATTATCTATGGGTAAGCATTGGTCTCGCGAAATTATGGAGGGAGCTACATTTCCTCCAACACTGAAAACAGAGAGAAAATTCGATCGCCAAGGTATGAAAACAGGTACATTTGGTATGCCAATTAAATATTTCTTAGACAATGCAAAACTAGAAGAAAATGCAACAAAAGTTATTTTTGAATGCAAAGATGGTTCGGAACATGCATTTTCAGTGGATGAAGCCTATAAGTTAATTTTTAAATTTAGTCAGGATGGTAAACCACTATTAGAAGATGGACCTGTTCATCTTTTATATGCAGATGGGTCAAATGTTGACAATCCGATTAGAAATATTGCAGCAATTCGCGTCGAATAGGAGGTAAAACTATGCGCGTTAAATGTGTCATTTGCGATACGATCACGAACCTTGATGATGACTCACCGTTATCAAAAAAATTGCGCAACCGTCCAATTCATACGTATATGTGCGATGATTGTCACGAGCGTATTGCTACTAAAACGGAAGCTCGTGTAGCAACAGGGAAATTCCGTTTTTTCCGCACCTCTTCAAAATTAGATGAGGATTTCTAATTCTAATGAGCACGTTCGTCCAACAATAAAAAGGTTAGCCTCCATAATGCAAGAGGCTAACCTTTTATTAATCTTTAATAAGTTTTCGCTCTAATAATTCAACTAGTTGATACATAATTGTTGCAAAAATAGCTATGATTAATAATGACATTAATACAAGATTGAAATTAAATACTTGGAATCCGTAGATAATGAGATAACCGAGACCTTTTGAAGAAACAAGGAATTCTCCAACAATTACCCCAACCCACGAAAGACCTACGTTCACTTTTAATGTTGAAATGATTGTCGGGAATGAAGCTGGTAAAATTGCTTCTTTAAACATTTGAAAACGGGTTGCATTAAAAGTCTGTAATACCTTTAAGTAATTTGCATCCACATTTTTAAATGAAGTATAGATGACGATTGTTGAGATAATTACAGATATAATCGCACCCATTGTTATAATAGAAGTCATCCCCGGACCAAGCGCCACAATTAAGATTGGACCTAACGCCACTTTAGGCATCGCATTTAGAATAACTAAATATGGGTCTAAAATTTTAGATAAAAATGGTGACCACCACAAAATTGCAGCTAAAATTGTTCCTAGTAATGTACCAATAACGAACCCTAACACAGTTTCAAATAAAGTATAACTAATATGAACGGCTAAAGTGCCGTCCCTTACATTATCTAAAAACAATATCCAAATTTTTGATGGTGAACTAAAAATTAGTTGGTCAATCCACCTTAAATTAGAAGCAACTTCCCATAAAGTAAAGAAAGCAAGTAAAATTAATAATTGATAAAATCGAACCCAGCGTTTTTCTTTTGCAATGTTTTCTTTAAATTGTTCATGAAGATTGTTGATGTTCAAGACCCTCCATCTCCTTCCAAATAATTTGGAAAAGCGAGGAATAACTTGAATGTGCCCGCGCTTCAAATGGTGTTAATGTTCTAATTTCCTCAGGAACTTCAAAAGTCTTATGCAAGCGGCCAGGTCGAGCGGAAAATAGAAAGATACGGTCACTCATAGCAATTGCCTCCCCAATATCATGGGTTACAAGCACTGCCGTTTTTCCATATTGCTTTAACATTTCAAAAACTAAATCTTCTAATTTTAACTTTGATTGATAATCAAGTGCTGAAAACGGCTCATCAAGTAATAAAATTTTCGGATCAACCGCTAATGTCCTTGCTAACGCAACTCGTTGCCTCATACCTCCTGATAACTCTCTAGGGTACTTTTTCTCAACTGGAGGCAATCCAACGTCTTGTAATAAAGTTGATGCAATTCTCGACTTATCTTCATCACTTTTTTGCAACGTTAACCCAAGCGTCACATTTTCTTCAATCGTTTTCCAGGGGAATAAATAATCTTGCTGAAGCATATACCCTATTGAAAGCTCTTTGTTTCCGAATATTTTTTGATTTTCGATTAAAACCGAACCTACTGTTGGAGAAAACAAACCAGCAATAATTGATAATAAAGTCGTTTTCCCACATCCACTTGGTCCGATAAAAGAAACAAATTCACCCTTTTGTATCGTTAAATTAATATCTCGTAATGCTTCAGTAGCTTCTTTAATTGAAAAATATGTGTGATGAACGTTGCTAACTGTTAAAAAGGTCATTTTACTCCGTTACCTTTTCTGCAAACGAAGTATCTACAAGCTCATTATAATCCATACGTTTTGGAAGTTCCCCTGCTTCTTCCATAATGTCTTGTAAGTTATTCCATTCCTCTTCATCTAAAATTGGATCTTTTGCGTAAGATTCTTGAGATTTATATCTTTCAACAACTGTCGCAATTAATTCAACTTCAGTATCTTCGAAGAATGGTTGAATTACTTCTGCTACTTCTTCAGATGACGATGCGTATACCCAATCTTGAGCTTTTTTTATTGCTCTTGTAAATTTCTCAACCACTTCAGAATTTTCATTAATAAAGCTATCTTTTGTCATGAACACTGTATATGGTAAATGACCTGACTCTTCACCAAATGACGCAACAATATGGCCAACACCTTCTTGTTCAAATACACTTGCAGTCGGTTCGAATAATTGAACGAAATCACCAGTGCCAGAAGCAAAAGCTGTTGAAACATTCGCAAAGTCAATGTTTTGAATTAATTCTAGGTCAGCTTGTGGGTTAATATCATGTTTCTTTAATACAAATTCACCTGCCATTTGAGGCATGCCACCCTTACGTTGTCCAAGGAAAGTTGAACCTTTTAGCATATCCCATGAGAAATTTTCAATTTTTTCTCGAGAAACTAAGAATGTCCCATCAGTTTGTGTTAATTGGGCAAAGTTTTTTATTGGGTCGTTTGCTCCTTGAGCAGTTACATAAATTGAGGTCTCAGAACCAACTAAAGCAACATCAATACCACCTGACAAAAGGGCTGTCATCGTTTTATCTCCACCTGCAATTGTAGATAATTCAACTTTTAAGCCTTCTTCTTCAAAGAAGCCTTTTTCAATCGCTACATATTGAGGTGCGTAGAATATTGAACGTGTTACCTCCCCAACCTTCACTTCTTGCAGATCTTGCTTACCGCATGCAGAGAGAAGGAACATCATCATGCATGAAATAATCACAAAAATACTTGGCTTCAACCACTTTCTCACCGCTATAACCTCCTCTAAAATTCGTACTTTTTTACCTAGAGTAGGTTATGCACCAATAAAAAAATGTGTGAATGCCTAGTGAGATGCAGAGGTATGTTTTATAAGCCTAACATTTTTGGGGAGCTATCGACATACGAGTTGAGATGAGTATAAGTTTAAAAAAGAAGAAATTGGCGTATTATCTAATGCCGAAGTTACGACTTTTTTGAATAGGGGACTTTGACCGCTTTCCCAAATTATTTTCCTTTACATTTGTTTGATGAAGGGGATTCTGATCATACTTTCACCTAATTCCCCTTTTCATTCCCCCGATGAAGAGGATTTTGGTTACTTTTCATTCCAACCAGATTTCCCTTTCACTCCCTTGATGAAAGGGTCTTTGGTCATGCTACCACTCGATTTCCCTCTTTATTCTTTTGATGAAGAGGATTTTTTATTAGTTTAATCCCCCCTATAACAATGGACCCCCTTCTTTCCCCATTATTAACATCAAAAAAGCTAGCTCCAAATGGAACTAGCGTTATTTAAATTATTTGCTCTGAGTCAAAAAGTGGGCGGCCTACAGACCCTTGAAACAGTTTTTGCAACTGCCGCTACGCTTTCGTTGCAGAAAAGTGGGCGGCCTACAGGCCGCCCACTTCAGACTGTAGACAAACTCGAAATTTCGAGTTTGCCTACAGTCTTTTTTCTTTTAAAATAAAAGTAATAGTTTTTGAAATAGAGTTAGTTGA
>NZ_JAFBDY010000004.1 GCF_016908465.1 Lysinibacillus composti | reverse complement strand
ACAAAAGGACGCTTTTAGTCCTTGAAGGCGGTTCTGAAGTTGTCGAGGAGCTGGCGTTCGCAGCTAGACATCAAGAAAAGCGGAGAACGCCCGTTAGCTCCGACAACAAGTAAACGTACGAAAAACTTCTTAATAAAGTTTTCCGTACGTTTGTTTTTTATTGTATTATATCATCATCGTTCTCATCTAAAAGGTGGGAATATTTTGGATTACGTCCTGCGAATTCATGGATCTTATCCCCGTAACTTGCAATCCACTGGCGGATAATTTTTTCTGTATATTCTCCGCCACGATAATCATATCCTGCCTTTGCATAAGTTGATTCAAAGTCGGACCAGAGTAGTTCAATCCAAGTTCGTGCCTTATTCACAGAAAGATATGGGTTTTTTTCACTTAATTCTTGTGTTAGTTTATCAATAAATGTATTTGTATTCATGTTATTTCCCTACTTTCATTGGGGAAAGCATTGAAATTGGCAATGCTTCTTCATGCTGTTCTCCGCCTAATCGATAGCCCCAAGCAAAACGGCCTTTTAAGTAATCTACTTTGAAAAATTCACCTGGTGCTCCTTCAATTCGGTACATTTCTCCCGGAATAATTGACTCTGGATCAACTAAATATGCAGAAGCCATAATAACTTTTCGTTCATAGACAGCAAATTCATTTACGATTCCAAGCTGTTCTGCTTTTCTTGCTTTTTCTTTTAATTTGCCAATTTCTTCTCTAAGCTCGTGTTCTGTCATTTGTGCATATGATTTTTCATTCATAATTCGTCATGCTCCCTTTCATCCATAAAGCGATTAATGATTTCTATCGGAAAACCTTTTTGATATAAGGCTTGTTTTACTCTCATTTTCAAATCGCTGCCTGTGTATTTACTAGCATATTTATTCCAGATTTTCATTCCTTGAAGTTCAATCATTCCTTGCCATTCATCATCTTCTCGCTCCAAATTAATTTGGTCAAGTATATCATTTATAATGGCAAAGGAGTAACCCTTCCGTGCTAGGAGATCTTGGATTTTCTGTTTAACCTGTGATGGTGTTTTATTTGCATTGGAACGTACCGCTTTTTCGGCAAGCCCCATAGCAACTTTTAATTGTTCATCATATGTAAACGTTTCAAGCACTTTTTCTTGGGTGCTTTTATCGATTCCCTTTTTTATTAAATCTTGCCTAATGGCACGAGGGCCTTTTTTGGCTGTCTTCTTCCTAGTTTCAAGCAGTGCCTTGGAGTAAGTTTCATCATTTAAAAAACCAAGCTTTTCAAGTTTTCGAATAGCTTCAAGAGAAACCGCCTCGCCGAAACCACTATCTAACAGTTTCTTCTTCACCTCATACTCGCTACGCATTTGGAAGCTTAAGTAGTTCAGTGCCCGATTAAATGCTTTAGCTATCTCATCCTCATAGGTAATTTCATCAATCTCAAATTGATCTAGTACCTTGCCTTTTGTCAAACCGAACTTGATTAAAGTCGATTCATCTACAGCAAAGGCGTACTCCTCGTTTATATATATATTATAGCGTTCAGCATTATTTTTTTGACGACTTATTTTTGAAATGACTTGCATACGGAACACTCCTTCGCTATTAGTATACATGTTTTTTTAACTTCATTCAGCAAATCCCTTCTGCGACGAGTAACCACAGAGCATATAAAAAAGCGCCAAACCCCATTTGGTGAAAAGGGTTTGACTGCCTTCTTAGTTACTAGTTCTCGGATATAACCTTTTTTCCCTCCGTTGTTGTTGCAAAATTTTTAATAATAGCTGTTGGACAATCTTGGAATTAGCTGTCGCATATTTTGGATGGGCAAGGTTATTCTGTTCCAATGGATCTTTACTAAGATTATACAATTCAAATTGTTCCGATACGGGTTCTGTTTTGGTAGTGGAAACAGATAAGGTTGCATTTAACTGATCAGATAAAGAAGTAGTTAATTTTCGAATGGCTTCAGAATCTTCATTATTAGGATTACTCCAGAATTGGGGATTATCAAAATATCTTGTGAATTTCCAAGTTTCCATCGCTTTATCTTCGCCTGTTGCTAACTTAACAATAACACTTTCAAGATGATTTGGTTGAATAACTGAAGTATAGGGCTCCCCTTGGAAAGTAAACTGGTTTAATCCCTTTGTTACTTCGTCATCTGTCATAAAGTAGAGTGGTTCATTTGCTCGTGGGAAATCATTTTTACCCTGAAGTAAAGGGGTAAGATCTTTACCAACAAACGGGTGAACCTCTGAATGTGTTTTACGAAGTTTTTCCTGCAAGTTTTTAGCATCAATATTCGCGAGGCTAAGCAAAGTAGGAATAATATCTAAATGGCTCGTTAACATATCGGTTATCTTTGGTTCGTGGAATAATTTAGGACTATGGATAATTAGTGGAACATGAAGGGCTTCTTCATAGGCATTATGCCACTTTTGAAACAGTCCACCGTGGGCACCTAATAGAGAGCCGTGATCTGATGTAAAAACAATGATTGTATTTTCATAGAACTTAGACTTTAAAAGAGCACTATATATTTTATATAATTCTTGATCGACTTTTTTGTGTAAGGAATAGTAGAGTTGTCTGTAATGCGTTGTATTAAAAGTTGGTTGAAAAGCGTGTTGATAAGCTTTACGATAACTATCTTGAGCAAGTGGTTTTGTTTCTAAGTTCTCATTTGCTGTAGGTGCAGAGGGGATATCTGGAACAGAAGGGTCAATATCAAAATTATAATTCGGACTCATTTGAGATAATTGGCCAAAAAGTGTAATATCGTGTGGATTCACTAACGATGAAACGATTAGCCACGGCTGCTGATTAGACTCCTTTTCAAGAGATTGAATTAATTCCACTGCTTGAGCAGCATAAATTTCATCACGACCACTTAAGCCTACTGCAGCAGAAGAGCCGGAATTACGCGGATCCGCTCCATGGGGTTCTGGTCCAATCCAACCATCAAAACCATAGGCATTTAAACGATTAGCATCCTCATAGAGTTTCTCATATTTTCGTTCAGGTACACCGTTTTTTGTATTATAACTCGGCAATGCTTCATGAGTTCCCGGAATTAGAATATCTTCATCAGATAGATGCCATTTCCCTTTCCAAAATGTACGATAACCTGCAGCTCGAAAGTAATTTCCTAAAGTAGGGACCGTATTGTGATCCAGCCAATATACATTTGCATCGAAAGCACCTTTTGCAGCGCCTGTCGTTTGAGTAACCCCATGAAGCGAAGGATATTGCCCTGTGAATAAGGTAGTTCGACTAGGAGAGCATGCAGTACTACCTATATAATGATTTAAAAATGTCATACCTTGTTCTTTTAATGCTTCTTGAGTAATTAGATTTTCTTTACGCCATCGTTTTAATGCTTCCGTTTCATAGACAGTAGGGAAACGCTGTTCATCCACAATGATAAAAAGGATATTTGGACGTTGTGGCGATGATTTTTTTCCGCCTGGAACAGTCACTTTTTAGCTCCTTTCAAAAAGAATGTACAGTTTATCTTATGTATTTTTATTAAGGATAATAGTTCAAACAGTTAATATTTACTGTTAAATAAGTTTAGAAGTTAATTCCTTTTTCCTCCAGAAATTACTTACTAGTGCATAGTTAATTATTTAGTTTCCATTATTATCCCCTTTTGATATTAAATATTCCGCATAATGCCTATTAATTCGAACAACATAAGTCTTAAAGGAGGATTATTCTATGTGGAAACATCACATTTTAGGATTCATGCTATGTACCATCGTCATGATCGTAGCGATTCTAACTCTTCAACCTAATTATGCAGCTGCAGAGCAACATAGCTGGGGCTTTACTCGGTCAAAAGATGGTCTAGGTGCGGATGCAGGTGCAAAATTTGAATCAATTTTAGAACGATATGGTGCATTTTATAAAGGAAATCCAAATGAAAAAGTTGTCTATCTTACGTTTGATAATGGCTTTGAAGCTGGATATACAGAAGGGATTCTAGATACTTTACGAAAAGAAAATGTACCAGCCACTTTCTTCTTAGTCGGTCATTATATCGATAGTGCACCTGAGTTAGTAAAGCAAATGGTGAAAGATGGTCATATTATCGGCAATCATTCTTACAAACATCCCAATATGGCAAAATTATCGGATGAAGAAATGGTAGAAGAATGGCGCAAATTCGATGAAGCTCTAAAAGAACTAACTGGAATCGAACGTACTTATTATGCCCGACCACCAGAAGGAGTATTTAGTGAACGAATGTTGGAATTAGGTAATAAAAATGGTTATACACATATGTTCTGGTCTATTGCTTTTAAAGACTGGGATACTGATAAAACACATGGTAAAGAATACGCTTATAATCACTTGATGAATCAGCTTCATCCAGGTGCACTTATTCTGATGCACACTGTATCGAAGCATAACGCAGATGCGTTACCAGATTTTATTAGAGAAGCCAAAAAACAAGGCTATCGCTTTGAATCATTAGATAATTTAGTTATGGATTACCATTTAAATAATTGGAAATGGGATAAATGGAGTTAGTTTTTATTTACATCATGAAAAAAACAGGGCATCTCACATTGAGATGCCCTTCACTATTATTTAAACATTTTTGTAAGATTCGCCATTTCGATTGCAGAAACTGCAGAATCGTAACCTTTATTCCCCGCTTTTGTTCCAGCACGTTCAATTGCTTGTTCAATATTTTCTGTTGTTACAATACCGAAGATGACTGGAACGTTTGAATCTAGAGAAACTTTCGCAATTCCTTTTGCAGCTTCATTATTTACATAGTCATAGTGAGAAGTAGCCCCACGGATTACAGTTCCTAATCCAATAACCGCATCGTAGTTTCCTGTTTCTACCATTTGTTTCGCTAAAAACGGCACTTCAAATGCACCTGGAACCCAAGCGATATCAATATTATCTTCATCCACTCCATGTCTTTTAAGTCCATCAAGTGCACCATCAACTAATTTCGCTGTGATAAACTCATTAAAACGACCTACAACGATTCCAATTTTCAAATCCGTACCTATTAGTTGTGCTTCAAATAATCTTCCCATTCTAATTCTCCTCATTTTTTATATTTATGGCAGTGCCATTGATTAAACTAATTTCTCTTTTTGTGTTCGAT
Organism: Lysinibacillus composti; assembly: GCF_016908465.1. Taxonomy (GTDB): domain Bacteria; phylum Bacillota; class Bacilli; order Bacillales_A; family Planococcaceae; genus Ureibacillus; species Ureibacillus composti_A. The sequence goes on along the minus strand of NZ_JAFBDY010000004.1, from coordinate 214,354 downwards.
AACTAACTAACTCTTCAATAGAAACAATTTTTAATTCGTGTTCTTGTGCAAAATCCAATAACCCATCTAAACGTAACATTGTTCCGTCATTTGCCATAATTTCGCAAATAACCCCTGCAGGAATGCTCCCGCATGCTACAGCCAAATCTACAGCAGCTTCAGTATGTCCTTGTCTTTCAAGGACTCCACCTGGTTTAGCAACTAGCGGAAATACGTGTCCTGGCCGTCTGAAGTCATCAGGTTTTGCATTTTCATCCAACACTTTTTGCATCGTAAATGAACGTTCAAATGCACTAATACCAGTTGTAGTTTCTACATGATCGATACTTACAGTGAAGGCTGTTTGATGATTGTCTGTATTATTTAATACCATCGGATGGAAATTTAATTTTCCAGCTAGCTCCTCCGAAATCGGCGTACATATTAGGCCTCGACCGTATGTTGCCATAAAATTAATATTTTCAGGAGTTGCAAATTCTGCTAGACAAACTAAATCCCCTTCATTTTCTCGATCCTCATCATCTACAACAATAATACACTTACCACTTTTCAAATCCTGTAGAGCTTCTTCAATTGTGTTTAACATGAATACCACTACTTTCTTTTAATCAAATACATTTTCTAAACATCGTTAAAATCCATTTTGTCTTAAAAAATCTAACGTAATGTTAGAACCTTTATCGGCACGTTTTAAATGCTGCAACACATATTTACCTAGTAAATCTGTTTCAATATTGACTTTCTCGCCAACTTTTTTCTGTCCAATAATTGTTTCAGCATAAGTATGTGGGATTAATGAAACCGTAACACTTTGCTCGCTAACATTAAATAAAGTAAGGCTTGTCCCATCAATCGTGATAGACCCTTTTGGGATACAGTTTTCTGTGAGCTCTTTTGGAATGTCAATTTCGATGTAAACCGCATTTGAAACTGGCTTTTTACTTCGAATTGTTCCAACCCCGTCAACATGCCCCGATACTATATGGCCACCAAAACGTCCATTTGCAGACATCGCACGTTCTAAGTTTACATAGTCACCCATTTTTAAAGAATGAATTGTTGTCGCTTTTACCGTCTCAGGCATCACATCAACCGTCATTTCCTCTTGAGTTAAATGTGTAACCGTTAAACAAACACCATTTACCGCTATGCTGTCACCTAAATGTGCGTCTGAAATAATTTTCGGTGAATAAATTGTAATCTCCATACTTTTTTCATCTTTTTGGATCGCGGTTACTTTTCCCTTATCTTCAATAATCCCTGTAAACATACAATCACCTCTTTTTCCACCAACTATTTTGACCAAGTATTTACTGTTTTACTACGAGAATTAGAACTATATAGCTATAGTTTTGCTTTGTCTCACGGCATTGCAGAATTCCTTAATTTGTTTGTACACTTACTAAGTGAAATCACTCGCAGAAAATACTTGCCGAAAAATAAAAAACTCCATAAGCAATTCACCTAAGGAGTTTGGGAGTATGATTAAAAATGACATAGTAAAAAAGAGTATCAAAAATACACCTTTTGGATAAAGTTATCCAAAAATGCCATTACAAATATCCTTCTCCCATCCAGACTATACTGTCGGCTTTGGATTCGCACCAAATCCTGCTCATTACAAGCTCACGGGCTTAGAATTACTTCATCACCGTCGATTGGGAATTTCACCCGACCCCGAAGGACTGACGAAAAGCGAAGAACGCCCGCTTAGCTCTGACAACAACTGGAGGAACCGACAAAAGGGCGCTTTTTGCCCTTGAAGGCGGTTCTGAAGTTGTCGAAGAGCTGGCGTTCGCAGCTAGACATCACGAAAAGCGGAGGAGGCTCGTTCAGGCTCGACACGCACTGGCCGACAAAATCGCCACATCGTGTGGCATTGTCGGCACTCGTACATCCTTGTACTTCGCTTCTTCTGACAAGAGGGCGCTTTTTGCCCTCGCCAGAAGAAGCGAAGTGTCGCGAGAGCCTAGCCTCTGCAGCTAGACATCCCGAAAGCGGAGAACGTTCTTCATGCTTTTCATTAAATATTAAATTGTTACCTAAATAAAAAATCCCGGTCACAATTGAACGGGATGAGAATTGTAAATATGTAAAAAGCATAAAGAAACAAGCCATTAAAAATAACAATTTTAATAGCATTTCACATTTACATCCTTCTCCCATCCAGACTATACTGTCGGCTTTGGATTCGCACCAAATCCTGCTCATTACAAGCTCACGGGCTTAGAATTACTTCATCACCGTCGATTGGGAATTTCACCCGACCCCGAAGGATAGATATATAACAACTTTATCTCCGTTGCTATACATCATTATTATTTAGTTAATAATAAAGATATCACAAACTTAATAATAAATCTATTTGTTTTAAATTACTTTTATAATATTCACAATTATTTAGACAAAACCTTTCTTCCTTTCCATTACATATACCCTTCGTTATAATGATTTAATGAATGAAATAAAGGACGTGAAAATACTCATGCCAGAAAAAGTACAAATGGAAATTGGTCAAAAATTTCCATTAACTATAAAAAGACTTGGAATTAACGGTGAAGGTGTTGGATTTTATAAACGAAATGTTGTATTCGTTAAAGGAGCCCTACCTGGTGAAGAAGTAACCGTTAAAGTTTCAAAATTACAACGTAACTTTGCAGAAGCAGAAATATTAAATGTCCGAAAAAATTCACCTGATCGCCAAGATCCAATTTGTCCAATCTACACTGAATGTGGTGGTTGTCAGTTACAACACTTAACATACTCGGGTCAATTAAAGGAAAAACGGGATATGGTTGTCCAAGCGCTTGAAAAATACGTTAAGTCAATTGCCGAAACTGTAGATGTTTTCCCTACAATTGGAATGGATAACCCGTGGCATTATCGCAATAAAAGTTCATTCCAAGTTCGTAAGGAAGGAAAACGCGTTTATGCTGGGCTTTATGCAGAAGGAACAAATAAATTATTAAATATTAACGATTGCGCAGTACAGCACCCTTTAACATCAAAAATTACGGTTGGTACTCGCAAAATTTTGCAGAAATTAAATATTTCGATTTATGACGGGAAAAATTTAAATGGACTTATACGTACGATTGTTGTTCGAACTGGGATTCAAACTGGAGAAACTCAAGTTTGTCTCGTTACAACTCGAAAAGAAATTCCACATAAAGATGAATTAATCGAAAGAATAAAAAAGATTGATCCAAGTATTGTTTCGATTACACAGAACATCAACAAAGAAAAAACTTCGCTCATTTTCGGTGATGAAACAATTGTTTTAGACGGGAAAGAAACAATTCATGAAAACTTAGGTGAATTAGCATTTGACTTATCATCTCGCGCATTCTTCCAATTGAATCCTGAACAAACTATTTCACTATATGATGAAATCAAAAAAGCTGCTGCCCTTACAGGAAAAGAAACAGTTGTAGATGCATATTGTGGTGTTGGAACAATCGGATTATGGTTAGCACGTGATGCAAAAGAAGTAAGAGGAATGGATGTTGTTCCCGAAAGTATAATCGATGCTAAGAAAAATGCTAAAAACCATAGCTTTAAGCATGTTAGGTATTACACTGGAACAGCAGAGGAATGGCTTGCAAAATGGCGTAAGGAAGGTTTCATCCCTGATGTCATAACTGTTGACCCACCGCGAACTGGTCTTGCACCAAGCTTTATAAAAACTGTTCTAAAAATTAAACCTAAGCGATTTGTTTACACATCTTGTAATCCATCGACCTTTGCTAAAGATCTACAAGAACTAACGAAATTTTATAAAATTGACTACATTCAACCTGTTGACATGTTCCCGCAAACTGCAAGAGTTGAAATCGTTGCAAAAATGACGTTAAAAGCAAAATAACCAAAGTGGCCATCAAGAAAGTTAGGTACTTTCTGATGGCTTTTAATTTTTACAATTAATTTTTTTACCTCTCGAATAAATATACATTTACTCTTTCTCAATAACTATATTTATAGTTTTTCTTCCTCAAAATTATATTACTCAACAATATTCTCTAAAAAAACGTTATCTTTTTCTTAATACCCCATTTTTCTTTTTTAAGTTCCCTGCTCATACTGTACTAATCTACATTAAAACGTTCATATACCCTTATTCAACAATAATTAACAGCACATCAAGATACCTGTTATAACACAGATAAATACTCATTTCTTTCTCTCTCAAGTATTAAAAATTCTATTTCAAGAAAATATTTTTTCAAAAAAACTATTGCAATTCTGTTTTACAAAATGCTATCTTGATATACAAGAAATGTTCACAAAAAATTTGGTTTTAGAAAATAAGGAGTTGAAAGAGAAATTATGAATAAAAACAGATGGTTAATTGCACTTTCTGCAATCGCTATTCATTTATCAATCGGTGGCGCTTATGCATATAGTGTTTATAAAAATCCAATCATGCAAGAAATGGGTTGGAATGCTACAAATGTAACCGTAGCATTTACTATTATGATGGGGCTTGCAGGTTTTGCCGCTGCACTCTTTGGAAGTCTAGTAGAAAAAATGGGACCAAGAAAATCAGCTATGGTTGCTGCATTGTTATTTGGCGCAGGACAAGCTGGTGCTGGACTAGCAATCCTTTCTGATTCAGTTGTACTTTATTGGCTTACATATGGTTTATTAAGCGGATTAGGTATGGGAATTGGTTATATTGCTCCAGTTTCAACACTAGTAAAATGGTTCCCTGATCGTCGTGGTCTTGCAACAGGAATGGCTGTATTAGGTTTCGGTTCAGGTGCTTTACTTACTGCGCCTGTAGCTGCAAAGTTAATGGAAGCTGTTGGAATTTCTAATACGTATTTTATTTTAGGGATTAGTTACTTTATTTTAATGATGCTTGGTGCTCTATACATCGCACCACCTGCAGGCAATGCTTCTGGTGACAAATACGCTACTTCATCAGGCATAAAAGCTCTTGCTCAACTTTCAGCAAAAGAAGCTGTACGCACAAAACATTTCTGGATGCTTTGGTCGATGCACTTAGTTAACGTTACAGCTGGAATTATGATGATTTCGGTTGCATCTCCTATGGCTCAAGAGATTGTTGGACTATCTGTAGCCGGAGCTGCTGCAATGGTTGGATTAATGGGCTTATTTAATGGCGGTGGTCGACTTCTATGGGCTGCTGCATCCGATTACATTGGACGACATAATGTATTTGTTATTTTCTTTATCATCCAATTAATCACTTTCGTTACATTACCATTTACAACAAACCTTATTATTTTCCAACTATTAATCTTCTTAGTAGTTAGTTGTTATGGTGGTGGGTTCTCTAACTTACCAGCATTCGCAAGTGATCTATTCGGAACTAAACAGCTTGGCGTTATTCACGGATATTTACTAACAACATGGTCTTTAGGTGGAGTTTTTGGACCAATTATTGTAACAACTATCCGCAACGCAACAAACAGTTATATTCCAGTATTCTACTTATTCTCATTCTTAATCGGACTTTCATTATGTATCTCATTATGGATTCGATACGATGTGAAGAAATTAAAGAAACAACAAAAAGAAGAAGCCTTAAAGGTTGGAGATGTTTCTACAATTTCATAAACAATAAAAAACTGCCAAGATTGCTCAACAGTCTTGGCAGTTTTCCATTTAGTAAAAAAGTGGAATCATAATTAATTGAAGCGAAATATGTGCAAACATGTGTGATAAGATGGCGTATTCAATTCCCTTTTTCCAAAAGAGATACCCACAGAAGATACCGGCAATTCCATTTAATATAAGACTACGTATCATTAGATCGGTTGTTACCCCACCAAATATTGCGTCAGTTGCAGGTAGGTGTCCAATCGCAAATAATAATGCTGCAATTATAATAGCCATCCAATAAAATAAACTAGGTAACTCAGACTTCCCTCTATAAAATAGAATCTTAACGAGCCAAATTAGTAGTGACATAACAAATAATCTCATCAATAGCTCTTCGAATACACCACCATAAAATACTCCTGCTATTAAACCTATTAGAGAAAACTCGGGTTCAATATCGCTAATACCAGAAATTTTGTTCTGATAATAAAAGCGATCTGCCCCTACAATCACAAATGCGGAAATAGCCCCAAAAATAAAAGCGCGCACTACCCACCTCGTTTCAAACGATACTTTCGTTTTAGTAAAGAGGGCGTCTAGTATATCTAAGGAAAAACCAACTTTTCGTGCAATTTTAATACCTAGAAATGCCACAATAAATGCCATAACAGTTAATTGAATCGCTGTAATTAGTTGAAGCAAAATCATAGGAACCGGCATTGTTTCGATTAGTTGTTCATATTGGTGAGGAAGCGTCTGCTGCATGGCGTCTAATTGATATGGGAGAACTAAAAACCCTCCAATAAAACAAATCACCGCTAATAATATGGAAATCTTCAAATCGTTGCGTTTCATTTTTCCCATTCCTTTGCAGTTTTATTTTATAAAAACGATATTAACAAAATAATTACAAGCGGGATCAACACAATGAAATATCCAATTGGATTTGCCATATTCAACGTCCAACCTACTCCAAAGCGTTTTTCAACAAAAATAGAAGGATCATTTTTATTGAAATAAAACAAGCCGCCTTTCCAATACCGGTCTTCGTCGATATCAGTTATGTTCTCTTCAACTTGAACAGGATCTCCTTTATCGGTTCTCCCTACTTTTAATGCAAATACACTTGTTCCTATTAAGACGAGCACTAAAAATGCAAATGGTATCAAGAATTTCATTCCACTAAATAAATTCGAATGAATCATAGTGAGCTGGAAATAACTAAATAACATCGTTACTAATAAAACAACTACAAAGGTAAACCAGCTTGAATACTTACGTAAGCCTAATTGACGATTACGTGATGCTTGGATATTTGTGGCGCTAAGTTTTATGCCAGATTTCTTCGTGGCTATATGGATGGCTAAAAACATGATTTGCATAATTAGTAGGAATAAGGGCAACTGAATAGCTGTAAAAGGTGTTTTTTTCGTAAATGCGTCTGGTTCTCCACTAGGACCCCAATGTGTTGGAATCTGATTAGGTAAAATATCATATTGAAAGATTGTGTAACATATAACCCCCAATGTGACGATCATTGGTAAAAAGTACACATATGAAGAGAGCATTTCGTCTTGAGAGCGAATTGATAAATCTGTCAATCTTACTTCCTTTAAATTTTCTGTCCATTTGCTCTCTTTTTTCAACTGCTTTGTTTTTGCGTGGAAATATATATATAAAGATAAACTGATGAGAATAACTCCGAATTGCATCATTGTTCCTGCAATAACGATTTGTTCATCATTTCGATTGCTTTCTAACGCCCATACGAGAAAAGCAACCATAATGACGATTGAAATGGCTAGCATACTAATAAAATAACGTTTTTTAAACAATTTCAGATTATCATTATTAATAAATTGCTCTGGTACCGTTACACCAAAAATAACGGTTCTTTTTACTAAATAAGGTACGGCTATTTGTAAGCCTATAATAAAGACAAAGATTGTTAAAATAATTGAAAGTGACATTCATTTTCCCCCTCTTACTTTTTAGTACGATTATTTCGTTTTAATATCACTAATTAATGAAGAAACAAGCTCTAGTAATTTCTCTTTATCCACTCCTAAAACAAGGGCTTCTGCAATATAAGGTCTAAGTTGATCCGAAATTCTGTTCATTGTGCTGTCATCAATACTGTCATAATGTGAGATTACTGCCCCTGACTTTGGAACAATTTGGATAATCCCCTTTTTTTCTAACTCGTGATAACTCTTATTAACCGTGTGCATATTAACACCGAGATCGGCAGCAAAGGCTCTTACAGAAGGAAGGGCATCACCTGACTTTAAACTCCCCTTCGCAATACCTTCTATAATCTGATTGGTTAATTGTGTATAGATTGGGATTTCGGACTCTGTTTCAATTCGTATAAGCATTTCATCACTCCAATCTGTTCTACACTTATTATAACAAAAACTGTTCTATACTTTCTATAACAAAATATATTTCTCCATAAAAAAGCTCCTTATGCGAAAATACATAAGGAGTATGTTTTCTAGGCATTTACCTCAATGCCCCATTTTCAATTCCATTCATATTCTTAAGAATAATTGTTGATAGTAAAAGAGCAATTTCAGTAATGAGTATAATCAGTATAATCCAACCTAATACGTACATTACTTCAGTTTGAAATTTCAGTAAATCTTTACCCATCATGTTCACAAGATTGTAAGTGAAATAATAAAACATCCCAAACGTAAAGTTTCTTGCCCATTGTGAAATATTGTAAGTAAATATTCCCTTTTTCCATCCTAGCTTTTTAATTCTATTTACTCCCCGAATGATTTCTATCATTTCTACTATGACAAATATTGAAAACACTACCCACCAAAAAACAAACAGCACATCGGTCTCAAACTGTCTCGATTGAGTCATTGCAAGCCCTGTAATCGACAATGCACCATGAATAATACAATCAGTATTTTTCCATTCATGAATATCAAACCATTTTGAAGAAAATCGAATACCAATTAAAATAATAGAAAATAAGTAAAAACCTATCCCAATACTTATTAAGTAAAAAATTATGTTAGCTGATAAAGATTCTTGATAGTAATTAATTAAAAGACAAGCAATGGACTGTGTACTAACTGTGGATAATAAAACTAATCCATGCACATCTTTAATAGAACCTATTCCTATGATCTTTTTAAATTGCCAAATACAAAAAAGGATGTAGATGAACCAAAGGAAAACATTCATATATAAAAGAATTGTTAATCCTGTAGTTAATACAGGGAAGTAATGAATCATTATGATCCCTACTACTGATGTTCCAGCAATCCATGTCCCTGCAGCAAAACTTTTAATGGGCGAACTTACTAAGCTATTTTGGTATTCCCTGATAAATAATGAAAAGCAAAATGAAAACAGAAGTAACAACCAAACAATCACTAAGATTGCTGAAAGATAACGTCCAAAATGTTCATCTAGTAATGGAAATTGATGAATTGCACCCAATAAGAAAATGCCAATCGCCATAATAATCGAACCAGCAGCTATGTCAATCGTTTTATATGTAGATACAATTTTTGTTTTAATATTCATAATTGGATTGGTCACCTCTAATTTTCCCTCCATTAAATATTTCCATTATATATGTTTTTATCGTTATATTTTTACAATTTTTATAAGGCTAAAGTATTATCTTCTAAAGATTTATTGATAAAAACGAAGATTTAAAGCTAGATTCTTTATTAGAAAAAAAATAATGATAATAATTTTATTATTTTGGTTTAATCTATTTAACGAGAGCAAAAGGTTAAATGGGATTTTGTAGGATTTTTTTACTTTTTCAACAAATTTTTTGTCGAAAAGTGATTGATAGCTTAAAATTTATTCTGTATAATCTGTTTTATTGTGTAAAAATATTAAAGAAAATATTTTTGCGTTCATCTCAATTATGCTATGGTGTAATTGAATATTAATACTACTATTCCTTTAAGGGGGTTATAAAGAATTGGGTAAAGCATTGATTATTGGAGCTGGCGGAGTTGCTAGTGTAGTGGTACACAAATGTGTACAAAATTCGCAAACGTTCGAAGAGATTATGATCGCTAGTCGAACGAAGTCAAAATGTGACGCTTTAAAAGAAAAATTAGACGGCGGTAAAACAATTATTCATACGGCTCAAGTAGACGCGGATAATGTGGACGAACTTGTTGAATTAATCAATGGATTTAAACCAGATGTGGTAATTAACGTAGCTTTACCATATCAAGATTTAACTATTATGGATGCATGTTTAGCTACAGGTGTACACTACGTTGATACTGCAAACTATGAGCCACCTGAAACAGCTAAGTTTGAATATAAATGGCAATGGGCTTACAAAGAAAAGTTCGAAAAAGCTGGCCTTACAGCTTTATTAGGTAGTGGATTTGACCCAGGTGTAACAGGCGTATTCTCTGCATATGCATTAAAACATTACTTCGATGAAATTCACTATATCGATATTTTAGATGCAAACGCTGGGGACCATGGATATCCATTCGCTACAAACTTCAACCCTGAAATTAACATCCGTGAAATTACAGCAAACGGACGCTACTGGAAACAAGGTGAATGGGTAGAAACAGACCCATTAGAATTCAAAGAAGTTTATAACTTCCCAGAAATCGGACCTAAAGATATGTACCTTCTATATCATGAAGAATTAGAATCTTTAGCGAAAAACATTACAGGAATTAAACAAATTCGTTTCTGGATGACATTCTCTCAAAAATATATCACTCACTTAAATGTTCTTGAAAACGTTGGTATGACATCAATTGAACCGATTGAATTTGAAGGTAAAATGATTCAACCACTTCAATTCTTAAAAGCAGTTTTACCAGATCCAGCTTCACTTGGGCCACGTACTAAAGGTAAAACAAATATCGGTATTATCGCTCGTGGTATTAAAGATGGCGAAGAGAAAACTTACTACGTTTATAACGTATGTGATCATGAAGAATGTTACCGTGAAGTTGGTTCACAAGCGATTTCTTATACAACAGGAGTACCAGCAATGATTGGTGCTATGCTTGTTATGAACGGTACATGGCAAAAACCAGGCGTTTACAACGTAGAAGAATTCGATCCAGATCCATTCATGGAAGCTTTAAATAAATGGGGTCTTCCATGGCAAGAAAGCTTTAATCCTGAACTAATCGACCTTGACTTAAACGACAACAAAGTTGAGGCAAAGTAATATGAAGACAATTGATTGGACAAAAGCTCCATCTCCTAGTTACGTAGTAGATGAGCGTTTATTGCAAAGAAACTTTGAAATCTTAAAATCTGTACAAGACCGTACAGGTTGCGATATTTTACTTGCACTAAAAGGATTTTCGATGTTCTCGACTTTCCCAATGGCTCGTAATTATCTTAAAGGCATTACGGCGAGTTCTCTTTTCGAAGCTCGCTTAGGATACGAGGAATTCGGTAAAGAGGTACATGCCTATGCACCGGCCTACGCTGAACATGAAATTGATGAATATTTAACATATGTTGATCATATTGTGTTCAACTCATTTGACCAACTAAACAAGTACAAAGCGAAAGTACAAAGTTTAGACAAGCACGTTTCAATCGGATTACGTGTAAACCCTGGTTATTCTGAAGTTGAAACACCACTTTATGACCCATGTTATATCAATTCACGTTTAGGAATTCCTGTTGATTCATTCCGTCCTGACGAATTAGACGGAGTCGAAGGGATTCACTTCCATGCGATGTGTGAACAAGGTTCAGATGTATTAGAACGTATTTTAGTTCACTTTGAGGAAAAATATGGTCAATACTTACATCAAATGAAATGGGTTAACTTCGGTGGCGGTCACCATATTACACGTCCGGATTATGACATTGAAAAACTTGTTTCATTAATCAACCACGTGCAAGATACGTATGGTGTAAAAGTCATTTTAGAACCAGGTGAGGCAATTGCTTTAAATACTGGTTACCTAGTTACTACAGTACTTGATATTGTAAAAAATGGAATGGAAATTGCAATTTTAGATACTTCTGCAACATGTCACATGCCAGACGTTTTAGAAATGCCATACCGTCCACAAATTATCGGTGCAAGTACACCAAATGATAAAGCACACACTTACCGTTTAGGTGGAATGACTTGTCTTGCTGGTGACGTAATTGGTGATTATTCATTCGATCAACCATTAAAACCAGGCGATAAAATTGTTTTCACTGACATGGCTCACTATACAATGGTGAAAAACCATATGTTCAATGGTGTAAACTTACCAAGTATTTGCTTATATAATGAACAAGAAGGCGTTAAAGTTATTCGTAAGTTTGGTTATGAAGACTATCGTAATCGTTTATCATAAGCACTCAACAGTTCTAGAAATTCAAGCTGACTCGAACATGATTCGTTCGAGTCAGCTTTTTTTGATTTTGTTTATAAATCCTTTGAATGCGTGCTCAAATATGGGCATCTGGTGCTCATATTTCTTTCTTGGTGCTCATAATGCCTGATTCTACGCTCTTATCTCCAGGTAACCTGCTCATAAAGACTGATGTGCTCATAATGCTGTATTGGGGGCTCATATTTCTTGGTTTAATGCTCATATATGATCCAATAGTGCTCATAAAGCCTGATTCTACGCTCATACTCCCTTGAAACCTACTCATAAAAATAAAGCCCTCTTCAATTCTTAAAACCTTCATGGCAAATAGTAAACTCAAATATAAAAGGTAGGAAGCTATTACTTCCTACCTTACCTGAGCTCTTAACTTCTTTCCGAATAAAAGTACAATCATATATAAAACAAATAAGATCAATGCTATAAATAATAAAAAACTATATACCTCAACCAACTGTAAATATAGTCCGCCAATAAAAGGTCCAGTTAAGCTTCCTATACTAAAGAAGATTCCACACAATAAGTTTCCTGTAGGCAGTAACTCTTTTGGCGTAAGGTCTGCCATATACGTAATCCCTAAAGAGAATAATGAACCCATAAACATTCCTGCTATTAAAAAGACACAAGCAATGAAAATCTCCGAATTCTCGAACTGACTCCCTATTCCAAAAATAACTGCTCCACTAAATAACCCAACGAGTATTACTTTCCTTCTACCAATCTTATCACCTAATACACCGATTGGAATTTGTGTAATAATCCCCCCGACTGAAAAGGCGGCTAATATAATGGAGACTAGCGATACATCAAACTCTTTACGAAGTGCATAAACCGGAAAAAGCGCATTTAAAGATGTTTCTAAAAACCCATAAACAAATGGCGGCAAAAATGCAACCCATGCGTATTTAAATGATAATAAGTAACGACTAAAGCTATTCGTCTCTTGTGCATCACCTTTCAACAGATCCGGATGTTCATTTTTTACAAAAAATATGAGTGACCAAGCTATCAGACAAAGAATTGACGATATGACGAATGGGAACACCTCTGATACTTTAACGAGTGGCACAAATAACGGACCAACTGCAAACCCAACGCCAAAAGACAAGCCGTAGATGGACATACTCTTCCCTAATTTTCCGTGAGGTGTAGAACTAGTAATCCACGTTTGAGTTGCATAATGAAGACAATGATCTCCAATCCCAATTAATAATCGAAGAATAAACCAAAACATTACATGCTTCCAAAGCGGGAATAACATTAGGGCAATAAAGACGATAGCCCCTCCAAAAATGATAATTGGTTTATAGCCAAATTTCCTTAATGGCTGTTCGATAAATGGCGATATTAATAACGTACCTATGTATAAGCCAGTCGCGTTCAATCCATTTAACGTTGAAGAAACACCATCTGTTTCAAAAATAATCGAAATAAGAGGTAATAACATTCCTTGCGAAAAACCGGATATTGAAACAATGATGACTAAAATTAAAAATCTATATTGCTCAAATCTTTGAACTACCATGATGACCTCCGACGTCTTTAACCATAATAACACCGTAATATCTTACCACAGCTACATCTGAATGGCTGTACTTTATATTAAGAAGCGTTTAACTTGGTTTAGGCTACGCGACGCGATGGTGAATCCCATATTACCTATTATTTCCGCAGCATTGATTTCGACAAGAAACTCCCCTACTAGGACTACGTAACACACGTGCAATTTTACTTAAATTCCTGGACATTCATTGTTAAAACTTCGATAATCCAAACTTTCTAACTACAATATAAAAACCCTAGGCGCATCTTTTTTAGATGCACTCTAGGGTGGCTATGTTTCACTATTCTCCATTTTTATTGATTAAACCTTAGTCCGGCAAGATAGCCGAAAAATTGTTTAAACTCCCTCCTTTTCATATTTTGAGTGAGCATATACTTTTCGACCATCTCCTTTCGATTACTTAAATGTAATTTATCACACATTTTAAATATTGTAAATATTCTGAATAACGATTGTTTAAAATTAATCCTAAAGGCCTATCTTAAGAATGGTTAAACAGCCCATCGACAAATATTTGATGATTTCACCATAATTCGATATTATGTTGTTACGAAACGAGGTGTACATGTACAAGATGTCTAATTCAATTTCTGATAAAAATAAACAAGTATCTTATGTAAAAGAACGACTACAAATCTTCCTTGAAGTATTAGATGCTATCGATCCCGAAACTGCTGATGTTGAAGATATCGATAACCTTCTCAAAATCATCGATGATTTAGAAGATAAAATGGATCAATTCCATCATCGAGATAAACTAATTGAAGAATAATGATGCATTTCTGGCATAATCGCAAATAGATTATGTCTTTTTTATTTTTATTACAATAAAATCTACCACTCTCTTTTTTTCTAGAAAAAAGGTATAATAGTCTTCGAGTGAATAATTCATAATTTTCTGGGGGGAACATTATATGTCTCAAGTAGCTACTTCTTATTTACAGACTTTGGAGAAAAGTCTTTATGATTTAGTAAGTGAAACTTCTACGAACTTACCAAAGGATGTTCGTCGTGCTATTAAAAAAGCGAAAGATGCTGAAAATGCGGGAACTCGTGCTGCAATGAGCTTAGACACAATTTCAAACAATATCGTAATGGCAGAAGATAATGTGTCACCAATTTGCCAAGATACAGGTTTACCAACTTTCAAAGTAAAAACTCCGGTTGGTGTAAATCAACTTGAAATTAAAGCAGCGATTAAAAACGCAATTGTACAAGCAACAAAAGACGCTAAATTACGTCCAAATGCTGTTGATTCTTTAACTGGTAAAAACAGTGGAGATAATCTAGGTGACGGTCTACCTGTTATTAAGTTCGAACAATGGGAAAAAGACTACATAGAGGTAAAATTAATTCTTAAAGGTGGCGGTTGTGAAAACAAAAATATCCAATACAGCCTACCTTGTGAATTAGAAGGTCTTGGCCGCGCTGGACGTGACTTAGATGGTATCCGAAAATGTATTTTACACTCTGTATGGCAATCTCAAGGACAAGGCTGTTCTGCAGGTTTCATCGGAGTAGGTATCGGTGGTGACCGTTCTTCTGGTTACGATTTAGCAAAAGAACAATTATTCCGTCATGTTGAAGATACAAATCCAAATCCAGACCTAGCAAAACTTGAAGAGTATATTGTTGAAAAAGCAAATACATTCGGTATTGGAACAATGGGATTCGGCGGTGAAGCAACATTATTAGGTTGTAAAATTGGTGTAATGCACCGTATTCCAGCATCATTCTATGTTTCTGTAGCTTATAACTGCTGGGCATACCGTCGTATGGCGATTGACATCAATCCAACTACTGGCGAAATTACTAATTGGCACTACCAAGAAGGTGAAAAAATCACTTTCCGTGACGAACCAAAAACAGAACAAAAATCAGAAAATAAAGTAGTCGAACTTCAAGCTCCAATCACAGAAGAACAAATTCGTGAGCTAAAAGTTGGTGACGTTGTTAAAATTTCTGGTCGTATGTACACTGGTCGTGACGCAATTCACCATCATTTAATGAGCCATGATGCACCTGTAGATCTTAACGGACATATCATTTATCACTGCGGTCCTGTAATGGCCAAAGACGAAAATGATAATTGGACAGTAAAAGCTGCTGGTCCAACTACTTCAATTCGTGAAGAACCTTATCAAGGCGATATCATGAAAAAATTCGGTATCCGTGCTGTAATCGGTAAAGGTGGTATGGGGCCAAAAACTCTTGCTGCTTTAGAAGAACACGGTGGCGTTTACCTAAATGCAATCGGTGGAGCTGCTCAGTACTATGCTGACTGCATTAAGAGTGTAGACGGGGTTGATCTACAAGAATTCGGTATTCCTGAAGCAATGTGGCACTTAACAGTTGAAGACTTCACTGCAGTTGTTACAATGGACTCTCATGGTAATTCATTACACGCAGACGTTGAAAAATCATCATTAGAAAAACTTTCTCAATACGCTGAACGTGTATTCTAATTATTAAATAGTTTTTCATATTAAATTGAATTAAAGCTCGTAAAGGTACTTACCTTTACGAGCTTTTTTATTATGAGCAAATTTTTTTATCTATAATAAAATACATATTGTATTTGTTTTACAATTGTAGTAGTCTATATTATAATCATTTTAAATAAAGAAGAATTATAATCATTATTTAAGATAAATGAAAAACATTATCATTGACGTAAATTGAGCAACTTGATAGTGATATTCATTATCATAAGGAGGGATAATGTGGACTACTCTAATCGAGAAAACATTAATCTAAATGAGAAAGTAAAAGAACATGCCGAATTAATTGCTGCCCTAATTTCAGGTCTTATTATTTTACTTGCATGGCGTATGGATTCAAACGGTTTAGAAACTGCTTCAATTCTTGCCTATTTATCAGCCTTTATCATTGGAGGATATGCGAAGGCAAAAGAAGGCATTTTAGATACAATTGAAAATCGATCTTTAAATGTTGAAATTTTAATGATTTTAGCTGCCATTGGTTCTGCAATCATAGGTTACTGGACTGAAGGTGCAATTCTTATTTTCATCTTTGCTGTCAGTGGTGCCCTTGAAACATATGCAATGAATAAAAGTCATCGAGAAATTTCTGCATTAATGAATTTACAACCAGAAGAAGCTTGGCTAGTTCGGGGTGCATTTGAACCCATAAAGGTACCAGTCTCTTCCCTAACTGTTGGCGACCATTTACTTATTAAACCAGGTGAACGTATTCCTGTAGATGGGGTAATCTTCAAAGGGACTTCATCCATTGATGAGTCAGCTATTACTGGAGAATCGATGCCTGTAACGAAACAAGTTGAGGAAGAAGTTTTTGCAGGAACTGTGAACTTAAGTAGTACATTAACGATAAATATGACAAAGCCAAATACTGAATCTTTATTTCAAAAAATCATTACACTTGTTCAATCTGCTCAAAGTGAAAAATCACCATCGCAACAATTTATTGAGCGCTTTGAAGGAATATATGTAAAGTTCGTTCTGTTAGCTGTTGTTGTTATGATGTTTCTTCCCCATTACCTTTTAGGGTGGGACTGGACAACAACCTTTTACAGAGCAATGGTATTACTTGTCGTAGCTTCTCCCTGTGCACTTGTTGCTTCAATTATGCCTGCTACACTTGCCGCAATATCAAACGGCGCTCGAAATGGCGTACTTTTTAAAGGTGGGGTTCACTTAGAACATTTAAGTGTTCTAAAATTACTAGCAGTTGATAAAACAGGGACATTAACTGAAGGAGCACCTATTGTTACAGATATTATCGTTCGAGAAGATTTAAATAAGGAAAAAGTCATTTCTATTTTAGCTTCTATAGAATCACAATCTAACCATCCATTAGCACAAGCGATTACGAAATATGCAAAAGAGCATTCCATTGAAATCTTATCTGGCATTGAAATTGAGGACGTTCCAGGTTGGGGGCTAAACGCAACAATAGATGGGAATACCTTTAAAGTTGGAAAGCCTGAATTTGTTGGGCGTGAGGAATCACAAACTTTTGCAAATCAAAGTGCAGAAACACTAGCTGAGGAAGGGAAAACTGTCATCTTTATGAAAGATGGCTCAGGAATAGCTGCCCTTGTAGCATTAAAGGATACAGTTCGAGAAGAAGCAAAACAAGCCGTTACCCTTTTAAAGCAATTAGGCATAAATGTAGCCATGCTAACTGGCGACAATAAAAAAACTGCTCACATCATTGCAAAAGAAGCAGGAGTGCATGACTATATTGCTGAATGTTTACCAGAAACCAAAGTAAATCATATTAAAGGCTATATGGAAGATTATAAGTATGTAGGGATGGTTGGAGATGGAATAAATGATGCACCTGCCCTTGCCACATCAACAGTCGGTATCGCAATGGGTGGAGGTACAGATGTAGCACTCGAAACTGCAGATGTTGTCCTTATGAAAAACGACTTATCAAAAATAGCTTATGCAGTACGTCTATCGAAAAAAATGCAACGAATCGTAAAGCAAAATATCATCTTTTCCATTTCAGTAATTACACTACTTATTATTTCAAACTTTTTGCAAATTGTAGATTTACCTCTTGGTGTAATTGGACACGAAGGTAGTACAATTTTAGTAATTCTAAATGGGCTTAGAATGCTAAATAATAAGATCTAAAATGTCATTGTCGCATTGTTTCTTCAAGGTAAAGAAAGCTTTCGCAAAGTAACATCTGCGAAAGCTTTTTAACTATTAGATATAATGTGGTTGTTTGCTTCCATTTTTTCCAATTTCCTTCTTTGCATGGAGGCGTTAAGTAATCCTCCAAATATTAAAATCATCCCCGTAAAATATAACCACAACATTAAAACAATTACACCAGCAATACTCCCATACGTTGAAGAAAAGTTGCCAAAGTAATCTAAGTAAAACGAGAATCCATATATTAATATTAACCAAGCTAAAGTTGCGAATATGGACCCCGGGATAACACTTGTAACCCGTAAACGGGGATCCGTATTAGGTATCATCCAATACATAAGCATAAGTACTAAAAAAATTAGAATGGGCGGTAAGATAAATTGAGTAGTTGTCCAAAAAGTAGTAAAAGACTGTTGCTCCCCTAAATAAGTGAACAATGAATAACTTAGGTAATGTCCAAAAATAGGGATTACTAGTGCTAATAAAATAACGACAACTAAAGCAACTGTAAATACTAATGACCATAATCGATTAATAAGACTTGACCTTACTTCCGTATCATAAGTTTCATTCAACGCTTTGATGAGTGCATTGACACCTCTAGAAGCTGACCAAATTGTCCCGATAATACTGATGGACAAAAGCCCACCATTATGTTGATTTGTAAGAATTTCAACCAATGTCCCTTGTGTAAGAAGGAACACTTCAGTGGGTACTACTGTACTTAGGAAATCAAAAATATGTTTTTGATTTAAATTAAGAAAAGGTAAAAGTGCAACAATAAAAATTAATAACGGAAAAAAAGATAATAAAAAGAAGTAAGCTAATTGAGCCCCCAATCCTGAAATATCCACATCTCTCATTCTTAGGATCAGATCATGAAAAAATCCCTTAACAGTTGTTACATCAACACTAGAAGAATCTGCTTCTAAATATGTTTGTACAGATGCTAAAAATCCTTTCTGGGATGTTTTTTTCTCTTCAGTCAATTTGCTCACTTCCCTCCGATAAAGAGTCAATGCTCTTAATGAATGATATCTTCTTTTTGACTAAAGGCATTTCGAGTATCTTCAACTAAACTTTGAACAGTGCTTGGCATATCTTTTAATTCCTCAAGGCCACTTGCGATTAAGCTTACATTTTCTGATGTTTTTTCATAAAGCTCTTGTGCTTCCTCCAACTTTTCACTTAATACCTCACGTAGCTCATCGTAGTTTTGGGAATAATATATGATGGAATCTTTCATCTTCTTTGCAGACTCAATTGTATGTTCTCTTGTCTTACGATCTAACATACTTAGTGCAGCTCCTGTAAGTGCACCAATTATAACTGATTTTAATAATTTGCTTTCACTCATTTTCTTTACCTCCATAGACATTTTCTTTATTTTCTTACAACGAGAAACACATCTTGATATCAAACTCCCACGAGATGATGTTTCTTCTTATGCGGATATCTAAGAAATTAAATTCTAATCCGCTACTAAATTTTTCATACTTCCATTTTATAAAAAATTTATTAATTTTTGAAGTCAGCTCCAACTCAAATCATTTATGGTTGACATTGTGCCTTTGAGATGGAATGATTAAATCGTATACTTCGAAAGGCAGGGCAATGACATGGACTTATCAAAGCCATCGCAAGAAAATGTTGTTTATATTATTGAGCAAATGAAAGAAAAACTTCGTATGGTAAATGTGGATGCAATGAGATCTGAACATTTTACAGAAGAACATTATGAGGATCTTTTATACCTATACGAAATGGTAATGAAACGTGACACATTCAGTCCTAGTGAAATGCAAGCAATTGTTACAGAATTAGGTGCATTCAGAAAATAATCACGAATCATATGGTGCAATACATCTTAAAGAAATTATTAAGATGACTAAAAAGAAGTTCTCAAGTCTGTTTTTAATCCATTTTTAGCTTTCGCTAACATTATGGGTTATAAACATTTTGAGAACTTCTTTTTTCATGCATTTTATGAATAATTTTCAACTTCACTCAGTAGAAGTTTTCTACTTCTAGCGAATGAGTTATTACCTCCGTGGACATGCCATTTTCGGAAACATCGGCAATATTTGTTATATATGAGTAGGCTATGACGATAGCGCATCACATAATTACATTACGCCAAGTCGGCAAATTCGATTCGATTATTTATTATTATTTAAGGCAACAGCAATTCCTGCTCCGATTTTAGCATTGTTTTTAACTAGCGCGATATTCGCATCTAAAGATTTACCTTCAGTTAAGTCCTTAACTTTTGCTAATAAGAATGGTGTAACATCCTTTCCTTTAACGCCTTTTTCTTCCGCTTCATTCAATGCTGATCCAATAATCCCCGTGATAAAGTCCTTATCAAGTGCCTGTTCTTCTGGAATTGGGTTAGCAACAACCGCTCCTCCACGAAGTCCTAGGTCCCATTTAGCACGCATCATATCTGCTACTTCTTCTACTGAGTTTGCTTTGAAGTTTACATTGAAATCACTTTCTCTTGTGTAGAAGGCTGGTAAAATATCTGTTCCATATCCAATAACAGGTACACCTTTAGTTTCTAAATACTCAAGTGTTAAGCCAATGTCTAAAATAGATTTAGCTCCTGCACAGACAACAGCTACATTTGTTTGTGCTAATTCTTCTAAGTCTGCTGAAATATCCATCGTCGTTTCAGCACCACGGTGAACACCGCCAATACCACCAGTCACAAACAACTCAATTCCCGCAAGTTCTGCACAAATCATAGTCGCCGCAACAGTTGTCGCACCTAATTTTTTCGTTGCTACTAAGTAACCTAAATCTCTACGTGAAGCTTTTGCAACATCTTTTGCATTTCCAAACATTTCAAGCTCTTCATCAGTTAAACCGATTTTAATTTTCCCATCAATTAATGCAATTGTTGCAGGAACAGCGCCATTATCTCGAATAATTTGCTCTACTTCACGTGCTGTTTTAACATTTTGTGGATACGGCATACCATGTGAAATAATTGTCGATTCAAGCGCTACGACTGGTAGCCCCTTTTCTTTTGCGTCTAATACTTCTTGTGAGTATGATATATATTTTTCCATTAATAATTCCTCCAATTATGTAATTCTTCAGCTGTTAGATCTAATCGTACTGTTTTATCTGATTGCAATGTTTTTGCAGCATTATAAAGGCCGTAATGAACAGATTCCTCTATACTTTCACCATTTAGAGAGCCATGTAAGAAGGCACTGACAAAGGCATCACCTGCACCTGTTACATCTATTACATGATCAACTTTTACTGCTTCAAAGTGATTAATACCTTCATGGTTGCCAACGATGACACCCTCTTCTCCTAATGTTAAAACTACATTTTTTGCACCTTGATCAAGCATTTGTTTCACTGCATTTCTATAATCACTATTTTGATTTAGTGTCATGTTTAAATACGTTTCGGCTTCGTCTTGATTACAAATAAAATATGTAACCCCATCTAAACCTTCTGGCAGATTTTTTATTTTTGGAGATGAGACTGGAATGATTGCTAATGGTACGTTTTTTGTACTTGCAATATTTTTCAAGTATTTAACTGTATCTTTAGGACAGTTTAAATCCACAATGATACACCTTGCATTAAATAAAGTGGCTTCATGTTTCTGCAGTAAACTAGGAAGTAGCTGATCATAAATGTCCATATTTGCCATCGCAATGACGAGCTCACCATTATCTTTCAGGACGGCTGAATAAGAGCCAGAGCTAGAATTCTCTATCTTCTCCACTATGTCCAGGTTAATAAAAGCTTTACTTTCTTCTTTTATCATTTGAGCATCTTGATCTCTTCCGACAGCTGTAATTAGTTTTACTGTATTGCCAAGTCTCCCTAAATTTTCCGCAATGTTTCGAGCAACGCCCCCCACACTCTCACTCATGTGAACAGGGTTAGAGGTTCCTAATTGAACTGAACCTTGAATATAAAATTTACGATCCACATTGGCTCCACCTATTGCAACAATCGAATCCTTTTCTGGCAGAACATAAGCTCTTCCGATAATTTCTCCTTTTTTTATCAACCCAGAAATTATGTTTGCTAAAGCTGGACGAGACATTTGTAATTGCTCGGCCATTTCCTGTTGAGATAAAAAGGCATCTTGCATAATCAAATCAAGAACCATCTTTTCCTTTTCATTCAAGCAATCGTCACCTCCTTAAAACTCACCCATTCATCAATAAACATTTGTTTAAATTATAAACATATGTTTAGTTATAAGTCAAAAAAAAAAAAAAAAACGATGAGCAAACACTCATCGTCTATTTTTTATTCTATTTTTGAGCCGTCCTCATTAACTAACTGCTGTATAAGCACTTCAACACGTCGATTTTGTGCACGTCCTTCAGTCGT
Source organism: Lysinibacillus composti (assembly GCF_016908465.1). GTDB lineage: Bacteria > Bacillota > Bacilli > Bacillales_A > Planococcaceae > Ureibacillus > Ureibacillus composti_A. The sequence goes on along the minus strand of NZ_JAFBDY010000004.1, from coordinate 191,828 downwards.
ATCATTTGATGCTATAGGATTAAATTCTCCATATCCCTTAGCGCTAAAATATTTTGGATTTAAATTAGGATTCGTAGCTACAATAATTTTTAAAAGGTTAACTGCCCTCATTACAGACAATTCCCAGTTTGAGCTAAATTCCACACTGTTTTGAGGTACATTATCTGTATGACCTGTAATAACTACATGACGAGGTGGATCTAATGTTAAAATGGTTGCTAACTCAGCCGCAATCGAACGATAATCTCCTTTTACATCTGCACTACCGGGGTCAAAAAGAATGCTATCCCGTATAGTGATGAGTAATCCTTCATCAGTCATTTCAGTAACAAAGGTTTTTTCTAATTCATTGACCGCAATGAAATTATCTACATCACCCTGTATTTTCTTTAATTCTTTTTGGTCCTCTAAATATGCAGCTTCTTCCTTAGAAATTTGAGGACTTTCTACGACTGCATTATAATCCATAACACCACTACCACTATCAAAGATTCCAGAAAACACTCGGGACATTTTTTCTAACTTTTGTTGATCAACTGAACTTGAAGCAAATAGTACAATAAACAGTGCGAGTAAAAGTGTCAGGAGGTCAGAATAAGGCAAAAGCCACGATTCATTTGGATGCTCATCATGTTTTTTTCGTTTAGTTCTCTTTGCCAAGGCCACCCGCCCCGCTTTCACTCGTTATTCGCACACGGTCTTCTACTGATAAATAAGAAGCAAGCTTTTGCTCAATTACACGAGGGGCTTCACCTTCTAACACCGATAAAATCCCTTCTATCATCATATACTTTTGTTTCACTTCTTCTGCTGATTTTCTTTTTAATTTATTTGCAAATGGATTCCATAAAACATACCCTGTAAAAATCCCAAGTAAAGTTGCAACGAATGCTGCCGAAATTGCATGTCCAAGTTTTTCAATATCATTCATATCTTTTAGAGCTGCAATCAAACCTACTACTGCACCAAGTACCCCTAAAGTTGGTGCATATGTACCAGCTTGTGAAAAAATTTGAGCGCCACTCGTATGACGATCCTCAAGTGCTTCAACTTCCTCTGATAATACATCGCGGATATAATCTGCATTTTGTCCATCAATTGCAAGGGTAAGACCATTTTTTAAAAATGGATCCTCAATTTCTGCAGCTTTAGTTTCTAGTGCTAGTAATCCTTCACGGCGTGCTAAATCTGCCCATTGAGAAAACATTTTAATAATTTCTATATCACTTGTAAGCTTTGTTTCTGTAAATAGAATCTTAAATAACTTTGGGATTCTTTTTAATTCTTTTGTTGGGAACGCAATTGTAACAGATGCAATGGTTCCAACAATAATGATTAAAAAGGCTGCCGGATTAAAAAGCACACTTAAGCTAGCCCCTTTTAGAACCATCCCAACAAATACTGCTACGACCCCAAGTATAATTCCTATGATCGTTGATAAATCCATAAACGTACCTCCAAATTTTCAGCTACTATTTATTTCGACATGCTTTTGATTTTCTTAAGGGGAATCTGGTGAAGTATTATTGTCAATTCTCCAACATATATATTCATTTGATAATTTCAAGTGTTTATCGTTAATATATTATCAGAATTTGGAGTATGATTAAGTATATATAGGGGGAATTCTTATGAGCAATTCATTCGAGGAAAAATTACTAAACTATGCAGAATTAGCGGTAAAAGTTGGCGTAAACATTCAAAAAAATCAATTTCTATATATCGCAGCTTCGATTGATAGTGCACCGCTAGTAAGGTTAATTACGAAATTAGCTTATGAAAATGGAGCCAAACAAGTCTTTGTTGATTATGTAGATGATGAAGTAACACGTTTACGTTATGAGCTTGCCCCAGGAGATTCTTTTGATTTCTTCCCACCGTGGAAATCGCAAGAACGTGAATGGTTGGCTGAACAAGGTGCAGCATTTATAAGTATTATTTCGCAAAGTCCAGACTTGTTAAAAGGAATTGATGCAAAAAGGATTTCCACTTTCCAAAAGGCTTCTGGAAAAGCCTTATCAAAGTACCGTCAATACGTTCAATCCGATAAGATTTCATGGACAGTTATTGCTGCTGCATCACAACACTGGGCTGAAAAGGTATTTCCATCTTTACCAAAAGAACAGCAAGTACCTGCATTATGGGAAGCAATCTTTAAAGCAACCCGTGCTGATTTAGAAAATCCAATTGAAGCATGGAAAACCCATGACGACACCCTTCACGAGAAAGTAGATTATTTAAATAATAAAAAGTATGCGAAATTACATTATACAGCTCCAGGTACTGATTTGGTCATTGAACTTCCAAAAGGCCATTTATGGTGCGGTGCCGGTAGTATAAATGAACAAGGTTATGAATTTATGGCGAATATGCCAACAGAAGAGGTCTTCACTGTCCCATTAAAAACTGGTATTAATGGCTATGTGTCGAGCGCAAAACCATTAAGCTATGGTGGCAATATTATCGATCACTTCAAACTTACTTTTAAAAATGGAAAAATTGTTAATGTGGAAGCAGAACAAGGAGAAGAGGTATTAAGGGATTTAGTAGAAACAGATGAAGGCTCCCACTATTTAGGGGAAGTTGCATTGGTACCTCACCACTCACCAATTTCAGATTCTGGTCTGTTATTCTACAATACTTTATTTGATGAAAATGCATCGAATCATCTAGCAATCGGCAGTGCTTATGCTTTCTGTTTAGAAGGCGGTAAATCGATGTCTCAGCAAGAATTAAAAGAAAATGGCTTAAATCAAAGTATTACACACGTCGATTTTATGATTGGTTCAGAAGAAATGGATATCGATGGAATTCTAGAAGATGGTACAGTTGATGCAATATTCCGCAATGGAAATTGGGCATTTTAAATCAAATTCAGCTTGAAATTGGCAATAGTATTTTCGTTTATAGGCTTACTTCAAGTATTATTATATAGTATAATAGGTTTACAAAATACTTGTTAAATCGAAAGGAGCTTTTTAAATGGGCTTATTTATTTCTACAGTATTAGGTTTCTTCGCAGTTCTTATGCTTTCTATGTCTATGTTTATTCATTATTTACGTGTTGGCTTAGATTCTAAATCTTCAATTCAAATTGATCCAAAACCAACTCAAAAATTTTAATTATAACTGGTCGACAAAATTCTATTCAGAGTTTTGTCGACTTTTTTTATAAATATCGCTATATTATTTATAGTACATAAAGGGGGAAATGAAATGTCAGCATTAGATGATATTTTAAGTTTTAATGAATCATTTGTTAAGTTCAAACAGTACGAACCATACATTACGTCAAAGTTTCCTGATAAAAAAATAGTCATCTTAACATGTATGGATACACGATTAGTAGAGTTATTGCCTAAAGCAATGAATATGCGCAATGGGGATGCAAAAATTGTTAAAAGTGCAGGTGCAATCGTTAACCATCCGTTTGGGGCTGTTATGCGTAGTTTACTTGTAGCGGTATATGAATTACAAGCCGATGAAGTCTATGTAATTGGTCATTATGATTGTGGAATGAGTGCAATCGACCCTCATCAGATGGTAGATCATATGATTGAACGTGGCATAAGTGAAGAGATTATCAACACAATTAATTATTCAGGTGTTGATTTAATTGAATGGTTACGAGGGTTTGGCGATGTTGATGAAAGTATTCAAAAAAGTGTAGATTTAATTCGCAACCATCCGCTAATGCCAAAAGGAACTCCAGTACATGGGCTGGCGATTGAACCAAATACAGGAAAGTTAAATCTCCTTTCAGACGGAAATGTCTATTTAGCCGAGCAAGGCATTGCAATGTTTAAATCAACTGAAGAATAATTAATACTAGTAAAATACATCTTCAGCTTTTATATTTTCTTATTGTCAAGGATGACTTACTTACATCGTTTAGATGGTGAGTCACCCTTTATATTTTAATCATTTTCATTTTGTAGCATTGAATACATATAATGATCTTCCCATTTACCATTAATGTATAGTAGTTCTCTTAAAAGTCCTTCTCGAGTATAGTTGGCATTTTCTAACACTCTTATTGACCCCTCATTTTTTGGTGATACATATGCCTCAATACGATGCAGCTTAACACTCTCAAACCCAAATCTCGTAACGAGCTTTACAGATTCTGAAGTAATCCCTTTTCTTGTAAATCTTTCGTCCATTGAGTATCCAATAAACGCACTTGAATAAGGTAATCTTTTTATTGCATATAGCGAAATATGACCAATTAAATATTTTCGATCTTTTGTAAAGATACCAAAAGAATACTCTCGATTCGCTCGCATTAAATGAATGCTCTCTAGTATTTTTTTGAATTGAGCTTCTTCCGTATAATACTCTTCTTCATGAAGAGGTTCATATGTCGCCCAAAAATATTTATTGTACGTTAATAATTCTGCTAAACTTTTAGCGTCCGATTCAACTAAAGTTCGTAAATAGCATCGTTCCCCCTCAATCTTAACCATTTGATCACCCTTTTTCAGTAATTTAAATAATTTACGTACCATTTTCAATTAACCTAATACCTTTCCCAAATTCTGACCTAATCTTTGGAGCTGTATTAATTCAATTTAACTTCTTCTTTTCTATCATGTATTCTCCATTTACGTTCCGCTTTGAAATGTCTTCTTGTGATTACTAGAGCTCTACATATGTAATGTTTAGTCCTCTTCGACCCAACTCTTTTTCTACATGTTTAATTGTCTCTTTTAATACTATTATGCGTGCATGTTGTTTATTATTTCCGCCTATTAAAACCCATGGTGCATAATCCTGATCAGTTCTGTTAAACATTTCGTCGGCAGCTGCAGTATACTCATCAAATTTTTCACGGTTTCTCCAATCCTCATCCGTAAGCTTCCATACTTTGTAAGGATTAGTTTCACGCTCTTTAAAACGATTTAATTGTTCCTTTCGATCAACATGAAGCCAAAATTTTAACATAATATAATTTTCATCTGTTAAAGTTTTTTCAAAGAGATTAATCTCCTCATATGCACGCGTCCACTCCTCTTTTGATGCATACTTTTCAATTCGCTCCACTAACACTCTTCCATACCAGGAGCGATCAAAGATTCCTATTTGACCATGCATAGGTAACTTTGTCCAAAATCGGTGCATGTAATGAAACTTTAGTTCATGGGGTAGAGGTGCTGAAATTGGATGTACAATAAATCCCCTTGGGTCTAAACGTTCTGTCAAACGCTTGATTGTTCCACCTTTACCAGCCGCATCCATCCCTTCAAATGCAAGGATTAAACCAATGTTGTTATTAAATAAGATTTGCTGAATAGTTAACATTTTTAACTGCAATTTTTTTAATTGCTTTTTATAATCTTTTTTACTAATTGATGATGATAAGTCTATATCTTTAATTCGTTTCATTAGTAATCCACTCCTCTTTCTCTCTAACTTTATTTTACAAAAATTTATAACTTTTTGGAAAATGTTGTTGAATCTTATTTAAATGTATATAATTTTAGAGGGGGGAGTGAAGTATATGGGTCGATTAATCGCATTATTAGTCTCTATTATTGTGGTTACATCCATCACAATAAAAGCATTTTGGTTTGGATTGAATGGCCATACAACACCAGAAATTATTAATCGATTACCTATTTTATTCACACCTGCAACTTATGTATTTGCGTTATGGTTGGTTATAATTGTTTATTTATTGTTGTGGTGTATAAAATACTTCAAGAATCGCCATGATTCAATTTCAACTTTACAGCTAGTATTATTTATACTTACCGTAATATTCCAAATTACTTCCTTATACAATTTCCATAATGATCATTATTACACATCACTATTTTTAATCGGTTTACAAGTGATCACTCTGTTTGGTTTGTACTTCACTTATCCTTTAAACAAAGAATCAATTGCGTTACGTATCCCGATTGCTCTTTATTTAAGTAGAACTGTATTTTTATTCATTCTTCACCTTTGCTACATATTAGTCAAAATTCAGTGGCAAGCATTCGGCTTAAGTAATGCTTTATGGACTGTGATTGTATTGACATTTGGTACTGCCATCGCATTGCATTTACGTTATCATCATTATGATATTGCCTTTCCAATTGTTTTTATTTGGTTTTATATTGGAATTGCAGTTGCAAACGGTTTCGAAGAACTACTCGTAACAATCGCATCACTATTTTTAAGTGGCGTAATAATTGTAGGTATTTTCTTTATTAAAAAAGGTAATCTAAATTAATTTCGGAATAGAAAAAGTCCTGAACACATCTTTTATGCGTTCAGGACTTTTTGTTAGGGATATTTATCTATTTAGTCCAATTGTGTAATAATAATTGGTTTATCTTTTGTTACAACGACTGTATGTTCAATTTGCGCAACAAGGGATTTATCTGGTGTGATAAACGTCCATCCATCACCAGCTTCAACAATCTGTTCTGCTTTAGCAGAGATGAACGGTTCTACTGCTAACACCATTCCCTCTTTCATAATTGTTGTATCCCATGCATCATAGTAATTTAATACATGATCAGGTGCTTCATGTAACGCACGGCCAACACCATGACCAGTTAGATTTAGAATGACAGATAATTTATTATCCCTTGCTTCTCGTTCAACCGCTTTTCCAATTTGATTCAGTTTTGAACCAGCTTTAACTTTTGTCATTGCACGATCAAATGCAGCTTTTGCTACTGTACAAAGTTTTTCCTTGTCTTCGTAACCCTCACCAACAACAAATGAAATTCCAGTATCTGCAAAATATCCATCTAAAGAACCCGAAACATCGATGTTTACTAAATCTCCCTCTTGAATTACTTTATCTCCTGGGATTCCATGGGCAACTTCATGATTTACACTAATACACGTATATCCTGGAAAATCATATTCCCCTTTTGGACCTGAAATAGCTCCGGCTTCCTCAAACATACGACCTGCAATTTCATCTAACTCTTTTGTTGTAACTCCAGGTTTTGTCGCAGCTTTCATAGCATCTCTAATCTCAGCACAAATGCGACCGATTTTTTTTAGAGCCTCTAGCTCTTCATTAGTTTTTACAATCATCTTGACGTTCCTTCCTTGAATAAACAGATTCACATATATAATATAACACAATCACAAGTTCTTATTAGACATTCGTGTATGTATTTCCTTTTTTGATTATGAAATTTGATATTATTGGAAATAATAAAAAAAAGACGCCTTGAAAATTTTAGACGTCTCTTTACGATTGGAAACCGTAAAAGTTAATTTATTTATATAGTGGAAATACGTTTAACAAAAGTTATTTAATTTGTTTTTAAAAGACGTGGTGCAGCACTAAAGATCAGCGCACCTACTACTGCTGTAATAATAGTTGCAGGTAACATGTAAGAGGCATTATAGACAATGGAATATATCCAAACATTTTGATCTCCTGCATATTCTGCGAAGAATATAACGCCACCAATTGTATGAGCTAAGTAGCGTAAAAAACCACCGATTAAAGTACCAATGACAATATATACACTAATTTTCGTCTTATTTACTTCCCTTGCAGCTTCTAAAATTTGCTTACGAACGATTGCTGCAAAACCAACTACAGAAAATGCTACTACATAATCCAATAGTGCCTGTGCCCAATGTAAAATGTAGCCACCAAAAATCATTTGTAAAACACCGATGAGTAACCCTGTCATTAGACCAGACGATAGTCCCCAACGAAAGGCCATTAAAATGATTGGTAACATGACAAGGCTAATGGAACCACCTTGTGCCCATAGAGACAAAGTTAATTTGTCTAAAATCAGACCAATTGCAGCAAAAATGGCAATCTCAACTAGCATTAAAAGTCTTTTATTGTTGTTCATAACAACTCTCCTCTCTATTATTCTGATGTAGAACTTATGAGAAGGAATAGAAAATAACCGCTATACCTGATGATTGTTTTTGTACATTGGGATACTCTACACCCTATCTTGTCCAAAAACGTTTCATCCATATATTTTTTTTAGAAAAAAATAAATGGCACCAGGACAGAGCCTGACGCCATTTGGAGTCGGTTTCTATCCACAATCCCTACGCAAGTGTTAACTTACAGGTTCAAAGAGTTAGTGCAATTCGTGCACAATCTCAGCTGACTTCATCAGCTCCCCTTGTGGTTGATACATCATTATTTATTGTTAGAACGCTTTTATTTTATCAAACTTCTAATATTTTTCAACAAGATTAAAAATATTATCTTATGAACCACAAATATTCAAAATACCCATTCGTTAAAAAGGAGGGATTTTTTTGGAACAGCAATCTAAGGTCATTTCTGCTATCAGCTACCTAAGTATTTTTTTTGCGCCTTTCTTACTTCCTTTAATTTTGTATTTTGTCACGAAAGACCAAGAAGTAAAATTTCATGCAAAACGTGCCCTAATATCACATTCAATCCCTACCATACTAGGCCTCTTTTACGGTGTTCTAATTATTGTATTTTCCTTTACTGCCAGTATGGACAATGGTGACTTTATATTCATTAGTATAATCATTTCAACTCTAATATACTTTGCAATCACGATTATTATAACTGCCTGGAACATCTTTCAAGCAGTTCGAGTATTTCGACGGGAGTTAATTTCGTAAAAGTAGGGAATAGTAAACAAATGAATAGTTACTGTCAATTAAAGGAGTGAATCCACTATGAAATTTGGAAAGGTCGTTAAAACTTTAATTAAAATAGCCCCAATAGTTTACCCAATCGTAAAAGACGCTTTGAATAGTCGAAAGGCTGCTAAAAATAATACAAGTCATCATAATAAATATTACAACTAATTAAGAAGCCCCTAATATAGAATTTATTAAGGTATGCGAAAAGAATTCGCATACTTTTTTAATTGTTAACGTTTTAGTTGTTCAACTTACTAACAACTTTAGAATTGTGTAAAGCGATGAAGTGGAATTGAGGTTCAAGAGGGTTATGAAGTTCAAAATTGTCTTTGCCTTGTCTGAAATTGAACTTCATCAGGGCTTTGACCACCAAATCTTGTTTTACTTCTAAGTAAAATGCCGCTCATCCAAACGATGAACGGCAAAATCAGTATCATGATTTTACTTAACAAAAATAGAAGTTTTACTATATCCTTCTTTTGATTTTTCTACTTGAAGAATTGCAGGCATAGCCGCTTTTAACTCCGCAACATGCGAAATAACTCCAATCATTCGACCAGACTTTTGTAAATCAATTAATGTATCAATTGCTTTCATTAACGATTCTTCGTCAAGGGACCCAAATCCTTCATCGATAAACATCGTATCAATTCGTACACTTCCTTGGAAGCTTTGAATGACATCTGCCATCCCTAACGCTAAGCATAAGGATGCGTTAAATTTCTCCCCACCTGATAATGATTTGACGTCACGTGATTGGCCTGTATATGAATCATAGACATCTAAACTTAATCCACTTTGTCGACCATGTGATTCTTGTCTGTCTGAGCATTGTAAATAATATTGTCCATTAGATAAATTTCTCAACCGAATGTTTGCCGCTTCTGTAATTTGTTCTAAATAACCCATTTGAACATAGCGCTCGAATGACACCTTTTTCCCGTTTTGACCACGTAATAGATTATAAAGATCGACAATTTGATTAGATACTTCTTCCAGTTGGAAAATTTCTTCTGCAATACGATCGAGTTTTTCAGAAAAGTCGATACAGTTTCGTTCATAAGTCTCCGTTAAATTTAAAGTTTTTTGCGCTTCCTCATAAGCTACTTTTAATTCTTCTAATAATCTTTCTGCTTCGGTTAAATCTACTTTCTCTTTGCCTTTTAGATGTTCTGCTTCCTCTTTAATCTGACTTGTTAAGGAATGGAGCTCAGTTGTAAAATTCATATATTGTTGTTGGAGTTGCTGTTGTTCTTTTTCTGAACGAATAGCCTCCTTAAAATGCTGATAATTTTCAAAACCTGCTGCATTTAAAGCAGTTCTAAATTGTTCTTTCGCACTTTCTAAGTTAGCTTCAGATTGCTTAACTAAGTCTGTTTGATATCTGAGGGATTCTTCTGTTTTTGCAACTAAATTTTGTACATGTTGATATTGTTTTTGAACATGTTCCCAAGCCATTTGAAGTTGGTTTTTAAACGATTCCGCAGTAGCGAGTGCCTGCTGTAATTGCGATAAATGTTGAAATTCTTCTGGTATCGCATTTCGTTGTTGCTCTAATACTGTATTTTCCTTAAGGAATTGCTCTTTTATTTGGCGTTCATGTTCTTCTAAATGCTTTCTTTGTTGCTCAAGTTGATTACTGTCTTGTTGTAATTGTTTTATTTGATTTTTATTTTTTACAAGCTTTTCTTTCCCTACTTGCAATCGTTGTACAAGCTCATTGATTTCGTTAAATCGGTTAGTCAATTCTTCTTGTTGTTCAATTGTTGCTTCCAATTGGTTAAGTTCAATTAAACATTGATTGAGTTGATTTGTAATAGCAAGTAAATTTGCTTCTGCAGTAGATTTCCTTTGTTGTGCTTCTGAGTAAATGGTTTTCAATCTTTTTAACTCTTTTTCATCTATCATGTCATTTATTTCACCATGGGTAACATTGTGATCTGTACTACCACACACAGGACATGGACTACCTGGCAAAAGCTTTGTCGCAAGTATTGCCGCTTGATTATTGATCCATCTATTTTCCTCAAGTTCGTAATCTTCTTTGGCTACTTGATATTGTTTAGTAACAAACTCACATTCATTCTTTAAATTAAGCACTTGTCCATTTAAGTTATGATATTGTTTATACATATTCATAATTTCACGTAAATGAATTTGCTGCTCTTTCGCCTCATCAAGTTGGTCAACTTCTTTTTCAAGTTGCTCAATAACGAACGCAATTTTCTCAATTTCATCTTTTTTAGTTGATAGTAATTTTACCACCTGCTCAAGTGATGAAGACGCTTGCTCTGTTTCTTTATATAAATTTTGCACAAGAATTGTTTGGTGATTCATTTTTTCATAAACTGGGAGTAATTGCTGTAGATTCATTACACGTTTAAAGGCTTCATCTCGTTCAGTTTGCTTTTGCTCTTCAAGGATAAACTCCTTGTAAATCTTTTGAAGGGAATCCTTAGTAGCCTCAAATTGACGTGTTACCTCTTGCAGTTTTTCTTGTTCTTTTATTTTCGTTTGAGATAGCGAGATACATTGGTCATTTAAAGGTTTTATTTGACTTGCCCGGATGGCCTCATCATATTGTGTTTTCAAGTTCTCAAAATACGTTTTTTGTTGCTCTAATTGTTGTAACTTCTCAATCTTCTTTTCATGTGCCTCGATACGTTCATTAAACGTCTTATCCGCTACATATAATTTTTGTCTCTCCTGAAACTGATCGAAGGACTCTTGATATTTCTTTTGATCATCCTTTACTTTTTGCTGATAATACACAAACTCTTCTTGTAGGGCATCTTGAATTTGAAAAATATTACCGTTTTGCTCTAGTAATGTAAACAGATATGAATCGTCACGCTTAGGAAGGACACCTGATAATTGACCGATATAAGTATTTTTTAATATTTTTGCTTCATTGAGTTTTTCCTCAGCCTGACGTTTTTTTTCCTCTAATTTCTTCGTCATTTCTCCGTAGCGATTCGTTTTAAAGATTTTTCGTAAGATTTCTTCTTTGTTATCAGATTGAGAAGTTAATAGTTTTCGAAACTCACCTTGTGGTAACATAACGATTTGACTGAATTGGTCGTATGTTAAACCAATGATTTCCTCAAGCTTTTGATTGATATCTGTTACTTTTTGACGTTCCACAACAGGTACTTCTTGATTATCAGAGACTATTTCAAAGAACTCATATTTTTCCCCTGTTGCTGATTTTCTACCTTCTTTTACATGTGGTAATTGTCGTAATACTCGGTAATGTCGACCGTGAATCTCAAAAATCAGCTCCACTGCTGTATGAACTTGATCATCGGCAAAATCACTTCTGAGCATTTTGGTATCTTTACGATCTTGTCCACTTCCATAGCCATATAAGGCAAAACAAATCCCATCAAAGATGGTTGTCTTTCCGGCACCAGTTGAACCAGAAATAACAAAAAGTCGATGGTCTTGTAACTTTGTAAAATCTATAACCTCTTCGTTTTTATATGGACCAAACGCTCTCATTGTTAATTTGATTGGTTTCATCGATTCATCACCGTCACTTTACTTTCACGTTCTTCGTTTAACATTTCTTGTAAAATTTCTTCAAATAATTGAACCGAAATTTCATTAGGCTCAGCACCTAGAATTTCATTATGGAATGCTTTGAATAGACTCATATCATCCATTTGTTCTCTTCGAACTGCATGCCCCTCTACAGTTTCCTCAAGTCGTGGTAATGATTTACGTTCAACATGCATGGCATTCGGATAAACTGTACGAATTTGCTCCATCGCACCCACTACTGGCGTTAAGTCAGTCAGTTGCACAAAAACATAGTCCTCACTTTGAGGATGTCTCAAAATTTCTTGAATTGTTCCTTCCACAATTCTTATGTCTCTTCTCGGGATGAATGCACGCTTTGTAATGGTTGCTTGTCCGTCTTTATCTAAGTCAACAATTAAAAATCCTTTTTCATGAGTCGCTTCAGAAGAAGAGTATTTTAATGGAGATCCTGAATAGCGAATCGTTTCATTTAATACATAATGGGCTTTATGTAAGTGCCCTAATGCTGTGTAATGAAATGGGTGAAAATATTCCGCACTTACACATTCTGTCCCACCAATTGCAAGTGGACGTTCAGAATCACTTGTATTTTCTTCTATTTCTCCATGAGGTGTAACAAATGCGTGTGAAATCATGACATGTCTTTTTAACTTGTCCATATTCTCTTCAATTACATCGATTATTTTTTTCATTGCTTCATCGTACGTAGAGATGGATGGATCTTCAAAGATGTGTTTCACAGTTGATGGTTCAGCAAAGGGTACCAGATAAAAATTCACTTCTCCAAACTCGTCTTGTAATACAACGGTTTTAATGTCCTTATTTAAATCCCCTGCAATGTGCAAGCCACTTTCCCTCATCAACTTACTACCGAACTGAAGTCGTGTTGGACTATCGTGGTTTCCTGCAATACTTAATACCGGTACTTTGCGTTTTATAACGATTTCCGCAAGTAAATCATCTAGTAAATCAACAGCTTCGACAGGAGGCAGTGCGCGGTCATATAAGTCACCCGCAATAATTACAACATCTGGCTTTTCTTCATCAATTGCATCTAAAAATTGCTGTAACACAATTCGTTGGTCCTCCGTCATGTAGACCCCTTGTACAAGCTTTCCTAAATGCCAATCTGCAGTATGAAAAATCTTCATCTAAGTTCGACCTCCATCTTAATAGATAGATATATTGTAACATGATTAAATAAAAAAAGACCATTTTCTACGAACAAACATTCGTTAAAAATAGTCTTTTGTGGTATATATTCTCTTATGTTATCGATCTTGGCTTAGAAAGCCCAACTACCCTTACGGAAGATTGGAACTTCTGTGCCATCAGGTAAAATCCCGTCAATATCCATTTCAGGCCCGCCGATCATGAAATCTTCGTGGGTAATGGATGTGTTAATTCCTAGTGATTCTAGTTGTCCTTCTGATAATTCACGGCCACCTTCGAAACAAGTAGGATATGCTTCCCCAATGGCTAAATGGTTTGAAGCATTCTCATCAAACAATGTGTTGTAATAAAGAATTCCAGAAGATGAAATTGGAGATTCGTGTGGGACTAATGCAACCTCTCCTAAAAATGCTGAGCCTTCATCTGCGGTAATGAGTTCTTGTAATAAATCATTTCCTACTTCAGCTTCTGCTTTAACAATTTTCCCTTTTTCAAACGTAAGTGTAAACTGATCAATAATGTTTCCTTGATAAGCTAAAGGTTTCGTATTGCTAACATAGCCATTTACTCCATATTTTAATGGAAGTGTATAGACTTCCTCTGTTGGCATATTGGCAATGAATGTTGTTCCATCTGGAGCCTTGCTACCACCTGTTAACCAAATATGCTTTTCAGGTAACTCAATTGTTAAATCAGTACCTGGTGCCTTATAATGTAATTTCGCGAATTTTTTACTATTTAATTGAGCTGCACGGTCTTCTAGATTTGCCACATGTTTACGCCAGTTTTCAACTGCATCTCCCTCACCAATGCGAACTGTTTTAAAGATTGCATCCCATAAAGCATCCATTTGTTCATTTTGAGGTAGATTTGGAAATACCTTTGCTGCCCACTTTGGTGATGGAACCGCTATAATAGACCATGCTATATCATCATTCATGACCGCTTTACGATAATTAACTAACGCACTTCCTGCTGCCTTTTGCTGTGCAGATAAACGGCTAACTGGAATACCAGCAAGTAGATCCGGATCCTCTGCATCAATCCATAAAAGGGCGCCTTTACGTTCAATCAATTCATCACGCTGTGCAACAATCCACTTTGGGTACTTACTAAATTCTTCTTCTGCACCGTGTTCATAAAATGCACGGGAAATCGTTGGATCAGTTAAATTTACGTGAACTTTTCCAGCACCTGCTTCATACGCTTTTTTTACTACGATACGAGCAAAATCTAATGCATCTGTTGAAGTGTTTATTAATAAGTATTGACCTTGTTGAATATTAACGCCAACTTTAACGGCAAGCTCAGCGTATTGTTCTAACTTTTCTTCAAAAGTCATTATTTATTTCCTCCTTTACTAGCTACAGTTTTGGAATTCCCTTCAACAATTTCTCCTTTAAACCAAATCTTTTGAACAGGTTTTTTCTCTAGTTCACGGAGTAACTTTTTATACGTTTTCTCATCTTTATATGCAAGTAATGTCAATACTTCACCATCTGCGCCCGCACGACCTGTACGACCAGAGCGGTGTGTATATTGTTCAATTGTGTGAGGAACATCCACATGAATAACATGCGTAAGACCTTCAATATCCAAACCACGAGCTGCAATATCCGTAGCAATTAATATACGAGCTTCACCTTTTCTAAAGTCATCAAGTGATTTTTTTCGTTCCTCTTTTTTCATATCTGAATGTAAGGTTACAACTTTTGCATCTTTATATTTAAGTTTTGTTTCTTTCATTAATACTTGGTCAATATTATTGACGAATGCTAGACCGCGCACGCCTTCAATACTTGCAAGTCGTCTTAGCATATCTGTTTTATCTCGTTCGTCTACTTTAATGAAGGAATGAACGACCTTACCTACCTCTACCATATCTTCTGGTTTAATTTCAATATGAACCGGTTCAAACATCATTCGACTCGCCACCAGTTTTATTTCATCTGTAATTGTTGCAGAAACAACAACCACTTGACGACCGTATGCAGCACCTTCAATAAAGGACTTAATAACAACTCGATATTCACGACTTAGTAATTGATCGCATTCATCTAATACAACAATATCGATTTCTTTAAGCTTTAATTTATTTGAACGAGCAAGTTCGTTTAATCGCCCGGGTGTCCCTACGACAATCGTTGGCTTTTTCTTTAATTTTTCAATTTGGCGAGCTGAATTGGCACCACCAATTAATTGTTGTACCGTAATATCCGTTCCAACAATCCATTCACGGATAACTTCAACAATCTGCATTGCAAGTTCTTGAGAAGGGGCAACAATTAGCGCTTGTGTTTTCTTTTTACTACCATCCACTTTATTTAAAATTGGTAGAACATATGCTAATGTTTTTCCTGATCCAGTTGGAGATTCTGCCACAATATCTTTCCCTTCAAGCATTGCAGGAATCATCTCATCTTGGATTTTCATTGTTCTTTCAAAATTCCATTTACTCTGTAACGTTTCATTCAATAAATCAATTACTGACATTCTTTTAACCACCTTTATCTACTTGCGTTTAGTGTACCATAATGTAGTTAAATTACACGATTGTTACACATAAAAGGCAAACTAAATTACAATGGTATGCCCTTATTTTCAAAAAAAATGAGCCTTCTCCCTAAAGAGAGCAGCTCATTAATTTCATTTATTCGTTTAGTTGATAACCGCAAGTTACAATGGCCGTCTCAGCTAACACAATCAATGAATCAATATAAAATTCTGATAATCGTAAATCTTTATTCACGATAGAAAGCTCTGTGCAGCCTAATATGACTTGGTCACATTCTAATTCAACCATTGCTTGCTCAATTTTAATCCATTGTTGTTCGCTTACGTCTTTTCCCGCTTTAACAAAATCATAAATGATGGACATTACTTCTTTTTGAGTTTCTTCATCTGGGATTACAGGTTCAATGCCTACTTCTAACAAAGCATTTTGATATACTTTGGAAGCAAGTGTGCCGTCAGTGGCTAATACACCGACTCGTTTAGCCCCACGCTTTGCAGCATGTTTGGCAGTCTCCCGAATCATATGAAGAACCGGTACCGATGATGCACTCTGCATTTCATTATAAAATGTATGTGCTGTATTACAAGGAATACAAATAACGTCTGCACCTACTGAAATTAACTTTTTCACATCTCGAGTTAAGAAAGGAACTGGGTTTTCTTTTGTTTGGTCTAAAATATATGCCGTACGGTCTGGGATTGTCGTGTCATTATCGATAATTGTGTGAAGATGGTCTTGGTCTTTTACTGCATTTGTACGGCGAACAATCATTTCTCCTAGAAACATTGTTGCTAAAGGACCGACACCACCGATAATTCCTAATATTTTTTTCATGTTGTTACAAACCTTTTTGTTTAAAGTTTTTATGTCTTAATAAATATTATACTGCTTCTAGAATAATGGCAATTCCTTGACCTCCACCAATACAAAGGCTAGCTAACGCATACTTTCCTCCGCGTCGCTTTAGCTCATACATACTTGATAGAGTGATTCTTGTTCCACTTGCACCTACAGGATGACCTAATGCAATTGCACCTCCATTTACGTTCGTCTTATCACGCTGGAGATGAAGCTCTTTTTCAACTGCTAAGTATTGAGCTGCAAAAGCCTCATTCACTTCAATTAAATCCATCTCTTCTATTGTTAAGTTGGCACGATGTAGTGCTTGTTTAATTGCAGGGACTGGTCCAATTCCCATAATTGTTGGGTCAACACCCGCGACTCCCCATGAAACAATCTTCGCTATAGGTTTTAAATGATTTTCGGAAATGGCTTTTTCACTTGCCACAATAATTGATGCAGCTCCGTCATTAATTCCTGACGAATTTCCTGCTGTTACAGTTCCATCCTTTTTAAATGCTGGGCGAAGATTAGATAATTTTTCTAGTGTAGAATCTTCTTTTATGTGTTCATCTTGGTCTATTTTCAGTTCAGTTTTTCTTGTTTTTATTGTAACTGGTACGATTTCTTCCTGAAAGTATCCAGCGTTGCGCGCAGCTAATGCTCTTTTATGAGATAGGAGGGAATATTCATCTTGCACTTCTCTTGATATGTCGTACTGTTCAGCTAGTTTTTCAGCTGTCATTCCCATACCTGAACCTGTATATTGATCTGTTAACGTAGCTAGAAGCATATCAACAAATTGAAGATTTCCTAACTTTGAACTACTAAAGCGCTGCTCAAAATTTGCGTATGGGGATTGGGACATATTTTCTGTACCACCTGCTAATATAATCTCACCTTCCCCTAGTAAAATATGTTGTGCTGCCGTTACAATTGATTGCAAACCAGATCCACATAATCGATTTAAGGTTAGTGCCGGTACTTCTTTTGGAATGCCTGTCTTTAAACCAATATGCCTTGCTAAATAAGCAGCATTGTCACTCGTTGGAATGACCCCACCATAAATAACATGATCAATTTGTTCTGGCTCAACATTCGACCTTTTTAAGGCTTCAACTGCAGTGGCCGTTGCCAGATCCACCGCACTTACCCCTGCAAATGAGTCTCCAAAAGAAGTAAATGCCGTCCTCGCCCCATCAACTAAATATACGTCTCCCAAAGGTAATCCCCCTCTTAATTTTAGATTTAGGAAAATCTTGAATTGTTTGTGTACCTGGTACTCTAAAAGTACTTAGGATAATATGTGCTTTGCGATGATCCCTTTCATTATTTCTGTTGTCCCTGCGTAAATGGCAGCTACTGGGATATCTCGATATCGTCTAGCAATCTCGAATTCTTCCATATAGCCGTAGCCACCATGGAGCTGAAGGCACTGTGATGCTACGCGCTTCGCCATTTCACTGATCCACCATTTTGCCATCGAAACTTCCTTTACAATATTGTCTCCAGCATTGTGTCTTGAGACTAGAGAATTTACATATGTTCGTCCAATATCAATTTCTGTAGCCATTTCAGCAAGTTTGAATTGTGTATGTTGAAATTCCGCTATTTGACGACTGAAGGCTTTTCTTTCTTTTACATACTTAGTCGTAATACGAAGCATTTCTTCCGCTTCTATCTGTACTTCAATTGCTACTAATAAGCGTTCCTGTTGTAAATTCTCCATCAAGTAATAAAAACCTTTCCCCTCTTCACCTAATAAATTACTTACTGGAACTTTTGCATCCTCAAAGATCAATTCCCCAGTATCTGAAGAATGCATGCCTATTTTATTTAACTTTTTACCGCGCTTAAAACCAGCTGTTCCATCTTCAACCACTATTAAACTAATGCCTCGATAGGCTGGAGATGCGTGTGGATCAGTTTTACAAACCACAACAACGTAATTAGCGTTCATTGCGTTAGTGATAAATGTTTTTTCTCCATTTAGTATGTAAAATTCACCTTTGCGGACAGCAGTAGTTTGAATACCAGCTAAATCTGACCCTGCACCTGGCTCTGTCATTGCAATCGCTGAAATATATTCCCCCGAAACACTTTTGGGAAGCCATTTTTCTTTCTGTTCTTTTGTCCCGTATTGCTCAATATACGGAGTAACGATATCAGAATGTAGAACAATACCACTCGCTAAGCCTGCCCCTACTCTCTCCAATTCTTCTGCTAAAATCATAGAAAAACTAAAATCTAGTCCGAGACCTCCATGCTCTTCTTTTACCATCGGACATAAAAAACCATTCTCACCTAGCTTGGACCAAAAGGATTTTGGAATTTCTCGTTTGTCTTCCCACTCTTCAAAAAACGGATAAGCCTCTTTCTCCAACATTTTAAGAAGTGATTTTCGATACATATCATGCTCTTCCGTAAAAAATCTATAAGACATTTCCATCTCCTCCATGACTCGACCTAAAATCTGGCTTGACCAAGTATTCCTTTCTTGAAAACCATACTCCCAGACTCGATTTTCCCCAGATACTTATTGTTATGCCAAAACAGTCAATCATTTCACCTCATATCACTTGATTAAATAAAAAAGTGTATCTATACACAATAATGGTATAGATACACCCTTAAATCAGGCATTATCAAAATGTTGTTTTTCATCAGGTGATTCTTTTCTCCAAACTTCCTCGAGAAGTTCATCGCCTTCTGTTTTTACTCTCTTGTTCAGCTCTGCTACAGGAATTGCATCAACCGTTTGCATATCTTCGTGTAAATCAAATAGACTGATATTGTCAGAATCCACCATGTCTGGCTTTTCATGAGGCGCTAAGTCGGTAAACATTTGTTTTGACTCTGGTACTGAATCTTTATTCACACTATCACACTCCTTAATGATAGTGTGCGTAAAAAAAATTTTATTATTCTTTTTATCTAATACGTCTTTAGCTTCAAATATCAAATTTCTCTTTAACCCACTGACTAAACAGTTCGAAGTCTTTATTTACTTGTTCTTTATAGACCATCGACGCGAAAACAATTTGGGAACAGAATGCATCAAAATCCTTCCCTATTGCTCTTAAGATTTCTTCTTCACTTTCATGGGTGAATAATTCTTTTTCTGTGTCCACATCTGCTCTAGAGTGAATTTTAGCTGTTACTTTCCCCATAATCTCTAGTGTTAAATCAAAGTCCTCTACCGTTAAGAGCCGTGTTGCCTTTACTTTCTTTTTATACGGGGAGCGTTCACGAACATAATATTCACGGTCATCTATCGTTAAATAACCTAAATGGGGATCTTCTAAATGGTGCATTACCTTTTGAGTTGCTACTACACGTTTTCCTTGGTGTTCGTATTTATCCCAAAAATGATTTCGATAGGGTAAGAAATATGCGGGAATTGGTGTACGTACCTCTTTCACTTCCAAGACTAAATCATCAACACCAGACGCTTCTTTTCCACCTTCTATTAATAAATAAAATCGATCTAGACCGATTGAAGCTGTTCCAGTACCATGTTTTCTCGCAACATCTTTAATCGTGTAATATGATACATCCTGTTGATCATCCACATCGATTGAATGAAAATAGGCTTCAGAAATAGATTGTAATTTATTTTTCTCTTCTTCAGTAACAGGGTGGATTTCATCTGACCATGCAAAGACTCGTTTTTTCTCTTCATTGATATAGGTAATATCTTTTAACAGATGATCTTTTTGACGTTTTGCTAATTTCTTTAAAACTTTCTTTACTGGTCCTTTTGTATTGTCTTCCGTAAATTTGAAGGTGAACGGATCATCTTTTTCTTTTTTAAATCGATTTAATTGCTCGTAGTAAGATTGAAGATAGACTTTTATTCTATTCTTTTGCTCCTTTTGCGTAAGCCCCTGTGCCTCTCCATACAATGCAATACTTACCGACATTCTTAGTACATCATATAAATAAGAACCAATATATCCTTCATCAAAATCATTTACATCATAAACAATCTCACCTAACTCATTTTGAAATGCCCCAAAGTTCTCCATATGTAGATCCCCTTGAATCCAAGTAGGTTTGTCTACTGGTGTATGAAATGAAAAGGGAATTTTGGTCATGTCATAATAAAACAAATAAGCACTACCTCTAAAAAAGCGGAAAGGGCTTTCTACCATCTTTGAATATTTTACTTTACGCTTTTCTAAATCTAACTTCATACATTCTTCATCGAATTCATTTAAGATGGTTTCAATGTTATGTTTTCGCAGCAAATTTCTTGTATCCTTAACACGGTTTAGTAAAGCTTCCATCCGTAATCCCCTCTCGTGTTTATTGTTACAATTAAAATATTAGAGTTTCATATGATAAATGCATAACCTATCCCTAGTATACTATTTAAATCGAAATTACCAAATTGCGGAAGATAATTAGATCAAATCCTACTGTTCAAAGGACAAATAAAAAAGTAGTCTTTCGATTGTAAGACTACTTTTCTTTATAATAGATCACCTATTTATTAATTAATAACCCATTTAACGCATGATTTCTCACAAGAATTTTCAGTAATACATAGCCAATAAGGGCTCCTCCAAATGAACTCATCACAAAAGCAGGAACTAAAGCAAATAGTGTTGTTTCTTGTCCTAATAGTAATACACCAATTGGGTATGTTGCTATTGCCCCTAATATTCCTGTTCCAATAACTTCACCTAAAGCAGTCAGTTCCATATTTTTTGTTTTCGAATATAGGATTCCTGCTAAAAGAGCACCAATCATACTACCAGGATAAGCAAAGAGACTTCCTGTACCTAGCATATTTCTTAAAGTTGATGTAAGAAACGCTTGTAGAACTGCATACCAAGGACCTAGGAAAACAGCAGATAATACATTCGCTAAATGCTGTATAGGAAAAATCTTTGCAAATCCTAATGGAATAAAAATAAGATTACTTGAAATCGTTGTAATTGCAGAAATAATAGCTGTATACGTAATCGCTCTTGTTTTATTCAATTGAAACACTCCTTAAAAATAGTATTCTATTATTTTGAAACGATATTTTTCACAAATTCATTTGGGTCAACTTGCTTTTCAATCATTCCTGTTTCTAATAACCAATTAGCAGCTGTATTCCAGCGCTCCATTTCTTGATAACCAAAAGGAATTCCCTCTTCCTCCATTAAAGGTAGTAGAATTTCTAAGCTTTCTTTTTCAACAGCTTCGTTTAAGGCAGAGTCTTCATTTTCATGATCCAGTAAAATTTGAAGTCCTTCTTCAGGATGATCCTTCACAAATTGTTGTCCCTTCGTTACCGCATTCCAGAATTTCGTAATCTGTTTTTGTTTTTCCTCAAATGTATCTTCACCAGTAACAATTACTAATTCATAATTGTCAGGCACTCCATAGTCACTTGGTTTCAATAGTTCCATTTCGTATCCTTCTTTATTTAATAACACATATTCATGATTGATATATCCGCCAACAATTGCATCTACCTTATCTGTTGCAACTGCTGGAATCAAATCCCAACTGACATCTGTCATTGTTACGTTGTCAAAATCACCACCATCTTTTTTAACCATAGCTTTTACAACCTGTTCACTAATAATTGAAGATGGATACCCAACACTTTTTCCTTCTAGATCTTTAGGCGATTTTATACCTACTTCTTTTTTCATCATAATACTGTCTAAAGAATGTCTAACAAATGCTGCTACTGATACAACCGGGATCCCTTCTGCTCTTGCAAGGACTGTTTGATTTTGATAGCTAATAGCTAAGTCTACTTTTCCTGTAGCGGCTAATTTTAATGGGTCATTTGTATCTGCTGGCATTTCAATGTTAACGTCTAACCCCTCTTCTTCAAAAAACCCCTTTTCTTGTGCCACATAAAAAGCAGAATGTACTGCGTTTGGATACCAATCTAGCATTATACTTAAGCTTTCCAACTCCTCACTTTGCTCTGTATTATTTGTTTGTGATTCAGTATTACAACTAGCAAGTACCAAAGTTAGTAAGCTAATCATAGAAATTGTTAACCACTTCTTCATTTTAAATCCATCTCCTAGTTTTCTATTTTCCACTTATTGATTAGTCGTTTTTCTAACCATGAAGCTAATGCAAACAGCAGAATTCCAACAATTGTTAAGATTGTAATTGCTGCAAATACACCTTCCGCATTTAAGTTGCCCGACATTCTTCTGCTGTAGTAACCCAACCCTTGACTAGCTCCTAGCCATTCACCAATCGTTGCTCCTACCAATGCATAAACAATGGCCATTTTAAATCCTGTAAAAAATGATGGTAAGCACATCGGGATATGTAACTTCTTAAAGATTTGTAGTTTTGTTGCGCCCATCGAACGTAGTAAATCGATATATTCTCTGTCACAAGATTTGAATCCATCATATGTACTTACGACAATTGAGAAAAAGCAAATTAAAACTGTAACTGCTACTTTGCTCCAGATACTATAACCAAACCATAGGATAAAAATAGGCGACAGCACGATAATTGGGATCATTTGAGAAACCACAATTGCCGGGTATAGCACTTGTTCAATTGTTTTTGAAAAAAACATGCTAATTGAAAGAGCAACACCACCAACTACTGCAATAGAAAAACCAATAATAAATTCAAGCATTGTTGCACTTAAATGTTTTACTAATAGGGAGTCCCAGTTTTCAACTATTGTTTGGATGACACCTGTTGGGGCAGGAATAATAAAATTAGGGACAACCTCTTTTCTTACTAGCCCCTCAATACCAATGAGTAGAGCGAGCGAGAAGAAAAGAAATAAATAATACTGCTTAAACCAGTTTTTTATTTGCTTCATTTGAAATCTTCTTCTCCAATTCTTGCCTTAACGACACCATTTCTTTTGAATGAATCATGCCAAGTTTACGAGGCCTTGGTAATTCTACTTTTATTTCTTCTAAAGTTTTATTTTGATGTAGCAAAAGAATACGATCGCTCAAGTATGCGGCTTCTTCTAAATCATGAGTAATAAAGATTATTGTTTTATTAAGATCCTGCCAAATAGAGAGTAGCCATGTTTGCATCTCTCTTTTTGTTAGCGCATCAAGAGCTCCAAATGGCTCATCAAGTAACAACACATCTTTACCAGTAAATAATGCTCTTAAAAAGGATGCTCTCTGCCTCATCCCACCCGATAATTGCTTCGGTAATGCATTTTCATATTTCAGTAGGCCAACTCGATCTAACCATTTCCTTGCGTCTTCCTTTGAAATGTGTAAGTCCTTTTGAAATTCAGAAGCAATCATAATATTGTCGATAATGGTACGCCACGGAAGGAGTAAATCTTTTTGAGGCATATACCCCACATCTCCTAGTGAAACTTCTTGATTATTAATTAAAATTTGCCCATGATTTTCCTTGAGAAGCCCTGTGATTAATTTTAAGACTGTACTTTTACCTGTTCCGCTTTTTCCAATTAACGAGACAAACTCTCCCGTTTGGACTTCCATATTTAAATTGGAAATAACATGATTCTTTTGATCATTTTCATTTGTAAAAGAGTAAGAAACGTTTTTTAAAATAAGTGACATATTGATCACCTCCTTTATTTGGCCTTTCTTAACATTTTCCATATGTAAAGATGCCTTTTGAAAAGAAAAAAAACCACTTTCTACAACGTAGAAAGTGGTTTCGTCTAAATAACACATTAAGACTCGAAACTACTTCCCTACGCTAGAATGACCTAGATCAGGTTCAAAGGGTACTTCTCAGCCAACAATCGGACGCCCCTAGTAGATAAAAAACAATATTAAATTAACACGTGCCATTTAGATCAGTGATATCTACAAAAAAATCCCACTCGGCATAATACGAGTGGGATATGAATAACAAATTGTCATGTCATAGCTCACTTCCCTACGCCAGTTCTAACTAGTTCAGGTTCAGAGGGTTTAGAACTTTCGTTCAATCTCAGTCAATTTGACTCCCCTAGTGAATGAATCAATTACGCCTCGGCGTAATTGCGTCCGGATTTTGATTGTGCTTAGGCCAACAGGATGTTGGTCAGTTAGCCGTTGTCGCACGGATGCGACGTTCTTAGGCTAACATCCTATAACTCCTCTCAAAATCCGTGACATCCGCCGGTGGCTCGATTTTCATTCAATTGGGGTTTGTACTCAAATTGAATGAAGATCAATATACTTTTCTCTTACACTAACACTTTTCAAATAATTTGCAATGTTTTTTTGTTAATTACTTTGTTATTTCCCAAAATTCTCTTGATTTAACACATTAATGGCTAAAGATGAAAAGTAGTTTGCAGCCACGATTAAAGCATCTTCATTTAATGTAAATTGTGGATGATGCCATTCTTTTGGTCCATCTACGCCCATCCATACAAAGAAGCCTGGAATTTTCGTTTGGTAATAAGCGAAATCTTCACCCGCTGGACTTTTCTCCGCCACTACAACATCATACCCTAGTTCCAGTGCTGTTTCTTTTGTAATGGTTTCAAGAGCCGCATCATTATCTACCACCGGTAAATATGGATACCATTTTAGTTCCGCTTTGGCTCCTAAGCCACTTGCAATCCCTTCAACTGTTCGTTTCATTAACTCTGGAACCTTTTCTCTAGCTGCTGTTTGGAAAGTACGGACTGTTCCTTCTAGTACCGCTCTTTCTGGGATTACATTCCAAGTTGTTCCAGAATGAATTTGTGTAATACTCACTACTACATTATCAAATGCGTTTAAATTTCGACTTACAATTGTTTGTAACGCTGTAATGATTTGACCAGCTACAATAATTGGGTCAATCGTATTATTTGGAATACCTGCATGCCCACCTATTCCTTCAATTTCAATTTCAAAGCGGTCCACACTGGCCATTAATGAACCTTCTTTAATTCCAATTGTACCAACAGGGAGATCTGGTTTATTATGCATGCCGAAAATTGCTTCGACACCCTCTAATACCCCTGCGTTTACAACATAAAGAGCACCTTGTGCAATTTCTTCAGCTGGTTGAAAAATAAAGCGTACTGTTCCTTTCAGTTCCGCGCGACGTTGTTTTAACAAAATAGCAGCGCCAATGATTGAAGTTGTATGGAAATCATGGCCACACGCATGCATCACACCATCATTTTTCGAACTAAAAGGTACGCCAGACTCTTCTTTAATTGGTAATGCATCAATGTCAGCTCTGATTGCAATTGTTGGGCCGCTTTTCTCCCCTACTACCTCAGCTACCACGCCAACCTCTAGCGGATATTCTAGAATTGTAACGCCAGCCTCAGTTAACCACTGACGAATTCTCTTTGATGTTTCAACCTCGTGCATAGAGAGTTCAGGGTATTCATGTAATTCTCTACGATAAGCAACTAATTTTTCTGCTAAAGAATCCACTACAGTTTGTACTACCATTTCTTATTCCTTCTTTCTATTATCACTGGTGATGCTACAATGCGTTAAAACGTAATACGAAAAGCCTTTACAACAATGCCATCCTCCAACGGGATAAAGTCATTTTCAGGTAATCTTTTAAACCCAAGATTATTATATAATTTCACTGCATTTTCCATGAAATCGGCTGTATGCAACCCCATTGCCGTATAGCCTTTCGTCTTAGATCGTAATATACATTCTTCAATCAGTGCTTTAGCGACACCTTTTCCTCTTGCCTTTGGAGAAACTGCAAGCATACGTAATTCTGGATGTTCTAATTGATCGTTTACCAATCCTTTGTAAGCTTCTACTTCAGGTGAAAACAGCGCCACAGTTCCCACGATTTCCCCATCAATCTCTGCCACCATTCGTTCAATACCAGGCTGTTCATCTGAATCCGACAGTATAGATTGTTTTAATGCATTCCAATGCGGTTCTGGAATTTTCTTTGAATGTTCCTCGTAAGCTTCTAATCTAATTTCACGAATATAAGGCAATTCCTCTTTAAGTGTATCCCGAATAATCATGTCTTCCCCCTAATATCTTTCTTTTATTTTTGTGGGATTAAAAACTTCTCTTCTTTTCCACTTAAGGCTTCGCGGCCATGTGGCGTATTTAAAGTCGATGTGTCTGGACCTTTTGGCAAAATATTTTTACTCTTTTGATCGTCACTCGCTATATGATTCGATAAATGATAGTGAACTTTTATTGCTTCAAAGTCTGTTGTATCTCCAAAACCTGGCGTTTGATATAAATCCCTTAAATATCCCCATAGATTAGGGAAGTCAACAATCATATTTCGATTCGCTTTAAATGCAGAATAATAAGCAACATCAAATCTAGCTAACGTTGCATATAAGCGAACGTCTGTATCTGTTATATAGTCTCCAAATAAAAATCTTTTCGTCGATAAGCGTTCTTCCAATTGGTCAAGATAGTTAAATAATGAGTCATATGCCTCTTCATAGGCTTCTTGTGAACGTGCAAATCCGCACTTATACACACCGTTATTAACGTTATGAAAAATGCCATCACTCAATTCATCAATTTCTGCACGTAAATGTTCTGGATACAAATCAGGTGCATTTTCTTTATGGAATGGAGCCCAAGCCGTTTCTAAGTAATTTGTTAATCGGAAATAGTCATTGTTCACTACTTTCTTCTCTTGAATATCCACAATTGCTGGAACAGTAGGACGACCTGTATACTCTGGATCTGCATTAACATAAACTTCACTAATGTACTGAACTCCTAATACTGGGTCCAGACCACCTTCATCAAGTGAAAATTCCCAGTCAACACGTGGAATATTAGGACGCATTGGACTTGCAGTTCCTAGACTAATTACATCTTCTAAGCCAAGAATTCTTCTAACAATCACTGTACGATGTGCCCAAGGACAAACTGGTGACCATAACAAACGATATCTTCCAACTTCTACCGGTAAGTCTCCCACATTACTACCGAAAGGAGTGGTAAAACTATTTTTTTGACGATTAAATTTACCCTTTTGGTCTACCTCTAATGGTTTTTCCTTTTGTAAATTCCCCATAGCCAATTCTCCCTTTCTAATTCTTCTTACTTACTAAAATAGTATTATTTATTGTTAAGTTTTCACGGCCATGTGGTGTATTCCATCCAGAAACATCAGGGCCTTTAGGAACTATTTTTAATGGATTATCTTCTCCGTTTGAAGAGGCATAATATCCTTTTTTAATTGCTTCAAAATCAGTTGTATCGCCAAAACCAGGAGTTTGATATAAATCTCTTGCATAAGCCCATAGATTTGGAAAATCAATTAAGCGATTACGGTTTGCTTTAAACAATGAATGGTAAACTACATCAAAGCGAACAAGCGTTACAAAAAGGCGTATATCCGAATCTGTAATAAAGTCACCGAATAAATATCGTTGAGTGGATAACCGACTTTCTAGTTCATCTAATCTATTAAATAAAGTTTCATAAGCTAATTCATACTCTTCTTGTGAATGAGCAGATCGACATTTATAAACACCATTATTAATATCGTTGTGAAAAATTTTATTTAATTCATCTATCTCTTTTCTTAAATGTTCAGGATATATATCTGGTGCATTTTCTTTGTGGAATGGTTTCCAAACTGTTTCAAGATCATTTGTTAAGTTCAAATAGTCATTGTGTACAACCTTTTTCGTAGTAACATCCACAACCGCTGGGACTGTTGATCTTCCATTAAACTCAGGATCTGCATTCACGTATACTTCGCTTAAGAAACGGATTCCAAGAATAGGATCAATTCCACCATCATCTAACGAAAATTCCCATCCATTTTCTGTACGAACCGAATTAACTGTACCTAGACTTATGACATTCTCTAAACCCAGAAGGTTTCGTACGATAACCGAACGATGTGCCCACGGGCAAATTGCTGCCCATATAAGACGATATCTCCCAGCTTCTACTGGTAGTTCTTCTTTGTTTCCGATAGAAGAAGTAAAAAAGTCATTACTAGTATTTTTTCTTGCTACCTCATTGCTTACCTTTGCCATCCCATACACCTCTTTTTTATAATTAATTTAACGATATGCTTAAAATATAAGTTAACTAGTTAACTATTAAAAAATAAAAACATAGTTAATTTATGGGTTTAATAAATTTTAATACGAAATCCCCTCGAACTCAAGATATTAGTTTAAGAAAAATTTGAACAATTCTTCTCATGAATCGCCAAAATATATTATCTAAGCAAAAAAGAAAGGACATTCCAAGTTTGGAATGCCTCATAATTATTGGAGTTTTTGCTTTACTTCTTCCGTATCTGTATCACTGTAAATCTTTGTATTATGTCCACCAGTTTTAGCTAGTAATTCATATACTTCTTTATAAGATAAACCAGACTCTGCATTTTTTCTTTTTACTTCTTCAATATCTGTTCCCGCTTCTGTAAGGCGATGCTGATTCATTTATAATCCTCCATTTTTATGAATTGAATTTTTTTATTTAATGTATAAATCAGAACTAACGGTACATTTTATATATAACCATTATTTCCAAATTTAATTTATAATTAAATAAACGCCCCTTATAAGAGGCGTTTATTTAAATTATTTATTAAATTTACCACGTTCAGCTTGAGCATTTTGTTGTCTTACTTCTTGAATATCTGTTCCTGCCATTGTTTTACCTGCTGATGGTTGGCTTGAGAACGATTGCCCTTGGCTAAATGGTGCACTTTCTTGCGCGATTTCTTCTCTTACTTTTTGGATATCAGTTCCTGCCATTGTTTTACCTGCTGATGGTTGACTTAATGGACTTTGGTTTGAGAATGATTGCCCTTGTCCAAATGGTGCACTTTCTTGCGCGATTTCTTCTCGCACTTGTTGGATGTTAGTTCCAGCCATCGTTTTACCTGCTGATGGTTGGCTTAATGGACTTTGGTTTGAGAATGATTGTCCTTGAGCAAATGGTGCACTCTCTTGGGCAATTTCTTCTCTCACTTGTTGGATATTTGTTCCAGCCATCGTTTTACCTGCTGATGGTTGACTTAATGGACTTTGGTTTGAGAATGACTGCCCTTGTCCAAATGGTGCACTTTCTTGCGCAATTTCTTCTCTTACTTTCTGGATATTAGTTCCAGATGCTGTAGTTCCACCAAATGATTGGCTTCCTAATCCTTGACCATTACCTGCTTGTGCATTACGACGTTTTACTTCCTCAATATCAGTTCCTGCTTCTGTGAAACGTTTACCATTATTATTTTGCATATCAAAAACACCTCCAAATTGTTATGAGTTTATAATGCCTTTTAACTCGAAAATTATGTGCGATTATTATTTTTTATTTTTTCAACTCGGTGATATTCTGAAATTTGAATTACCCGTGCGTTGCGAGTATTCAATTCATGATATATTCCTCTACTATCCGTAAAGGAAATGTATTGATCACGTTCACTTTGAATAAGTGCTTCTGCTTGCTGTTGTGAATCAAGATGAATAAATCTTCTTACATAATGATTTTCATCAAAGAAGTATGTGACTTTGAATTCCTTCATTCCTTTCCCTCCATCCTTTTTAGTGTGAATATAAGAACGTTCAAATTATCAAAATAAAAAGTCGATGATAAAGAAGTTGCAAACTCACTATTATTGTTAACTTCCAAAAAAATCACACAATAAACTTCAGGAAAATACTCGAAACAAAACAAGCTCAAAAGATAAGTTGAAAATCCATACTATATTTTTCACGAAATTGCGGTTACACATTTTCGTACTTCTTCAATCATAAAATATGTGCATGTCCAATTGTTGGAGGGAATGCATGTATATCATAAAGAAAGGCTTATCAATTATCCTTGGCAGTTTCTTTGTCGCTATTGGTGTAAATGTATTTATAACACCTTATCAAATTCTTGATGGTGGTGTAATTGGACTAGCATTAATCTTACATTACATTTATCACTGGCAAATTGGACTCATGCTTATTCTGCTTAGTATCCCTATTTTTATGATTGCTTGGTATAAATATAGGAGTTACTTCTTTAACAGTTTACACGGATTACTCATTTCATCTTTTATTATCGATTTACTGAAGCCACTTGAGACTTCACTTCGAATGTTTCAAATAGATGGTGTGGTAAGTGCGATATTAGGTGGCTTTTTTGTTGGTTTAGGGATTGGAATAATGCTTCGACACGATACAAGTACCGGTGGGACCGATTTGTTAGCCCAATTTATTTCTGATAAAACGAAAGTAAATGTTGGGATCATCATTTTTTTCATCGATTCTGCTGTAGTCCTTTTAGGGGGAATTTTCCTTTCAACTAGCACATTATTACTGTCAATTATTACTATATTGGTAGTTGGTTTTACGACGAGTGTTGTCACCATTAAGAAGGGAATTACATAATAAAAAGAACCTGTACTCCCAACAAGTAGGAGTGACAGGTTCTTATAATACATTGTGTTCTTCTTTCGTTTCCTTCTTTCTAATAAAGGAAAGCTTTGTTTCTGATATGATAATGGCGCCTAAAATAACTATTGCTCCGATTGCCATTCTTGGTGTTAAAAGTTCACCTAAGAAGAGTACAGAGAAAACCATACCCCAGAAGGCCTCAGTCGATAAAATAATAGCTGTTTTTGTTTCATTCGTAAACTTTTGAGCGATGGTTTGTAAACAATAAGCCAAAGTTGTTGAGAAGACCCCTAAGTATAAAGTAGACAATACACCTTCCATTTCAAAAGAAAAATTTGTATCTCCTTTTAATACGACAACTGCCCAACCTAAAATTGCTGCAACAGCCATTTGAACAACAGTAAGCAAAATAGGATCTTCATCTTTTACATATTTTGCAGTATAAAAAATTTGATATGCAAACCCGAAGGCACACGCTAAAGTTAATAAATCCCCTATGTTTACTCCTGATGAAAACTGAAGTGATAAACAGGCAATCCCAATAATCGCTAAAAATGCGCCAGTTAGTTCATATATATCAATCCTTCTTTTATACATAAAAAATGCAATAAATGGGACAATGACTACGTTTACTGCAGTGATAAATGCATTCTTAGACGCAGTAGTGTATTGTAGGCCAACTGTTTGTAGAGCAAACGCTAAATATAAAAAAAGTCCTAATACAGTGCCCTTTAATATTGTCGACTTTTTTATTTTTCTAAGTCTTTTATGAAAAACAATACTAAGAATAATGACACCAATTAAAAATCTTGCCGCCAAAAGCTGGTAAGGGGACAGATAATCAAGGGAAAGTGCGGACATAACAAAACCACTACCCCAAATAATTGCTGTCGTGATCAGCATTATTTCACCTATATATTTCCTCATACCCATCCTCCATAATTTTCTATTTCATCTAGTATTATAACATCATTTATTTTAACTAATAGATTGTTATTGAATATTCCAATTTTTCATCTCTACTAAATTTAAAATAATATTGAATAATATGTGAAAATCATTATATAAATAGAAATTTATGGTAATATTTAATTACTATCTATTTAAACAATCTATAATAACATTTATCTATTTTTATATTCCCGAAAGGTTGAATAAGATGCTACAGTCCATCCTGTCTAATTTAGCGATTATTTTACTATTCCATTTATCCATGTCTATGGTAATGAATCATAAAAAGAAAATTCCTACTTCATTGTTTCAAATAACAATGATTATTGTAGGGTCTGTAGCTGTTATTTCGATGTTTTATTTACCAATCCGTTTCAACCATTATTGGGTGGATATGAGAATGATCCCATTAATATTTATTGCTTATATACATGGTTGGAAAAAAGCACTCCCTACTTTACTTATTGCATCTGTATGGCGGTTCTTTATGGGAGGAGCAGGAATGGTTCCTGGTATACTATTTGGGATGATTGGACCAACACTCATCGCCCTGGCATTCCACCACCGTTCTAAATTTAATAAAAATTATATAGAGGGCATTGTAATTATTATTGCATGTTGGCTCTTTTCCGACTTTCCAATTATCTATATCATTCCAAATGGATGGGAGATTTTTAAAAGCACTGCATTTATTCGAGGGTCATCTTTTGTTATTACTGCAACTATTCTTTACATGTTTATTACACAAGATCGTCAACGCCGCACGTTAAATGAAGAACTTGAAAAATTAGCAACAGAAGATCCGCTTACAAACCTCTTTAATAAACGAAAGTTTTATGAGGTTGTTCATAGAAAAATAACCACTCTCCAACCTAAACACTTTTTAGCAATGTTAGACATTGATCACTTCAAACAAATTAACGATACACATGGACATCTAGTTGGAGATAAAATTTTAGTATTATTAAGTAATATTTTAATTAAGTATAGAAATGAGAGAGTAACAATAGGGCGATATGGAGGAGAAGAATTTATCATTTACATTGGTAATTCCACTAATGACGAAGCAAAAGAAATGATAGAAGAAATTATTCAAGAAATTCGCTCCGCCTCTTTTCCAATTGGCAATTCAAAAACAATCCAAATTACTGTTTCCATTGGACTAACCGAAATGAATGATCATCTATCTTTACTAAGTAATGTAAATCAGGCAGACCAAAACTTATATATGGCAAAAAGGAAAGGTAGAGATTGTCTTATATGTCGATAACACTAAAGACCCTCCCACAATAATATGGGAGGGTCTTTTAGATATGTTTTAAACTTGTTATTCTAGACAATATCAAACCGATAGCACATTACTAAATTACCTCGATTACCAAATTCCTTTTCAAAATCTCTTTGGAATCCGAATCGTTCATACAAGCGGATTGCATCTTTCATGATATCACCCGTGTGTAGATACAAACTCTTTGCACCTTTCTGTTTTGCATACTCAATACTCTCTTGAAGTAATTTTCTTGCAATCCCTTTACCTCTAGCTGAAGGGTGTACACCTAATAACCGAACGATTGGGGTATGAATATTTAATTCAGGTCTCCCATAAGCTTCTTCACTATTTGCGTATATTTGTAGAGTTCCCAACACTGCCTGAGTATCATCTTTTGCAACTAAGACTTTTTCAATCTTTGGGTTATCTAATGATTTTTTAATATCTAATAGATAATTATTAAACGCTTCTTGACTTTTAAAGCTATCTCGATATTGTTCATAGCTAGTAATTAACACATCACGAGCAGCCTCTTTATCTTCTTCTGATAAAGTACTGATGAAAATTAAATTTCCCATTCAATCCCCTTCTCAAACGTATTTACCTAATTATACATCTAGTATTAAAAATCAACGCTATAATCTGCTCCCAGCCATTTCAAGCTTAGTTCACTAACGACTCCTTCTTCTTTCAATTCAACAAGTGCCTCATCGATTCGATCAGCAAGTGCTGTTTCATCTTTATTGAATAAGAAGAATACCTTTGAACTTGATAAAGCTTCTCCCACAACCTTTTGTTGGGCATCAGATTGTTCGTTGACAAAATCTACAGCAAATGGAGTTGATACAATAGCATCAATACGACCAGTCTTTAATTGTTGGTTCGAGTCAACAGAGCTTTGCGAATATACAATTTCTGCCCCCAAATCATGTTCACTATTATATTTTTCCAGAAGTACAGCAGAACTACTTGTAGGTGTTGCTCCAACTTTTTTCCCTTTCAAGTCGTCAATTGATTGAATTTCATCATTGTCTTGATGAACAGTTACTTTCAATGGAAATACATTATAAGGCTCTTTGTTAAACAAATATTTCTCTTCTCTCTCTTCAGTAACTTCCATTTGATGTGCAACAAAATCAATTTTATCTGTTTCTAAACTTACTAATAAATTAGGAAAATCCATTGTTTGAAACTCAAATTCATACTCTGGTAATTTTTCATCTATTGCTTTAACCATCTCAATATCGTAACCAGTTAAATTTCCATCTTCATCAAGAAAACAAATATTTGGGAATTGCGTACCTGTTCCTACTACAATTTTTTGTACTTCTTCTGTATTAGCGTTAGTTGCAACTTTTTCCTTTTTTTCTTCTGTCGCAGTATTTGATGAGCAAGCTGATAGTAATAAAATCGCAGAACTTATTGACCATAACCATGTTTTCTTCATTGATAATACCCCTTTTCTATTCCTTTAGTTTTAATCATTACAATACCAACAAGAATACTTAGTTTTGTGGCTAAAAAATTGACCTATCCCCTTTTTATCCGCATTAAACAAATAGGTATTGTAAACTTTTTAATTTCGTTTATCCTACCATGTAAATTTTAAAATTTGAATACTTTTACTGATAGAAAAAATTTTATAGTAGATAGAAAAATTCTATTAGTACGCGTCTTTTTTCACCTATTTTCTTTTTAATGTTAAAAAACAAAAAGACAATCCCCCTTCAATTTTCAAAAGGAATTGTCTTTACAAATTGTGCTGTTTAGCTTCCTAATTGATTTAAATAAGAAATAAATCCAGCTATTAACACTTGAAAGCTTTCTTCAGGCTCAACTGCTAAATTAAAAGCCTGTTTTTGCTCTAAGGATGAGAACCCATGAAGGATACTTCTTAGTGCTCTAATAGCATGGATTGTATTTTCATTTGTTAAATGATAGTCACTTAAAATGTTTGATAGTAGTTGAATGATTTTTCTACTTGCTGTCTGCATTTCTTCGTCATTTGGCTCAGGAGCACTTAGTGTAAGATCATATAATCCGTTATGTTCCCTTGAAAACTCTAGATACCCATATGCCATTGAAATTAGTGCCTCATCTTTCATTTTCCCCTTTGCTGCCTCGGTTAATTTTTCATTTAGTAATGTTAATCCGCGAAGGGAAAGATGCCTTTTAAGTTCTGGTAACCCTTGAATATGATTAAAAAGTGAGGGTGAACGAACATTTAACTTCCTCGCAATAGCCGCAAGGGTTACATTGTCTACGCCATCTGTATCTGCAATTTCCGCTGCTGTATTGATAATAGTCAATAGATCTAATCCAACTCTTGGTGACATCTATGCTCCAACCTTCTTCAATTTCTTCTCAGCTTCAAAAATAGCTTGTTGAATATTTTGTACTGGATTCTCAATTACTTGCCCATGACCTACTGCAAGTAATGAAGGATTTAACTTTAGAATCTTTTTGGCGCTTTCAAGGGATAAGTCTTTGTTCCAGGTACCAAAAGCCGGAAACGGAAAAAGAGGAACAAATTGACCACAAATCGCAATCTTCCCTTGCGTCTGTAAAGCATCTCCAGCCATCAATATTCCGTTCGTTTTATCAAAAAGAGAAATAGATCCTGGTGTATGGCCCGGTGTTTCAATCACTACTAAAGAGCCAATTAGATCATTTTCCTTTAATAATCGATCAGGCACTGTTTTTAGGTTTTTAGGGATATCACCTTTTATCGGGGTTTGTGGCTCATCTTGATCTAATGATTTATCGCCCTTCATTAAACGACTGTCACGGACTGAGATAGATACACATACTTCTGGGAATTCTTGTTTTAAAAAATCTAGTGCACCAAGATGATCACCATGGGCGTGTGTCAAAATGATATTCGTAAGAGGTTTACCTAAACTTTGAATCTCTTCAACAATTCCCTTAAAACTTGCCTGCATACCTGTATCAATTAATGTCAATTCATTTTGTTCCTCATATAGGTAACAATTTATTGGAAATAATTTTGGCCATAGCGTTAATTGAACTATTCGATTAAACTTTTGTACTTTCAAAATAATCAACTTCCCTTCTAGAAATTTTATACAACCCAAAACAAATACGAATCCCAACAATAAAAGTATAAAATTGCTTCATCATTTTTCCATACTCCAAAAGATCCCTAGCTCTTAACTCCTCCTCTAGAAACTAATGCCGTTAGTTTTATTATAACTAATACTATTAGTTTGTAATGTTAAGATTTTGTAAATTTATTCCTTATGGATTTTAAGTATGTACGAATGAAGAAATGAACTTCATTGGCAGATTAAATGACTAAGTAAAAGGAACTGACTCATCCACTTCTTCATAGATTAGAGAGAATAACAAAATGAACGGAGATGTTGAAATGCTTCATACAGTTATACCGGGTGAAACATTACTGCAAATCTCAAGAAATTATCGTACTCCACTGCAAATTATCATCGGTGCTAATCCAACGATTAATCCAGATATGATTTATGTAGGTCAACAAATTGAGATTCCAGGCTTGCCTGATCCTGATACTATTCCCTATCGTATTGAAGTTTCGATTAATGATCGTACACTTAAGCTTTATCGGAATAATGAATTACAAAAGATGTATCCAATAGCGGTTGGTAGAATGCTTTATGAAACACCAGTCGGAGATTTTGTTATTGTCAATAGGCATCCTTATCCAGGTGGACCTTTTGGTACAATGTGGCTAACGTTATCGAAAGAACATTATGGTATCCACGGTACAAATGATCCAAGTTCAATCGGAAATGCAGTATCAAAAGGCTGTGTCCGAATGTACAATCAAGATGTTGAAGAATTAGCAAGTATTGTCCCAAACGGTACTGCTGTTACAATTCGCCCATAAAAGGAACATGCATTTTTGTCATAAAAAAGGTGTGCAATGAATTCAGCCTTCATTACACACCTTACTTATCAATTTAACTCCATCTTGTAACAGGTACTCTCTCTTTCTCGTACCGTTTAATAATAATACTTAGTTTTTGATGCCATTCCGTACATTCTTTTAAAAGATCTTTATACTCTTCGCTATCTTTTAAAATTGGTTCGTCACTTTCTAAGAAGGAAAATTCAACAATTGGCTTTTTCAAGTCATCGATGACTATTTTTATGCTTAGCTTGAATACTCCATCCTCTACATCTCTGTCTCCTAATCCATCATTTTCCTCCTCATCTTTTTCATTCTGCTCTTCTGTTTCTGATAAATGAATAACTGAAGTACCGCCTTCTTCTAGGAGAGAACCTGCTAAAAATCCACCTTTCGAGAATAATGTTAGAATTTTACCATCCTCTACAATGGCTGCTTCATAAAGTTGATGAAAATCAACTTCTATTTCCCTGAATTTTTCATCATAGTCTTCTTTCTTCAAAATACAAACTTTATTATTTTGTTCATCTAATAATAGTGCTGTTAAATAATCTTCTGATACAATCCTTTGTGTATGGGGAAATTGTAAAATTTCTTTTTCCGTTTCCTCTATTAATTCATCCTCCCTTCTGAAATTTTCCTTTCGATATTCAAAATAACCCCAAATAAACAGAGCAATAGCTAAGAATAAAAAGATTCTAGCTGGTACAATATGATCCACTGAAAAAGCTAAGAATAAATAAATGATACTAAGTATAACGATTAAGATAATCTTCAAGACTGCCCACCTCTTTAAAATTTTTAGTTAGTCCTATTAAAAACAACAGTTATAGTTTTCTTTTATAGCAATCTATTCATTTCATAAAAGTTTCATTCTATTTCTAAGAAAAAAAAAAAGAATCCAACAAGTGGATTCTAAATTTTAACGGTTTCTTCTTCGTTATATTGTTTAATTGTTCTAGTAATATACTCAAAATTGGCAGGTTTACTAATGTAATAGCCTTGGATCAACTCACAATTGTAGCTATTAAGCATATCAAATTGTTCTTCATATTCGACGCCTTCTGCAACAACATGTAGGCCTATATTGTGAGCAAGGTTAATGATTGTTTCAACTATTTTTCTTTCCTTTTCAGATTGTAGCATGGCATCAATAAAGCTCTTGTCAATTTTCAAATGATCGATTGGTAGGCTGTTAAGATAACTTAATGATGAATATCCTGTTCCAAAATCATCCAGATGAATAGATATTCCAAGTCTTTTTAATTCTTCTAATTTCCTTTTATTCACTTCAAAGGATTTCATAATAGAAGTTTCCGTAATTTCAAGCTCAATCCAATCTGGAAAAACCCCTGTATCTATAATGATATCTCGAATATTTCTTACAAAATCTTGCTGCATAATGTGAAGAGGTGAAATATTGATTGAGATGTTTATAGGCTCGTCCAAGTAATGATTTATCCGTTGAATAGATTCACAAGCTGAACGAATTACCCATTTATCAATATCAATAATTTGCCCTGTTACTTCAGCTGTTTGAATAATTTGCATGATATTAAATGCTGAAAGTGCGGATGACTTTACTCTTAATAATGCTTCTACCTGAGTAATTCTTTTCGCCTGTGTATTATAAAGCGGTTGGAAGAAAAGTTCAAAACCATTATTCTTTAAGCATTCACGGATCCCAAGCTCAATTTTCAATTTTTCTTCGACTTCATGTTTCATACCTTCATCAAAGATTTGGAATCCATTTTTTCCTGTTTCTTTTGCACGATACATTGCCATATCTGCAATTTTTAATAGCTCTTCTGTAGTTGTTGCATGAATAGGATAAATCGCAACCCCAATACTTGCACTAATATTTAAGCTTTTTCCATTAACAACCACTGGACTATCAAAAACACTAATAATTTCGCTAGAAATCCATTCTACTTGCTCAATCGATTTTAAATCATGAAATAATAAAATGAATTCATCTCCGCTAATTCTTGCAACATCTTTCTTTTTTATGGAAATAGAGTTTAACAATTTTGCTACTTCAATAATCAACTTATCACCGAATGAATGTCCCAATGAATCATTAATCACTTTGAAGTTATCTAAATCAAGGAAAATAATTGCCTTTAACATTTGGTTAGTATTATTTTCTACTTCTTTATAGAGAACTTCGAGTAAACTTCTTCTATTAAGTAAACCCGTTAACGAATCGTAAGAGGCAAGTTGTTTTACCTTTTCCTCACTTGCTTTTAAAATTCTCTGTGATTCTTTTAGTTCCTCATATTTAGAGCGTAAACGTTCTTCTGTAGATTTAAGCTCCTCATTTGAAATGATCAAATCCCGATCCCGTTTTTTAATGGCTTGGATCATACTATTAAATCCTTTTGCTAAACGAGCTACTTCCTTATAATCTCTTTCTCTTGCAAACACATGATAATTTCCACTTTCAACAGTAGCCATAAGTGTACCTAATTTTTTTAGTGGTTTAACTCCCCTTAACGTACCGATATATGCGATAAAACTAAATAATACAAGACACAATACACCCGCTACTAAAATAGGCAGGAGACTTTTAATTACATTACTTCGAATCTCTTTTTCATTAATAGCAGTAACAATAGTCATCCCGTTTTGCTTAATTGTGTTCGAATGAAGCAGATATTTTTCATTGTTAATTTCGTATGGGACATGTCTCTCCTTTGTTGCTTTTATCATTTCAAAATGCTGGTTTCCAAATAAAGAGTTGCTGATAACATTATCGCCATTTGCTAACATAGTTCCACTACTACTCAGTAGTATGACTAAGCCATCTTCCCCAACTTTTGATTTACTAATTGTATGACTTATTTCTGCAAGACTAAAATCTAATGAAATTACACCTAAAATTCCTTCTGGCCCCTCTACTGCTTTCGCAGCAGAAATAATGACTTTCGGTGAAACAAAATCTAAATATGGCTCAGTCCAAATTACTTCCCCTTTATTGCTAATCGCATCTTTATACCAGTTATATTCTTTTGGATTATAACTAAACGGAAAATTCCCTGCATTTGCTTGGTAATATCCGCCGTTCTCTAAACCAAAAATTAACCTTCCACCAGATGGAGACATGTCCTGATATTGCTTAAGCAGCAAAGTAATATCATTACTATTTCCTTCATGCTTATTTAGCAATAGAAGAGATTGATTAAGTTGCTCTAAAAACGTTTCAATGTTCGAAAATTCATATTGAAAATTAAGCAATGTTTGACTTAAGACATATTCAGATTCATTTTTATATTGGTTTACCAAGTTTCGATTTAAACTTTGATAGGTTAGAGCACTAAATAATAATGTAGTAGTAAAACATACTATTATTATTAAAATAATTGCCCAAAACTTAATACTTTTCGATTTCAAAAGGTCCACTCACCTTCATTCATACCTTATTTCCTTTTAATTGTTTCTAATATCATACTATAGATATGTAAACGCACTGTTAATTTAATTACATAATTAGACAATTTACCGACAAATTATTATCTCTTTTAAAAGCTCCTTCAAATATAACTTTCGTATAAGAAAATAAGCAAAAAGCTATACTATTGTTGGAAGAAACAAAAAAAGAAGTCTTTTTCAAAAACATCCATTTCAACTTAGAGAATCAATCTTCAAAGAATTTGTTATTGAAAAGAGGTAATTATTTTGTCTGTTAGAGAAAACGCACTTTCAATTTTTGCCCTAGGTGGCATAAATGAGATTGGTAAAAATATGTACGTAGTAGAATATGGTGATGATCTTGTCATTATTGATTGTGGTGGGAAGTTTGCAGATGAAAGCTTATTAGGTGTTGATTTAATCATCCCCGATTTTACTTATTTGCAAGAAAATCGAAACAAAATTCGAGGACTAGTTGTAACACATGGGCACGAGGATCATATTGGAGGTATTCCCTACTTTTTAAAGAAATTAAATGTCCCAGTTTATGCTACCCGCTTTACTCTTGGATTAATCGAATTGAAATTAAAAGAACATAAAATTCTCCGTGAATCAACACTGGTTCAAATTGATTCGAATTCCGAATTGGATTTTGGTGAAATTAAAGTAAACTTCTTCAAAACAAGCCATAGTATACCTGATTGTTTAGGAATCGTCTTTAATACACCAGAAGGAAAGGTGGTCCATACTGGAGACTTTAAGTTTGATTTGACACCAGTTAACGACCAACACTCTGACATTCACAAAATGGCTGAAATTGGAAACGAAGGCGTAGTGATGTTAATTTCAGAGAGTACAAATGCAGAGCGTCCTGGATTTACTCCTTCTGAACAGGAAGTTGGAGGACATATTGAGAAAGCATTTATGGGGGCAAAAGGAAAGATAATTATTTCAACTTTCGCTTCAAATGTTAATCGTGTGCAACAAATTGTTCATGCTGCCTTAAAGACAAATCGTAGAATTGCCCTCTTAGGTCGAAGTATGGTTAACGTCGTTGCTGTTGCGAGAGAACGTGGATATTTAGATATCCCAGACTGGATGCTTATAGATACAAAGGAAATAAACAATATCCCTAATGAAAGAATCGTCATATTATGTACAGGTAGTCAAGGGGAGCCATTAGCCGCGCTTTCCCGATTATCACGGAATAGCTATCGCGATGTGAAGGTATACCCTGGTGATACAGTTATTTTTGCAGCCTCACCTATTCCCGGGAATGAGAAAGATGTATCAAAAATTGTTGATAACCTCTTCCAATTAGGGGCCCATGTAATCTATGGTTCTTCAACTATTACAGGTATGCATGTTTCAGGGCATGGCTATCAAGAAGACTTAAAATTAATGTTAACTTTGATGAAACCGAAATATTTCATTCCGATCCATGGTGAATATCGTATGCTCCATCTACACCGCCAATTAGCTGAAGCGGTAGGAGTAGAAAAAGGGAACACGTTTATTATCAAAAATGGGGACGTTGTAGATATTAAAAATTCAGAAGCCCGTCAAACACGAAATATTCCGTCCGGGGATGTTTATGTGGATGGTCTTGGCGATGATGAAATTGGAGACATCGTTTTACGAGATCGTAAACAATTATCTGAAGAAGGAATGCTAGTCATCGTTATTACTATTAATAAGTCTGACGGTAAGCTCGTATCTCCCCCAGATTCCATTTCCCGTGGATTTGTATATGCAAAAAATGCCGAGGAATTAATCAACAACGTAAATCAAGTTGTCGTGTCGACAATTGGAAATTTCAAAGAAGCCAATGTTCATGGTATGCGTAAAGCAGTTCGAAAAGAAGTTGGCAAATACCTAGATCAACAAACAAAGAAAAAACCAATGATTTTACCAATTATTATCGCAATTTAATTTATTATTTCCCCTACCTTTGAATAAGCAGCTGAAGTGTCAACAAGTAAGTAGATTCTTCATCTGCTTTTTTCTATGTGAAAACAATCCCTACCTATTAATAATAGAATAAATTTAAAATTTAATGGAAAGTATAGTAGTGAATTTTGGTAGTAAAATTCTAAAATTTCCATGTTTACTATGAATCATGAGGGGATGAAAAAAATGGATAAAGACCAATCTAATCAAGAAAAAAATCAAACCAACTTTGAAGACGATCAAACACTAACAAATAGACAAGGGCATCCCGTAACAAATAACCAAAACATTCGTACTGTTGGAAATCGAGGCCCAGCAACACTCGAAAATTACGATTTTATAGAAAAAATCAGCCATTTTGACCGCGAAAAGGTACCTGAGCGCATAGTCCACGCACGTGGTGCAGGTGCCCATGGGTATTTTGAAGCTTATGGGACTGTAGGCGATGAACCAGTTTCTAAATATACTCGTGCAAAATTGTTTCAAGAAAAAGGGA
This sequence comes from Lysinibacillus composti, assembly GCF_016908465.1. Lineage (GTDB taxonomy): Bacteria > Bacillota > Bacilli > Bacillales_A > Planococcaceae > Ureibacillus > Ureibacillus composti_A. The sequence continues at coordinate 148,878 of NZ_JAFBDY010000004.1, read as the reverse complement.
AACAAACACCTGTTTTTGTTCGTTTTTCAACAGTTGTTCATGGTCTACACTCTCCCGAAACAGTACGTGATCCACGAGGATTTGCTGTTAAGTTCTATACTGAAGATGGAAACTGGGATTTAGTTGGTAACAACTTAAAGATTTTCTTTATTCGAGACGCAATGAAATTTCCGGATATGATTCATGCATTCAGACCAGACCCAGTAACAAATATCCAAGATGCTCGAAGATTCTTTGACTTCTGTGCAAATTCACCAGAGTCTTTTCATATGGTAACACTTGTTTACTCACCATGGGGTATTCCAGCAAATTATCGAATGATGCAAGGTTCTGGAGTAAACACATATAAATGGGTGAATCAAGAAGGAAAAGCTGTTCTTGTTAAATACCACTGGGAACCAAAACAAGGTATTAAAAATTTAACGGTAAAAGAAGCTGAAGAGATTCAAGGGAAAAACTTTAACCATGCAACCCAAGACTTATATGAAGCCATTGAACGTGGTGATTATCCTGAATGGGAATTGTTTGTCCAAATTATGGAGGACGGCCCACATCCTGAATTAGATTTTGATCCACTTGATGACACAAAACTTTGGCCAAATGATCAATTCCCTTGGCTTCCAGTTGGAAAAATGGTACTAAATAAAAACCCTGAAAACTTCCATAACGAAGTGGAACAAGTTGCCTTTGGAACTGGTGTCCTTGTAGATGGACTAGATTTCTCCGATGATAAAATGTTACAAGGCAGAACATTCTCCTATTCTGATACACAGCGTTATCGCGTAGGCGCAAACTATTTACAATTACCAATTAACGCGGCCAAAAAACGTGTAGCAACAAATCAAGAAGGTGGTCAACTTCGATATTATAACGATAAAGCCCCAGGTCAGAACCTTCATGTAAATTACGAACCATCAAGTATGGGCGGTTTAAAAGAAGCTGAACAATCTGGAAAAGAATATACGCCACATATTGAAGGTGACTTAGTCCGCGATTCAATTGATCGAGAAAATAATACAAAACAAGCCGGAGAAACTTATCGCAATTTTGAGCAATGGGAAAAAGACGAACTAATTAACAACCTAGTAAACGACCTTGCTATTTGTCCAAAAGTTCTTCAAGACAAAATGATCGCATTAGCCGAAGAAGCTGATGAAGAATATGGCCGTCGTTTAAGAGAAGGTATTGCGTATAAAATGAAAACAAAAAACACCGAAGAAATTGCAGAGGAATTCCATCCGCTTGGGGCAAAAGATGCTGCACAAGCGGTGAATGATGCCATCAAAAAAGCGCGCAACTCAAAACCTTATTAATCAAAGTTATTTTACCCGCACCTATTCCTTTAAGCTATTTCCATTATAGAAAAAATACTTCAAATATAACTCGAGCCCTTGGTGAAGGGCTCGAGATTTTTTGTGTAGTATTGTCTTTACCTAATTTTTAACACTTCTTTTACGTATTGAACTTCCGTATTGAACTTCCTTTTATAAAAGCTTTCTGATATTCCCCAGTATCCCCTATATCTTTCCAACAAAAGAAATCATGTATTATTAATACTTTTCTAGCCATAATAATGTAACTTCTATATAAAAAGGTGAAATTAAATGAAGCTGAATAAAGTACTTCTTATAACTATTACAATAATGATTGTCGTCTTAATACTTGTCTTTTCATTTTCATTATCACCAACAAGAGAGATAGCTCCAACTGGTGATGTACCTACTGATAAACCAATAATATTTATCACAGTAGACTCACTAATGTCAGAACCTCTCCAAAAAGCAATTGACCAGGAGAAAGCTCCCGCACTATCTTTTTTAATCAATCATGGACAATTTCATAGAGATATGATTAGCTCCTACCCTACTATGTCGGTAGCAATTGATAGTACCGTACTAACAGGCACATACCCCGACCAACATAAAATCCCTGGACTCATTTGGTTTAACAAAAACGAAAGTCGAATCATTAGCTATGGAAGTGGTTTTAGGGAAATATGGAATAACGGAGTAAAAAATGTTACCCACGATAGTATTATTCGCTTAAACAAGGAACATTTGAGCCAAAATGTTGAAACCATTCATGAGGCGCTTTCAAAAAAAAATCTCGCTTCCGCATCAATTAATGGATTAATATTTCGTGGAAATACAGAACAAGACTTAAATGTTCCTAAGCTAGTTTCATTCACTGGCCTTTTACCTAAAAGTTTACAGATGAATGGACCAACTATTCTTTCTTTAGGGGCGCTATCTCAGTATAATCCGAAGAATGATTTTCATAAATTTATTTGGAAACGAATGGGTGTGAACAACCAATTTACAGTAAATGAGTTAAAGTATCTAATCGAAAAAAATAACCTCCCCTCATTTACCTTTGCCTATTTACCTGACGAAGATGCTGAACTACATAAAAACGGACCGGGTGATATAAAGGCTATTGAAAGAACGGATCAGTCTATTCAACAATTATTAAATAGTTATCCATCATGGGAAGATGCGATAGATCAAGCAATTTGGATCATTTTTGGTGACAGTGCTCAATCTTCAGTAAAAGATAATAAAAAGACGGCATTAATTAATTTAAATAAATTATTAGAAGACTATTCATTTTGGGATACTGACAAGCCAAATGGACAAATTGCAATAGCTATCAATGAACGCATGGCATATATTAATTTAATAGACGAAAACATTGACCCACTTAACATTGTAAAAAATTTACAAACTGACAATCGTATTGGATTCATTGCTTGGAAAAATGATGGTATTAATTATGTGCTTTCACCAGAATCTAATGAACCATTTACCTTTTCAGTTAATGGACCTATTACAGATCAATATCAACAAACTTGGACGATAGATGGCGATCCTTCTATTTTGGACTTAACCATTCAAGAAGGAACGATTAGTTATGGAGACTACCCTGATGCACTTGCACGATTGCATGGGGCGCTCAACTCACATGAAGGCCCATTTATTATTGTAGACGCTAAGCCACAATATGAATTTATAGAAGAACATAGCCATGATCATGCTGGTGGCGGAGCACATGGTTCACTTCATAGGATTGATTCACTTGTTCCCCTCATTATTACTGGTACAAATCAGAAACCAAAATACAATCGACTTGTCGATTTTAAACAGTGGATTATTGACCTTACTGAATAGATTTTCTCTTACAAATAATCTAGCCCATGAATAGTGGATATTCATGGGCTCTTTCCTTTATAAAAAACGTCGATGACTCTTTCTTCCATCATAAGAATATACAACAGGTTTTCCCTCAATATACGTTTCGACATGAACTGAACGACCCCATAACTGATAAATATAAGGCAGAACATGTTCCAAATAATGTGGGTCAAGTTCTGTCCCTTCATAGCGATGTGCCAAATACAATTCACCATTTCTTAAATAGTCGCCATTTTCAACTTCGATATATGGGAAGCCGCCATTCACGCGCATTGAAACTAGTTGATCACGAATATTTTCATAATCTTTATCCGTAATAACATAATCATTTCCTTTTTTTGCAAATAAGAATAAGTCCTCTTTCTTTACTAAATCCTTCGTTAAATAATTTCGGATAAAGGAAATGTCTGATTCAATTTCTCTTACTTCAAAGATCTTTTCTCGACCAGAATTTGGTTTTACGCCAATACGTTTCATTTCTTCGGTTGGATTATTATAGCGGGATTCAATATCTTCAAATATCTTCAATCCAAGATAGTATGGGTTGATGCTAGTTTTAGACGGCTGAACAACACCTGCATTTAGCTTTGCATACTCAATTGTTTCATCCGTAGTTAAATCTAACTCTCTCATAATGCGTTGATGCCAGTAAGAAGCCCATCCTTCATTCATAATTTTCGTTTCCAATTGCGGCCAGAAGTAAAGCATTTCTTCACGCATCATCGTTAAAATATCTCTTTGCCAATCTTCTAATTCACGACTGTAATGTTCGATGAATAATAATATATCCTTTTCAGGTTTTGGAGGGAATTGTCTTTTCTTTTGTACTGGTTGCTTTTGTACAATTTCCTTTGAATCTAACCCCCATAAATCATCGTATGGTGATTTGGATAATATGATCTCCTCTTCTTCCTCGTCATAGTCGTATCCGAATTTTGAGCGTAATAATAATGGATCAATATGTTCTTGAATCGCTAACACGGCATCTAAAAACTTCTCAACTTCCTCTTTACCATAATCCTTTTCATAACCTGCAATTCGTTCTGCAGTTGCTGTCATACTTTCAACCATATCTCTTCTTGTATTGGAGAATCGCACATTATTTTTAAAGAAATCACAATGAGCTAAAACGTGAGCAATAATTAACTTATTTTGAGTTAACGTGTTGGTATCGAGCAAAAAAGCGTAACAAGGATCCGAGTTGATGACAAGTTCGTAAATTTGACTTAGCCCTAAATCGTACTGCAGCTTCATTTTGTGAAATTGTTTCCCAAAACTCCAATGGGCAAAACGAGTAGGCATTCCATATGCACCAATTGTGTAAATGATTTCTGCTGGACAAATCTCATAACGCATTGGGAAAAAATCAAGTCCAAAACCTGTTGCAATTTCCGTAATCTCTTCAATCGCTCGTTGAATTTCTTTTTCCACAGCTTCTTACCCCCTCCGCGCTTTTTATAAGAATACGGGCAAAAATTCTTTCAATTATGCCTCTACTTTTTGGAAAAAGCTTTTTAACGCATCATAAACATCTTTCTTTTGTTTTAGAACATGATATCTAAATTTTGGATTATCAATTTTTTTATAAGCAGACATTAAAGTTGAATAGCGGTTAAGAGCATTCACTTCTCCATAACCAAACATGCTAGAAATCTCCATTAGTTCACGCACTAATTTTAAACATTTTTCGTTATCCGATACCATGTTCTCTCCATCCGAGAAATGAACAGGATAAATATTATAACGAGATGGACTATACTTACCATGTACAAGGTCGAGTGCTTTTACATAAGCAGATGAACAAATTGTTCCTCCACTTTCACCTTTTGTAAAGAACTCTTCTTCTGTTACAATTTTTGCCTCCGTACTATGGGCAATAAATTCAATTTCGACTGACTGATATTTTGTTCGCAAAAATCTAGTCATCCAGAAGAAAAACGTTCTTGCACAATACTTTTCAAAATTCCCCATTGAACCACTTGTATCCATCATTGCTAACACAACCGCTTTTGATTCAGGTTTATTAATGTCATCCCATGTCTTAAATCGTAAATCATCATTATGAATAGGAGTAATTTGTGCTTTCCCTTTCATCGCATTACGTCTAATTGCCGTTAATATTGTTCGCTTCTTATCAATATTGCCCATCAGACCTTTTTTCCGAATATCATTAAATTCGATTTTTTCCTTTGTTATTTCTGCCATCTCTTTTTGTTGTAAATTCGGAAGCTCTAGCTCTTTAAATAACATATTTTGCACATCTTCAATATTTACTTCTGCTTCATAATAATCTTCACCCGCAACGTCCCCAACTTTTTTCCCTTTGCCGGGTGCCTTTCCACTTCCCGAATTTCCATCACGAGCTACAACATCTCCAACTTTACTGTCGCCCTGCCCTTGGCCAACATGCTTAGATTTATCGTAGTTATAACGAATTTTATATTCATCTAAAGATCGGATAGGGATTTTAATAACTTCACGGCCATTTGACATGATAATGCTTTCTTCACTAATCAAATCTGGCAAGTTATTTTTAATTGCTTCTTTAACTTTCTCCATATGTCGCTGCTGATCTTGATATCCTTTGCGATGGAGTGACCAATTTTCCTGAGAAACAACAAAACTCTTATTATTATTTTCACTCATTTTATCCTCACCCATCTATCCGTAAAAATTTTATTGTGATTATATCCCTAAAACATTAACTTACTTAAAAGCAAAAAAAGTTGCTTTTCTTATAATATGCGAATTTTCTGACATATTGAACTTATTTTGAAAAACAATTACAAATCAATATTGAAAATTAAAGATAAAAAAAGAGTGTCCTTAAAAAATATGGGACACTCTCTGGAGTTACTATCGATTTAGCAAACTACCTACGTAACGCAGTAATTCATTTGCCGAAGTTGTTGTATATCCATGTTCATCTACAAGTCTTGCAACTACTTCATTAACCTTCTTAAGTTGTGATTCATCAGGCGTACTTGATGACGTTGTAATTTTCACAACATCTTTTAAGTCCGCAAATAGTTTCTTTTGGATAGCCTCTCTTAATCTTTCATGAGAGTTATAATCAAATCTTTTTCCTTTTCTTGCAAAGGCAGAAAGACGAATTAATATTTCTTCACGGAACGCCTTCTTCGCATTTTCAGAAATTCCAATTTGTTCTTCAATAGAACGCATTAGTTTTTCATCAGGATTCATTTCTTCACCTGTTAATGGGTCGCGAAGTTTATTTTTATTGCAGTACGCTTCAACATTATCCAGGTAATTATTCATTAACGTTTTAGCAGACTCTTCATAAGAGTATACAAACGCCTTTTGAACCTCATTTTTCGCAATTTCATCGTATTCTTTTCTTGCAATAGCAATGTAATTCATATATTTCTCTTTATCTTCTTGTGAAATGGATGCGTGTTGATCTAATCCATCTTTTAATGCACGTAATACATCAAGTGCGTTAATTGAAGGTACTTCTTTACGAATAATTGCAGAAGAAATACGGTTAATAATATAACGAGGGTCAATCCCGTTCATACCTTCATTTGGATATTCTTTCTTTAATTCAGCAATATCAACTGAGTTAAATCCTTCAACACTTTCTCCATCATACAGACGCATTTTCTTCAAAATATCAACATTTTGCTTTTTCGGTGGCTCTAACCTTGATAATACCGAGAAAATAGCCGCTGCACGTAAAGCATGCGGTGCAATATGAACATGTGCCATATCACTTTCTCGTATCATTTTTTGATAGATTCTTTCTTCTTCACTTACTTTCAAATTGTAAGGAATTGGCATGACAATGATCCTTGAATGAAGGGCTTCATTCTTCTTGTTCGCAATAAATGAACGATATTCCGTTTCATTCGTATGTGCAACGATTAATTCATCTGCACTGATTAATGCAAAGCGACCCGCTTTAAAGTTTCCTTCTTGCGTTAACGATAATAAATGCCATAGGAACTTTTCATCTAACTTTAACATTTCCTGGAATTCCATCATACCGCGGTTAGCTTTATTTAATTCACCGTCAAAGCGATATGCACGTGGATCAGACTCAGATCCAAATTCCGCAATAGTTGAAAAGTCGATACTACCAGTTAAATCTGCAATATCTTGTGATTTTGGATCGGAAGGTGTAAATGTCCCAATTCCAACGCGTTTATCTTCAGAGAAGAAAATACGCTCAATCATTACATCTTCAACTCGCCCGCCATATTCTTCTTCAAGTCTCATCGTATTCAAAGGCGATAAACTACCTTCTATACGAATGCCATACTCTTCATAAAATTCTTCACGTAAATGATGAGGAATCAGATGTAATGGATCTTCATGCATTGGACAACCCTTAATTGCATAAACTGCGCCCTCATCTGTTCTTGCATATTGCTCAAGACCTCGTTTAAGCATTGTCACAATCGTTGATTTACCACCACTTACTGGTCCCATCAATAATAAAATACGCTTTCGAACGTCTAGTCTTCTTGCTGCTGGATGGAAATACTCTTCAACTAATCTTTCAAGTGATTCTTCAAGTCCAAATATTTCTCTACCAAAAAATCGATACCACTTTTGTCCATTTTTCCCCTCTACACCAGCGCTTTTAATCATGTTGTATACACGTGAGTGTGCTGTTTGTGCAACTTCAGGTCTTTCTCTTACAATCTCTAAATACTCAGCAAAAGTACCTTCCCACTTCAACCTATCTTCTTCTTCTCGGTAATTTCTTACCTTTCGTAAAATATCGATGTTCTTCCCTCCTATCAGGGCGAGTTTTATAACATATTATGAAGTTGGGCAAATTATGATAACCAATACTTTTCAGAATGTTTAGCTTAAATGTCGTGAAAAGTCCATTTAGCTTGCTTTCCAATGCTCAAAAATTTTTTGCACAAGCATAAAGAAAAGCGGAGAACGACTGTTTAGCTCCGAACACAACTGGCCGACAAAAACGCCACGTCCGTGTGGCATTGTCGGCACTAGCACATCCTGTGCGTCGGAGAAACCGACAAGAGGGCGCTTTTTGCCCTTGAAGGCGGTTTTAATGTTTCCCTTAGAGATTAGCTCCTCCAGTTAGACGCTATTCAAGCTCTGAATGAAATAAAAAAACCACCGATTTTTCTGGTGGTTTTGGATCGGAATTACTTTTTTATTCTGTCGAGTAGTAGCCCATCTGTTTGATTATTTTCCCCAGTTACAAATTCGGTCATATAGTGTTTTAGATAATCACCAAAACCGTTATTTGTCTTCAATAAAAGCTCATCCACATAATAGGCACCCTTAGGAATTGGATCTAATAGTAACACCGCCAAGGATGCATAAAGTCCACATGCTACTTGAAAATACGTTGCGTTTACTTTATATTTAGAAAACACTTCATCGTTTTTCATAACATTGTACACATATGTTTCTCGATCTTTATAAACCATTAGCACTCCACATAAATCTTCTCCCTCTAATTCCGCATTAAGAGGATTTAGAACTTCCATTTCAAAGTCCCATAACTTATTAACGTCATCAATATTTGAACGAATGATCTCTGTTGTATGATCGTTAATCTTATAAAGAAAACCACTCTCCAAATTAAGGAACTTTGCTAAACTAAAAACTTCTTCATGTTGCATTAAACAGCCGTAAAATTGTTTGTCCCCCAACGTCACTTTAAATTCAATATCATAAACTTGTTCATATAAGAAAAGTGGTGTTTTGTATTTCACAAACATTGGATAGCTTAAAATGGCTTCATCTAGAAACAATTCTGGTGTCCATGTAGTATAGATAACATCTTTCTTTGCTTTCTTTTTGTCTTTAAAAAAGGAATTATCGTGTTCAACGATATAGCATGCAAGAGGCGAATCATTTAAGGTATTTTTCTTGAGAAGCTCTATTGCCATCCATTGAACTACACCAGGATTCATTCCTGAACAAAGTATAGCGACCGAATTATTAATGCTATCCTTATGTTTCTCTAAATGCATAACTCTTTCGGTTAAGCCAAAACCTTCAAATAATTCTTCATTGTCATCGATAAATTTATTTTCTAATGCCGTATTGACATAATTAATACCAAGCTTATTACAACATTGGATCATTTCTACTGTATCTGCCCATGACACATCAACTACTACAGAAGTATTTGTAGTTTTAAGGTGCTCAATTAAGCGGCTTTGATCATTTAATTCAAATTGGTGAAAAACCAATTGATTTATTAAATTGGGATAGAATTGTCGATATGTTTCTTGGGACATTACTTTTTTATCTACTAGATGAATTAATCTATTTTTAAGAATAGAATGGACGGGATCCTTAACATCTTGAACACTTTCATTGAGTATTGACAGAATGGCTCTTGCTACACCACCTGAACCACCTAATATTGTAATTGATTTATGATTTCCCTTCATTTTACCACCTCGCTTTCTCACTTCTAACATATGAAAATTTAAGCTAACGAGGTAGGTAATAATCTATTAAATACATAATTAATAGATTATTACTTTTTGTTAAAAGCTTGATCGATAAAAATATCAACCTATGCCAAAGAAATAATAGTCTAATAAACTTTAAGTTTTTTATTTTATGTATTGTTCATTACAAAATCAAGAAAGTGGAATTTCTTTTGAATATAACTAGAATGCAGGTCATATACATGAGTGATGCAAATATCGGAAAGGAGGATTACATGCATTCTCAATTTAAGTATTGGAAGCCTTATGTAAGTCCGTTTGACCCTTGTAAACCGATTTTAGTAAAGAGCTATTCAACACCACCACAACTTTACATGAATTTTCAACCAATTGGATTAGCACAATTCCAATCCCCAATACAAGCACTAAAGCACGGAACGCTTTGGCCACAGTTATATAGCCCTTACCCGGATCCACATAAAGGGGTGAAACCAAAATGAGTAAACAAATGCCACCTGAGTATTATCAATGTCTTGAAGAGCTTCAAGCAATTGACTTTGTTTTGGTTGAGTTAAACCTTTATTTAAATACACATCCCACTGATCTCGAAGCCATTAAGCAATTTAATGAAACTGCTCAAAAAAGCATGCAACTTAAGCATAATTTTGAACAGCAATTTGGCCCCCTAATGAATTTTGGTAGAAGTTATTCAAGTTATCCTTGGGATTGGGATGACACACCTTGGCCATGGCAAGTATAGAGCTTTCTTGTGCACAAATCTTCACTTCTAAAGTAAGCAATTACGTGAATACCAACTGGTAATGAACTAGTACACCACTGTTCTAACTCTTACAAATTAGCTTTTTTTGCTTATATTTCGATGAAAGACATATGATTTCTCAAAAATTACCCTCATAAGAGAGGGTAATTTTCTGTACACAACTACGCATAGCTCATTCAATATGAGGGAGGTTAAGAAGGAGTGTATTATTACGAAAAGAAGCTCCAATATCCAGTAAGAGTAAGTACATGTAACCCCATGTTAGCTAAGTTCTTAATTGAACAATATGGTGGTGCAGATGGTGAATTAGCTGCTGCACTTCGGTATATGAATCAACGCTATACAATTCCAGATAAGGTTATAGGCGTTTTAAACGATATTGCAACTGAGGAATTTTCTCATCTTGAAATGATTGCCACAATGGTCTATAAACTCACAAAAGATGCATCACCAGAGCAAATGAAAGCGGCAGGTTTAGGAGATCATTATGCGAATCATGATAGGGCTCTATTTTATCATGATGCTTCAGGTGTCCCATGGACGGCAGCATATATCCAGGCCAAAGGTGACCCAATTGCAGACTTGTATGAGGATATTGCAGCGGAAGAAAAAGCCCGTGCCACTTATCAATGGCTGATTGACATGTCCGATGACCCCGATCTAAATGATGCCTTGAAGTTTTTACGGGAAAGAGAAATTGTACACTCTCTTCGATTCAGAGAAGCTGTTGAAATTATTAAAGATGACCGTAACACGAAAAAGATATTTAAATTAGGCTAATCTCTAAATAATAAAAGTCCAACCATTAGTTTTGGTTGGACTCTTTTTATTAAATCGTACTTGGTTGTAAATCACTCGGAAGCGGACATTTATAACCTGATTTCACTTGTTTCTTTAATTCAGCTTTAGCTTGTTCAATTAACTCTTGGTTATTGAAAACTTCAACAGCTGAAGAGGCTAAAACCTGAGCTGCATAGATTAGCCCTTTATGGGCAATTGATGTTTTCCCTTGTGAGACTAATTGCCATGTATGAAGTGGTGTCCCAGCAACAAAACATGTTGTGAAAAACTGAGCAGTAGGGATTACCCAACTTACATCACCAACATCCGACGAACCTGGCATTACTTCATGACCATTTACATAAGGAATAATTTCCTCAAAGAATGGGTTTTCTGGATTATAAAAAGTTTCTTGTAGAGTATAGTCTGACAGCTTTTTAGCATCTGAAATAGCAGTATCAATTTCTTCAGGAGTTATTGTATTAGACATTTTTTTAGCATACTCTAATTCTTCATTAGTGTAAGTTGGTAAACCATATTCTTTTAACTTTTCGTAAAGCACCTTATTCAATGAGTCATTAGGGATATAATTTGAACAAGCTTTATTAAATTTAATGCTCATTTTAGTACCCGTCATTAGTGCCGCACCTTTAGCGATATCTATAACTCTTTGATAAATCGATTCTACTTCATCAATATGGGGTGCTCGAATTAAATACAATACTTCAGCATTTGATTGCACTACATTAGGTGAAAGACCACCTGTATTTGTAATTGCATAATGAACTTTTGCTTCAGGAATAATGTGTTCACGTAAATAGTTTACACCAACATTCATTAATTCAACTGCATCTAGAGCACTACGGCCTAAATGTGGTGAATTAGCAGCATGAGCCGCTTTTCCTTCAAAAGAAAAATACACTTGGTAGTTAGCAAGTGAAGAGAAAGACCAAACACCTGTGTATGAGTTTGGATGCCATGTTAAGGCGATATCTACTCCATTAAATACTCCTTCGCGAACCATGAAAGTTTTCCCAGAGCCGCCTTCTTCACCAGGGCAACCAAAATACTTAATTGTTCCTTTAATTTTACCTTGTTCAATTAAATCTTTGATGGCAAGTACTGCTGAAATTCCTGCTGTGCCAAGTAAATTGTGGCCACAACCATGTCCGTTGCCGTTTTCAATGATTGGTTGGCGAATATCAGATGCTGCCGTTTGACTTAAACCTGAAAGAGCATCGTATTCACCTAGGATTCCAATAACAGGTGCACCCGTTCCAAATGTAGCTGTGAAAGCAGTTGGGATATTCCCGACTCCTCGCTCCACAACAAAACCTTTTTCTTCAAGGAAATTGCTTAATATTTCAGCAGACTTGAATTCTTGAAAACGCGTTTCAGGATTTTCCCAAATTTTATCACTTAATTTTAGGATTTCCTCACTATTTAATTCAATTAACGATGAAATCATATCTGTTACTTCTAACATTATTCATTACTTCTTTCTTCTAAGTAGATTTGTTGGATTGTTGAAAGCCATGTATCTAAAGCTATTTTCATTACCTTCTCATCAATATCAAATTGCTCATGATGATGACCGGCCGCTAGGGTTGTTCCAAATACAGAATAAGTGGAAAGTCCGCCTTGTTCTTGAACTGCACTCATCATAAAAGTAGCGTCTTCTGATCCGGCTGCAAATGAGGTTAACCGATGAACTGTATTAACGTTTTCTATATCAAGAGCCGCTTTCTCTATGATTTCATTTAATTGATCAGATGATGAGCATGTTTTCGCAGCCCCCATGATGTCATAGCTTAATTCCACATCATACATAGCCGCAGCACCATTTAAAATATTGATTGCTTGTTGATACATATAATCGTGTGTCTCGTCATTTTCACCACGTACTTCTAACTTTAATAAAGCAGAGGATGGGACAATATTTCTTCCTTCACCTGCAATGCATTGTCCTACATTCACTCTAGATGCGCCCGCACTATGTCGAGCAATAGAGTGTAAACCTAAAATAGCTTGAGCAGCTGCAAGTAAAGCATTTTTACCTTGTTCAGGTTCTGCTCCTGCATGAGCAGCTTTACCTGTAAACTGTGCATCAATTTTAGTTGTTGCTAAAAACCCGTTTGTCCCAGCTATAACCGTACCAAGAGGAACCCCTGTCCCAACGTGTAGGGCTAAGAAATAATCCACTCCTTGAAGAACTCCTGCATCGACCATTGATTTCGCCCCTCGAACCCCTTCTTCAGCGGGTTGGAAGATAATCTTAATAGTTCCTCTAATATGTTCGCGGTTTTGACTCAGTACGGTTGCAAGAGCTAAACCAATTGATGCATGGCCATCATGTCCACAAGCATGCATTTCTCCATCTTTTATGGAACGGAATGCTAACTGTTGTGGAATATGTTCATCCTTTGTTGATTCCATAATAGGTAGGGCATCGATGTCTACGCGGAATGCGATTGTAGGACCTTCTTCTTGTCCTACAATCTTTGCTACAACACCAGTAAAACCACCTTTCATCGATTCCATATAAGTTTCGATTCCACCATTTTCAAGTGCATATTGATATGCATTTTCTAAATCTAGTTCTGATGGAAGACCCATTCGATTTGATGAAACTACTTCTTTTCCGACCGATATTTCAAAACCTAGTTTTACTAATGTATCAGCGATGATGGAAGCCGTACGAAACTCTGTCCATCCGACTTCTGGATGACGGTGGAAATCTCTACGCCATTCAATCATTTTTTCTTCAATATTCGTAGGAATCGTAAATTGTTTCATTTTCATTCAGCATCCTTTCACATTACATGTTTACATATACGCCCGGGCCAATTGGTATACCAAGCCAAGCGAATAACATGAGTAATCCACTCCAAAGAATGAAGAAGACAATCGTGTAAGGGATCATTAATGACATTAACGTACCAATACCCGCTTTTTTATCGTAAACAAGCATAAAGGATAAAATGATGGCGAAGTATGTGTTTAATGGCGTCACCATGTTTGTCGATGATTCACCTACTCGGTAAGCTGCTTGAATAAATGCTGGATTGTAACCAAGTGCCATAAATGTTGGGATAAACACAGGCGCTACTAACGACCAAAGTGACGAACCACTAATAATAAATAAACTTAGGATTGCTACTAAAATCATAAATAGGAAAACTGCAAATAGATTTGTTAATTTAATAGTCTCTAAAATTTCTGAAAAATGAACGGCTAACCAAGTTGCAATATTTGTCCAGTTAAAATAGGCAACAAATTGAGCAATCATAAAGATTAAAACGATATAGCTTGATAATCCAGTAATGGCTTCTGTCATAATTTTCGGAACATCAGCTGTAGATTTAATTTGTTTCGTTGTCACTCCATAAACAATACCGTTTACTAAGAAGAACAAGAACAGAATCGGCACAATACCTGACAAGAATGGAGATCTCAAAATCGTACCATCTTCGTTTAATAATGGAGAACCTGGAATCATTAAAGCAATCACAATAATAGCGATAAAAATACCCGTTGCAATTCCTGAATTACGAAGACCACGTAATTGCATAGCTGATAACGTGTTTCCTACTGATTTTTTCTCTCCTTTATATTGACCTAAACGTGGCTCAACATATTTTTCTGTTAAGATTGTCCCTGCAATTGCTAATAAGAAAGTTGAAGCACTCATGAAATACCAGTTATCAAGAGGAGATACTACTGTACCTTCCATAAATCCACTTGCAACCTCAGTCGCAATTCCGGATAATAAAACATCTGTACCAGCAACCATAATATTTGCTGAGAATCCAATACCTGTAGAAGCTAAACCAACAGCTAAACCAGCTAATGGGTGTCTGCCAACTGATAAAAAGACTAATGCTGCTAATGGCGGAACGACTACAAATGCCGCATCAGATGCAACATTCCCTAAAATCCCTATAAAGAATACAGTAAATGTAATGATCTTCTTTGGTGTTTTTGTAATGGCACGGATCATCAATGACTCAAGTAAACCTGATTTCTCAGCAACACCGATACCTAGCATCATTGTTAGAACAAGGCCTAGTGGCGCAAATCCTGTAAAGTTTGTCAGTGTATTGGCTAAGATATATTGAATACCTTCCCCTGAAATAATGCTTTTTACTGCTACGGTTTCACCTGTGTTTGGATGAACGACTTTCGCATCGAATAAATTTAAAGCCCAAGATAATAGAACTAATATAACTGTAAGATAGAAAAATAGCATAAATGGATGAGGTAGTTTATTACCGAAACGTTCAATAAAATTTAAAAACCCATCAAACTTTGACTTTTTTTGAATTTCCGTAGTGCTATTTTTGATTTCTCCTAAATTCTCCAATTTGATCACCCCTATGTTTAATTAAGGACACCTTTATGACATGTCTTTAAATGTATGATATATTAAAAATAATAACTTAACAATCATTATTTTCAGAAAAAGGAGAAATTTCTCGTAATGAGTCGAATTGTGGTGTTCTCAAGAGTCTATTCATTGGCTTGGGTAAAGCAAGTAACATCGCTAGATTTTAAGCATGTCGATTTTGCTTTCGTTTCCTATGATTCTTTAGTCGAATTAAAGGATTTATTCATTGAAAAAATACAGCAGGTAGATGGAATAATTTTTAGTGGTCAAATTCCCTACTTCTATATACAAAATCACTTTCCTGACATTCAAGTGCCAATGCTTCATTTTGATATTTCAGCCGAGGATTTCTATCGTGTATTATCGGAAGAGCTCTATCGAAATAAAGAATTTCAGATGCAACGTTGTTCAATGGATTTTATCTATGAGGAAAATGATTATCTAGGTTTAAAAGAGTGGGTTCGCCCGGAGGAATTCCCTCAATTGTTTACAAATACAATACAGATTTATGATTCAGATGATATTTATGATGAAATCCTTGATTATCATCTTAAGGTTTGGAATACGGGGAAAATAGATGTTTGTATGACGCGATTGACGAATTTACCGCAACTTTTGGAACCATATGGTATTAAGCCAATTGTCATTCACCCTTCACAAAAAAGTATGAAGGAAAAAATCGAATCACTGTTAAAGATCATCAAATTAAATAAATTAATTGAAAACCAAGTCGTAATCGGTCATTTAGAGTTGAACAAAAATAGTGATAATGTAGTGGACTTAGACTATCGACAAATGTCTCTCCATAAAGCAATTCTAGACTTTGGACGTATTAATAAAATCAAATTTATTATTCACCGAAACGCTCTTTATTTTGAAATCATTACAAGCTATAGCGATTTTAAAGAAATTACGAATGATATGACAAAGTGTAATCTGGCATTGTATTTAACTAATGAATTAAGATTCCCAGTTCAAATCGGTTGGGGAATTGGCCATTCTATACAGGATGCACAATTAAGTGCACAAAAAGCCGCCGCCAACAATAAATCACCGGTTACGGAGGCATATGTTTTTACAAAGGAGGGGCAATTAGTTGGACCCCTTGGGCAACTGGCCCAACTTGAAATATCAACTCAAACAGACCCTACTTTAGACGAACTGAGTAGTAAACTCCATACCTCTTCCTTACAACTGCAAAAAGTGAAAGCGATAATGGATAAGTTACAAACAAACTTATTAAGCGCAGAAGATTTAAGTAGCCATTTAGGAATTACAGACCGTGCAGCAAGTAGAATATTGAAAAAGCTAGAGGAACAAGGAGCAGCCACAGCTTCCTTAAAACAGCAAAAGAAATTACGGGGGCGTCCAAAAAAGGTGTATACTATTCATTTTGATGATTTGATCTAGGTCAAATTTCAACACCAAAACTTTTAACTATTGCCTTTACTTTTACAATGAATATGGGCTGAATCTAATCTATTAAAAATCATCTTGCTAATCTAGTCATTAACATGAGAAGATTGTTTTCGTTAAATAAATACCCTTGAGGTAAAATACTAGAAATTGGTGAGACTTGATGAATAAAAAAGCATTAATCTTGGCGCTTATTACTGTTTTTATTTGGGGTTCGAGCTTCGCATCAAATAGTGTAAGTTTACAAAATGGCTACTCTGCAGGTCATTTACTTTTAATACGCTTTATTGTTGCTTCAATCATTTTTGGCGTGATTGCTTTGTTGCCAAAAATGAAGATTAGAGTGCCAGATAAAAAGGATATTTTTAGAATAGTAATTCTTGGATTTATTGGAATAAGTGGTTACCATATATGTGCTACTTTTGGGCAGTTAACTGTAAGTGCAGGTACTGCAGGTATGTTAGTTGGTTCCGGTCCTATTTTCACAACTATTTTTGCTATTTTAATATTAAAAGAAAAACTAGGAAAAGTAGGTTGGATCGGTCTAGCATTCGGTTTTGTTGGAATTACGTTAATTGCTTTAGGGACTAGCAAAGCATCCCTAGGTATATCACCTGGCGTTTTTTTAATAATAACTGCGGCAATTGCAACATCTATCTTTTTTGTCTATCAAAAGCCGTTATTTAAAAAATATACAGCTATTGAACTAACTGCTTACTTTACGTGGGCGGGTACGATTCCATTTCTAATTTTTTCGCCAGGACTAATTGAGGGCATACAGTCGGCTAGCCTTGAAGCAAACATAAGTGCCATCTATATTGGGATTTTCCCAACAGCAATTGCCTACTTAACATGGGCCATTGCATTATCCTTATCTGATGCAAGTGCGATTTCAAGTACACTTTATCTTGAACCGGTGATTGCAATTATCCTTGCATGGATCTTACTAAATGAACTACCTACCTCCCTTTCACTTGTAGGAGGGCTCATCGCCATTTCAGGTGTTTTAATAGTGAATTTCTTAGGAAAAAAACAGAGTTTAACTTCATTCAGTAGGGCTGAATCCCCTACTAAATGAAGTTCAAGCCCATCAAAAAGAGGACTTTCCAGTTGTTAAAAACTTTTGGAAAGTCCTCTTTTCATGTTACCGAGCTATCGTTCACGAGTAACGAAATAATTCATTAAATGTTTTAGAAAGCTATTATTTTTAGGTAAACTTTGAAGCGATTCAATCGCAAGACAATAATGATCCCACATTTGTTTTTTAGCACTATTTACTCCTAAAAGGGAAACAAAGTTTGAAACCATGTTCTCATTATCTTGATGCGTTGGTTTTCCTAACACGTCAACATTCCCTTCTACATCGAGTATGTCGTCTTTAATTTGAAATGCGATCCCAGCATGATAGGCAAATTTTTTTAATCCCTCAATTTCTTTATCTTCAGCATAGGCAAGGATGGCTGGGATGACGAGTGAAGCTTCAAAACTTAATCCGGTTTTATAAAAACATAGTATATTCAACTGCTGAATCGTCATTTGCTGTCCTTTACTTGCTAAGTCCATTGCCTGACCTTTACATAATTCTGCTGTTACGTGTGCGGAATATTGAATCATTTTCAGTACTTGCCCGGCATCAAACTGTTCTAAGGAACTTTGTTCTTCCGTGGCCTTCATTGTCAAAAATATTCCTGTTAACTCGGCTACCGCAACATTATATAATTCATGTACGGTTTTACGCCCTCTACGAAAATGCGCATCATCTTGTGAAGGCAAATCATCGAAAATTAATGAGGCTGTGTGTAAATACTCGATTGATTTTAGTACTGGCAAGAAAGCAACCTCGTTCAATCCATAAACCCTTACCCCCATAAACCAAGCGATAATTGGCCTTAACCGTTTTCCATTTCCCTCTAAGCTATAATTTGCTGCGTCTGTAATCGCATCTTCTACTAACCATTCCTTTTTACTTTTCGCAATCCTTAATGCTTGATTTATCTCGTTTCTTACTGTTTTTATTGTTTGGAAAAATTCTTCTTGTTCCTCATTTTCTTTCTTCAATTCTGTTATTAATTGATCTCGAATGAGCTTATCCAGGAAATCAACGTCTTCTGCCTTCTCTACAATAGTTTGAATAGAAGAGAAAATCTCAGAGGGATCAAATGCGAATAACTGCATAACTTCCTTATACTTTTGAACACCGTGTTTTTCTTTATACCTCTTTAAACCGTTGATCGCTCGGGTTAAAATCACTTCTTTTGTCGATTCATCTGAATGGTACACGTTATGAATTAAATTTGAGATAACAGTCCAATACAATTCAAAAGGATTAATTAGATCAGACCGTTCTTGATGGTATTTAAAATAATAGGTATAAGGAGTTACAGCACCCGCCTCCAAATCTTCAAACAAATCTGCAAAATCATCAGCCAATTGATTGTAAATTCCATACAAAAATGTTCGATTATTAAAGCCGTCATCATCATGGGTATTTAATATAGATCTGGCGATTAAACGTGAGGAAGAGGATTTCAAAATGATAGGTATATAAAGTTCTTCATTTGTGTATTGAGGATTGGACAAGTCCTTTAAACGATCTAGTTCCTGGGATTGGAAAAATACATAAGACTGCTCAGTAAATATTTTACGTTTTTCATTCGTCTGGTGAGAGTGAATATATTCAAATGCTTCTTTTAGTTCCCCGTGAATATAGCTCATCATTTTCATTTTTTCTTCTGGCCATTGACCTAAGGGAGCTACAATACTAGTAGTAATTGAAGTTCTTATTAACTCCGCATACTGTTTCTTTTCATCATTCGTAAAGATATTAGAATCTAATAAATCATCGATGAAGGGATACGTCAATCCATAGGAATACCCTAGTCTAATTGCTTCATCAAGTTTTTTAGTACGGATCTCAGGTAAGGTTTGGTCTGATATTTCTTCCATTTGGTGCATTAATACACCCATAATAATTTTAATTAACTTACGCTGTGCATGGGGGGAATCTATTTCTTTTGGAATTTGCTTTGAAACAGAAGTAAGTTTTTGGAATAGCCATATAATTGTTTCCTCAATTCCTTCCCTTTGCCCCCATCGATACATACCTAGAGAGCTAAATGTACCTGACAACACTTCTGATTTATTTGGAGTAGTCGTCAAATTACTTTTTAGCTCATTCACAACTTTTTGTATTCTATTCTGAATGTCAGTAGAATCTAGTGTCTTTCCTAAATCACGTAAGAAAATATATGAAATACTCCGTTCTAAAAAAGCATCAAGTTTGCCTGTATATTCTAGCCACTTAATTTGACGACGGAAATTATGGGATGTTTTTTTCTTCTCCATGAATGTAAAAAATGAAAAAGGTTTTGCCTGGAGCTTAAAACTCGATGCAAGATCATGTTTTAGCATACCTATATATGCCTTCTCTTTAACTTGTTTTGAAAGCAGCTTAAAATAATGTGATGCACGGCGTTCCGCTTGCCAATAACAGCGATCACAATCAATGATTAATTCCCTATTCATTAGAAACTCCTTCACTCTTTAGGAAATACTTGTACTAAATATTCTATTCTTCGACAAATCCCTAAATACCTAAATATTCTTATAGCCACTATTCATACTTACAATTTACATTTTAAACAATTGAAAAGTGCATGAGATATCAATTAGGTAAGTAATGTTAATAATTGTGGAGGTGCATTTTTATGGCAATGGATGTCTTATGTGAGGTAAACGTTGTTCATTTTGGGCTTCTGGCAATAAATATGATGTGATTCAAATCTATGTAGTAGCCAACAAAAAGGAGACGTCAAACAGAGAAGAAACAGATTGTAAAACATTTGAGAAAAAAGAAGAATTTGAAAATTAATAGTCCCAATTAGATGTTGCTCATCTATTATTGCATAAGCATCCTTTAATTTCCAAATAATAACCAAATGATATATGTAACATAAAAGCGGTGAAGATTATTTCTCACACCGCTTTTTTCTTTATTTAATTTAGGTTGAGGTAATCTATGACGAGTCTCTCATACATAGAATTACTTGCCAATCATTTAGCACTTCAATTTAGAATATACCCCACCACTACGATCTTACGTCATCAATTGATTTTGCAACAGTATGCGTAATTGGTTTCCATTCTACTTCTTTAAATAGTGCTACGATTGCAATTGGAATATACGTAAACATAAAAAATGGGAAGGTAAATGTATAGAGTATCTTTTTCCAACCGGGAGAGTAAATTTTACGCCACTCCGTTAATGTTGTAACGAAGCCTAAGACAAACAATAGACCATAGTACCAACAAAACGACCTCACTAATGCTATGGTTGTTACCTCAATAACCTCTTTACCGTCTAAAAACCCTAAAATTCCTGCTAAAAAAAAGAGTCCATTTATAATTAGACTAGTACAAGAAATCAACATTGCTGGCATAATTGTCATTGTCATATCAAAACAAGAAAAGCGATTTTGTTTTCCTTTAATAATGGTGTCAATTAGAGTTTTCCCATATTTTGAAAAGACTTGATAAAAGCCTTTTGCCCAACGTAACCTTTGATTCCACGATTGTTTAAACTTAACTGGTTGCTCATCGTAAAAAATAGCGTGCCTATTATATCCGATTTTTTCCCCTTTAATGATCAGTGAAACTGAGAATTCAATATCTTCTGTTAACAGATGGTGCACCCATCCTCCGTTATTCTTTATTAATTCAGCTTCGACTAAAAATCCGGTACCTGAAACTGCACAACTTGAGTTTATCGTCATTCTAGGAAGATTTAAATATTCTGCTTCATGTAGGAACCATAATGCGTATCCTGCAGAAATCCAATTTTGATCATAATTTTTTGAATTTCTATAGCTTGTAATAACCCGATATCCTTGGCTAAACGTATTATTCATCTCATTTATATAGTTTTGATCAAGTAGATTATCAGCATCAAAAATGAAATAACCATCATATTTTTTGTAAGCAAACTCGGTTTGGATAATCTTTATCATATAGTCAAGGGCATACCCTTTCCCTACCTGGTCTTTATTAATACGCTTTCGGACAATTGCCCCGCTTTGCTCCGCTACAAGAGCTGTTTGGTCTGTACAATTGTCAGCAATAACAAAAATGTCGATTAATTCTTTAGGATAATTCTGTTTTTTAATGCTATTAATTAGTTGACCAATTACAAGCTCTTCGTTTCTTGCAGCGATAATCACCGCATATTTATGAAAATTGCTATTTGATATATGTTTCTTTTTGCTCTTCTTAGCCTTTAATGCAATAAACATGTATATGATTTGATAGAAATACAGTATTGCAAAGAAAAGGAACATGATAAAATTAAAGTTTGTAACAAATTTTGAGATCATTGATTCCAAGTAGATCCCTCCAAGTAGTCATTGTTATGAATCATTTTTTTCCTAACTTCTCACCTTAATTAGAAATTCACAAAAATTGTAAGAGCAGTTATATTCTTCCTCTTCCCATTTATTTTAATCAGCGGCCGGGATTTACTCCCTGAAGTGTAATCTTAATACTGTATTGCTAATTATCAATTAACTACATGTAAAATTTAGGTAAATTATTTAGAAGTGCGCTTTTCCTAAATTAAGTAAGTTAGTTCAGTAATTTCATTCCATTTAGTGTTTTTTTTGTTAAGATAAATTTAAGAGACTCTTCATGATGAACATCCACTTACATACATAGATTGACTTAACTATTATTTATTTAAGGAAGGGAAGCTAAAATGGGAATTCAGACAGTATCAATAATTGGGTTAGGTGCATTAGGGATTATGTATGGACAGCATTTCTCAAAAAGACTACCAAAGGGGAATGTTAGAATTATTGCGGATACCGAACGTATCAAAAAATATAAAAAAGATTCCATCTATTGTAACGGCGAACAATGCGACTTCCACTATGTCACACCAGATGAACAAGTTACACCTGCGGATTTACTCCTTTTCACTGTAAAATTCGATGGATTAGATGGGGCACTTGAGTCAGTGAAGCATCATGTGGGAGAAAATACAATCATCCTCTCCGCTTTAAATGGCATTATTAGTGAAGAATTAATTGGCGAAGTATATGGACATGACAAGTTGCTTTATTGTGTTGCTCAAGGTATGGATGCCGTTAAAGTAGGGAATAAACTGACATATGAGCATAAGGGAAAGCTCGTTTTTGGAGACAAAGTGCCGGGGATCATCTCTGATAAAACAAAGAGTGTTAGTGAATTTTTTAATAAGGTTGAACTTCCACATGAAGTTGACACCAATATGTCAAAACGTCTATGGGGTAAGTTTATGCTCAATGTTGGTGTAAATCAAACCGTTGCAGTCTATAAAAGTAATTACGGTACAATTCAAAATGAAGGCGAAGCAAGAAATACGATGATTGCCGCGATGCGAGAAGTTATAGCGTTATCTGAAAAGGAAGAGATTTTCTTAAGCGAAAAGGATTTAAATTATTGGCTAAATGTATTAAGTACGCTAAGTCCAGAAGGCAAACCTTCAATGGCTCAAGATGTTGAAGCAAAACGCAAAAGTGAACTTGAACTTTTTGCTGGAACGGTGTTAAAGTTTGGTATAAAATACGGCATTCCAACTCCAGTTAATCGAATGCTTTATGATCAAATTAACGCTATTGAAAGCAAATATTAAAATTAATTTTCTCATAATTATCTAAATTTTAAAAATACATTGCTTTCTCATAAAAAAAGGAGTATTATCATATTAATAATTATATACAACTTATTTCAAACTATTGAAGTAAGGATAGAGGCGCAAAGACCATCAGTACACAATCCGAGGATGATGAGATCCTATGACTATTGTGGAAAGGGGAATTTGCCGAAGTTGATAGAATCTCATTATTCTTGAGGCTGGTCCCGTGTTGAATAAACACTGGATTGTCATATAGGAAACTATATGGAGGGCTATCTTACGCAAAGAAATGATTTTTATTTCAATGCAACAACGAGCCCTCGTTGTTGCTTTTTTGCGTTTACTTTTCTAACGCCCTTCTCCCTCTACCTTTCAAAAAAATTTAAAGGATGTGGAGAAGTAATGAATTTTGGAAAAATTTTAACTGCTATGGTGACTCCATTTGATGCAAATGGTGAGATCGATTATATCGCTACAGGAAATTTAGTTAATTATTTAATCGCCAATGGTACTGAAGGTTTAGTAGTAGCAGGGACAACTGGAGAATCTCCAACATTATCAAATGAGGAGAAAATTGAATTATTTAAATTTGTTGTAAAAGTAGTTGACGGTCGAGTTCCTGTTATCGCCGGTACTGGCTCAAATAACACGAGAGCTTCAATTCAATTAACTCAACAAGCAGAAAATGCTGGGGTTGATGGTGTAATGTTAGTTGTTCCTTACTACAATAAGCCATCACAAGAAGGTTTATATTTACACTTTAAAGCAATTGCTGACTCTACTACTTTACCAGTAATGCTTTATAATGTACCAGGTCGTACTAGCGTGAATATGACTCCTGAAACTGTTATTCGCCTTTCTAATATTAAAAATATTGTGGCGATCAAAGAAGCTAGTGGAAGTTTAGACGCAATGGCTGAAATTGTAGATAAAACGCCTGAAGGCTTTTCATTGTATAGTGGAGATGATGCTTTAACAATACCAGCTCTATCTGTTGGTGCTATTGGGGTCATTTCTGTTGCGTCTCATATTATCGGAAATGAAATGCAAGCAATGATTGAAAAATACCAAAGCGGTCAATACGAAGCTGCTGCTTCAGATCATCGCAACTTATTACCAATAATGAAAGCATTATTCGCTGCTCCAAATCCGACTCCGGTTAAAGCAGCTCTAAATTTAAACGGAATCCCTGTTGGAGGCGTTCGCTTACCAATGATTCCTTTAAATGATGCAGAATTAAGCTCGTTACAAGAAGTTTTAAATATGTATTTAGAAGTAAATTCATAATTCTTATATATGCAAAAGGGATGTCTAGAAAATATTTCTAGACATCCCTTAATTATTATTACTTCTCAGAGCCTTCTTGGGCTTCCCAACGAGCAATTTCTTCCCTTACCATTGGTGCTACTTCTTTTCCAAGTAATTCAATTGCCATCATGACATCTTCATGTGGCATGGAACCAACCGGTGTATGTAGCATAAAACGGGTAATACCAACATTTTTACGTAAGAAAATAATTTTCTCAGCAACAGTCTTTGGATCTCCAACATATAATGCACCCTCTAAACTACGTGCATAATCAAAAGTTTCACGCGTATAAGAACCCCAGCCGCGCTCCTTCCCAAGAACATTCATCGCATTTTGTGTTGATGGGAAGAACTTCTCCACCGCAAGTTCTGTCGTTTTTGCAACAAAACCATGAGAATGGGACGCTACCTGTAATTTTGAAATATCATGTCCAGCTTGTTTTGCTGCTTTATAGTAAAGTTTTACTAGGGCTGCAAACTGTAATGGGCTTCCTCCAATTATGGCTAACGTTAGCGGTAATCCAAGGAATCCTGCACGTGCAACTGATTGCGGTGTTCCTCCACTTGCAATCCATACTGGTAATAGATCTTGAACAGGACGAGGATACACACCTCTATTTGGAATAGATGGTCGATGTTTACCCGAAGAGTTTACTATTTCATTTTCTCTAATCTTTAATAATAGATCCAATTTCTCCTCAAATAATTCATCATAATCTTTTAGATCATACCCAAACAGAGGGAAAGATTCGATAAAAGAACCACGACCTGCCATTATTTCTGCACGACCATTTGAAATGGCATCAACTGTTGAAAACTCCTGAAAGACTCGAACTGGGTCATCAGACGATAATACGGTTACTGCACTTGATAATCGAATTTGCTTTGTTCTCGATGCTGCCGCAGCAAGTAACACTGCTGGTGCTGAGCATGCATAATCTTTTCTATGATGCTCACCAACACCATAGACGTCTAACCCAACCTCATCAGCTAACACAATTTCCTCTACCACTTCACGTATTCGTTCTGCATGACTAATCACTTTACCTGTATTTACATCTGGTGTCGTCTCAACAAATGTAGTTAAACCAATTTCCATCATATTTCCCTCTCTTCCTACACGTCTAACCTTCTATTATCAATCCATTCTAGCAAAATATAGTAATGAATTCACATACTTAAAATGTGGAAGAGCTTAGGTCAACACGTACTATTATTCTCTTTTCGATGCTTTTCTTACTTCATTCATTAAATACTGAACAAATACTTCATCTCGTACTAACCATGCTTCATGGTTTCTTTTTAAGTACCGCTCACCATCAGCAAAGTTTGAAAAGGTTTGTTTTATTTTTTCATTGTTTTGTATAATAATCCATTCTTCCTTTTTAGGAACAATTAGAAACGTTTCATCTCTTCGATTTTGATATAATGCCCCAAATGTAGATTCTTTTAAATTGTATCGATTTCTATTGGCATCCTCTTGTATTGGTTCCAAAGGAAATGTTTCCAACACGAATTGTTTATAAGCTTCATCCGATAAGGTGCATCCTGAGGCTTTTTGATGTCCCCCACCGCCGTAGCTTCCTGCTATTTCTGAAACATCAACGTGATCATGAATTGTTCGAAGGGATATCCTTTTCCCACCCATATTTAATATTGCAATATAATCTAGATGTGGATGTTCTTTTCCTAATTCATTACCTAGTTCTGAGTGATAAGATTCCGCATAAACGACTCCAGCAATATAGTCCCCAACTTTTGCTTGGACAATTTCCCTTTTCTTTCGGCGAATATAGCGCTCAATTTTATCCTCTTCCATACTTAACAATTTCTTTTCAAATTCATCGAAATCAAAATGTTCATTTGCTTGAAGACGTTCAATCATCTTCTCTTCAAATTCATCAATGGATACTAAGTAAAAGAGTGAGTTTAGAGAGTGTGCTGCTTGGTTTTCATTTTTCTCCCATTCCCACGTATCATATTGTCTAACGAGTTCTACAAATTCAGAAAGCGCTTCTGTTGGTGCAAGTAATTCATTTGCCACTAGAAACTGATAAAATAAAGAAGTGGCTGATGTTAATTTTCCTTCTTCATCTTCTACTAACACAGTTCCCCACTCAAAATCGTTCAAATGAGATGCAGTTTTGTGATGGTCAATTAATTGGACATTACTAAATTCTTTAAAATGCTCTTGGAGTCTTTTTTCATTTACTTCATTTGGAGATAAATCTGTAATAAATAGAAACGTGTCAGGGTCATCATTTTCTAAAAAGAATTCAATTTCTCTGTTAAGCGAAGAAACTGAATTATAACGAACTGTTACTTCTTGGCCGAAAGCAAGCTTTGCTAAAATACCACAGCCAACTCCATCTAAATCATTATGCGACAATAGTTTATACATCTATTTCACCTCGTAAGTAGTATGGTTTCTTATTTTAAAATTTATTGATGCTTGTATAACATAGTGCATTGAGAACAAAAAAAGCTACATTTACTTCAATGTAGCGTTAAGAAATTGGACTACTTTACAAGTCCACCTCTTATTTTGTTTACACCAAATTCTAGATACCCTTTTAAACAAGTTAACATGAATACCCAGCCCTCTTTATTATCAATAATTTGTTCAAGGAAATCATCAGCAGCTTCATTAAATCCTTCTTCAGTAATCTCAACAATTGTACTTGCACTTTCTTCAATCAAAAGAATTGTTACAATGTGGCCCTCACCGTTCGAACCCCATTCAAAAACGATTTTTTTATCCACTTCAATATCAATTATTTTTATATCTCCCACTGCATTGTACTCTTTATATTCAAGTGTTATCGTCTTCCCTTTTTCCCATCTCTTGGAACTCGTTGAAAACCAAAAGTTCCCGATCTTTTCAGGATCAACAAAAGCTTCAAAGACTTCATTGGCGGATTTTTCAATTCTCATTTTAGTGAGATTGTTCATATAATTCCACTCCTCATTGTATCAACTTATTTTAACTTTTCACCCAAATATTAGCTAAGGAAAATTCCTTATATGAAGAAGATAAGATTCATGTTTGTACAAAAATTGAACAACCTATTAACAGTTCTTTATGTTCCCCATTTATATATCATTTAATTTTACACTTTTCCACGAAGGGAGTACTAACCATTGAAATTATTTCAAGTACGCAAAGGACAATTTGTTTACTATAAAAACGAATTACACAGGGTCTATACAGTGAAACCTGTTTATAAAAAATCAGTCCACCTCATTCGGTTACGTGACTTAACACAGCATTTGTGCAGTGCGGCTGAAGTTGATAGGTATCAACCAAAAGAGGGTGACAGCTTTATTTTCAATCACAATGTTTTTACGCTTAATAAAGACCGAAAAGCTCAAAAAGGGGATTATATTTTAATAACCAATCCAGATCCAGATTATTTAGACCATTATTCATTAAATGAAATTGAAGTTGTAGATACAGTCGAAAATAAAGGGGTTATTACAAATAATTCAAATGGTATCCGTCATCATGAATATTTGTTAATGGTCCCTGGTAGATCAGAAAATAGTAACCCAATTGAATTCCGTGATATAAATCATTCAGAAGAAAATGATGTGAACGAAAGTGTTCCAACATTTGATATTTTCCTTCCATCCATTGGAGATGTGTATAAAAAAAAGGACCCAAACTCTTCCCTTGAATCAATGGTTATCGCTATTAAAGGAAACATTATTTATCTTGGCGGTAGCATTGAAATAAATGAGGAAGAATTACTGGATAGTACTAAATGGGAGTTTTTATATAACATTTTAGATCAATAATCTTCAATATAACCAGTGATTCAAGTTGTCTTTAACCCTATGATTATTGGAGGTTTTCAATGGAAAAGTTCAAAGAAAAAAGTGTTTTTATTATCTCTCTGGCACTTACCCTTATTTTTATATTGTGGGGTATATTTTTTACAGACAATTTGGCAAAAGTAACGAATATTATTTATACCGGGTCGATTGATTATTTAGGTTGGGTATATATCGGAACAACCTTTTTCTTTGTTATTTTTTCAATCTACTTATTATTTTCTAAGTATGGGCACATTCGATTAGGAAAACCAACTGACAAGCCAGACTTTAACACTGCTTCATGGCTTGCTATGTTGTTCGGAGCAGGTATGGGTATCGGGATTGTATATTGGGGCGTTGCCGAACCTGTTACGCATTATACTAAACCTCCATATGGTGAAGGTTATACGATTGATGCTGCTAATACAGCAATGACATATACTTTTTTCCATTGGGGATTACACCCATGGGCGATTTATACAGTGATTGGACTAGCCCTTGCCTTCTTTCAATATAACAAGAGATTGCCCGCATCCATTAGTTCTGTATTTTACCCGGTTTTGAAAGATCGTATTAACGGACCAATTGGGAAAACAATTGATATTCTTTCTGTATTTGCTACAGTTTTCGGTATTGCAACATCACTTGGACTCGGAGCATTACAGGTTACGGCTGGTATGCATACTATCTTTAATGCACCTGATACGCTTTTGGTTCAAATAATTGTAATTATTGTTGCAACAGTCATTTTCCTTATTTCGGTAAATACAGGCTTAGAAAGAGGGATTCAATATTTATCGAATAGCGCCATGATTATTTCATTTGCAATACTGTTGTTAATATTGATTCTCGGTCCAACATTAACAATTGTAAAAGTGTTTTTTAATACAACTGGACTTTATCTTAATAATTTTATTCAAATGAGTTTACGATTAAGACCCTTTGGTGAAGGTGAATGGATTGCAGCATGGACACTTTTTTATTGGGCATGGTGGATTGCATGGGCACCATTTGTAGGAATGTTTATTGCTCGTATTTCAAGGGGACGCACAGTTAAGGAGTTTGTCATTGGCGTGTTAATAGTACCCACTATTGGTACTTGTCTCTGGATGTCCATTTTTGGTGGAGCTGCTCTAGATTTGGTTGTACATAACAACAATCATGATTTAGCCACTTATATTTCAGAAAATGTATCCTTAGCTATATTTACCTTCTTTGACCAACTACCACTTAGCACTTTTCTTGGTATTCTTGGTTTTGCATTGGTCGCTATTTATTACATTACTGTAGCAGACACAGCAACATTTGTTTTAGGCATGTTAAGTGAAGGTGGCACATTAAACCCTTCGAATAAGATTAAGATGACTTGGGGAGTTATTCAAAGTGCTGTTGCAGCTGTCTTACTAATATCTGGGGGGTTAGAGGTATTACAAACTGCATCTATAGCCGCAGCCCTTCCTTTTGCTTTTATCATGTTAGTCATGAGTTACTCTTTATTAAAAGGATTTAATGGAGAACTTGAGATTCAAAGGAGAAAAAAACGCGTTAAAGAAACTTGAAAAATTATAGCCGCAATCGTCATAGGCTATGCGATTTTTGAAAAGTAAAAACTTGGATGAAATTTTACACAATTTGGAATAAATATGTATCATAATGGTTAAACTTCAAATAAGTTAAGGACAACCATTGCGTATGCTTAGATATCAATAAGATAAAAATGATAGTAGTAAAATCATTTCAAAAGGATGATATCAATGAATAGACAAAAAGCTAAATTCAGCAATAATAAATCAAAAAAAATTGAAAATAAAATTGCAGAACTAACCATCTTAAGTATTTTTGCGTTCGCAATCATTATGGCATTCTTAAGTTCCATTTCAATCCAACCCAATTTGACGAGCATAGAGTTTTATTTCCTTTTATTTGCGGTAGTCGTTTTCCTTTATAAACCCTCAAGATTATTTATACTTAGAAGTATTGTTTATTTGTTCAGAATCACATTGAGTTCGGTTAAAACTATTTTTTCAACAGCCTTTTCATTTATATTAAAACATTAACGCGTATCATCTTAATAATTTCTTTTACAACGTAAAATGGCTGAACAGAAAATATCATCTTCTGTCAGCCTTTTTTTATGATTTTTGAAATAAAAATTGAGCTTCAAATTCTTCAATCGAACAAGGTTTACCGAAATAATAACCTTGTATATGGTAACAATTTTGTTCAAGTAAATACATTAGCTCTTCTTTTGTTTCAACACCTTCAGCAATAACATCCATCTTCAAATGTTGAGCCATTTTAATCATTGCTGTTGTAATGCTGGCATTTTCAGATTTTGAAGAAATATTTTGAATAAAAGATCGGTCAATCTTGATTCCATCGATATTAAAGGTTTTTAAATAGTTGAACGAAGAATAACCTGTACCAAAATCATCAATATAAATCTTTACTCCTAATTCTTTTAAATCACGTAAGGTTTGGAGAATATACTCTTCATTCTTCATAATTGAGTTTTCCGTAATCTCAATCTCTAACCATTTTCCCTCTAATTGAAATTCATCTAATAGATTTTGCAAGTCTTTTGCAAATCCTTTTTGCAAAAATCGTTGGGAACTGATATTTACACTGATTGGTATTAATGGGATTCCCGCTTTTCTCCATGCAACTAATTGCTCACAAACTTTCCGTTTCATCCATTTCCCCAAAGGAATAATCAAACCTGTTTCTTCTGCAAGTGGAATAAAATCTCCAGGTGAAATAAGCCCCATAACTGGATGCTCCCAACGTATCAGTGCCTCAGCACTTATTGTTTCTCCTGTCAGTGCATTCACACGCGGTTGAAAATGAGCAATAAATTCACTTTTAAGAATAGCCTTTCTTAAATCTCTTTCTAAGAAGAATAATTGCTCACTCTTTCTTCTCATGGACTCATCATAGATCTGGTAAGTATTGCGCCCAAGTTCTTTTGATTGATATAACGCTATATCTGCCCGCTTCATTAATTCAATTACCGTTGTTCCACTAGGGGGATAAATACTAATTCCTATACTAGCTGTAATAAATAGTTCATGTTCTTCGATATAATAAGGTTTTGCAAGGTTTCTGCCAATTGTTTCTGCTAATAAAACTAATTCGCTATTGGATTCTAATTTTGGACAAAGAACCATAAATTCATCGCCACCCATACGAGCAGCAAAGAAATTAGTCCCATCAATCGTTTCCAATAAACGGCTAGCAATTTGTGCTAAGAGTTGGTCGCCAATTAAATGTCCTAAAGAATCATTAATAAATTTAAAACGGTCTAAATCAATCATTAAAATTGCAAGTTGTGAATTAGTTTCCTCCGCTCCTATTAAAGACTCACAAAGGATTTGATCCATCCCTCTTCTATTTAGAAGTTTAGTTAACTCATCATGATGTGCTAAATAGGCATTCGTTTCTTGCACCCGTTTATTTTCAGTTATATCTTTTCCAATAAAATAAATACCTTTTATATTTCCATCAATGACTATAGGGAGTAGGGTCATGTTCAAGCATAATTTTTCTTCATTTTGAATTATTTCAAGTTCAAAATATTGCATTTCGCCTTGGGTTGCGTTTTTTAAATAACTCTTAATATAGCCCAAATTTTCATATTGGAGTATATCTTCTATTGTGAGATTTTGCTTTAGCTCATTGCTTATTCCAAAAAGCTCTTTTGTCTTTGGATTTATATCGATAATATTGCCATTTACATCAAAGACAACAATGTAATCGTGACTATATTTAAATAATGACTGGTATTGTTCTTGATTTACTTGAAGCTCCCTTTGTGTTGTACGTAATTCAGAAACATCTAACACAGAGCCAACTATTTCTGTAACTACACCTTTATGTTTAATTGGAGTTACGTCTACATAAATAAGCTTTCCTTGAAGTTCAATTTCATAATTCACTCGTTTCCCTTCTTTAAAAGCCTTTTCATAATGGTAGTGTTTCATTTTAGCCATTTCTTCTGGAAAAACATCAAAAGGAGTTTGGTTTTGGAGCCTTTCTTTTGTAGTGCCAATTTTATTCATTAGTTTTCCTGCAGCCATTGTGTATACTAACTTTCCATTAGCATCTTTTTTCATTTTGAATATGCCATTTTGTAAGTTTTCTATCGTATCCATAAAGTTGATTTGCAACGCTTGTTCCATCTTTACCCGTTTCGTTATATCGTTACGAAAACTTACATACTTATAGGCTTTTCCTTCGTCATCCAAAAAGGGAACAATGGTTGTATCATGCCAATATAAGGCTCCGTCTTTAGATTTGTTTTGAATTTCTCCTCGCCAAACCTTTCCACTTTTAATGGTATCCCACATTTCGTGGAAAAACTCATTAGGATGAAACCCTGAATTTAAAATACGATGGGTTTTCCCTATCACTTCTTCCTCTGAATATTTCGTCATATTACAAAAGTTTTTATTAACCATTGTTATTACACCATTTCCATCCGTAACAGAAACATTAGAAGATTCATTTATAGCTAATTCAATATCCTCAATCTCTTTAATTAGTCTCGTTAAGTGCTCATCATCCATTTTTTTATCTTCCACTGCTTTTTTTATCAGTATGACATCATATACTTCCTGTCCAAACGGTAAAGAGTGAATTCGAAGGTTGATTGATAGTTGTTGATTGTTGTTATTTTTTATCACAATGAGATGATCTGCTTTTACATTGTCAAAACGATTTATAAGCAAGTTAATATTGCGCCCTACGAAATCAATTGCCGAAATACTGAAAAACCTTTCAGCTGTAGGGTTCAAATAAACAATTTCCCCAATATTATTAATAACTAATATACAGTCAGCTAAGTTGCAAAATAAATTAAAAAATAGTTCATCATTATTATAATTAGTTATCAATTTCATTTGCGCCTCTTTCTTTTCCTCTATAACAATAAAACCTTAGAAGTAACAAATATTCACTTTTTATTTTCTACGAAAACCACCCTTTTGCATAGTACTAAAATAATAGGAATAATTCCCTATTAAAGGAGTTAATTACTAGTAGCTTTAATAAACAAAACGATTAAATTTTAATGGAGATGAATGTCGATAGGGGATTGATCATAGGGGTCTCAAATCTTTCTAAAACCAGAGTTTTTAATAGTTTTATTTGCTGCGCTTTTTTCATAACTATTAATAGGGTTATTAAAACGAATGGAGGGCAGCTGTGAAAAGAAAAGTAAATAGTAAAACGGAGTTAATGTTTTATACTGCATGTCTAATCATTGCATTTAGTTTCATTCTAATCTCTACCATACTATCATCTCCTATCCTTCAAAACTTAGATTTGAATAGGCCTTTAATTGAGCTTTTGTTTCATAGTGAAGCGGAATTTAGTTATGGATGGAGTTTGATTCTTCCAATGCTTTTACTTCTCACTGGGGTTTCTATATTAATTTTTTTGTTAGGGAAGATTGTACAATCTATTATTTATCAAAGTGACTCTAAATCGAACAAAATAATCATGTCTCTCCTAGCAGGTGTACTCGTTACGATTTTAGTAAAAGCCTTTCAGAGTAGCTGGGAATTAATAATTTTGAATTTAAAATACATTATCATCGCTATCTTTCTCATCGTTACCTTCTTTACGATTATTAACCAATTTGCACGTCAGAGGAATTATGAATAATTTTACCTCGGTTGAATGTAACTGAGTACTCTCCTATTTGGAATTATTGCTATTATAAATTTTTTAAAATGGCCCTCATGTATGTTATTCTTCGTAATTGATATATTAAAGAATATCTACATGCAATAGGAGGAGTAGTATTGAACGACTTTTGCGCATCATTATGGCCTGAGGAATCAACACCTGATAGCCTAAAAAACTGCAGCAATTGCGGTCTTTTTCAACACGGATCTCGAATGGTCTGGGGTGAAGGAAATCCAAAAGCGCCAATACTTATATTATTAGATAATCCTGGCTCTCGAGAAGACTCGAAAAACAAACCATTTATTTGTGGGACAAGGCAAACACTACAACAAGCTGCCTTTCACGTTGGATTAACACCTGATGATTTATATGTAACCTATGTTTTAAAAAGAAAACCAACAAGGGCTTATGATAAAGAACAAACTCGAAAGATCTGCATGAATCATTTAGAAGCTCAATTACAAACAAAACGTCCCCAGATGATTGTTTGTCTTGGAAACGTAGCCGTTCAATCTTTCTTTCAAAATCAAGAATTAGATGTTAAATCCTTAAGAGGTCAATTTCATCATGTAAACGGATATAAAGCTGCTGTAGCCTATCATCCGTTAGCAGTTAGGAGACGCCCTAATTTATGGTCTGCATTTCTTGAAGACTGGCAACTCATCGCAGCTCAATATTTTAAAGAAAATCAAGTTCAATAATTAATCCTATTACCCCTCTCTAATGGTTAATAGGATTTTTTATTTATGTATAATATTTCTATCACCTTTAATGGACACTTTTGTTATGTTCATTATTCTTGCCAGCCCCTCCTTACCTAT
Organism: Lysinibacillus composti; assembly: GCF_016908465.1. GTDB lineage: Bacteria > Bacillota > Bacilli > Bacillales_A > Planococcaceae > Ureibacillus > Ureibacillus composti_A. The sequence goes on along the minus strand of NZ_JAFBDY010000004.1, from coordinate 113,613 downwards.
AAAATTTCTTTTAACTTGGAATTTTAAAGTTACTATCTATAACAATTACCCACTTTATGGTATATTTCTAATAGATTGAAAGTTCAAAAAAAGGGGATTTGAATATGCATACATATAAAATAGCAGTAATTCCAGGTGACGGTATTGGGAAAGAGGTTGTTCCTGCAGCCATTGAGGTGTTGGATAAAATTGCGGAACTAGATGGAGGTTTTCAATTTGAATGGACATACTTCCCATGGGGCTGTGATTATTATTTAGAACATGGTGAAATGATGCCTGAAGATGGCATTGAAATTTTAAAGCAATATGATCAGATCTTTTTAGGTGCAGTTGGGATGCCTGACTTAGTCCCTGATCACATTTCACTTTGGGGATTACTGATTAAAATACGACGTGGAATGAAGCAATCCATTAACGTTCGCCCTGCAAAACTTCTTGCCGGACTAGAATCACCACTAAAAAATCCCCAAAACTTTGATATTACGGTTGTACGTGAGAATTCTGAAGGCGAATACTCGGATAGTGGTGGTCGAATTCATCAAGGAGTCGATGAAATTGCCATTCAGAATGCGGTTTTCACACGAAAAGGCACTGAGCGAGCAATGCGTTATGCCTTCGAACTAGCTAAAAACTCACGTAATCATGTGACAAGTGCTACGAAATCAAACGGCCTGACGTACTCCATGCCATTTTGGGATGAAGTATTTGAAAATGTGAAAAAGGATTTTCCTGAAATAAATACAGCAGTTAATCATATTGATGCACTAGCAGCCTTTTTTGTTATGAAGCCTCAAGCTTTTGACGTAATTGTTGCCTCAAATTTATTTGGTGATATCTTAACTGATTTAGGCGGTGCTATTATGGGAAGTATCGGAATAGCTCCTGCTGCAAACTTAAATATCGAGCGTGAATACCCATCGATGTTTGAGCCTGTACACGGCTCAGCACCTGATATCGCAGGTCAAGGCATTGCTAATCCAATCGGTCAAATTTGGACTGGTAAGATGATGCTAGACTTCTTAGGACATCACGAAGCAGGTGCTCGTGTGTTAAAAGCAATCGAAGAAACTTTATCCTCAGGAATCAAAACTGGCGATTTAGGTGGCACTTCCACTCTTTTAGATGTTAAAAATGCAATCTTAAGCCATTTATAAAAAGTAAGCGTTTCATACTTTTTATAGAAAAATAAGTCATTCTTTTTGTCCATCATTGCAAACTATGATGGACATCTTTATTTTTCCCCTTTTTATCCACCATAACTTTCCATATACTAAACATTCTGACACAACCTCCTCTTCCCTCTTTTTAAGAACTGATTTCCTATAACGAATGGCAAATAAATATTATATATGAAAAATTTCTTACATTTCTAACTTTCTTAGTAATTAGCTTGAGCTCCGTTAAAACAACAGTTAAAATGAAAAAGCTGAATTATAAAATATTTTAGAATATATGGAGGTCTTTCCATGAAATTAAATGCAATGGAAATGGAAATAGTTGAAATACTAGAAAAAGACGCGCGGATTGCGATAGAAGATCTTGCTAAGATGATTGGGATCAGCGTGGAAGAAACAGTACAGTCCATTAAAAAACTTGAAGAAAATAAAGTAATTGTTGAATATATTTCAATTGTTGACTGGACAAAAGTTGAAGAACATCCTGGAGTAACTGCTATGATTGATGTAAAAGTAACACCTAAACGAGGTGTAGGTTTTAATGAGATTGCAGAAAGAATTTATCGTTTTGACGAAGTTAGTTCAGTTTATTTAATGTCAGGAACTTATGACTTATCAGTAATCGTTGAAGGAAAGTCTATGAACGAAGTTGCACACTTTGTATCACAAAAGCTTTCTACTTTAGAGTCTGTCCTTTCAACAACAACACATTTTATTTTGAAAAAATATAAGCATGACGGTATCATTTTTGAAACAGAAAATAAAGACAAAAGAATAGTGGTGTCACCTTAATGGAATCAACAAAAAGTCCATATGTATCAAAATTAGCGAACGATTTAAAACCATCAGGCATTCGCCGTTTTTTTGATTTGGCAGCAGGAATGGAAGGCGTTATTTCTCTTGGTGTGGGCGAACCTGATTTTGTTACGCCTTGGCATGTAAGAGAAGCTGCCATTAGTTCCCTTGAACAAGGTTATACTTCTTATACGCCTAACGCAGGTTTATTAGAGTTACGTGAGGAAATCGCAAATTATATGCGAGATCGGTTTAATGTTGAATATTCACCAGCAACAGATATCATTGTAACTGTTGGGGCAAGTTCTGCAATTGATCTTGCCATGCGAACAATACTAGACCCAGGTGATGAAGTCATTATTGTAGAACCATGTTTTGTTTCTTATGTTCCTACTGTTGAATTAGCCGGTGGAGTAGCTATACAAGTACAAGCATTAAAAGAAAATGAATTTAAAATACTACCAAGTCAATTAGAAAAAGTTATTACGAAAAAAACAAAGGCCATTATGCTATGTTCCCCTAATAATCCGACTGGTACAATGTTAAGTAAAAGCGAATTAGAAGGAATAGCTGATTTAGCGAAAAAGAATGATTTATTAATTATTGCCGATGAAATCTATGCTGAGCTTTCGTACGATGAAGAGTATACAAGTATGGCTGCCATTGAAGGCATGCATGAAAGAACAATTTTAGTTAATGGTTTCTCAAAAGGTTTTGCTATGACAGGTTGGAGACTTGGCTTTGTTTGTGCGCCTCCTGAGATTTCAAGTGCCATGTTAAAAATCCATCAATATGCTTTGATGTGTGCCTCTACAATGTCTCAATATGCTGCCATTGAAGCGCTAAAAAATGGTCGTCCAGATGTAGATGAGATGGTTAAGAGCTATCGTCGACGTCGAAATTATATTGTTCAATCCTTTAATGAGATTGGTTTGGAATGTCATGTCCCTGGTGGTGCATTTTATGCCTTTCCTTCCATTACATCAACAGGATTAACTTCGCAACAGTTTGCTGAACAATTGTTGATGAAAGAAGGGGTAGCTGTTGTCCCTGGAGACGTATTTGGTGAAAGTGGTGAAGGCCATATCCGCTGTTCTTATGCTTCTTCATTAGAACAATTGTCAGAAGCCGTTAAAAGAATTAAACGTTTTATTGATCATTTAAACGAGGAACGTTAATTCATCTTAAGAGAATCTTTAGACTGCCTTTGGATACATCATAGGCGGTCTTTTTATTACTTAAAAACCTTATTGGATTATGATAGATGCAAAAGAACGGACCTCCTTAATAGAGATCCGTTCTTAATATGTTAACTAATTCAAGCAGCGCAATTTCTATTTCACTTTATTTAGCGATTTTCTTCTTCGTCTCCCCAGCACTCAACTTCCCCAATATTCGGAACGTTTTTCTTGTAGAACACAGGGTCCTTCCCCTTTTTACGTTGGTCTAAGTAATCATTGATCACTGGTTTTGCCACTTTCCAAAGCATTAATATAGCAAGTAAATTAATAATTGCCATAATTGCCATAAATAAGTCAGCTAAATCCCAGACAATCTGTACTTTTGCCACTGACCCAAACATTACGAAAGCTACTACTAAAATTCGGAATACTAGTAAGATAGATTTTGATTCTTTAATAAACTCAATATTCGTTTCGCCGTAGTAGTAGTTACCAATAACAGTACTATATGCAAATAAGAAGACTGCAATTGCTAAAAAGATACCTGCCCATTCACCTAAGTTACTTACTAATGATGCTTGAGTTAAATTAACTGAAGCGGCATCTGATTGAAGATATGCATCACTTAGTAATACGATAGCTGCAGTTGAAGTACAAACAAGTAAAGTATCAATAAATACACCTAATGTTTGAATTAACCCTTGTTTTACCGGATGAGATACCGCTGCAGTGGCTGCTGCATTCGGTGCTGAACCAATACCCGCTTCATTCGAGAATAGTCCACGTTTAATTCCATTCATAATGGCTGCACCTAACATACCAGCGAACGCTTCTTCAAATCCAAAGGCTGATTTTATAATTAAAATTAAAATATTAGGTATTTCGGAAATATTTAAGATTACTACCATTAATGCAATTGCAATATAGGCAATCGCCATAACCGGTACAATAATTTGAGTAACACTAACAATTCGTTTTAATCCACCAAATACTATAATTCCTGTTAATATCGATAAGATAATTCCAACAACAACTCGATCTGTACCAAAGCTTTCTTTAAAAGCAATTGTAATAGTGTTGGCTTGTACAGCGTTAAAAACGAAACCGTAAGTTAACGTAATTACAACCGCAAAAAGAATACCCATCCATCTTTTCTTTAATCCCTTTTCCATATAATAGGCCGGGCCACCACGATACAAACTACCATCTTTTACTTTATAAACTTGGGCCAGAGTACTTTCAATTAATGCTGATGCCCCTCCAATTAATGCAACCATCCACATCCAAAATACAGCACCTGGACCTCCTAGGGCAATAGCCGTTGCAACACCAGCAATGTTTCCTGTTCCGATACGAGAAGCAGCTGAAATCGTAAAGGCTTGGAAAGACGATACTCCTTTTTTTCCTGATTGATTGTTTGAGGATTTTTCCGTTAGAAGTTTAAACATATCCGGAATTAATCTAAATTGTATAAACTTTGTTTTAAACGTAAAGAACACACCTACTACAACTAATAAAACAATTAATAAATATGAGTACATAAAAGTATTTACACTTTGTAATGAACTTTCGAACCAATTCATCAAATTCCCCCTCATGATGTTCTGTATTTCTCTGCTAAGTATGGTATATATAAATTGATCATTATTTTATATATAATTTTTGAAGTTCAAAAAAAGTTACAACTCGAAAGTTTTAGAATTATCGTACAATTTCGAGAAATTAATTGCATTTTGGACAACAACATGAATTATATCAGCTTAACATTTGACAAGTAAACAACTTTTGTTACAAAAATTCGAATAGAATTTTCCACACAAAAAAAATACGGATTCCACAGCAGAATCCGTTCATAATTACAACTATCAAGTTATTAACACCTCAGGCACAATCAGTTTAGTAAAAACTAATAAACTACTGTTCTTATTTTTTTACTCACGGTATTTCAGTGTTAGTCCTTTTAAGAAGTTTCTCGTAAAGTTGTCACCACATTCTTTATAATTTCGATGGTCTGCTTTACGTAAAATAGCGCCTAATTCCCCTTTTGTAACAATTAAACCAGCGTCGTAGAAAATATCAATCATATCTTCAGAAGTTAAGCTTAATGCTACTTTCACTCTCTTTAAAAATAAATTATTAGGCGTATCTTTCTTTGTAGGTGTTTGTACTGGAGCTTGTCCTGGTTTAGGATCTTGCTTACCTCGTTTAAAAGTAACAAAACCATTTAAAAATGCCTCAAGCATTTCGTAATCACATGGAGTAAATTGATCAGTCGGTGTTAAATCGATTTCTCCATCTTCATTTTCTTTTGGTTTTGAAAGAACTTTCCGCACCTCTTCTTTTGCTAAATTCATACCGCCTAAGCGAAAAATCTCTACCATATCTGTATCTTTAATATCAAGCGCATATCTTAGTCGAATTAATAAATCATTATTTATCACAATATCTCTCCTTCTAAATCACTAGATCTCACACCATTTTCTAACATAAACCCATTTGATAGTATCACAAGTTGTAGTTAAATGTTTTCTTACATATCTCAAGTATTTCCCCTAAATTCTTTCTATACTACACTAAAAAGCTAAGTCCTTAATTTTATCCACATCTTAAAAACCCATTTTTATGCTCTATATATTTTAATAATGGCATCAAATTTGCCAATAGTAGTTTTGTTATAGGACTTATCTCAAATTAAGTGTAGGTTTGTAATTAAACAGACTGCTTATTGCACTAATCTATGATTAAGTAGTATCCCCAATTTCGATAAATCATATTTTATCTATTTTTCATTAATCAATTTAGATTAATCCAATTTCATCTATAACACAATAGCTACTCAAAATCCCCTTTTTGCTAAAAAAACTTTTCATTTCTGGACTCACAAAACTGCCCTAGAAAAATTGTATTCCTTTTACAACCGGTAACTTTGGTAGTCCCTATTTGTGGAAAATTAATTAAGTTCCAATAGACTTAAACTAATGATATTATATTTTATTTATAGTTTATTAAATTTTATTAAAAATCCATAAACTTTGTCGATAAATTGATAGTGAACAGGAATTGGACTTTATATTTAAAGGAGTATCATCAAAAATATGCAAAAGGAAAAACGATTATCCAGACAAATTCTTTCCATCATTGTTGCCTTACTCATTCTATTATTAGTAACGTTTGTTTTTTCAATGTTCTATAATTCAAGAGAATCTGTAAAACAAGCTATTGGTGAGAGAACGGTAGATATAGCAGAAAATATGTTAAATTATATAGACGTTGAACAATATAAAAAATTAGCGAAAAATCCAGTCGAAGATGATTTATATTGGGAACTGAGGAAACAATTAAATGAACTCCGTGAAATAAACGGTGTTTTGTATGCGTATACATATTTTGTTCCCGAAGAGGGTGAAGACGTGACATTTTTAGTGGATGGTATGCCAACAGATGATAAAGAAAATGCAGCAGCATTAGGTGAGACATCTGGTTCCACTACTTATGAGCATTTACAAAATGCTATTGAGCACGGTTCCTATTATTCTGATTTGTTAAGTAGTGACTTTGGTGAATATGTATCTGGTACCATCCCAATGAAGGATGCAGATGGTAATGTGGTTGCTTTTCTTGGGGTAGATATCGATGCTTCGTACACAGATGAGGTTAGCTCGAATGTGGCACAGGATATTGTACCAAAGATTGGAATTATTTTTTTAATCCTCGTCCTAATTGGCTTATTTATTACTTACCGTTATGTAAATAGCGCATTAAAACCATTAATTGTATTAAAAAATGCTTCCGTACAGTTGGCAAATGGCGATTTAAAAAATGTCGATGAAACCCTTTCTTCACTAAAATTAAGAAATAATAATGAGATTACTATTTTCGCAAGCACATTCTCTCAAGCACTTAGCAGCTTGTCCGAATCTTTATTGAACTTACTAACAAAATCGCAAAATTTAGAGCAAGTTGTAAATGATTTAGATCATACTGCTTCACTTGTTAGTGATTCGAATAATATTATTACCGCAAGTGTTGTTCAAATTGCTGCTAGCAGTGAACAGCAGGAGGCAAGTAATAGTGAAGTAAACTTAGCTATGAACGAAATGACGATTGGTATTCAACGTGTTGCAGACACAACTTTAGAAATGTCTGAATCATCGAATGACATGAAGCTTTTAGTAGAGACAAGCGTAGATTATACAAAACAAGTTGTATCACAAATACAAAATATGGAGGCATCTGTACTTCATACAGAAGTATACGTTCGTGAGATGGGTGAAAAGTTTAAATCCATTAAAGAAATGGTTTCTGTAATCACTAGTATTGCAGACCAAACTAATCTATTAGCTTTAAATGCAGCAATTGAAGCTGCTCGCGCCGGTGAAGCAGGCAAAGGCTTTGCGGTTGTTGCAGATGAAGTTCGTAAGTTAGCAGAGCTGTCTAAAAATTCAGCAGACGAAATTCAAACTCACCTAGAAAACTTCCTTCAAATTAGTAATAAGGCATTAGTGGAAATGGGACATAGCACCCATCAAGTTAAAGCAGGCAACGAAGCAGTTGAGCAAATTGGTGATAAGTTATATCAAATCTTAGATGTTGTCACTGAAGTGAATTCGAGGGTTCAAGATGACTCCGCTGTTATCGAACAAATGTCTGCAAGCTCTGAGGAAATATTAGCTTCCACAGAAGAAATTCAAAAGCTTGTTGCAAATACATCTAAACAAACAAGCGAAGTCGCAAGTTCGTCAAATATTCAAGTAGAAATCGTAGAGAAACTCGCCGAAGTTGTAAAACTACTTGATACAACCTCAAAAGAAATGATGCAAGAAATAAATAAATTTAAATTTTAATTAACCTAGTAGAGCTGTCCAGAAATCTATTTCTGAACAGCTTCTTTTAATTAATTCTACTCATCTTGTATTAGAAATCACTACTCTTGTAGCATTTATTTAGACCCTTATTGAGCCACGGAAACCTCTAGCAGCATAATAAGAATCTGCTCCATTATGGTACATAAAGACAGTGTTATAGCGTTTATCGCAAAAGATGGCCCCTCCTAGTTTCCGAATATCCTCAGGAGTTTTCACCCAGCTCGATGTTTTCAAATCAAAATTCCCAAGTTTCTGCAACTCTCGGTATTGTTCTTCCGTTAAAATCTCTATTCCCATTTCATTAGCCATATCCATAGCACTGTTTTCTGGTTTATTTTTCTTTCTAGATTCTAGGGCTTCACGGTCATAGCAAACACTTCTGCGGCCTTTAGGACTTTCCATTGAACAATCACAAAAAATATATTCGTCCAATTCTTGATCATATCCGATCACATCTGGTTCACCTTCAGATTTTTCCATTTGGTATAGCGACCATAGTTTTTCAGTATTTGTTACTAACTTTTCTTGCACTTTAGCCCACTCTAATCCTTCATGACGATTCATGTATTTCTCAAAACGCGCTTTTAATGTACTAAGTATTTCTTCACTTTGTTCTTGTGACAACTCTCTTTTTACATTACTCAATTAATTTTCCTCCCTAGTGTTAAAAGGTTCTATTTCCATTACTTCATCATTACTACTTTTAATCGCTTATCCTTTGTTTTACTCGATGGTTTCTTATAAGTATTTAAATAAGGAGTCTTATATCAACATATATATAGTATTACGATGCCAATTCCCAAGCAATTCTTATCCTCGGAGAAGCAAGATCAACATCACAACTTTCTACTCGTTAGCCTATATTCGCCCCCTAATCTTAGGGCAAACACAATGTTGGTTAAGGGAGCTTGACATGTCCCATTTACTAACTACTATACGCCCATCATAATTTTTCATTAGTCCCATCTCTTAACCATTTCCCTGTCAATGTGTTAGCCTTTAACAATTCTACTGGTGTGCCTTCAAATATAATATGTCCGCCTAGTTTTCCCCCTCCCGGACCTAATTCGATTATCCAATCGCTCGCTACAATAAAGTCTAGATTGTGTTCAATCATGATCACGGTGTTCCCTCTGTTTATAATATTTTGAAAAACTTTTAAAAGTGTTTCATTATCTTTTTTGTGTAGTCCTAAGGATGGCTCATCTAATAGATAGATTTCCCCTTCATTTTGTAAATGACTTGCTAGTTTTAACCGTTGAATTTCTCCTCCACTTAATGAACTTGTCGTTTGTCCTAAGGTTAAATACCCTAATCCCACGTCTTTTAGTGTGCTAACTCTTTTTATGATCTTTGATATATTAAAAAAATCTATAGCCTCGTCTATAGTTAAATCTAATATCTCTACTATATTTTTACCTTGATAGCTATACTTTAGCGCTTCATCTGAATATCTATTACCGCCACATGCTTCACAGGGAATAGTCACTGGATCAGCAAATGCGACCTCTGGTATGATTTCGCCTTTACCTTTGCAGATTCGACACGCTCCCAAGGAATTAAAGCTGAATAAGCCAACTGGTTGTTTTGTTTCTTTTGAAAATATTGAGCGAATATCATCCATTATTCCCATATATGTTGCTAAAGTAGAACGGTTGGAGACTCCTATGCTGCCATGCCCTACCACTATGGTTTCTGGATACAGTTCTGTAAAGGCTTCTAACATAAGAGTACTCTTACCCGATCCAGATACACCACATATAGAAACTAATACATTTCCAGGTATATTTACACTTATATTCTTTAAGTTATTATGACTTGCCCCTTTTATTGTGAAATAATTTTTTATTTCTCTTGGATTTTTATTTATTTTCAACTTATGGTTGATTGCTATTGCAGTTGGTGTGTTTTTCAATCCTTCCAGTTTTCCTTGATAAACAACCTCTCCCCCGTTTATACCTGCCCCCGGTCCCATCTCAATTATTTCATCTGCTACCTTAATTACTGATAGATCATGTTCAATTACAACGACAGTATTATATTGGTCTTTTATTGCTTTTAGCATCTGAATTAAAAGATCTACTTCTTCCGGATGTAGTCCTGCGCTTGGTTCATCAAAAATGTATGTAATGTTGTTTAGACTGCTCCCCAAATGTCGCGCGATTTTTACCCTTTGAGCTTCTCCACCAGACAGGGTACCCATATTTCTTGATAAACTTAAATATCCTAGACTCATGTCAATTAATTGTGTGATATGTGGGATAGCTTGTTGTGCTATTGATCTTCCTATAGGATTATTGATGTTCTTTAATTCTTCTAGTAAATCTGAAAGCTCTAAATGATTGTATTCTGCTATATTTAATCCATTTATTTTACATTCTAAAACTTGTGGATTTAGACCAGAACCTTGGCAGATTGGGCATAAAATTCGAGTTGATACTGCAAAAATGTCTTCTTGTGATACTTCTCTTAGCTTTGAGATATCTCGATTGATATATAGACGTGTAAATCTAGGCAATAATCCATCCCACTCGTGAGGTTGAGGTCCATTTTTTGTATGAAATGGTGCATAGACTTTTTCACCTTCTGGGGGGCCATATATCAACAGCTGAAGTTCTTCTTCTGAGTAGTCCTTAATGGATTTATCGGGATCAAATAATCCTCCAGTCATCATCCATCTACCTTGCCAACCTGAAGGCGATAAGGGTTTGAATTTTACTGCGTACTCTCGGAGCGATTTATTGTAATCAATCAACTTATTTAAATCTGGCGCTACTACCTCCCCAAATCCACTACATTTCGGACATCTACCAAAAGAACTTTGACTTGAAAAATCATTGGCCGAACCTATGGAGGGACTGCCTATTCTCGAGAATAATAGTCTTATTAATGGATTAATATCCATATAGGTTCCTACCGTTGAGCGGGAGTTGCCTTCTATGGATCTTTGTTCTATCACTACAACCGGGCTTAAGTTTTTCATAAGTTCGGCGTTGGGTCGTTCATATCTCGGCATTTGATTTCTTACATAGAGAGGATAATTCAACGTCATTTGCCGTCTACTTTCTGTTGCCAATGTATCAAAAACAACTGAGCTCTTTCCAGAACCTGAAAGACCAGTAAAAACAATAATTTTTCCTTTTGGAATGTTTAAATCTATATTTTTTAAATTATTTTCCTTAAGCCCTCTTAAAATAATCTCATCTTTAATCTTTGGCATCGAATCATCCTTTCTCATTCTATCAACTAAGAACTTGCCTCTAAACTTTAGACAACACTAATTGGTTATAGATTGCAATCTTTATTCTCAATATTTATAAAATTGAGCAAATTATATACAATCATATTTTATTGTTTTATCATTACTTGTAATGCGCGCTATTCCAATAATCGCTAAAATTTTAAAGGAGATTTGATTTGACATGAAGCATATTTATACAGGAAAAACAAAGGATGTTTATGAATTAGAGGATGGCAACTACCTCCTTCAGTTTAAAGATGATGTTACCGGAGTTGACGGTGTATTTGATCCAGGCGCAAATTCAGTTGGTTTGACAATCGAAGGTGCTGGACGTGCTGGACTAAAGCTAACAAAATACTTTTTTGAAGTATTAAAAGAAAAAGGAATCCCAACTCATTATGTTGATGCCGATATCGAAAATGCAACAATGACTGTAAAACCAGCTGAAGTTTTTGGAAGTGGGCTTGAAGTAATTTGCCGTTATCGAGCAGTAGGAAGCTTTTTACGTAGATACGGATTATACGCTGAAGAAGGGCAACCACTAGATGCTTTTGTCGAAGTGACAATTAAGGACGATGAGCGAGAAGATCCACCAATTAGTGAAGATGCATTAGATATGCTTGGTATCTTATCTAAAGATGAATATAAAGTATTAAAAGAATTGACTCAACAAATCGGAAACGTTGTTAAGGAAGAACTAGCGAAAAAAGATATTGAGTTATACGATATTAAATTTGAATTTGGTCGTACAGGAGAAGCTAAACAAATTGTTCTAATAGATGAAATCTCTGGTGGTAACATGCGTGCTTATAAAGACGGAGAATATATCGAACCATTAAAATTAGAAAAATTATTCTTATAATAAACAAAAAGAGGCCTCCATTTTTATGAGGCCATTGAAAACTTATAAATTATAAAAAGTCATAATAACATTCTCTTGTGTTATGTTTGAAGTGGAATTCACTTCAAAAGATCGATAAATCAAGTCATTACTATACTTTTTTATTGAAATCGACTTTTTCAGTGGCTTCATTTTTAATGAGGAGGCTTTTCCTTTTACTTACTATATAATTGGCTACGTCTAATTACGCATTAATGCGCCATTTGGCTTTGGTAATTCTTGAGGTACTATTTGATTCATTTTACAAAAGTGTTCAAAAAATTGTTGTGCCAGCTCTCTTTCTTTTGGGTCGCTTTTCAACGATATGATATCAAGTAAGATTTGAGCCATCCATATATTATCAAAATAACGATATTTGCCTGTATTCCATGTCATTTTTTGAGGCGACTTTTCATTTATATAGTATTTCCAGAAAAGCATCTGATCTGATTCCTGTTCTGTAAGTTGCAGTCTAAACTTTGAATGCGCAGGAACATTTCCATCATCACAAAGCTTACCAATAAACTCTTCATTCACCATATAGACGCCTAAGATTCGTCTGTCTTTTTCAGGCATGTCGGAATCAACTGCTGTTAACAAAACAGCGCTATTTTGGTGCAAGCGGATGGGCTTGTTTGGCTTCCCTTTGTTATTACCGCTTTTAATTTCACCTGAGAAAACACTCCACTCTGAAAAAACACTATTCTTTTCTTCTGTATCACACCAAAAAACCATTTGTGATTCAGGATGAAGCTTATGATTTTGCATAAGTTTTTCATGTTCCATTCGAAGTTCCTGTTTTTTTCGTTGTAGTTTTCTTTCCTCTTCCTTCTTCGATTCTTCTTCTTTTCGTGCCATTTCCTTTTCCTGTATAATCTTTTCCAGTGAATCAGCAACACTTGGATCATGTATTTTTAAGTGCTTCTCAAATACATCAGGGAAAACAAACTTTTTCTTTTCAGTTTCAAAATGTATTTCAATACTAGTTTCATTATGCTTAACTATGTTACCCATGCCAAAACGTTTGTGTGTAACTTTCTTATCAATTAAATTCATTAATATTAGTCCTCCGTGTGTTTAATTTTTCTTCGGTAAAAAAATTATTAAAAAAACGTATTCACAATTCTATCTGCAAAAAAACAGTTGAATTCAGAATACGATTGGAAAAACAATTGTAAGACTATTATAACATTTTTTCGATGAAATAACAAATTTCTTATTGACACAACATTTAAACGTGAGGTAAAATAAAAATTTTATAATTTCCATTTTATAGACTATACTATAAAATAAAGGCTTCCCAAAAGTCACGGAACTTTTGAAAAGCCCTATAAATAAGCATTTAGCTACCGTTGATCGGTGTATCATTGCTCGAGTCAAATACAGAGTCAACTGGAGTTATCTTAACTATCGTTTTACAAGGGAGATCCCTATTTTTTTGAGGGTTTACCTTAATCTACTGTCCCTGTCTCATCTACGCTCTTTTCAAATCGATCAAGTAATGCCCGCACCTCATCTGTTGATTTCGTACTCATTAATTGATTTCTTAGTTCACCTGCTCCACGGAAACCTTTAACATAAATTTTGAAAAAGCGATGAAGCCCCGTAATTGAACGTGGAAGAACTTCAGCATATTGATCTTGAAGATCAAGTTGCAGTCTTAAAAGATCAAGGTATTCCTTACTGCTGTGCTCTTTTGGCTCTTTTTCAAAAGCAAAAGGATTTTTAAAGATACCTCGCCCGATCATAACACCATCAATACCATACTTTTCAGCAAGTTGCTGACCAGTTTGACGATCAGGAATGTCTCCGTTGATGGTTAATAACGTATCTGGTGCAACACGATCACGTAATTTCTTAATTTCCGGAATGAGCTCCCAATGCGCATCTTCTTGGCTCATTTCCTTTCTTGTACGTAAATGAATCGAAAGGTTTGCAATATCCTGTTTTAAAATATGCGTTAGCCAATCCTGCCACTCTTCAATTTCTGTGAAACCAAGCCTTGTCTTCACACTGACAGGCAGTCCACCTGCTTTTGCTGCTTGAATAAGTTCTGCTGCAACGTCTGGACGCAGAATAAGTCCACTCCCTTTTCCTCTTGATGCCACATTCGGTACAGGGCAGCCCATATTAATATCGATTCCCTTAAATCCTAGCTCGGCCATACCTATGCTCATTTGGCGGAAATATTCAGGTTTATCCCCCCAAATATGTGCTACCATAGGCTGTTCATCTTCTGTAAAAATCAAGCGACCGCGCACACTTTTCATGCCCTCTGGATGACAATAGCTATCCGAGTTCGTAAACTCTGTGAAAAATACATCCGGTCGAGCGGCTGCACTTACTACGTGACGAAAAACAACATCTGTTACATCTTCCATAGGTGCAAGTACAAAAAATGGCCGGGGTAAATCTTGCCAAAAATTATCTATCATTTCAAATTCAAATCCTCTCATCATACATACAGCTTCAAAAGGGACGAGGGGACAGGCACCTCGTCCCAAAATTATAAACTTAAATGTTCTTACTTCTTTAACACTTATATCATGCTTTATCACTTATTATCAAACACAAATTCACTAGAGTAGCCTATATAATGCTAAAACAAGTTAAATTTACTCTTTCATTAAATACAATAAATTAAGAAGTTACTTCATGTAACAGCTCCATAGATACCTTGTTTACTACATTTCATTCTTCTAACAAAGCACAAATTTTAGATGAAGTTCGACTATTAGCATTTGTATTTTTCAAAGGAATATTAGTCTTTTATCAATTTACACAGAATCAACCTAGGGATATTATTCCAAATAAAACCACAAATCGAAGAGATTGAAGATACTCCCCTCACCTGTTAATTTGTTTTCAAGTTAGAGAGTGCTATACTCGAATAAATATACGTTAGAGGTGATGCCCAATGAAGCTTATCGTATTTGGTGCAACGGGCGGTGTTGGAAAATTATTTGTACAGCAGGCAGTTCAGAAAGGATATGAGGTAACTGCTTTTGTTCGTACACCTGAAAAAATGGACATTCAAGGAGTTCAAATTATTCAAGGGGATGCATTTGATCCTGCAAAAGTAGCAGAGGCAATTGTGGGTCATGATGTTGTAGTTTCTTGTATCGGTTCCACAAAAGGTCCTAATAAAGATACGTCTATTCAACGAATGGGTCACAATATCGCAGATGGGATGGAGGCTGCTAATGTTAAACGTATTATCTATTGTGCATCGGCTGGGGTATTTAATGAAATTCCAGGAATTTCAGGAAAAATGATGATGAAATTATTGGAAAAGCCATTAAAAGATCATCGTGCAGCGTTAGAGGCAATCATGTCAAAAGATGTCGTTTATACAATTGTTCGTCCAATGGGCTTGAAGGATACGGCACTAGAACTCGATTATATCGAAACATTCGAAGGCGTACCTACTACATCTCGCTCTATTCCACGTGCAAGCGTTGCCCATTTTATGGTAAAGGCAATTGAGGACAGAAAATATGAGAATACTTCAGTTGGCTTAGCAAGTGCTCGTTAAAAGTAAAATTAAATAGATCTAAGCGACAGTAGTATGGCCACATATGAAAAAACGTATAACAAAACTAATGCAAAGTCCGGCGATATTTATTTTTTTAGATTGTCTTAAATGTATTTTTATAAACAGAATAGCAGCTAATATAGATGCCCTCTATTTTAGCTGCTATTCTATTATACCTCTCCGACCATGCGACTGCTTCACGATGGATAAAATAAAAACGTCCTTTAATGCTGGCATTTAGGGCAAAAGTAAGTTTTCCGCGAAGAGATTTCTTTTATTATAATGGTAGTATTACAACGGGAACATTCTTTACCTTCTCTGTCATGCACATAAAATTGGTAGCCTCCTGTATTGTCATCTCCCTTAAATAACGGATTTTCCATATAACCGCCTTGTTTGATTCCTTTATTAAGGATGAATTGAATCGAATGATAAACCCTCGTTAATTGTTGATCGTCTAGTTCATTGATTTTTTTATCAGGGCTAATTTCTGCATGCCAAAGAATCTCATCAGAATATCCATTCCCTATTCCCGCTAACACTTCTTGATTGATTAATGTTGTTTTTATTGCGCCCTTTCTTTTTTGCATGATCTGGTGGAAGGCATCTAATGTAAAATCTGGATCAAGCACTTCAGGTCCCAAGTCTTCAAACTCTTTCTTAACTTCTTCAGGCGATAAAAAATGCAGGTAGCCTAATCGTAGTCCAATGAAAAATAAATGTTGTTCTCCAAAGGATAGTTTTACTTGAATTGTCCTGTTTGGTCTATCTTCCTCTTTGCCAAAGAACATCCACCCTCCAAGCATTAGATGTAACAGTAAACATGACCCATCCTGTAGTTGAAAAACCAAATATTTGGCTCTTCTAGTAATAGTTTTTATTGTTTGATTTGCAACATTCATAGTAAACTTGTCGACTGGTACGTTAATAGACTTTTCGCGCCCTATCTCAACAGCCGAGATTTTTTGCCCACCTATCAAAGACCCAAGTAGTGTTTTATATGTTTCCATCTCTGGCAATTCAGGCATAATCAATCTGTCCCCCATTATATAAACTGTCTATACAGTATTTCCTACTGGTGGGTTATTATGAATGGCTGGAATTGAAAAACAAACTCAATAACAACCATCACCTCTTGAGCTGCTAAAATTACCAGACTTACCATCGTAAACAACTCAAAATATCCAGAAAGTTTAGAAGGTCGTATTAAATACTTTTCACTTTTAATCTTTCTATAAAAAAATCCAAGAATCCTTTTTGGGACTCTCGGATGCAAATATTCTTTAGATATTTCTATACTTTGTATGTGCCTTATACAAGTTCCAACCATGCAACAGCGGATTAATCCTCTATTCCTTTTTGCGTGTCTTCAATCAATTGTTTCATTAATAATTCTGCTGTTTCGAAATCTTTATTGACAAGTGCTGTTTCAATCTTTTTAAAATGTCGCAACTGTGCTCGTAAAATAACTTTTAAAGAAGATTTCATGTTCTTCCAAAATGCTCTCCCTTTCTCTCATCTATTACAGATAAAAAGGACTCTATTAACTTTTATAATAACTCCAACCATGCAACCGCTTCACAGTGGCTCGAGAGGACAGAATGAATGTCATTTGAGCGTATCCGTTCTCGGAAACATATCCACTACGTTTTTGGCACTATCGGTAGGCGGGAACATATCGACCTTCAACTATCACACCATTAAATGTGTTTAGTTAATAATATCGCCTTTGTTTTTAGCTAAATTTTCATGCCATTCTCGTCGCTTAGTAGCTGTCGGTTTCGTCCACTCTGTTTCTTCACCAATAATTTTTAAAGGTTCTTGTGAGCGATAAGAACGCGTTAAGTTACCAGGGAACTTTTTGTCAGTAACATTTGGGTCGTTTTCAAATTCACCTGTAGGTTCTACTATATAAACGCGTTCTCTTCCTTTTCCTTTTGCTAATGCTGCTGCAAGACCTGCCCCATTGACATTAGCAGTGAAATAAATATGGTTCATTTTAAGCCCAGGTTTGTAATTTGAATTTCCACCCGCTATCAGAAAATCACCAACTTTCAAATCTGCCTTTGTCCCATGGTAAAATGGGCCTTTATCTGTTAGTGCACCATTATATGATTTGGCCAATTCATAATTTCTAGTTGCCTGTTCAGAATCACCCAACTCCTCATAACAGTTGGCAATGTTTATATACAACGTGGAGTAAGCACTCTTAACGTTATCATCATCTATATTTTGTGCACACTGTAAGGATGTTTCCATCCATTTTAATTTATCTGTAATATTTTCTTGTATACGAGCTAAATGATAAGCTGCGATAAATCTTTCATAGTCATCCGTTGCTTCGTGCCATGCTTTATGAAACATCGCAATCGCACCCTCACTGTTTCCACAGTCCTCCAATCCCATCCCACTCATGCAGATTTTAATAATAACGTTATTTGGATCAAATTTTTTATTCATCTAATCTTACCTCCAAATTAATTGAATGTTATGATGAGTATATCCAGAACTTCAACTGCTCAAGATCTTCTCCATTGGCTTGCCTTTTGCCAATTCGTCGATTAATGAAGCAGAGCAAAATAATCACTATCCCAAATCCCCCAACAAATCTCACTAATATACTATCGAAGTATAGCAGTTGAAATTCAGAACGAACAGTCTATATTTGCAATTTTGTATATGTTATAATTAAAGTGAGGAAGAGTATATTATCAGTGAAGTTAAGCTTTTATTGTTTCGGGGGTGCCTAGCACAACCCGAAATTAGCTACGCCAAACATTCACCAATCGTACCGTTTACGAAAAGGGCACTCTTAATAGGAGCGCCCTTTTCGTAAACATTGATGTAATTAATAGTCTTTTTTCTTTACTGGAATCCAAATTTCGCTTCTATACTTAGGATTCCCAGTGTCTGGACTCTCACTCCATAAAATTTCAGGACCTTCAACCGCCTCGTATCCTGATGATGGAAACCACTCTGAATATATCCTACCCCACACATTTTGAAGTGTTTCCGGGAATGGTCCAATCGATTCAAATACAGCCCAAGTACTAGCATCAATTTTTAATACATCAAATTCTGCTGTTTCATCACTTGAAGTTGCTACACCGATGTAATGATCTAGTTCTCCTCTTTCTTCCATTCTTCCTTCCGAGAAATTAGTGGAAGCACTAATAATACCTGTTGGTTCTACATTTGAAATTGCTTTTAATTGTTTAATAACATCCGTGGTTAAAAGTTCAGTCATTTTTGCAATCTCTGGATTGACACCTTTAAAAATAATTGGAACTCTCTTCTTAAATCCTACTAACTTAAAAGGTCCTTTCTCAACAATACGATAGTTCATTTCGCATCCTCCTTTAATTGATAATTGAAAGGTCATTCGAGGATAAGCTTTTAATTGTGTATTCTCACTCCTTGCCTCAGAAGGGAGAATGCCATGCAGGGAATGAAAAGCACGGGAAAATGAATCAGCCGAATTATAGCCATATTTGACGGCTACATCAATTATTCTCAAATCCCTATCTTTCAGATCAAGTGCAGCCAACGTCAGTCTTCTTCTCCGAATATATTCTGATAAACTTATGCCTGCTAAAAAAGAAAACATCCGCTTGAAATGATACTCTGAACAATAAGCGATTTTAGATACTTCACTATAATCAATTTCCTCTGTTAAGTGCTCTTCAATATATGCCAATGCATTATTCATACTTCTTAAAGAATCCATCAAACAACCTCCTTTCATCATCAATATTATCAGAGGATGCATTTACCCATCCGACAATCTGTGCACAATGTAGTCGACTCACCTTATTCGGGAAACCCTTTAGTTTACATTTGTTTATTCATTAATTGCTCTAACCCTGCTTCGGATGTTAACATTTCAAGATTATTAAATATTTCCTCTTCGCTCCAATTCCACCATTGAAGCTTTAGCAAGAATTCAATCTTTTCGTCACTAAAGCGTTTTTTGATAAACTTAGCTGGATTCCCACCATATATTGAATAGGGTTCAACACTTTTTACTACTGTTGAGTTAGCAGCAATAATCGCACCATCTCCAATTTTAACACCTGGCATTATGGTTACATTTTGACCTATCCACACATCATTGCCAATCACTGTGTCACCCTTAAAAGGAAGTTGTTCTATTGTAGGAGTCACTTTTTCCCATCCACAGCCAAAGATATTAAAGGGATAGGTTGTAATTCCATCCATTCTATGATTTGCACCATTCATGATAAACTTAACACCCGCTGCAATTGCACAGAACTTGCCTATAATGAGTTTATCTCCAAGAAATTCGTAGTGGTGCTCTATATTATCATAAAATTTCTCAGGAGATTTATTATTGTCGCTGTAATAAGTGTATTCACCAATCTCAACATTTGGTCTTTTAGGTAGATTACTTATATAGCAAACCGTCTTTATATTTTCATTCGGATAAAGCTTTTTCTTATCTGGCCCCGTCATTGAATATGGGCTCCTTTCAGGTATTCAACCTCATTTACTAGTCTTTGAAGAATCTCTATTCCTTTTCTTGTACAATCTACATTAGTTGATATTAAGGAAATAACCTTATCGACCCTTTCCTTGTAATCGCTTGGCTTGATCTTAAAATCCTCGATCATCTTAACAGCCTTTTTTTCATTTATACAGTATTCTTTATTTACTGCAAATAAGACTTGATTAAGGGAAGATATGCTTCGAAAGCAATGCCCGCAAACATAGGATACATCGTCTTTATCTATATTGTTCTCAGCAAACATTAAAGAGAAACCTGCCTCAAACATAAAAAATTCAGTTAATCCTTTCTGCAAAGCGGTTGGATAACGTTCTGCTTGCTTTTTAAACTCATAAAAGTTTTCATCATTAGCATATAGTATTTTGCTAATCGCTAATTCTCCTCGATACATAGCACTTATATATCCATGGGGATGCCCCGTCTGATAATTAGCAGTAGCAATTCCTTGCTCCGTATCTTTGATTATTTGTACCACCCGTTTAATATCACGTAAAATTAAGTCCACATGATATCCGTTTATGACTAACCATCCGCCGCCATTAATCCAATCACCCCATGCTCCGGGAGGTACAATAAGGTTGCTTCTATTCTCATCATCCAACTCTGTAGCAAGTTGATTAATTACTGTAATGTCAAATAACTCTGAATTGTAATAGATTCCGAAATCTATATCAGAATCCTCTGTATGGGTGCCTCTTGCACGAGAACCCCCTAATACGATGCCTTCTATATAAGGCAAAGAGGATAATTTTTCTGTCACTGATTGAATAATATTATCTATCATACTGAATCACTCCTTTCAATATCAAAAGCTATATCTCATGTTGAGAAACACCTTTTTTGCCATATGTTCCTTAAGCTTTACGTATATTTATATGGAAAGGGGGGCCTTCAGAATTCATCTTGAAGGCCTTATTTTCCCTGATTAGTGATCTAAACTACTTAGCGCTTAGATAAAATCCATAATCTTTTTCACTGCCCTACTTACGATCTGTCAAATAAGAAAAGTAAAATAATTATCGGACTAAGTTTAATTTCTTATCTTTGATTTCATAAATCACATTAGCCACATTATCAAGTAGCCGATTGTCATGGGTGATAAATACTATAGTTCCGGCATACTCCTTCATTAGTATTTCCAAAGCCTCTAAGCTTGGTATGTCAAGGAAGTTGCTCGGTTCATCCATTAGTAAGATGTTATATCTACCCATAAGCATTTTAGCTAGCAATAATTTAATAATTTCTCCGCCGCTTAAAACAGATAAGCTTTTTCCAATATCATTCTGTTTCACCCCCATGGATGCTAGCACTGAACGAATTTCCGATACATTGTAATCACAATCCTCCTGCATAAACTCTAGGACATTCTGATTACTGTTGTACTTGTAACCATTTTGTGCAAAGTAACCTATTTTTGCCTTAGGTGAAATAGAAATTCCATCTTCATGGTTTAAGATCATTTGGATTAAAGTTGTTTTTCCGGTTCCATTACTACCAGTTAATGCCACTTTTGCTCCAAGCGGAATTTGAAAAGATACATTTTCAAACAATACCTTATCTCCAAATATTTTATTAATTTCCGTACCAGCAATAGGATATGGATTGTGGAGCTCCAATGCTTTACTTTGCCTGAAACGAATCCTACGAATGTCTTCTGGGGCTTCTACTTTTCCTAAGGCCGCAATCCTATGTTCTAGGGACTTAGCGGCATTATGCATCTTTTTTTCCTTACTTCCCATTGATTTTTGATGAGCTAAACGCCCTCCGCCTTCAGTACTTTTTTTCTTTGAAGCACCTTTTGCCTTTTTTTCTATTTTACGGGCCTGCTTTCGCTTTTCCTCCGCAGCCCTTTCCAATCGGGCACGTTCCGCAATAAATTGTTCGTATTCTGCAGACTGGCTCTTGCGTTCTTCCTCTTTTTGGCGAAGATAATCAGAATAGTTTCCCCAATACTCAGTGATTTTGCCATCTTTCAGTTCCCATATTTTATCTACTACCTCATCAAGAAAATAGCGGTCATGGCTAATAACTAACAGTGCACCTATAAAATATTTTAGCTGTCCGATTAGAAAATCAATTCCTTCACGGTCTAAATGACTGGTAGGTTCATCCGCTAAAATACCATGAACCTGTGCCGATAAAGCTTGTGCTATTTTAAGCCTTGTTTCTTCACCGCCGCTCATGGTCTGAATATCTAATTGATTAACACCAAGCTTGCCTACAAGTCCAAAATCTTTTTCCTCTTGCAAGGTTACCTTGTCCAACTGAGGGATATAGGCAAGTTCACCTAGACGATTCATTTTACATCCTGGAGGAGTTAATTCTCCTAAAATCACCTTAAATAAAGTGCTTTTTCCTGCACCATTTGCTCCTACTAAACCAATACGGTCATAATCATATACTTCTAAATCGTCTATATCTAAAACATCGCGTCCTTTAAATTCCACACGAATGTCTTTTGCTTTTAATATCAATTCCATAACATTTTCCTCCTGTCTATAATCGCATGTTTTCATTTGCTTGTACGCAGGGAAAACCCTACGATTTAAGCAGGAAGAATTACATGAAAATTAAATACATAAATATGTCCCTCCTATGAATTTTGTTTTAAATCTAATTTTCTAATCTCGGTCATCATCGGGCAAACGATAGCAACGCCAATAATTAAAATACCTGATAGTAAAAACCAATGATTTACACCGATTCTATCAGCAAAAAACCCAGAAAGGATTAAGCCAAGCGGCATAGCGAATGACATAATACTTCCGGTCAAAGAAAATATACGTCCTAAATATTCAGGCTTAATTTTCTCCTGAAAAAGAGCTGTTTGCACACCGCTATAAAATGGCACCGAAAGCCCCATTATTGCACAGCAGACTACAAACATTACAAATCCATTTGAAGGAAGTAATCCTGCAATGGCTAAACTAGCTCCCATCATAAAAAATGAACCCGTTATTAATAGTACACGCTTTTCGTAACTTCCCAATCTTCCTAATATCAAGCCTCCTGCCAGCATACCAGAGGCAAACGCAATTTCGGTGATAGAAATATGCATCGGTGTCCCATTAAAATATTCCATACTGAATAAAGGGTATAGTGCATTAATTGGCATATAAACAAATGTATATAGTGTGCCTAAAAGTAATAAGGCAAATAATCCTTTGTTTTGTTTCAGTACGACAATTCCATCTTTCATTTCTTTTATGAAATTTGGTTTTAAACTTTGCACTTGATCGCCAAGCTTAGGAATACGTACAATTGCTACCGTAATAGACGCAATCACAGCACCCAATACATCGATGGCAATAATAGCATTTAATTCCCAAACAGAATATAACAATGCTGCAACCGCCGGACTAACAATATAGCTTATAGACTGCAAAGACTGACTATAGCCTGCACATTTCGTAAGCTGTTCTTCTGGTACTAAAAGTGGAGTAACCGCATTGAGAGCCGGGGTATGAAAAGCTGTTCCAATGCTACGGATAAACAATACTACCATAACCATCCAGATAGGTAACTCCATATACAATGCAACAATAGCTAGCACGGCCCCAGCTGCTGCGATAATTAAATCAGCACCAATCATTATCTTCTTCCTATCATGACGATCCACTAATACACCAATGGCTGGTCCAAAGACCGCATAGGGTAAAAAACCTACAAGTGAAGCCATAGACAAGACCATCGCAGATCCTGTTTTTTCTGTAAGGTAAAAAATAATCGCCATTTGCAGGATGGCACTAGTGATTAATGATACTGCCTGCCCTGCCCATATTGTATAAAACTTAAGTTTCCAATTGTTGTATTTTTCCATTTATATTATCTCCTGCATATTATTTTGCTTGAATTTCTATTTTGAATAGCATTCTAGGCAATAAAAAATGCAGGCCTAAATCCACAATGTGGCTTTTGGTCTGCATACATACAATATGGAAACATTCATAATAAAGACATAGTTAAATAAAGGTATAGTTAAATGACCTATATCCTCACCGTAACTAATGAATGCTCAATATCGTATAAATAAGCACAACAAAAAAGCCTATCATCGGGGATAGATTCTGCTTTTTTTATTGCCAGCTTATCTTAAACGCATTGAGGCTGTCATAGTTTCGGTTCCTCCTAAATTCTTATTTGTATCAGCGTATATTTTAACACAACAAGTCGTTTTAAGCAACTTTAAAATTAAAAAAATCCAATATTAACCGCCAAAGGGTGCTAGCCCCTAATTGGCGGTTAATATTCTATATCTCTTCGTCAATCTCAATCCCAGACTTGAATTCAACGGTGAGCTTATCTTCA
The DNA here is from genome assembly GCF_016908465.1 of Lysinibacillus composti. Classification (GTDB taxonomy): domain Bacteria; phylum Bacillota; class Bacilli; order Bacillales_A; family Planococcaceae; genus Ureibacillus; species Ureibacillus composti_A. The sequence goes on along the minus strand of NZ_JAFBDY010000004.1, from coordinate 89,108 downwards.
TATATCGTTACTTTCTCAATAAGTCGCCTTACTAACTGTTAATCATATTCCTCCAACTCACAGGATTGTTCATTCAAGAAATCAGTCATTTCAGCGATTCGTTGCCTTTTTCCTTCTCGCTCTGCATTTTCAACTAGTGCATTTTGCTTCAATTCACGAAGCCGATAAATTTCATCAGCCACATCTTCATAGTCATTCTTGGACTTTGCTTGGATTAGAAGCTGTTGTTGCAATTCTTCCAATTTGCCATCAATATCAACGGTGGCATTATCATTTTCTTCATTAAGTACGGTGGCTATATTTTTCTGTAACGTTGAGAGGAAGGGTTCTTTGTTAGCCAAAAGTTCGTTAATAGCCTTGACCACTGCTGTCTGTAATATTTCCTCGTTTATGGTAGAGGCCGTACATTCAGACCCTTTTTCCTCCAAACGGCTGACGCATCTCCAAACAATAGACTTGTAACCTCGGTTATTCCAGTGTACTCGTCGGTAAATATCGCCGCAATGACCGCAGTAAACAATACTCGATAAAGCATACTTGCTGCTATAGACTCTCTTTTTACCGCCTTTGCCGCCCCGAAGATTTGCTCTTCGAACCATCTCTTCTTGAACCTGCATAAAAAGGTCGCGTGGAATGATAGGCTCATGGCTGTTTTCTACATAATACTGGGGAACGATGCCGTTATTCTTGACTCGCTTTTTAGAAAGGAAATCAACCGTATATGTTTTTTGTAGAAGGGCATCACCGATGTACTTTTCATTTTGTAGTATTTTTTTCAGCGTTTCTGGCCTCCATTTTGATTTACCTGCCGCTGTTAGAATATCGTCTGCTTCTAGTCCTCTTGCTATCTGTAAAAGGCTCGCCCCCTCAAGGTACTCCCTATAAATCCGTTTAACCACCTCAGCTCCCTCTGGATCAATCACTAGCTGCTTGTTTTCATCCTTGGTGTATCCAAGGAAACGCTTGTGGTTGACCTGAACTTCACCTTGTTGATATCGATACTGAATACCTAGCTTTACGTTTTGGCTTAAGGATTGGCTTTCCTGTTGGGCAAGGGATGCCATAATGGTCAACAAGACTTCACCCTTGGAATCCATGGTGTTGATATTCTCTTTCTCGAAGAACACAGCAATGTTTTTATCCTTTAACTGACGGATGTATTTAAGGCAGTCTAACGTATTTCTGGCAAATCGGCTGATAGATTTTGTGATGATCATATCGATATTGCCTGCCATACACTCTTCAATCATGCGGTTGAATTCATCTCGCTTTTTGGTATTTGTACCTGTGATGCCATCATCCGCAAAAATCCCTGCCAATTCCCATTTCTTGTTTTTCTTAATATAATTTGTATAATGTTCAATCTGAATGTCATAACTTGAAGCTTGCTCCTCACTATCCGTTGAAACACGGCAGTAAGCAGCCACTCGTATTTTGGGTTTGCTTTCACCATTTTTATTATTTCCGATTCGTTGAATTGCCGGAATGACTGTTACATTCCTACTCACTGCCACTTTTTACACCTCGCTTTCTATCAAACTGTAGGCATATTCCGCCTGCTTGTATGGGTCGTCATATTTTTGCACTAGAGGTTTTGCTTTGAACTTTATAGGATAATCCGTTTCCGGTTCATCTTTAGGTTCCCATATCCTTCCTAGCTTTTCTGCTCGTTTTCGTTTTTCTACTCTTGCTTTTTCAAATGTCTCCTCATCAATAATTGGAGGGTAGAATTCATCGCCAAGGTAGTGCTTGTTTTGCAACATCTTACTTGCTGTGGCGTGGTAGCAGTCTATCCCAGCTTTTTTAGCAACATCCTTCAAAGAAAGTCCTGCCAAGTACCCTGAAAATAATTCCCTTACTTTTTCCGCTGCTATATCATCTACAACAGCCTTTCCATCTTCAATTCTATATCCATAGGGTGTGTGACCCATCTAATTCACCAACCTTTCCTTCAATGTGATGCCACATTTTAATTCAAATCCAACTTCCTCTCGTGAAAAAACAATAATCTTCTCTACATAACTTTCAAACAACTCATCCTCATAGGCTGTGAGCATTTTGGACTTAGTGGCAAACTTAAGCAAACACTCAACTTCTTCAACTTTTGCAAAATTGCCGTTGACGGAATAAGTAAGTTGCTCTTTTTCAGCAAGAAGATTTTCTCTTTCTGCTTCCAGTGAATTCTTTTCTTTATTAAATAAAGCAGGTTCCAGATACCCTTTGGCCATTAAACCCGTCAGCATCTGACTCTGCTCCATGTTGTTTTCAATCTTAGTTTCCAACTCTTCAATTCTGCGAAAACTTGCTACATTGTTCTGGTTACGTAACCCATTCAAAAGTGGTCTTAATATGAATTTCTGACCGAAAATGAGCTTATTCATCATCGTGACAAATGCAGTCTTTATATCTTCATCTCGAATGAACTGCATAGAACATTCCGTTATATTGCTTATATGCTTACTACAGCACCAAGCGATGTATTTTCTTCCAGATGAATGAATCCGTCTTTTAAAGGTACTGCCACATTCCGAGCAGATAATTTTGCTAGAGAAAGCATATCGGTTTAGATATTTGCAGTTGCGCTTTTCGATGCCTTTTTCCTTTGCTCTTTGATTGAGAACGGCATCCACAGCTTCAAAATCTTCATGGCTGATAATTGCCTCATGATGGTTTTCTACTAGGTACATATTTTTCTCACCGTAATTGGTGTGCCTGTTAAAATGGCTGTCAGTATAAGTCTTTTGCAAAATAACATCGCCAGTATATTTTTCATTGGTCAGAATTCCTCGAATTGTAGTAGCTGTCCAACGACCACCTCTTTTTGAAGGGATACCCTTTTGATTAAGATCATTTGCAACTTTCTGTGTGCCTTTGCCCAATAATACCTCTGCAAAAATATACTTCACAACTTCAGCCTGCTTGAGGTTTACTATCATCTGACCGTCAATGTTTTGATACCCATATGGTGGGTAGGAAATTTTAAAGGTCCCGTTTTGAAATCGTCTTTGAATTGCCCATTTAGTATTTTCAGAAATGGAAATTGACTCACTTTCTGCAAGCCCACTTAAAATGGAGAGCATCAATTCACTTTCCATTGAACCTGTATTGATGTTTTCCTTCTCAAAATAGATATGAACCCCAAGGTCGATCAGTTTTCGAACCATCTCCAAGCAGTCTGTAGTATTTCTCGCAAATCGGCTGATGGACTTTGTAATGATTAAGTCAATTCTCCCAGTTTCACAGTCTGATAACATCCTAAGCAGGTCAGAGCGGTTTTCCTTTTTCGTACCGCTGATTCCCTCATCATAATATAGGCCTGCATATACCCATTCTGGATTCGCCTTTATGTAGGTCTCATAATGGGCCTTTTGTGCTTGCAAGCTGACTAGCTGTTCATTACTATCTGTTGAAACTCGGCAGTAGGCAACTACTCGTGTTTTTGGCTTAATAAAAGAGTTGGCTAGATTTCCTTCTATTTTCGTTATCTTTTTCATCCTCTCACCTCCTTCTTGGTAGGTCTCATATTACCTCTGAAACCCTTATATATCAACGATTTCAGGGCATTATCTCTGCTAAAAAAGGGGAGAAAGTTTGGCGATTTAGTGCGTCTATCTTGTGGAATTCTATTTCAGTTATTAAGCCTTTTCCGAGCATCTTTCTCAGCATCTTTTCTGCCTGGATATAATCAAACTCACGCTGTAGCTGTTCCTGTGATACTTTCTTTAATTCAACGCTTTTGTCTATAATCTCATCTGAAATCTTTGTAATTTTTTTATCCTCGTGCTGATTCACTAGGAATCACCTCCTACCTAATAGCCGTGGGAACAGGTCGAAGTTGAGGATTTGTAAGAATTAATTTGAATCAGAGCATAAAAAAAGAGCCTGCAAGGGAAGAACCCCCACAGGCTAGATAAATTAATTGTTTAATAATTTATTTGAGAGACTTTGTGAAAATCAAGAAACACCGTTTTAAACTCGCCCTTTTGATTAATCATACTTAATAAATGCATCCGTAAAGCCTGCCTTTTTAGCTTTGGCAAGCTCTGCCTCAGCATTTGCTTTGACAGTGTATGCACCTATTTGTACACGGTAATATTTCTTTTTCACTGGTTCTGCTGATTTTTCTTCTTCGCTTAGAAGTTTCTTAACATCCGCTCTAAAGGTATCCATGGTCTTGCCATGCTTAGGAAACCAGTGCATCACATCCGCATGGTTACTGGCTATACCTTGCTTATAGCCTTCACTATGACAGATGATATCCTTCTCACTAAGTCCATAGAGTTTGCAAAGATGTACACAAAGCTCCACTGCTTCCTTATAAACAGCAGAAAAATACGAGGTATCGGTTAGACCGTCCTCGCAAATCTCAAATCCTATATGCGTGTTATTCGCATCTCCTCCAGCATGCCAACCCCGGTGATTCCAAGGCAAGGTTTGATAGGTAGCAATGGAACCATCTGCTAATTTACCAATGAAGGCATGGACACAAACTTGACGCCCTCCAGGTTTGTTTTGATTCCAATGGTTGTTATACTGGTTCTTTCCTAGCAAGCCATCGTCTGGGCCAACGTAGCGCTTCAACCATGGGTTGTTTGCACCAGTCGAGTGAACCATAATACCTTTTGGCGTTATGGTTTTACCCGCTTTATAGCAGGCATTGTTCGTAAGTAATAGTTTGCGTAACTTCATTAAAATCACCTCTAATCAAATATTAAGTCAATCATCTTCCACCACCAGGCTTAGACGGTTCCCCATCACGTCCATGTAGTTGCTGTAAAACCGATTTTAGGTTTTCTGGAATAGGCAGTCCAATATGTCCAGCGTTCTCTAAAATGGATACTCCTTCATTACTTAGGTAGAAAAAGATTACTGCTGTTCGTAAAATGCCACTATTTTCTCCAATACTAACCAAAATTTGTGTATCGATAATATGAGCGATGCCTACCATTATAAAGATGAGTACCTTTTTGAAAATCCCCTTAGCACCGATTTCGCTACACAGTTTTTTGTTTGCAATTGCACAAAAGACACCTGTCAGGTAGTCAATGATCACAAAAGCTACCAGTGCATAGAGAAATCCGTCATAACCGCCGAGAAACCACCCAAGAAATCCACCGACTGCGGCAATAGCCAGCTGTATCCAATTCCAAATTTCTTTCATTAAAGACACCTCCGTTTCGTGTATTTCCATATAGAAAAGCGCCCCTGCAAATGACAAGAGCGCTGAATTTTATTTTTACATTATTTTTATTAGGTCATGAATTTGTTGCATCACATCTGCCCTAGGTCTTCCTGTACCAATAGGTAGCCATGTGACAGATGGTGTATCGAATGCATGGGAAGAATCGAAACTATTAATCATCATAATAATCGCATCAATAGCTTTACGCATTTCAACGATATGGAATGGCCAATTCTTAACAGTGGTCTTTCTTGCGATGATCTCCTCTTTCCAAGTTGCAGGGGACATATTGTAATAGCTACGTACCCTGTTTATAGCAGTTCGAAACGTCTTAATATGCGCTGCCTTTACATGTGTCACATTAGCGGTGATGATTTCAAAAGGTAATGCTAAAATCGTGAAGGTACGAACAACTTCTGTGCTTGCTGACTCGATATCACTGTCAAGGCAACGAAAAGTAACGGTATGATTTCCTACAGAAAGAGGTTCTGCTTGGTAAATCGTCTTGACACCATTACCAAGATAGCCGCTTACAGAAAACCGCTCAGGATTGTCCACGCTATTTTGCCATGGACCAGAGTCAATCCTTACCTCCACTATTTGTGTTTGTCCATCTGGTTCAATCCCTGTTGTAATCATAAAACGTGGTGTAGAGTTATAAGTAAAATTGCCAGACATTGGACAGTCCACTACTGGTGATGCAGGTGGGCTGTTTTTCTTTACCATGTTGCTAACTACAAAGGCAGAAACTGCATCAAGTGCATCTGTAACACTGATTCGATAACGGGTATACCGACCAGCTATTTGTGAAGCATTTACCTGAAGGCTACCTGAGGTATTGCTTGAAATAATAGTCGTCAGTGCTACGTATGCCGACCAATTCACACCATCTGTCGATGTAGACTGTTGTATGACATACTGCTTAATCGCACTGGTTCCAGGTACCGTCCCACTCCATGAAAGATTTATTGTATTAGCTTCATATATAGGAGGGTTTGCGGCAAAAATAGTCGGTGGTATGGGCAGTATGTTTTTACGAACAGTATTGCTGGAAATAGTCCAGTCTGAGTAATAATCCTCACCAGCCGTACCACGAGTTCTTATTCGAAACCGACGATAATGGCCACGTGTAGCAGGTGGACTGACATTTAAAATACTGCTTGTTGCAGAAGTATTGACTATAGCCAATGCCAGCCAGGCACCCCAATTGATGTTATCATGTGAATCACTGTACTGTATTTCATAGGAAGTGATAGGGTTACCTGCACCGCCAGATGCTCCGCTCCAAGAAAGAGTGACATTTCCTTCAGATAATGTTGCACTTACCGTGCAAAGGGTCGGTGCTGCACAAGCTGTGACATTACAATAGATACTATTGCTGACTTTTTCTATTGAATAAACATCCAATGTATCAATTGTCCAAATACCAAATTGAGTATATGTTCCTGGAGTCCTTGAAACTATTGGGTTATAGCTCCCTCCGCTTGCCGCCAGTGTCAACGTGGTCAACACATTCCACGCACTCCAAGTACTATTATCCGTAGATGTGCGACTGGCAATTTGATATCCCTTAATTGGACTGGTACCGTTAGATGCTCCGCTCCAATTAAGCGTGATAGTCTCATCGCTATATGCTGCCGGGGAGGCAACAGCAGTCGTCGCTGGCTTTGGCACCGTATTTCTGCGGATGCTGTTTGTGGATACTTTCCAGCTAGAGTAATAACTAGCACCTGCTGTACCACGGGTTCGTACCTGAAATCTACGATAATTACCTCGGGTAGGAGGCGGTGCAACGGATACACTACCACTTGTCGCTGTGGTGGTCACCGTTGTCAGAGCAGTCCATGCTCCCCATGTGACATTATCGGCGGAATCACTATATTGAATCTCATAACTGGAAATCGTATTATTGATGCCTCCAGAAGCACCGCTCCAAGAAAGAGTCACATTCCCTTCCGCAAGTGTTGGAGAAACAGTACAAGATGTTGGGGCTCCACAAGCTGTAGTAAGCAATGGAGCACTTAGTACCGTATAGCTTGAATTGGTAATTACACCAGAGGATAATGGCAATCGTCCATCAGATACCACTTTGAATGTGACTGGCTGGGTTGCATTACCTGTAGTAGAAGCGCAGGTTACCGAAACATATCTGAGCCTTGGTGTGGTCCCTTCCCAGTTATCTCCATCCGCCGCTTTAATACGTACCTGTGAAGAAGATCCATTTACAGTCATAGTGCAAAGCAATGCATAACCACTACGGATAAAGGAACCTGATGAACCCAACGCAGCGGATATGGTGAAATTGTATCTCATCTGACTATTATTTAGACGGCTTTTGGTATAAGTAATTGTGTAATGGACGGTCGGGCTAGAACCCGCCTGCAGAGTGATGCCATTAATATCCGCCACTTACATTCACCTCCTCCTATTCATAAACAGCCGAAACTAGCGAGTTTACCAGCCCACAAAGGCTAGTATTCAATCGGGTATCTATAATGTTATTTGCTGAAATCGATGTGGCAGCCGAAGGTACTAAAACATCAGCGATGCCAAGTTCATAGACATCGCTTGTTCTTGTCAACTCTGGAGCTATGGGTGTTGCTGCGGGAGTACCCGTGACAATGGCAAGCTGAATGCTCCTCGTAATTTGACTTAAGCGAACCACAACCCGGTCTATGCGAGGATTGCTTCCGTCTGCTGTAGAAAGTGGTTTGTTTAAAACATCCGTATTTTCATATCGATAACCATTAATCCACGCACTGCCCGCTGCTATGCTCACTACCAACCCAATCCCTGGAGACACCAGAAGGTTTGTTGGTGTAGAATAAAATACACCATTCGAGACAAGGCTTCCAAAATATGCAGCGAAATCTGTCGCGTCATAGATTCTATCTCCATCAGATGAGTTGAAAAATCCACTTTTCTCCATAAACTATTCCCTCCTTACTAAACGGTTTTTGTGTACTCTATAACTACATAGCCTGTATATGCAGTTCTATCATTGCCTGGTTCGACTACAATGTCGGTCATATTCACGAAGAGTCCGATTTGAGATGCAAAGTTGTTGTAACGAGCAAGGGGCAGTGGCAAGAAAACACTCCCATTCGTGACAAAACCGGTTAAACTGACAACAGTGCTGAGGTTTGCTATACCATGAGGTACATGTTTTGGTGTTGTATCCGTAAGCGAACCGAGATTTATCTCTTTACGATAAATCGTCTTGCCATCTATCCATAGCCGCCCTGTGTTTTGTTCTGTAGTTGAGTAGTCGCTAAAGGAAGAAGCCAGTTTAGTGGCTGTAATTGTACGGTCTGTAATTTTCAAGCCAGTGACTGCTCCATTGGCAATCCTTGCAGTAGTTACAGGTTCGTTATTGATATTAAGCCAGTTTGCTTGACCAGAAGGGTTGTTAAATACGAAAACAGAAATCACATAAAATGTCATGGTATTACGAGAAATAAAGAAACCCATTGCCCGCTGATAGCCATTCCCCGTGTTATCCCCGTTATGCTTTACCAAAAAGACATGACCGTCATCACTTGGCTGGTCACTAAACTTATTGCCACTCCATGAGGTGAAATAAAAGGCATCCCCAGAGTTCATATGGTACAACGCATATTGTCCAATGGATATAGTACCTCCGCCCACATTGATTTCGAGTGCTGGTAGTTTACCATACAGATTATTGATAGTAGATGCTACGCTGTCTCCTTGAATCTCTGAATCTACCTCAGTCAAGTCACCTAAGGTTTCCTCCACAATTCCCAACGTTTCCTCCACGGTCCCTATAGCCTGTGCAATTTCGGATATGCCCGTTGGAGCAAATATCGCTGTTTTAACCTCGCTTAAGTCAGAGCGGATTTTTTGTGCTATCGTTAACTCCGCTTTTCCAAACACTACACTGATGCTCTGGCCGTCTGCGTCATAGGTTTCCTCGACTTCGGTGATACGTGTCGTCATGGATACACCCCATGCTTTGGAAATAACTTTGACGGTCTGCCCAAGATCGAAGTCTATCTTATATGTTAAATTGCCGTGTGGATTGATAGATGTATCAAATGAATATCGTATGGCCTGCTCACTAAGCTTACTTTGACCTCGAAAGATTAGTGTATCAATGTAATCCGAACCAAAGTCTTCCGCCCGCAAATCCTTAGCATCCACAAAAATTTCATGTCTTGTCTCACCTGAGCCACCTGTAATCGAAATAAAGGTTCGCTCTGTGCCTTCTCCTTCACCAGCAACAAGGGCAGTGTTGGCATAATCTCCTGCACTTATCGTATAAATCTGTTCAGTAAGATTTTCATATTCCTTAGAAAATACTGCTTGTGATTCCTTTCCTCTATACAACGATATGGTAAATCCCCCTGTCGCAGGAGAGAACACGGTCTTAATGCCAATATCTGAAGCAACACATAGTCCTGTCACCGCATCCATCAAATTTCTATACGATATTTGTGTGCTGATGGGAACATTTAAGTTTGGAGCAGAAAAGGTTATGTTTGAAATCTTCCTTGCTGTATCAGAAGGATTGATAAGATTATTATTTATCAACTGCTCCACACAGACAGATATGTCACCAGACAGTTTCTCCGTTTGCCAAACAATGCGGCGGGAGAGGAAGGAAGTTGCAAAACGACCACTTGCAGTAATAATTTCATGCTCGGTTTGAGAAAGTTCCAGATGCTCAATGATCCCGGCTTCCTCATCATCATTTTTCCAGATGATATTCCCTTCCTTTAAGAGTTCTGTATTCTCTGGAGTTGCTATCGCCTTTAACTCAAATGAGCCACACTGGGAATAGCGTCTCGTCCAGCGTAAGTACTCAAAGGATTCAACAATGCCTGCAAGCTCCCGGTTTGAATTGTAGATATACAGTTCCATTTTCACACCCCCAGAAACTGCGGACGAAAGTAAATACTAACCTCTAACAATTCCATATTGACAGAAGCATCGTATCTCAGTGTATTAAGGCCTGCCGCCAGTTGAAAGAACACCGAATTGGTATCCAACAGTGAAAAAGCATTTGTAACCGTTGAACCATCAACTTGGATCACACGCTTACCAGCGAAATGGGTATATACACGAAGTTCATCCCCAGCGCTCATTGTAGTGAGAAGTCGGATATATTCTCCCGTGTCTATGTTTAATAGTTCAGGGTTCGACACAGTACCTAAGGCCCTAAACACTATCTCGCATCCACAAGATACATCCCCTATATTTTCCACCGTAATGATTTGGCTAGGTTGACGCATTCCGAACTCCATCCCAGTCATTGGAATTTCCAATTCAAACTCAAATAGCGGTATCCATGATGCCAGTTCCTCTCGCACCTCATTTAATGTCTCAAAGAAAGGGGATGGGCAGAGCAGACTGACAAAGAAGTTTGGTATTCGTTGCCGATTAGAAACACTAAAACCTGCTTCCTCTACCACACAGGAAATCTGTCTCTCACGGTATTGAAGGGTTCCTAGTAGCTTTGGGCTGAATATTTGAAGGAAGTGTTGTCTCCTTTTATAAGCTTCATCGGGAGTATCAGCAACAACCGTACCTTCAATCGTTATGTTTCGCATATCTAGTGTGGAGGAAATATAAAAAGCGCCATCTTGGTCTGGCGCCTTGAAAGTGTTAACAGTTTGACGGATGTTGCCAGTACCATCTATCTTCGTAAGAAAGTACGGTCGGCTTTGCTTTAGCGTAATACTCTCTCCATCTCTATTGGTATATGTTAGTTCCATTGCCGTACCTCCTTTACAATTCAAGTGCCAGTTTACGGGATAGGTTCTTAAACTCCCGTGCTAGTTCTTTTTCTGATAGAGCCTTAGGTGTCACTACAGAAATGTTTTGAGTGATACTTGCACCAGTGGCATTGCCTTGCCCAGATACACCTCTGTAATTAAAGTCAAAGCTGGTTGGCACTGCATTTTGCATATCCCTTGAAACTGCTGTCATTGCATCCTCAAAACCTACACCGATACCTTCACCCATGTTGCGGCCAATTCCAGCAAATAGGGTTGAAGGAGAGCGGATACCGAAGAAGTCTTTAATCCTTGAAACAACATTTCCGAAAAATCCAGATATTTTACTCCATAGCCATGCCCCTGCGTCTGAAATACCTTGCCATAGACCTTTAATCAGATTGCCACCCACTTGAGCCATTTGACCGATATAGCCAGTAAAGGCTTTGATCAGTCCAGAGATAATCTGCGGTACTGCTTTAACAATCTCCACGATTATCCTTGGTAGGTTTGCAATCAATGCCACAAACAGTTGTACACCCGCTAAGATAATCTTATCGATGTTACCAATAACGGCATTGACCAGCGAGCTAACAATCTTGGGAATAGCACCTACAACAGTAGTAATAATCTGCGGCAATGCCTGAATGAGTGAAACTAGAAGCCGGATACCTGCATCAATAATCAAAGGAATCGAGCCAATAACAGCATTGATGATACTGTCGATAATTTGCGGAATTGCTTCCACAACTGCTGTAATAATGGTAGGCAAAGCTGTAACCAGTGAGGACAATAATTGAATACTCGCTTCAATAATCTGCGGAATAGATTTAATGATAAAATCCACTATTGCTTTGATGATGACAGGCAATGCAGAAGTAAGCTGGGGTATGGCATCTACCAATCCCTGTGCTAATCCTAAAATCAACTGCAAAGCGGCATCCAAAATGAGTGGTAGGTTATCCATCAATCCTTGGACAATCTGCATAACTGCAGAAACTGCCGCAGGGATGAGTTGTGGTAACGCTATGCCGATTCCCTCCACAAGTGCTGTTACTAATTCAATTGCTGCATTTATTAGCAGTGGAAGGTTATCAATTAATGCACCGACAATCGTCATTAGAGCACTTACTGCAGCTGGGATAAGTTCCGGTAAAAGATTTAACATTGTTTCCAGTACTTGCGTGAATATATTTGTAACTAATTCAAGAAGCATTGGTAGCAATTCTGCAACCGCCGCTAATATTGCGCCTGTCGCTGTTGGCAAGGCGGCTACGATATTTTCTAAAACCGGTACAATATTAGTGACAACCGCCTCGAAAGCATCAACAAGATTCTCAGTCAGATTCGTCATATCAGCATTGGCATTACCGAGTCCAGCTGTAAATGAACCAAGTGCGGCCTGTAGTAACCCAATAGAACCGGAGATTGTCTCGGTTGATTCTTTTGCAAAGTTACCTGCATACTGCTCTGTGTTCTCAAAGAACATTTGCATTGCTACTTCGGCTTTTTCCGCTTGTGTTGCAGTATTCCAAGTGAAATCCAGACCCTTTGCGAGAGCATAGGCTTCGATGTTTGTAGCGTTCATCGCAACACCTAAGTTATCCATCATATCAAAGTTACCCTTTGCCGCCCCAGTGACTGCCTCCAATGCCGAGGACATATCAATACCCATAACAGATGCCATGTCTGCCGCACGTTGCATAGCCTTTTCAGTTAGCTCAAGACTTCTCTGTTGCTGTATACCAGAACCTTGGAACAACGCACCCATTTTGTTGGCGGTCGCAAGATACTCACTTTGGGAAACCCCAAGATTTTTATAAGCTTCCTCACCCGTTTTCTGAATCGATGCAGCGTATGCACCAAAAACCGCCTCCGATCCACCTAGGTTTTGTTCTAATTCTCCGAACTGAGTAACTACCTCTTTACCTAACTTAATAGCCGCGGCTCCAGCGGCAACGGCAACCGCACCCATCGCCACACTAATTCCCTTAAGTACACCCCCAAGCTTTTCAAACCTGCCACCAGCATCCTCTGCACTTTTACCAGAATCCTCTAACTCTTCACCGAGATTATCCGCTTCAATTGTGGACTCTTCTAGTTCACGCTCCATTAGATTCAGTTCTGCCTGAGCCCTATTTAATTGGATCTGCCAGTTTTGGGTGCGGCGGTCATTTTCACCGAAAGAGGAGGAGGCATTGTCAAGGGCAGCCTTAAGGGTTGAAATCTTTTCTTTCTGTGCGTCAATTTCTTTATTTAAAACGGCATTTCGTGCCGTGATCGATTGAATGGATTTATCATTCTTATCAAATTGACTGGTTACAAGGGCCATTTCACTACCTAGTACCTTAAATGATTGATTAATTTCCGAGAGTGCCTTCTTAAATTCTCGCTCACCCTCGACACCTATTTTTAATCCAAAATTGTCCGCCATCCCTTCACCTCCTCCTATATGCCTAGTGGGATAATATCGTCAATGGTCCGAGTTTTCTTTGGTTTTTCAATACCATGCCATTGCTTGTGGCAAGTCCATAAATCAAAAAACAGCCCAATTGGCATAAGCCAGAATTCCTCTGCTTCCATGCCCATCTGAACCGTTCCATAATAAAGAAGCCGGGTAAAGACCTCAGCGTCCGTTACCCGACTTCCACGTTTTTTGGAGTTTCCTCCTCACTTTCTACATTTCTCTTTGTACCTTTGAACATCGCCTCGGTAATTGCAGTTTTATATGCCGCTAAGTCAAGCGGTGAGGTAAGAAGCTCCACTTCTTCCTCTGTCAACAATTCTTCTGGTGCGTTCTTATTCTTAAGATTGCGAATCAAAATGGACTGGTTTGCAAGCAGCGTGATTAGCCAAACAATCTCGTCCAGTGCCATCTCGAAGTTTTCTGATTTCATCAGTTTTTCTCCAAGGTTTTCAAGACCACCGTAACGACCGGCAATGGCCTTTGTTGCACGTGTAGTTAAAACCAGTTCATACTCTTTGTCACCTATGTTGATTGAGGCACTTCTTTCATTATCCATTATTTCTCCTCCTATGGTTCAGGTGTATATACAGGTTCATAGACCTCAGTGAACCAGCCTGTTATGGTGGTCGATGAAACACCCGGATCACCTTCTGTAACTTCCGCTTTCCATGGGTGCTTGCCCAATCCATCCAGCTTATTCCTACGCATAACAGTTCCTTCAATGGTGGGTGTTGAAAAGGTAATGGAATCAGCCTTTGTCTGTAAGTTGGTAGCTGGTAGTCCAAACTTAACGCGATACAGCCAAAAATAGCGGTATGTTCCGTTAGCCCTTTGCGCACGAAACCCTACTGCAACTGGTGTACCCACGTTTTCACTGGCTGAGATTAATACCCCGTTGTCATCAGTAGAAGCTCCAGTTAAATCCGCTGCGACTGTCGGGCCAATGTCGTCTACACCGAGAGTGAGAGTACCGCTATTAAAGTCTTTCACAACCTCAGCTGCGCCATCGTCAGCATACAGAATTGCTTCCACCAGTTCTACCGAGAGTTCAGCAGTGATGGCTTTTGCAAGTACAGAAGGTTGGGCATAAGTTTCCTCACCGTTAGCGTCCTCGGTTATTTTTGAATAGTACAGTCTATCAAGACCGATCGTTGCCATGTGTTATTCCTCCAATCTATAGTTTTTAGCCACATCGATGGCGTAATGATGATATCCAGTATCATCCTCGTGACCGATATATCTTCGTTCTGTCACAGTAAACTCTGCATTTATTAAAGAAGTTGTGAGCTGTCTTTTCCGCCTTAGATAGTTATTTTTAGAGAACAGTGATATCCTCGCTTCCTGCACATCAAAGCCTGGACGGTTATCAGCATGAACTTCAAAAATATCCGAAAGAGGGAGAATCACGACATACTCATCTGGTGCCAAACCTGAAAAAACCCCGGTTTCCACGGGAAGCGGTATAGTGGAAACAAGGGTATTCAATTCCTCTAAAATATTCATATTTTCTCGATCTCCTCCTCCAGCTTGGCGACCATTGCGTTGATGCAAGGTTTCCTGGATGTATTCCTCGCAGGCTTTAGGAAGGGTTTTGCAGGCTGACCATGTTTGCCATATTCGATGATGCTGGCAAGTTTAGCATTGCTCTCACCGTCAGATCGCGGCTCAGCAAAGCCAACTTTTACATTGAAGTTACCGTTTCTATCCTGCTTTGCACTCGAGAGTCCTAATGAAGATAGCAGCTCGCCCGTACTTTCAGATGGATATTTCGTGCCCTTGCCAACCACCTTACTTAGATTTCCTTTAACTTTATCCAGCACCACTTCACCGCCAACTTCCAAAACCTTAGGAAGAATCACATCGGTCTGGTCAGCTAATCGAGATACCTTTAAAAGGAATTCTTCTGGCATCTTTATATTCGCTTTTGCCATATCCATCACCTCACAGTTGGTTCTAGCTTTTCAGCTAAAACCTCGACATACATTCCTCGATTTCTTACATCCTCAACACTTAAAATCTGATATCTTCCATCATCACAGACGATGACCATTTCATTCGTCACCTTAAGTCCGAAGATTTTCCTGAACCTGAATAGGGAAGTTGCAGATGAAAATGATGCCATATTCGTCCACCGTTCACTGCCATGCCGATCTTCCTTATAAGCAAGTACACTAGCGAGTATGTTGTCACCTTTTGTGGCGAAGCCTTCCTCATCCTTTATTGGTACCGTACAGATGATATCGATGAAGGTGTTCATCTTTCCAAAACTCATACTAAACACCCCACTCTCGGTCAAGTCGTAAAAGTAAGTTCACTGTGTTCCATACTTGTTGCCCCGCCTGTACACTATCTGCAAAGAAACCTGCCGTCGAGCCATCCCTGCTTTCATAGAAATGACTCGACAACATAATCACTGCCTGTTCTGTTGTTGGAGGCATGGCATGGGTTTCATAATAGTTTTCAGGAACATGCTGATAGCTCTGTGCATATGAAACTGCAGCAGTGATAAATCCAATAAGGAGGGAATCATCCTGATCATGCGTTAAAATTAAGTTCGCTTTAACTTTAGGCAAGAGATTATCTGCCACTGCCATACTACCAACCTCCTTTACATTCCACCTTAGTCAGTCTCCATAAGCCCCGCTGCCTTTAGTTTGGCGAGCAGAGAATTGAAGTCCGTAACTAATCCAGCAACATCGGTAGCTATGCTGTCTGCCTGATTTTCAAGAACAGGAAGCCCCGTAACCGAGGCCCCCTCTTTAATTTCTAAAACGCCACCGATAACAGTTTTTTCTCCGCCTTGTTCGGTATAGTTCTTCGTGTTATAACTCATAAAGCACCTCCGTTAGGCTTTCTGTTGGAGTACCTTAACGGCCTCCGGTAAGATAAGCTTTCCGTCAACTCGTTGAGTCGCAATAAATCCTACTTGACCTGTGACAGCATAGAGTTCATTTAAGCGTTTGAATACTCGTCCTTGACGGTCTGCCACCCAGTAATAACTAAAATCACCGAATACCACAGTCTTTGCACCTGCTTCAATAGTAGGTACATATGCTGAGGTGTACAGCGGACGGTTAAGGATCATATCAGGTGTTCCTGCCTGGATGGAAGGTTGCCATAGGTATTGCCCATTACCGTCTTTCAATTTACGAATAGCCTTTATTGTGGCATCGTTCATTACGAATACTGCCTTATTACGATAAGGTGCTTTCAAGCTGTAGAATAAATCTAAAACCTCATCCAAAGTGATGGCAGTGGCACTTGCCGCAGTAACACCAACTTGACCGCCGCCAGTAGCATTCAGAAGTCCTGTTGGCTTCCCTGTACCGTCACCTACAAAGAAGGCTTCCTCCTCCTTGTTACCAATGCGACGTGCGAATTCTCTTGTGATGTAGCTTTCGAGATTAAACACGGAATCATTTAGCAGTTCCTCAGAGACTTTGATCATCGTTGCTAGTTTATAAGCACCGATAGATACTTGACCGAAGCTGTCATCACTTTCAGGAATAGCTCCTTCCTCATCAATCCAGCTCGCAGTGCCTTTGCTTGCAACAACAGGAATCTTACGGTCACCAGAAGATGTAGTGATTACATTAGCCAATCTACGGAAAATATTTTCTTCCTCAAGAGCTTCTACTAGAGTACGTTCAAACTCATCTGGTACAAGGAATCCGCCTTCAGAATCAGTGCCAATCTTTAGAGCGTTTCTTACTTCATAGCTAACATTGTCACGCATCGCATTCCAGAAAGCTTTTTTGTATTCAGCACTTGCACGACCGGTCTTTTCCTCTCCAGTTCTAGTAGGTTCGTTGGTAATTGGGTTACTGGTTGCTTTCGACAGTTCCAAGTCGATAGATGCTTGGCGTTCTAAACGTTCAATTTCCTTACCAAGAGCCACCACATCGGCTTCCATTTTTTCATAGGTTGTCGTGTCCTCAGCGGATAACAGTCCATCACCGCCACGTTTTGAATCAAGGAATGCCTTTGCTGCGTCCCAAGCTTTAGCGCGTTTCTCACGCAATTCAAGAATTTTACTCATTGTTATTTCCTCCTTAAAATTAGTGCGAAATTAAAGAAAGCCGCTTATCCAGCGACTCAATGGGTGTACCTGTTTTCTGTTTTGGTTGTTTTGGCAGTTTGCTGATAAGCGAGTTAGTAACCGCCATCCTGCTAAAGATAAGACTATCCGTCAAATCCGGTGTTTCACTTTCCATGAACATGATCTTGTCTGCAAAACCAAGTTCAATGGCTTTATTTGCATTCATCCATGATTCTGCATCCATCAGATGAGAGAGTTTTGTTCGAGAAAGGCCCGTCTTTAACTCATAGGCATTAATAATACTTTCCTTGACCTCATCTAATAGAGCCTTTGCTCGCAGCATTTCCTCACTGTCACCGATAGCAATCGTTGATGGGTTATGGATCATCAGCATGGAAACAGGGGACATATATACATCTCCACCAGCCATTGCAATAACGGATGCCGCACTTGCCGCAAGCCCATCAATCTTTACATTGACTTTTCCGGTATACTCCATCAGCATGTTATAAATCTGGGCTGCTGCGAACACATCACCACCAGGGGAATTAATCCACACCGTAATATCGCCGGTGCCTGCCAGCAATTCATCTTTAAAAATCTTAGGTGTGACCTCATCGCCCCACCACGTTTCTTCGGATATCACTCCATTTAAATAGAGGGTACGTTCTTCATCAGAATCTCGCACCCAGTTCCAAAACTTCCTCATTTACTGACCTCCTTCGGTTTTGGCAAACGCACCTGCGTCAGCCAGTTTTGTCATATTTCCGTTAACCAGATATAAATCGCCGCCTTCCTCAGCCGGTATTCTGTTCATGTCCTCCAGTTCACGGATATCGTTGGCTGACATCCAGCCATTTTGACGACCTGTAGCGTAGCCATTCATACGACTTTGGTAATCACCACGAAGCAGACCGTCCAAATTGAACTTGATAAACAGTGAAGTTTTCTCAGAAGGCAAAATAAGCGATTGCTGGAGACTTTGTTCCCATCGCACCACCCAAGGATCGAGGGTGTATTTTACAAACTCCAAAGACTGCTGCTCAATATTGGAGAAACTGGATTTCTCTAAATCTCCCACCATATGGGGCGGTACTCGGAAAATCCTCGCAATCTCATTAATTTGGAATTTCCGTGTTTCTAGGAATTGTGCCTGTTCAGGCGGGATACCAATGGCTTGGAACTTCATGCCCTCTTCCAACACAGCAATTTTGTGAGCATTGCCTGTGCCTTGGTAGGCACTATTCCAACTATCCTTGACCCTCTGTATATCTTTGATTACTCCTGGGTGTTCCAGCACACCTCCGGGATTAGCACCATTGGCAAAGAATGCCGCACCGTACTCTTCAGTAGCAAGTGACATACCGATTGCATTTTTCGCCATAGCGATTGGGCTATAGCCAATGAGTCCATCAAAACCTAAGCCAGGTATGTGTAGAACTTCATCTTTACGGAGTGTGACATAGCCACCTTTTGGGTTTAGGCCACTTTCATCAGTATCACGATAGTAGGTATAGACCAGCTCTCCGTTTGTTGCTCGACTAACTTCCATCTTGTTAGGAAGTAGGGGATAAAGTGCAACTGCCTGCCCACGACCGTTTCTGACCACCTGTGCATAGGCATTTCCCCAAAGTAAAAGATGACTCATCAGTGTTTCTCGAAACACGAATGAAGTCATCTCTGGATTTGGTTCATCATGAAGAAGGTAATACAGCGGATGGAAAGGAATCCTTTCTTTACCTCCATCAGAACGATATCTATATACATGAAGTGGCAGTCCGGCAATCGCTTCAGCTAATATCCTTACGCAGGCATACACTGCTGTTGCCTGCATTGCAGTACGTTCATTAACCATTTTGCCAGATGACGTACCGCCAAACAGGAAGGAGAACGCACTACCCACACGATTTTGCGGTTTGTCTCTTGAACGAAACAGTCCTTTTATTAGATTCATAGGCATCACCTCCGAATATAAACATTGTGCTAACCATTAAGGTTTAAAAGACAATCAAACCTCGCTCGTCATACACCGAATCTCCACTATTACCTGAGCCACAACGAATAGCACGATCAAGTGCCATGATAGTTGCCACCGCGCCATCTATTTTTTCTGTACTTTTTTCTTTATCCGGCTTCACGTTGCCCGCCGGATCAGTTTTTATAAAGATGTTGTCCATCATCCAACGAAGTACTGGATGCCCACCGTGCGCTATTCTTTCTTCTAATGTCAATTTCATCAGTTCTTTGGTTGGTGGTGACATATCTTTAAAGCCTTGACCGAAAGGAACGACAGTAAAGCCTAATCCTTCAAGGTTCTGAACCATTTGAACAGCTCCCCAACGGTCAAAAGCAATTTCTCGAATGTTATACTTTTCTCCAAGTTCCTCAATAAACCGCTCAATGTAGCCGTAATGTACTACATTGCCTTCTGTAGTTAGAATATACCCTTGCTTCTCCCAAAGATCGTATTGCACATGGTCTCTTCGGACTCGGAGGTCAATGTTGTCCTCTGGCATCCAAAAATACGGAAGAACAACGTATTTATCTGTTTCATCCTCCGGTGGAAACACCAACACAAAGGCTGTAATGTCTGTTGTAGAAGATAGGTCAAGACCTCCATAACATACCCGCCCTTCAAGACTTTCTGGAATAACTGGAAATGCACAGGCATCCCATTTTGCCATTGGCATCCAACGGACAGACTGTTTAACCCATTGATTCAAGCGCAATTGCCGGAAGCTATTTTCCTCAGCTGGGTTCTGCTTTGCACTTTCACAAGCAGCCCTTACCTTGTCAATCCCCACCGTAATTCCCAAGCTTGGATTTGCTTTCTTCCACACTTTTGGATCTGTCCAATCATCCTCTTCTTTGGCACCATAGATTACGGGATAAAAGGTAGGATCGTATTTTCTGCCCTCAATAATATCAACCGCTTTTTGGTGTGTTTCGTAGCAGATACTCTGAGTATCCGTCCCCGCAGTGGTGATAAGAAAATACAGCGGTTGGGTCCTTGCATCCCCAGATCCTTTCGTCATAACATCAAATAGTTTCCGATTTGGCTGAGTATGAAGTTCATCAAAAACAACACCATGTATATTGAAGCCGTGTTTGGAGTAGGCTTCAGCCGACAATACCTGATAGAAGCTGTTGGTCGGCAGGTACACCAATCGCTTAGTTGAAGCAAGCAACTTTACTCGTTTATTCAGCGCTGGACACATCCGCACCATATCGGCTGCTACTTCAAATACAATTGATGCCTGCTGGCGGTCAGCGGCACAACCGTACACCTCTGCCCGTTCTTCACCATCACCGCAAGTGAGGAGAAGCGCAATTGCTGCGGCAAGCTCGCTTTTTCCCATCTTTTTAGGTATCTCTACATAAGCAGTGTTAAACTGCCGATATCCATCTGGCTTTAAAATTCCGAATAAATCACGGATTATTTGCTCCTGCCAATCGATAAGTTCAAAAGGCTTACCTGCCCATAAACCTTTCGTATGGGAGAGTGCTTCGATAAAAGCTACAGCGTAATCAGCAGCATCCTCATCGTAATATGAACCATCAGCTATAAAGGCGGTCGGCTTATATTTCTTCAGTTTCCGCATAAACACCGCCCCTTTATGAAAAAGGACAAAAGAAAAGAGCCTCAATCCTATAGATGAAGCCCTTCTTCTTATCCTAGTTTAATTTTATTTACTTATTTTCATCCACTTCCCCCGTCAGTATGAAATGAGCATATTCCGCTTTATGGTCTATTATATAAACTACCAATTCATAAAACCCTCGTTCATTTGCTTCATACTGGACTCGGTTCACATCAAACATATTTGTGACTCCACTTTCTCGGATGGAAAGGATTTGTTCCTTGATTATTTCATTCATTAGTTGACTCCTTCGAAAACAATACTACAATATAAATCTACATATTTACTGCCACAATTGGCTTAAATTGTGTATGTTTTACTCTTCGATTTTCTTGCATAAATCCTCACCAAAGGCCACTCCAAGAGAGCCACCGGAATCCCAACTGACATGAATCGTTCCTATGTCGTCAACACTAGTAACCGTACCTTTAGATCCAGTTTGAAGTTTGGTATAAGGGTCGTTCATTTTAAGTAGCATGACACGAGTTCCTGGAGTGTAATAGCTTCTTAGTTGCTTTAACATTTCAGGGTGAATGATATTCATTGTTCACTCACCTCCTGCTTGAACGTTCCGCTTTTGAAAGCGGAGCTACCTGAAAGCCTCGAGAGGAGAATCTTTCGTCCCATCTTATATTCTGGTCCTATAAAACCAAGCCTTAGCAGGAAGCAACGGAAAGCGTACTTTTCATTCTCTACTGATTTCTCGGTGGAATTGACACGGGTCTGTTTTTTCGCCATTTCGCAAAGTGCCGTGACAAAATGGGTGTATGCCTTAACCTCCTCTGAGGCGCACTTACCTTGAAACCAAGGGAAGGTGACATATTCCTCATCTTCAATGATGGGAATGGAGTCCGTATCAAGTGCTTTCTTTATAAGAGTAGCTTTACTTTCTACTAATCCTTTTAGGTTCTCGATTGCCGTGTCGGTAAAATCCGCCCGTGGCATTTGAATTATCAGATTGATAGATTCTTCCCTTTCATTTACTTCTGCTTTCGGAAGTGGTGTGTCAAATTCTTCTGAAATTGCTTTGAGATCGTGAAATCTCAATAGATCATCGACCAGTTCCTTATTGTCTGGTCCACTTAGAACTCCGTTTTTGTTAACATTGTAGTCTGCCACCTCATATGCAAATGTAGGTGCTCCGAGATATTTTACAGGGGCATTTAGTTCTTGGCTGATTGCGTTAACCAGTGCTTTTCTTTTTGGTCCTGTAACATTATAGTTAATCTGCATTTTCATACCGCCTTTCTACTTTCGGTACGTACATATATCACTCTAAAAGCTGTTATTATCAAGTCATTTAGAGCATCTTTCTGTAGAAAATACGTTTCCATTAATCGGCGGTATTTTGTGTAGATAACACAATGCCAGTCAGCACAAAACAAACGCATGGAAGTGCTACACCATTACCCCACATTTTGTATTCAGCTGAATCAGAATGAGGATTGTTAAGCCATTTTATAATCTGATTTCTTGTTTTTGGCTTTTTACTTTTACCTATAATTTTGCGGTGGGTTTCCCAAACCTCCGTCCAGAATGAAATTTCATCTTCTGTAGGATTTTCCGTACCAAGGTCATCACACCAATCATCGGGGAAGCCTTGCAATCTTGCACATTCCGTTGGTGTAAGCCTTCGAACAATATAGTCCAGTTCAACCAATCCATTTTGATAGCCTGGATTGGTGCCATTGATAATCGTATTTGATGTACCGTCCTGTCTGTAGCATTGACTTTCAGCTTTCATCTGAGGATAAAATGATGCTGGTTGTGCCACTGCTCCAGGACCTTTTGCTGTAAGCGTAGGTTGCTGTTCTTCATCTATAGTCGGTTTATAAAGAGCGTTCTGTCCTTGATTAAAAGCCGCCCGATCAATACCGTAAGAAGGCTGAGTCACAACAGGAGCATCCTTATAATCTCTCGACAATAGAGTAGGTGCTTTATCTTCTTCAACCTGTGCATAGGCTCCGGTAGTCATGGCATAGGCAACAGCATGACGATCAGCGGTATTAAGTGTAAAAGAAACCTCTTCATCTATACCGCTTCCTTGGGGACCGTTTTTATCCTCTCTTCCAATCATCGAGCCTTGAAGAGCAACCACTGCAATACCACCTTGATTACATCCTGGATTTCCTCCATTGGCATCAATGGTTCGAGAAGTATCCGCTTCATATATACCGCTATGCGGATTGCTAGACTGCATGGAATTGCTTTTATCAGAGCAGATGCCATATGCGGTAGGCACAAAAACGGTTTGATCATTATTGCATCCAAGAGTTGCAGACTTATCATCTTGTATCAATGCACCCTTACCACCGCCTTCACAGCCGGAGCGGATTTTTAACGTTTTAGGAGTGTTCATAACAAGGGGGACATTCCCTCCACCAGTTCCCATCCGAGAGGTCAGCGTCTGTACTTTATTATCCTCGGAAAGTTTCACACGGCTATCAGTTGGATGATTTTCTATTACAACTGCCGTTTGATTATCTCCCATGTTTGCACGAAGTGATCCACTTAAGTTTTCGTCAGTATGACCACCAACTCGAGAAGCAGCGCCCGGTTCAAAGGACATGACTGTACCTGGAACAACACCTGCTCTAAGGGTAGGTGAGCGTTCTTCCTCATAACCAACACTTCTACTCTTGGCGCTGTGTTCGGTACAAAATCCACTTGACTGCATTATGCAAGGCTGATGTCCATGTTCCTCTGCACGAAGCGTTGCAGTAATATCTTTAGAAACAGACATCACTCTTCCGCCTTGGTCATTTAGGCAAGTTATGCTATCGCCTGTTTTTCCAGTGCAGTTTTTAGCATTGTCGGCAGTTCTTTGCCACGGGCTGCCGCCAGGCGTAAAATTCCTTGGCATGCCTTCGGACTCAAATAGTATTTCTCCGGCACATTTGTCTGCAAAATCTGCGACAAGGTAGATTCTACGACGACGTTGGGGGACTCCGAAATATTGCGCATCGATAGTTCGGTAAGCCACACTCCATCTGTCTCCCATATAGATGTCTGCGTAAGGCCATCGTCTTTTTTCAGGAAAAGGCACCGAGGTGTTCGGCTCTTTGACGCTGATGACCGTTTCGAGGACTGCCTTGAAGTCTTCTCCTTTATTTGACGAGAATGCGCCGGGGACATTTTCCCATACTGCATACCTTGGATATTGTCCATTGGTCTTACACCTCATTTCCTTGATAATTCGGATTGCTTCATAAAAAAGGACGGATTGCTCTCCATCCAGACCAGCTCTTTTACCCGCCACACTCATATCCGTGCAGGGAGAGCCAAAGGTTATAATATCTACAGGCGGAAGCTCCGCACCATTCAATTTGTTGATATCCCCATTATGCTTCATCTGAGGGATGCGTTTGGTCGTAACCCGTATAGGAAACGGCTCAATTTCAGATGCCCATAAAGGCTCAATGCCACAAAGCAAACCACCTAAAGGAAAACCACCACTGCCATCAAATAGGGAGCCAAGTGTCAATTTACTCATCTTCACTCACCACTGGCAAATCACAATATCGGAATTTCGAACCATCTCTTAAAAGAAACACACCATCAGAATTTCCGACTTGCTCAATATACCTTTTCACGATGACATCGCAGTACTTTTCATCCAGTTCAATGGTGTAACAGATTCTATCTGTCTGCTCACAGGCAATCAGTGTGCTTCCTGAACCACCAAAAGGATCAAGCACGATACAATTAGAAAGGCTTGAATTCAAAATAGGGTAGGCCACAAGTGCAACTGACTTCATCGTAGGATGATCACTGTTTTTCTTCGGTTTCTCAAATTCCCAGATGGTGGTCTGCTTTCTATCGGAATACCAGTTATGCTTACCTTTCTTTTTCCACCCAAAGAGAATAGGCTCATGCTGCCACTGATAAGGGGAGCGACCGAGAACAAGGGACTGCTTTTTCCATATACAAGTACCGGAAAGATAAAACCCCGCATCAGAGAATGCTCTTCTAAAATTGAGTCCTTCGGTATCCGCATGGAATACATAAATAGAAGCGTCCTTTGCCATCGCTGCTTCGGTGTTCTGAAATGCTGCAAGCAGGAAATCGTAGAACGCTTCGTTAGCCATATTGTCATTTTTGATTTTTCCAGCGGTGCCTTCATAGTTAACGTTATATGGAGGGTCCGTAACTACCAAATTAGCAGTTTTCCCATCCATCAAGACATCAAAGGTGTCTTTCTTTGTACTGTCTCCGCAGACTAATCGATGCTGCCCAAGTAGCCAAACATCCCCTAAATGCGAAACAGCGGGCTTTTTCAGCTCGCTGTCTACATCGAAATCATCTTCTTTTATATTATCCTTAAGGGAATCCTTGAAAAGATCGTCCAACTCTCCTGGGTCAAAACCTGTCAAAGACACATCAAAGTCTGAAGCATTTAAGTCCGTGATGAGAAGTGCTAATTTGTCTTTATCCCAATCACCACTTATTTTATTTAGTGCAATGTTCAGCGCCTTCTCCTTTTGCTCATCCATTTCAACAACTACGCATTCTATCTCATCCATGCCCATACTCAGCAGGATTTTCAAACGCTGATGACCTCCGATGACTCTGCCTGTGGTCTTATTCCATATTACGGGTTCTACATATCCAAACTCCTCAAGGGAGCGTTTTAGTTTCTCATATTCCGGATCACCCGGTTTTAAATCCTTCCTTGGGTTATAATCAGCGGGGATGAGTTGTTTAGTTTTTATCTTCTCTATCAACATACTTTTCCACCGCCCTTCTAAATTCACTGTACTTATTTACATCCTCCCACGGGAATAGACAACTATTAAAGTGACCATAAACAGCTGTATCAGAGTAAATCACATTCCTTAGACGCAACTTCTCTATGATTGCCGCAGGTCTTAAGTTGAAAATCTCCTGTGCAGCAAGAGTTAATATTTCGTCAGAAACAATACCTGTGCCAAGGGTATTTACATAAAAGGCTACAGGATTTGCCTTACCAATGGCATAGGATATACTAACTTCACATCTCTTTGCATATCCACACCAGACGATATGCTTTGCAATGTACCGAGCCATATAGGCACCGCTTCGGTCAACTTTGGTGGGGTCTTTACCACTAAGTGCGCCACCTCCATGGGATGCAAGTCCTCCATAGGTATCAACCATAATTTTTCTACCAGTTAAGCCTGTATCGGCAGCGGGACCACCAAGAACAAACTGACCAGATGGATTGACGAGAAGTTCTGTTTCATCATCAAAAGGGAAATCCTCAAAGCATTGCCATAAGACATTGTTAAGAAGATCTGCCTTAAGTTCTTCCTGTGTTTTATTCTTATCATGCTGCACAGAAATCACAATCGTCTTTATTCTCACTGGAGTGTCCCCTTCATATTCCACCGTCACCTGCGCTTTACCATCTGGGTGGATACCTTTTATCAGTTTCCCTTTTCGGCAATCATCCAGTCTCTTTACAATCCTGTGAGATAGTACAAGGGGTAGGGGAAGCATTTCTCCTGTTTCCTTTGTAGCATAGCCATACACAGTTCCTTGGTCTCCAGCACCTATCGAACCATACTGTTCGTTTATCCCATTTCTTACTTCCAGTGCAGTATCCACACCAGTTGCAATATCTACACTTTGTTTGTGTACAAATACATAAATCAAGAATTTAAGAGGGTTGTATCCAACCTCTTTAAGGACATTCCTAACAATGTATCGGATGTCTATTTTCTCGCTGCAGGAGATTTCGCCCGCCACGATAATTTTCCCTTTGGTTGCCATTACCTCACAAGCGACACGTGATGCTTTGTCTTTACGTAAACATGCTTCTAAAATGCTATCTGCTATGATGTCGCATAGTTTATCAGGATGTCCAGCACATACACTTTCAGCTGTTAAATATCTTTTACTCATTATATATCTCCTCATCTTTATTTTCCTCTGCGGGCAGATAGCAGTCGCTCCATCACATCGTCCTGTGGGTTTAAACCAGAATACTCTGTAGCACAATTCTCTTTAACGATTTGATAAATCTCCATCCACAATCTGTTTGTCTGACTCATAAAGTTCTGACTCATAGCTACATATGGACTTTGAATAGCATTGCCGGTAGTTGGATGCTTGGCAAGAAAGCCAAACTCAGTTACCGCCTCCTCACACTGTATCCATCTGGCCGCACTCATGGCATATCGTTCTAGAAGCTGTGGGAGCACCAAATGGGCACAGCCTCGCTCCTCAAGCCATTTCCAAGTAATTTCATAAATCTCGCTGGCTACTAGGGTTTTCCCGTCCTTTTGCACCGCTGAGAGCATGGCCCTTGGCTTTGGCATTTCCTGCCCCTTCAGGTCAGCGGTATTTTGGAACTCAACGACTTCAAGCTTTCTCTTACCTGGATTTCCCTGTGCAATTTTATCAGCAAGTGGTTTCTTTTTTTGACCAGAGCCTATACGGGCACCGCCACGATTTGTTCCATCTTTGGCCATTCACTCACCTCTTTTCGTTGATGGGTCTATTACCCTGTTTGAAACCGCGAATTTTCACGCGTTGCCCCACGCCCGTTACACAAAGAAAAAGCTGTGGAGATTTGACTCCCCCTACCGGGTTCCCCAACGGTCTCCATCTCTTGCCGTGATTGCAGAGTGGCAAGGAGTACAAAGAGCCATCAGATTACTTCTATCGTGAGTCCCTCCTCTTGCAAGAGGAAGAATGTGATGGACTTCATTTGCAGGGGTCAGCTTTCCTTGTCGTTTACATTTCTCACAAAGAGGATGAGCTGCAATGTAACGGTCACGTATTCTTTTCCAAGCACGACCATAACGCTTACGGGTTGCTGGGTCACGGTCATACTTTTCATACCGTGCGGCTTCCTTCTTGCCATGCTCTTCACAAAAGCGCTTGTCGGTTAGCTCTGGGCAACCAGGGTAAGAGCACGGTCGCTTAGGTTTCTTTGGCATACTTGCACCTCCTTTTGCCCATAGAAAAAGCCCTCGCAGGAGAAATGCTCCCGTGAAGGCTTCTGTTTATTAATATTCCATACTACCATTATATAACTTTCACTACGGACAAACAGTGTCATTGTGTGCCAAACTGTGCCAAAGTGTGCCAACCTTTTACGAGCATTCAGATTACTGCGTACAAAAACCACTAATAGATACATTGAAATGTCCAAATTTATTGACATATTTATTGAAATTGTTATAATAAAAAATGTCCAATATCTTTGACATAGGTGATACTGTTGAAAAATAAAATTAAAGCAATACGGAACAAATTGGGGATAACACAAGAGCAACTTGCTAAGAAGTGTGGAGTTGTTAGACAAACAATAAATTGTATAGAGAATGATAAATATGATCCCACACTAGAACTGGCATTTAAATTATCAAAAACGTTAAAAGTAAAGGTAGATGAATTGTTTATTTATGAATAAATTTCATTCAAATTATATGATAACAATGGAAGATATTGTGGGTGAAGGTAATGATATCTTACATCGACCAACACTAGAAGTGATGGTACCTCCCTCTGAGGAAGATAAGGAAACATTAACTAGTATGATGAATTTCTTAAAAAATAGTCAAGACCCCATTCTATCCAAAAAATATAAATTGCGTGGAGGAGTTGGATTATCCGCGAATCAGATTGGCTTGAATAAGCGAATGTTTGTAGCGTATTTCACTGACGAGAGGGAGAAAGAACATGAATATACTCTTATTAATCCAAAAATAATAAGTCATTCAGTTTCTATGATTTACTTACCACCAAGTGAAGGTTGCCTTTCTGTTGATCGAGATATAAATGGATTCGTCCCAAGATATGAAAGAATTAAAGTGAAAGGGTTTAATTTAGAAGGAGAAGAAATAATATTAAAACTCAATGGCTATTCCTCTATTGTTATTCAACATGAAATAGATCATCTAAATGGAATTATGTTTTATGACCGTATCAATAAAGATAATCCTTTCAAACTACCTGAAAACTGTAAAAGTTTATACTGAAATCACGCATTAGGCAGATACTCAAAGCAGGTAAGAAATGAGCTGTTGTTTTGACAGCTCATTTTAATTTAATTAATCATTAAAAGTGAAATACTAATTATTTGAATCACTGCTATTTTCCCACATTGACTAAAGGTAGTGGAGAAGATGGCCTTTTGACCCTCTTCCCTCACTCTTTTCAGGTTACTCCTTTTTATTTAGGCACCTTTAAATGCTGCAATGCAGATGAATGGAGTCTATGCACGGTTCTCATAGAAACATTAAGGTTAACACAGACTTCTTCCCAGTTAAGAAAGTTAATGTATCGGTAGCGAAGAATCAGCTTCTCATCTACGTTTTCCATCTGGTTAATTGCTTCACGGATATCTGATTTAAGCTTTACTAGCCGTTCAACCTCTTGTTGTATCTGTTGCTCCAAATCTACTATTCTAATCACATACTTTTCAAAGGGTGGGTCAGTACACTTGGTTCGACTGACTTTTTCCTCAAGAACGGGGGATGAAACACTTCTTGATAGTTCCCTTAAGTTTTGTAACTCTTCAAGGTCGGAATTAATCAATTCATTCAGACGATAGGCCTGTTTTAAGAATTCCTTAGCTGTCATCATCGCACCACCTCCTCTTGTAGCTGTTGGATTAACATGTCAGGGTTTAGAGAGGTGAGGACATTGAACAATTCAGAATGAAAGAAGCACTCCACCTCACGTTTCGTATATAAAGCAGAATCATTGCGAGGGTGTTTTGCTAGTCTTTTTAATGCAAAACGATAATCCTTAACTGCCTGAAGAATAATGGCATTTGCCAGTTTTTCAAATGCATCCATCATACGGCATCCCTCGCTTTCCCAAGATTTGCTTTGACCGCATTAATAAGCTCGGATTGTGTCTTGTCCTTTCGTTTCAAGGCTCCCATCACATCTTCATCGATTGTGCCTTTAGTAATGATGTGATGGATTACTACTGTCTCTTTTTGTCCTTGTCTCCAAAGTCTCGCATTGGTTTGCTGATAGAGTTCCAGACTCCAAGTAAGTCCAAACCAGATAAGCGTTGAACCTCCACTTTGTAAGTTGAGACCGTGCCCCGCTGATGCAGGATGGATAACTGCCACAGAAATATCACCGTTGTTCCAATCCTTAATATCCTTGGAAGTTTTAATTTCTCTGACATTGAATTTTACCTTAATACGCTCTAAATCGTGATTATACCAATAGGCAATAAGCACAGGTTTGCCGTTAGCACCTTCAATTAAATCCTCAAGAGCATCTAGCTTGCGGTCGTGGATAATATGGGGGTTTTTATCATCATCATAGATAGCACCGTTTGCCATTTGCAGAAGTTTGCCTGAAAGGACAGCTGCATTCATGGCATCTATTTCTTCATCGCCAAATTCAAGGACCATCTCTTCACGAAAGTGATCATATACTGATTGTTCTTTTTCATTTAGATAGACAGGTACTTCATTGATCACGCATTCTGGCATTTTGAGAAAATCTACCGACTTCATGGAAATGGTAATATCTGAAATGAGCCGATATATGGCATCTTCAGCACCTGGCAATGGTTTATATGAAAACACAATCTGCTGATTTCGTTTATCCGGTGTAAAGTAGGAATTGCGGTAGTGTGTTATGTACCTGCCGAGTCTTTTACCCATGTCGAGAATACGAAACTCTGCCCACAAATCCATTAACCCATTACTGGAGGGTGTACCCGTAAGACCCACAATCCGTTTTGCCCTCGGTCTTACTTTTAGTAAACTTTTAAACCTTTTTGCGCCATAGGACTTAAAAGATGATAGTTCATCAATGACCACCATATCGAAATTAAAAGGAATACCGCTTTTGTTTACCAACCAGTCAACATTTTCTCTGTTTATAAGATAGACACTTGCAGGCTTCCTTAGAGCCGCCAATCGCTCCTGCTCTGTACCGATTGCTACCGAAAACTTGAGTCCTTTTAAATGCTCCCACTTATTTATCTCAGCTGGCCAAGTATCCCTAGCTACTCGAAGTGGAGCAATAACCAGAACCTTTCCAACTTCAAAACGATCAAGACATAGGTCAAATATAGCAGTTAGAGTAATGACGCTTTTGCCAAGACCCATTTCTAAAAACACCGCAGCAATGGGATGCTCTAGAATGAAGTTCGTTGCATAGGTCTGATATTTATGAGGATTGTATTTCACCCAGTATCCCTCCAATCTGCTTAACATCATCAATAACATAGCAGGCAAAGCCTAACTTCTGTAATTGCTTTATTCTTCTAATCTGTAACAGGCGAGGTTTCTTTCCGGGAGCCTTTAATTCCACAAATGCTATCTTCCCAAGTGGTAAAAGCACTAGGCGGTCTGGCATCCCATCTAAACCTAGACTAACAAACTTCGCAGCAATGCCTCCCATCTTTTTTACCTCAACCACCAGTTTCTTTTCTATATATTTTTCAAGCATAAATACCTCCCATATAAAAAGGCTCGGAACAAGAAAACAACTTTGACCCAATTTTCCTATACGCGCGTGTATACGTGTATGCACAGGCTACTATTACTTCTTTTTACTATTTATAAATAAATAGGATACTTCTTGTTCCACTTGTTCCGAACCGTTGATTTTCCTTATCATTACTAACTTTAGGGAAAGAACCAGTATGGGAACAATGTAAGGTACAACTTAGCGTTGTTCCTCGACTCGGGAATAAGCTCGTTGCTTTCCGTAGACAGGAAACGTCACAACACCATTCTTGTTCCCAGTGTACTTGTTCCACTCACTGATCTTTCTCATAATGGCACCGATGGCATAGGAATCTGAAGGCTTTAGCATGGATGCCTCTTTACCGAAACACTCACACCAAATTTCCATATTGCAGACAAGGGTTCTGTGTACTGTTCCAACCCGGGTGCCGCCGCCAAATTCGCTACCGCCAAGGAAATTTCTACGCTCGTACAAAGACATCGTGTCCCAATCATCCGGCAAGAGCGTATCCAAGTAAGTACGAACTAGTCCTTCTCGTTCATCTGTTTCCATGGCATCTGCCTGTTCACTAGTTGCCATGGATACATCATCACCTTCAAGGTAGAGTTTTTCTCCTTTCTCATAAAGAACTAGTGCCTCTGCCCAAATCTGCTGTACTTCCTCTTTAGTCATCTGCCAAGCTTTCTTTTTACTGTTGCCGCTAATGCGGACTGGCCAGAATCTACGGTTACCCGTAATATCCCGAAGAAATCCGCTTTCGGCATTGGTAGAACCTACAATCACGCATTGACGGGGATGGCTTTCCACGTTGACTCCATAACTGGCACGGTATTTATCATCCGCCCTCGAAATAAAGGACTTCACAATCTCCACATCCGTCTTACGCATTCCAGCAAGCTCACCCAGTTCTAACAACCAATATCCCTGAAGTTTTTCAGCACCTGATTTATCTTTCATGTCCGTAATGGTCAAACTATCTGAAAACCAATCCCCTGCAAGCCTCGCAAAGAAGGTTGACTTACCGATACCTTGAGGACCGTTTAAGATTAGAACACTATCAAACTTTGTACCTGGTCTATAAATGCGGGCTACCGCTGCAACCATCGTTTTGCGAATAATTGCCTTTGTGTAGGAATTATCTGTTGCACCGAAATAATCAATTAGTAGATTTTCTACTCGGCTAATACCATCCCATTTTGGCAGGGAGTCTAGGTACTCCTTAACAGGATGGTATGCTCGTTCTGATGCTACTGCTAACACAGCATCCTTGGTC
Source organism: Lysinibacillus composti (assembly GCF_016908465.1). Classification (GTDB taxonomy): domain Bacteria; phylum Bacillota; class Bacilli; order Bacillales_A; family Planococcaceae; genus Ureibacillus; species Ureibacillus composti_A. The sequence continues at coordinate 56,335 of NZ_JAFBDY010000004.1, read as the reverse complement.
TTGGTAGGAGAATAGACACCGTATTTGCTGCTTAAGTACACCTTAAGAAGTGCATTGTCCGAATCATTCCAACCCGCCTTAAGCTGTTCCCAAGGCAGACCACCTTTGGCATCAATACCATCACGGTGGCAGTTGAAAGCGATATGCTGTAAATCTTCATCATGACGAATAATCAAGACGATGTTATCCAGTGTGTCTTTTATCCGACCTTGCTTATCTAGTTCCAAACCTGTCTGCCAATCCTCATCCCTAAACTCTTCTTCAGCCTGAGCCTGTCTTTCCTTTGCGAACTCAGCTTTTACCGCTTCATCTTTTATAGCAAACTCGCACATTGCCACAAAAGACGGCATCCTGCCAGGAGCCGTAGTAGTGGAAGCTCTATCATCTAAAGAGCCGAATTTATGAATACGAACTAGATCAAAAGCATTGAGGAGCAGGCCGCTTGCTGGATCGGTGGCATGGTGGCTGTATGCAAATTTATCATCATAGATAATCACACCCGCACTGCTGTCAGCTGGAATATAGTCATAGCGCCCTTCCATAGCAGATGGCGCATAAACTGTACCTAAAAATTTATCAATTGCTTCACGAACGGAATAGGCACGACAGAAAGTTCCTACCACACCTTCCTTTAAAAGCGGATCGGCTTGTTCTTTAAGACTGCGATTAATAACCTCAGACTGCCTGCTTGATACTGGCCAAGTTGACGTATCTCGCCAGTTTTCATATTTTGCAAGATAAATATCCGGGTCAAGTAATGCTCCATCCTGCTCTTCGTAGACAAATTCACCATTAGAGGAAGTGGATGGCCAATACATAAGGCGATGGGCTTCATATGTCGTATCATCAAAAAGGTCAATACCGATTTCTTTTGCCACCATACGTCCAACGGCTGCATATTCTTCTTCACTGATCTCGCGGGCAAGAGGAACAATAAGTCTGAGTCTTGGATTTTCCGGTGTGTGCTTATGAGTGGAGTAAACGCAACATTTGAAGTCAAAAAGCATGCTGATTTGTTCCCAGATATCCGGTCTACCGTAATCCATATCAAGGGTAAGCAAAGAACGACACAGAACATTGCCCTTCTTTCGCCTTCCTTCTTTTAAATGTCCCCCGACAAAGCCGCCCACGTCTTTGATATCATCTTGCTGGCCTTTTTTAAGTTTCCGATATTCTTCTACCGTTTCTGTAGTACGTTGGGTTGTCTTTACACGGGAGCAAAAATCCCCCCAGGAGATATCTTTGTTTTTCCATTTCCTGTCCATCCGACTATTGCCCACTGCAATTTTCATAAACTTTAGACCTCCTCATGCTCCGGACTAAAATACCTGACCGTTTGTCTGCGTTTCTTGGCTACTTCAATCTCCCTTGCCATACCGCTTGAGATGGTATTGCCCAGCACCCACACCTCAGAGCATTTGCCCATAAGAACGATGTCCATAAATATGGCAAGCTCTCGTTCCTCTGGGTTTTCATCATCCATAAACTGCGGAAACATAAGGTGGGGAGCAATTGGGATACAGTTTTGGTCTAAGGCAAACCTGCAAAAACTGCGAGCCTTTTTAATGTTTCCTTCTACATCACCGGAATAGGGAGAACAGATATATACAAGTGGCTTAAAGGCAGATTTTTTCTCTGCCTTTTCCTTTCTCATTATGTTGGTCAGTGCTTCATGGGGAGTTGGGTCATGGTATCCTTCATGGTTAAATTTGTTGATCCCCATTACACACCCTCCATTTCTATCTGAGGCAAAATACCGTCCGCCTTCATCAGTTCGTAAATGAAGAGTCTGCCTTTTTGAGTCCAATATGTATGGACCTTTGTATGCTGTTCACCGTTACTGCCAAGGTAGCTATGTGTCTTAGTACTGGTGTAGCCTTTTTCCGCATACTTCTGATATAAAAGCCAAATGCCGCCTTGTTTAAACTGGATGCCCTTTTTATTAAGATAGCGGTTCATCCAAATAGCTGACTTGCCGTAATCTTTGGCAATTGCTGAGGTGGAAATGAGGTCTTTACAATTTAAAACTACATCGTAATAAGAGACTTTCGGTTTCATTTCTGCAATTTGCTGATTCTGAACAGCAACCGTACCTTCAAGCACTTTATTTTGATTCCTTACTTGAGTTAGTTGTTGATTGGCAAACTGTAATGCCCTTGCCATGATCGCCTCAGGGGAATTCCATCGTCTTTCTATTTCAAGAAAGTATTGACGGCATTGTTTTCCTTTTGGAGTACGCTGTATCATACATAGCTCTTTTGCCATATCAATTGTTAACTGATGGTCTATGCTTGGTCTGCCTCCAGTACTTTCGCTCAAAAATGAGCTAAAGTCTGACCCTTCCTCAAATCCGTACTCACACATTCTTGGAAACCAATCTTTATAAGCGGTCTTTACTTCCAAGGCTTCATGTAAATCACGACCGAGTACGGTTGGTCGTTGATTTTCATAATTGATTTTTACTAATTCGTCCATACGAATTACCTCCTGCAATATAGTCAGAGGAAAGTTCCTCTACCTAATAGCCGCAGGAGGTAATCAATGTTGAGGATTTTGAAAAAATAAATTATACATCCGATTGTTTTTCGGAATTTGAGTATGTAAAATAGATTTAAAAGTTGATTCAGTAATTTTCTACTTTAACAAACAGACTAGATTGATAAACAAGAAATGGTAACGTAAACAGTAATAGGCCTATAGAACTGGAGCTAATAGGAAAAGAGAAAAACAGTCATTTTGGTATCATATTTTATCTATGACCTGGATGAGTAAGGTTGGTAGAGCCTGAGGAGAATCAATTAAAATAAAAAATACAGAGCGAGAAATTCTCACTCTGTATTTTTTATTTTTGCATCGTTCACTTATCGCTTTTACTTGATGTTATTTTACGAGTGGCTAAAGCTATGATCCCACCAACTGCAATAAATACAATGTCCAAAACGATTTCCAACCCTTGAAACGCATCAATATAATTTACTAAAAACCAACTTTTTCCTCCATTAGTCAAATGATTGATTAATCCGCCTACTCCCTGAATAATAAAAAGTAGACTGAGTCCACTGATAATTTCTTTCATAATGAACACCTCTTTAATATTTTTTCTAATTTAATATGCCTCTAAGACCGATATTAAAAAAAACTGCACCTATGACTCCTGTCGCTACCAAGAGTGAAGAGATTGGAGCTTCATTTAATTTTGACCTCATTTTAACAAGAAATTGTTGCAATCTTTCTTTAAATATAATATTAACCCCTAACAGTAATATAGAAGGAAGCACCATTACTAGATTGTATCCAATAATCATTAAGATAGCAGGTGTAGTCTCAATTGTTTGATGATTCATTAAAAAGATTGAATAAAAGTAAGGCAATGCCGTTACAAATTCAATTAGGAAAACAATGATTCCTAGTATAATCATCCCTTTAATTGTTGTATTTTTGGGGATAAATGAAATTAAACGTTTTTTTGTAGTCTCTTTTGGTTTACTGAAGCTTATTAGAACAAGAACTGCTCCAAGTAGGATATAAAACCAATTGATAAAGTCAAACTGAGACAATTGTTCTATTCTCTTCAATAATGAATTTCCACCAAAGTAGAGTAATAAGCCCGTGATGAAATAGCCTAACTGCGTGATGAATAAAAACACAAATAAACGAGAAGATAACTGATTCGGTTGTGTCAGTAATAAATAGGCTGTTACAGTCAGTACACCGGGACTTAAAATATCAATTAAAGCACACAAAGAAATAATCATTAATGCTGAAGAAATGTCTAATGATGAAGAAGGCATCAATGCTTCAATAGTTTCGATCAAACAAACTAGTCCTCCTTTAAATATTGTGGTATTATCTATTTAACACATCGTGCTATAAAAAGATAATAACACACTGTGCTAAATAAAGGAAGTGATTTTTATAATGCCAAAAATTGTTGATCATGATGAAAAGCGCAAACAAATTGCTGAGGCTGCATGGAATATTATTAGGAAAGAAGGGGTTGAGAAAGCGTCTATACGAAGAGTTGCAGCTGAGGCAGGGATGTCTTCTGGTGCGTTAAGACATTATTTTTCAACTCAAGATGAAATGTTATTATTTATTATGAATTACTACTTAGAAGAAGGGAAAAAACGTTCTCAAAATAAAGAATGGTCAGAAAACCCAGTGCAGGCAGTAGAAGAAGTTTTATTAGAGCTAGTACCAATAGATGAAGAAAAGAAAATTGAAACGAGCGTTTGGTGGATTCTTGCATTACGTTCACTTACAAGTGATACAATAAAGGACAAAAAAGATGAAATGACGGACGGTACATATGAATTAGCAAATTCAATGATTGAAATCTTAGCTCTAAAAGGCGTATTATCAGATTCAATGAATGCAGAATTAGAAAAGAGTAGGTTAACGGCATTAATAGAGGGATTGTCAATTCATGCTTTATTAAGACCTGATGTATACTCTCCAGAAAAGGTGAAGGAAGTTATTCGTTATCATTTAGAGACACTCTGCAATAAAATCAATTAAGCTAATCGGTCGATGTATCAATTATTGTCCCATGTGTTTTTAATAGATTTAGTCTTACCCCTTGATTTATTATTAACTTTATAGAGAGAGGAGTCAAAATCGGTTCTTTCACTATATTTCTTCAAGATTCGAATTTTAACCCTTTATTCCACAAAAATGGAGCGTTTATTAAACAAACAAGATAGCACGTACCGGTCATAAAATAAGTGCTATCCTGTTTTCATTATTTAAAAATTGAAGGTCTTTTAACCTCCTCCCACACGATTATCCGATTACCAATTAATTTAATCTTTTTGATAAAACTGACACTCATAACCATCAGCACTAAGCAACAGGCCATTTGCCCATGTTGGCATCTTAGCCATCTGTTCACAGATAGCGGAAAGTGACGTCCCCATATCTGCCTCGATGATAATTTCATCGTGTACATGAGCCACAATGGAACAATTCTTTAATGTCTGCATGGCATGACACAAGATGTCACGACTGATTGCTTGAACAATATTCTCTACAAATTTGGGACCGTAGCTTTCGATTCTTTCCCATTTCTTCGTTCCACCGACACCTTCATAAGTAACTGACTCACCGCCAAACATATTCTCTCCCATACGAGGTTTCACATAGGCAAGCCGTCTACCAGAGGGGAGGACAATAAAGAGCATTCCACTTTGATATATAAATTTAATGCCGTGTGTCTCTGTAGGAGTTTTTTGCTTAACACAAGTTTTTACTGCACGGTCAACATCCCACCAAAGTTTTGTGATATTGGGATTGGATTGTCTCCAAGCCGTTACAAGGGGCTGAAGTTCCTCTTCTTCAATTCCCATCTCCAAAGCACCCATTGATTTTAATGCTCCAACAGATCCACCATAACCGAGGGCAAGTTCGGCTATTTTCCCTTTCTGACGAAGGTGACCGTTCACACCATGCTTTTCAACAGGTACATTAAACATCTGAGAGGCACTGGCACAGTAGATGTCACCGCCGTTTTGGAATACATCTATTCTCCATTTTTCACTTGCAAGCCAAGCAATGACGCGAGCCTCAATCGCTGAAAAATCTGCCACAATGAACTTCATACCTTCTCGCGGTATAAAAGCAGTACGGATAAGTTCCGACAGTACCTCTGGGATTGAATCATAGAGTAAAGTAAGAGCATCAAAGTTTCCGCTTCGAACAAAAGCACGAGCCTGTTCCAAATCGGGCATATGGTTTTGGGGTAGATTTTGTAACTGAATTAGCCTGCCAGAGAATCTGCCGGTTCTGTTGGCTCCGTAAAACTGAAACATTCCTCTTGCACGACCGTCACTACATACCGCATTCTCCATTGCTGTGTATTTTTTCACCGATGATTTTGCAAGTTGTTGCCGAAGTTCCAAAACAGTGCCTAGTGGTTCAGGTGCTGTCTTTAACATCTCAGCAACCGCTTTTTTACCAAGTGTATCTGTTTCTAGCCCATTGTTAGCAAGCCAGTCTTTCATTTGTTGTACAGAGTTTGGATTCTCTAAATTGGTTATTTCTTGCATTGTAGCCATTAGCTTTTCACGGGAATGTTCATCCATCACAACAGCCTGTTTTACGAAAGCCATGTCAATGGCAATGCCACGATCATTGATTTCTTGGTCGAGATGATATTCCTTCCAGATATTTTCCGGCACCAGAAACTTGGATAACCTTTGTTGTATTGACATCTCGGCTTCCACATCACGAAGGTTATATGCTTTAAACCGCTCCCATTTATCAATGTCGTGTTCTGGCAAATTACGAACTCGACCACTATTAGATTTTGTAGGGGAGCAAGGTGAACAGAAATATTTAATAAGGTCCTTACCCTCAGTTAGCTTTTGTTTCTCCAAACCTAGAACCGCCCCGACTCCCTCCAAAGAAAGAGGTAATCCCATATATGCCGACCATATCATGGAACATTTCCAGGATGCGGGGTCAAGATATTCTTTAAGGTTAAGCCATTTTGATAGACACACACGCTCAAACATTGCGTTGAAAGCCCACTTGGTAACGGAATCATCCATAAGTGCGTTTATAATTTCAGCTGGGATTTCCTCTCCGCAGGCAAGATCAACAACTTGTACTTCACCAGAATCTACCGAATAGCCAAATAGTAGAATTTCAAAATCATCACTCTCGGCATAACGGTAAACTCCAGACTTTTGAAGATTGGCACTACTAAATGTTTCAATATCAATAGAAATAGAATTCATGTATTACCGCCCCTTCCAATGCAAACGAGGTGGCAGAAGAACAACCTCCACCACCTCGTTTGTATTTATTCTTTATGCTAGAAAATCATCATCTTCAATAGTTGTGAAGTCATCAGCTGCATTTGTTCTTCCGCCTAAAGGCTCTCCATCTCTTATCTTCTGGATGTTGCCAAGACCACACGCTACACCCTTATTACCATTAGAGTTAAAAGCATAGAAATTCAGGGATACTCTTGCATAACAACCACTGTAAACCTCGTTGCGATCCAAGATAGGTCTGACTGCTTTATCTACTATTTGGGGTGGAGTCTTGCTGTTGGCATTTATAAAGTAATGCCCTTTGTAAGCCTCATCATCACGTTCTACGTCACCATCTCGAAGTGGCAGTTTGATAGCAGCCTTATTCGGCTTTTTACCGCCAAACTTTGCAATGCCCTCTTCAATGGCTGCATCTACGGCTGCATTGATAGCATTGATGGTTTCCTTATCTGTTTTGGGAATCAATACGGATACGCTGTACTTTTCCGCTCCGCCATTGATGGATACCGGCTCCCAGCCGTGAAAGTAGCTAAGACGTGTGTTGACGCTTGTAACAACCTTCGTTCTGTTTTGATTATTCATATTCCAAATCCTCCGTTATCTCATTAAATTCGTTTTTTACGTTTGATATATTCATAGCAGGCCGCTTATCCGAAAGTGGAACCAGCGTTGGCTTACCTGGTGGTTTATGTATGAGACCACCGAGGATTTCTTCAAATTTCTTTTTACCCATCAGCTTCTGCATTTCCGTTAAGGTAATAAGACTATGGCGGTAAATATCCTTATAACCGTTTGCCTTGACTGCTTCAGCCACAGCTTCTTCGTCCTTATATTTGCGGACAGACCTGCCCTCGACTACCTTAAAACCGTGCCACTCTTTCCCGTGATTAACGGCAGCATCCGTGGCATAACCAATGATTTCATTGGCCCACTTTGTAAGGTCGGACAATTTAGAGAGAACTTCCTCAATTTCAGATTCCGTAAGTAAGGGTGGCAGTTTAAATTCCATCTGCGCTAATTTCAGCTTTTCTTCTGCCCTTGCACGGCATTTGACAGCCGCTCGACAGAAAGTACACCATTCACCTGGAAGATAGTCACCTTCACCTTCATAGGCTTTTTTGGCCTTTGGTCTCAGTTCGTTTTCTGCCCAGTCTTTTAATTCATTTACCGAGATTGTCCATGTACTGACATTCTCCCTGCGTGGCTGGAAGACAGTCATAGAAACCTCCTCGATGTCATACAGGCTATCATAGATTTCCAAAGCTCCAAGGGCATATAATTTCATCTGTGGGTTTCCTACTGCATCTACTAACACACCCATGCCGTACTTAAAATCGATAATATGAAGCTTTTTATCGCCAATGATGATGCAGTCACCAGTTCCGAACCCCTGTGGTACATAGCAGGAAAAATCAAGACGTTGTTCAATAAGTATTAACGGGTCGGTACAGCTTTGTTTCGCCAGTTCAAACTGCTCCATTACAAATTCAACATAGGCATCGCTGTGTTCTTCCATCTCATCGGTGTTATAAGATGAAACAGGACGCTTACTTCTCATGTGAAGTGCTTTTTTAAGTTTATGTTCACAGAGAGCATGGGCGGCGGTGCCTTCAGCGGCTGCATTGGATTCGCTATTTTCAAACTCCAGTTCCAATCTTGCAGATGGAAGGCAATTCAACCACCTATGGGACCCCGATGCGGAAAGTACTGCGTGATCACTCATTACCTAGTACCTCCGCATCTATCAACATATCTGCATAATGTTTCTTGTCAACTTCGCTTAATTTAGAGCCACCGTATTTTTGGATGATTTCTCTCACTTGGTCAGTAAGACCAGCTTGACTCTTCTCAGCGAGTTTTGCTCTGACTTCCTCTAGAGTGATTTCCTTTTTCTTTGGTTCTGGCTCTTTTACAGTTGTGGTCGGTTCTTTTGCTTCGACAGGCTCACTACCCGCCATTGCATCAGCAACCGCTTGTATGCTGTCTGCCAAAGAGCGCATATCAGAAACCACATCAAGAAGTAGTTTGATTTTGCTCATGGTTTAATCCCCCCTCCTTAATCTCACTGATGGCGAGTTCCTGTACGGTGTCACCCGGAACAAGAATAGTCAGCTTCTGCTTATCACCAAGTAAGAAACGAAGGAAGCGCTCCCTTATGGTGACATTACGGCAAGTTACAATCCCGCCGGACTGTGGAGTTTTTGAAACACTGATTTTCAAGTTGTGTTTCATGTTCTTCACCTCTTTCCGAGAGCGTTTATGTACTGCCCTCTATCTATTAGCCGTGGCAAGAGGGGAAAGTTGAGGATTCTGGAAAAACTTTTTTTAAATTCTTCTTGGCTGTATTTAAACGGTGTGAAATGGCGCTTTTACTGACACCTTCACGCTCTGCATACTCAGTCATTGTCATGCCATCAAGATATACAGCAATAAAAGGTTCTGAATGTTTTGGCTTGAGAATGGAACGAATAATCTCACAGTAATATTCATAATCTTCCTTTTTAATTCGTGCCACTTCATGGGTATTATCGGGGAGATAGTCCATATGATCCGTTGCATCCTCGGATTCGTCGTCCTTACGGAATGGTTTTTTTGGCATCCCTCTATGTCTGTCAAATTTATGCCAGTTATTGTAGTCGGGCTTGTTAAAACGCTCGTCCATAATCTCCTGTGGCGAACGGCGAATCACGGTTTCATTATCTTCGGCACAGGATAGCCTGTCCTCATAGTCCATATCAATCATTACAGTGCAGTCTTCGTCTGGTACCTCCAAATAGGTAGGTTTGTTGTCGTACATAATTCTAATTTTCATTTTGCATCCTTTCCGCCGGACTGCATTGGCGGCAAAGGATACAAAAATAGGTCTGTGCCTCGAAGTACACAGACCCTTTGTCCTGAAAATGAGCGCAACAAGGTAAGGTACTTCTATTGCAACGCATAACAATCCTAAACGGAATGAAACGTAGCAATATGTATCCTTTGCCCTTATTGCAAATCAGGCATTTGATATTTTTTTGTAGACGATGAATGGTCTAATTCTTGCTAACTACGAAGGACCTTTCCTTCATCTATCATTATTGTAGGTGAGAATTGGACAGCCTTGGCGGACACCTCATGCCCGTTAATTTCAGGCTCAAAATGACGCTTTTCCCAACAAAAACACCTAAAAACAACAATAAAAAAAGCCATACACAAACCCTTAAAAGGATTCATGTATGGCTTACTTAGTTAATAACTAAAAAGCGGACATCCTGTGTCCGCTTTTTCAAAAAAATTATTGAATTTTATAATGGCTCTGCGCCATGTTCCTGTAAAAACGTTCTAATCTCATCCATCGATTTTGCATATAGGTGAGTCAATGCAAAGTTATACCAAATATGACTATTGTTATTGAAGTTCAATGAAAATGGTGAGTTACGAATTATATGACTGCTAATATTTGGCGGTAGATGAAGTCCAAGGCAAATCAATACTATGGAATTAATAGATCCCGGTTCCTCACCATTAACGATTCGTCTTATGGTACGCTCGTTGACCAATATTTTTTCTGCTAATTCTTTATAAGTTATTTTTTTCCACTCACGTACTATTTTGAGAGAGCTGGTATAGCTATTTGGCAATTCATTATAGATTCGCATTTCTTCCGCTATTGTTTCGGCTAGTAATTGGGCCTTCTTTTCTGGAGCCGCATACTCAAAACCATTACAATACTTTATATCAAAATCTATATTTGATGTCTTATCACGGTTGAGGAAACATTCAGTATAGTATCTTTCCCTACACCCAGATTTGACTGATAACTCGAAAACCAAGCAGCACTCTTCCATATGGGTTCGTGCGTAGTCTGTAAGTACCGTTTGTCCGAATATATCCTGTGTTAAATATTTCGGATGATTTAGCACAAAGTGGGAATCCACATATATATAACTTCCATCCCTAACTAAAGCGGACATTTCTGGATTGGTTATGCTTTGGATAGCAGCATCCTCTGCACCTATAGAAAAGGTCTGATTTCTTTCAAGCGCACCCTTCTTAAATCTATGCGGCTTGACGTAGCGACCATCTATATAAGTAAAAGTTCCGATTGCTTCCTCATATCCAGCATCAATCATTCGGATTTTAGCTGCTGCCCGAGATACGCTGAAGAACGTTGCTAAGGCGTCAATAACTGGCTCCATTACATCTATAAGTTCAGATGTTCCCAGTTCTGAACTGAATTGCTTAATAAATTTGAACGCTTGGGTTTTAAACATGGCAAGTGGCATTTGTATCTTTGGAGCGAGGGCATTCGCCTGCCATTCCATCCAGTCAGTTGCATCTCTGGTATTGTCTTTTATACCCCCAACTACCTGACACTTGATTCGTGTGGCACTACTATTATATAACCGCTCCAATTCAAATGCTTTTCTATGTTGGTCCCAATGAACACACTCATGCACAATAGTATTATTGACTGATCCCAGATTACGAAGGAAGTAAGCTTTAGGGTCCACGATTATTGTACGGCCACTCACACGGGTCTGTACCATTTCATCGCTATCTTCATCATAAAACTCTGCATCACAGTCGTGAAAGTATATCTGCCCAAAAACAGTGAAATCCTTTGTAATCTCTCTCATTTCTACTGTAAGACCCATTTTTTCTGCCAACACCTGTGGCTCAACTGCCATTGGGTTTTTTAATGCTTCAGGATAATGTCTTCTAAGGAAGTCTGTGGCAACAGATTCTAGTTGTTCCTTATGAATGATAGGGACAAGGGAGTCTGACATAGGTTTCGGCTGCTTATTTTTGCTAGTATACTCAGTTATACTAGAGATTGAAAAATCATCCAAATTGCAATCTAAATCTCCTGAGCATTCCAGCATAAACCATTGCCGACAATTTTCTGATTCATCATAACGATGATTTGATTCACGGACTTCGAATTCAGCTTCAACAGCAACATCAAATTCTATTTTCATGTCCGGTAAGTCATTAACAGATACGAACTTTACTTCTATATCTGATAACTCAATGCCGCCGATGTTTTGAACTCTGTATAGCCGTAAGTCTAAGCCATCGTAGTTTTCTTCGGTGAAATCCTGTATGGCAGCAAACATTTTATTATAGAATCTTTCTGCCACATATTCTTTAAATGAACGATTACCTGCCATACTCCCCCACATCCCCTTTATAAATGAAGTAAGCCTATATCCATTTTTTCATTTGCTAAATAGTGCGAGTATATCAATTCTGCGGGCAACTGTCTTATTTGTATATTCTGTAACCCGAGAGCATCTAACATTTCTATATTGACGTATCCCTTATTAATAATGCTATGTTGTTCGGTTGGCATCAAAAAGCAATTTTTAACATCTTGAATTCCATGATCATTAACAAAATTTTTATATGCCAACTGATATAGGTACTGCTTTGTAATATCACCAATTCCAGGTTGTCCCCGTAGTTCTTTTCCATGCTCAAGTTGAATATTATAATACTTAGCATCAAATATAATGAACTGATGTGAGTTATTCATCTTATGGATTGACACAAGGTCTGGGACGAGGGTTTCCCTAGCGGCCTTTTGAAATTCAGAACCATCTTGCTTATAACCATTCCACTTTGGCTTTTCTATTAATGAAATGAGCAGGTCATAAGGATTATATCCGTCAGATAACGAAATAGGCAGTGAACCTAGTGGAGTCTGTAATTGATTGTCCAGTACTTCCGCACACACCTTTTCCCATACTAAATTAAAACTGTTTGTACCAAACATAGTGAAACAATCAATTTCTGCAAGTGTACTACTATGTGCAACATAGGCGTATAACGTCTTTAGTAATAACTGCTTTCTTGTATTAAACTGCAAATTCAATTCATTTTGTATGCGGTAAAGTATATAGTCTTTTTCTCCAAAGTCATCAAGTTCTTCATCGGACACTTCAACCGGCAGTATATCAAACAAATCCAATAAATCTGCATCTTTTAGTTCCCTAGAGCAAATACTTATAATAGATTCATGGAGTCTTTTAAAGTAATCAAAATCATCATTTATACGTTTTTGTGTAAACAGTTCTATGTAATATGGTCGATTATTACTGAGATAAGTAAAGGTCTCATTTATCGTCTTGTCCCACAGTATTTCACCCGAACCATTAGTTTCAATTATATCCTTTGTATTCGTATATGCACCATTTTCGTAGTAGTCATGTAGCAAGAAAATCATAACAGCAAGCAAGTTGAAAGCACTACTTTCACTGTTATCATTATACATACGAATGATTTGCTCTTTGGCATTATACTTTTCAAGAACTTTTATTATTGTTTTTAACTCAGTTAAGGGATCATTATTAGTTAAGATATATTTAGGATAGCATTTTAATACACAACCCCAAACGGTTATTACGCCAACGAAAGTAAACACATAAAGGTATTCGTTCTCACCAATTTCTACATCTGCAACTTCAATATCCTCTTCCAAAAGGTCTGACATATTTTTTTGAGAATCCGTAGCTTTAACAGCCTTTAGAACACCAAACTCTTTCAAACGCTTAATAATATCTACCGTTTTTTCTTCCGAGCATTGAAAGATGTCCTGTAATTCAGTTTGATTGTATCTTTTCTGTTCTCGGACAAACTTCGATATCATTCTGCACCGTCCCCTGTAAGGTTATTTGTAGGTGCAGTAGCAGGGAATTTATTGCTGATATTTTTGGCAAAGATAAATACACCCTTTTCCTCAAACTCTTTGCAAATAGAAGAGTATGTCGTCTTATCATTACAACCATCAAAAAGAGTCTGGCGTTTTTGCTTTGCTGCGTCATCAAATAAATACATGATAACTTTGCTCTTAAATGTGGCGATAAACTTTGTTGGGTCAATAGGCTCCGTTTCAGGAACGATTTTCCTTGACAGAAAATATGGGCCAAGCAACTTATCCTCATTCACTTTATATGAAAGAAGTTCAGTATTTATCGCTTTACGCAATTCATTCCACTCAACTATTCTCTTGTTTGCACCTTTACCTAGTTCAACAGTTTTACCTACAATTTTTTCTTCGCTATCATCAATACCTAAATAAGTGAAGTCCCATCTACGTTTGAATGCAGTATCCATAGGGAATACTCCTTGGTCAGCACTATTCATAGTTGCCCATATAAACATATTATCTGGAATTTTGATTTCAGAATACTCTTGTGGATTACCTCCTAATTCTTTAGCAAGATATTTTTTAATATCCTCAGATGTTTGAATAGCATATTCACTAACATTATCCTCATCACGGTCTAATAACTGAAATATATCACCAAATACAGCTGCAACATTCGCTCTGTTGATTTCTTCAACAATTAATAAAAATGGCTTAGGACTATCTGACTGAGCATTTTTAAGTGCTTTAACATACGTCCTCATAAATGGGCCAGGAACGTATTCATATGCAATTTCACTAGCAGGTTGTTTATTTGAAATCAGATTTACATATGGCCTAATCGCACGACCATGATTTCGTTCAACGCTATTATCACCACTAGCATCAGAGCCATCTTTTTTCTTAGTTTTAAACTTGTCATCACTATATAATCCTAGTAAAAGTGGTAAGCGAGTTAAATCGCCATCTTTAAATTTTTCATATAGCAAATCATATTTTTCTTGAGCCGTTTTATCATCCAACAGAACAGTTAAAACATCCCTCTCATCTTTGCTTCCAATCAGATTCTTTACTGAATCCACCATCGTAGGCTTGTAAGTTCCCACAAAGTTAGCATACGAATAGTCGGGATGGAAAGTCACACGCTCGTACTCGCCACCATTTTTAAGCAAGGTCTCCTTATCTCGATTTAAAGTATAACTTTTACCTGTTCCTGGAGCACCAAAGATAATTCTATTATGGTGGAAATCAGTTTGATATCCTGTTTTATATTTTATTAATTCAGCATTAGAAGAATCGGTAAGATAGTCATCATTGGATTCATGTGCAGCATCTGCCCCACTCTGTACTTCTTCATACTCATCAATTCCTACGATTTTTGTAGTACTTAGAGACAAGAATGTAGAAACACGTTTTTGATAATCGGCAAGGTTTAGATCCGGATCATTTGTAGAAGTAACTGTTCCACGCGAATAGTTCAAATATGGATTAGTTCCATCATTTAGCGAGGTTTTCAGAACTCGTAATGAACCCTTGGCTTCTTTATCACCATTAATGTCTACTGGTTCGGTGGTAGCTAAAAGTTTACGATAGATGCTATCTTGATTAAAAATTACATCTTGACCACTATCATCAAGTTTAAATACGGCTGTTTCTGACAAAGCCGTTAATACGGACTTAAGCAATTTATCTTCTCGTTCACTTGTGGCAACATTCAATCCCAACCAATTAAGCAAAACTTCCTTATATTTCTCCTCTGCCACAGCCATAGCTACATCAATAAT
Organism: Lysinibacillus composti; assembly: GCF_016908465.1. Lineage (GTDB taxonomy): Bacteria > Bacillota > Bacilli > Bacillales_A > Planococcaceae > Ureibacillus > Ureibacillus composti_A. Next base: position 41,144 of record NZ_JAFBDY010000004.1, on the reverse strand, counting down.
ATCCATATTCAAAGTAAAATGTATCTCTTTTGGATATCTCACACCACCTGTTCTCTCAGAACTAACAGGCTTAGTATTATCCTGAAAAACAATTTCGCCCAATTTCCAATACAGTTCAAACGCTACAATAAGAGCTTCCATTTGTGATTTTAATAGTTGATTGTTATTCACCGTTTGACGAAATTGATCATCCGAAACGCCATGAGCACTATACACTGGTGAAGAGTATGCAATAAGCTTATTCATGAGTTCATCCGAAATACGAATTGAATCACCATCTTGAACTGAATATTTTACTTCTGCCGGACGTCCTTCACTCTTCCAAATCAAAATAAAAAGGGCAAGTGTAGCTTTAACGTTGGGCAAAGATGACTTAATGCCAAGCTTTAAATCTATATCTTCATAAATTTCCATGTTTTCAGGCCTTTGCATATGCAGTATCCTCCTTATAGACTTCTATATCTTTCATAATAACCTGAGCAATGGCTTTAGCTAATAAAGGCGGAACAGCATTTCCTACCTGTTTCATTTGAGATCCTTTAGTACCAACAAAGTGAAAGGAGTCTGGGAAAGACTGTATGCGAGCCGCTTCACGAACAGTAATTGCACGATTCAAAAAAGGATGTGTAAACTTTCCTGATGATGGTGTATCAAACCGTGTCGTAATGGTAACAGATACTTCATTTTTTCTCATACGGGTCCAAGTACCACTATAAATAGATTTTGTTAAGTGCTCTTCTGGAAGAACCTCCTTGCCACTATTTGGTGGAATCAATGACAACCTTTCTAAAGCTAAAGCAGAATGATTAGTTGCAACGTGATTATATAAAATAGTTGATTCTTTTCTCAAAGTTTCTTGGTAAGAACTTTGTGGCGGGTTTCTATATTCTTGTTTTTCAGATCCCTCACCAGAATTCAAGTAAGCTAAATCACTTATTGCGTCCCATATTGTTACTTTACCTTCTTGTGGTGTTGGGAGTGAAGGGGCAACATCTCCTTGCTTACCAATAATTATCGCACGTCTTCTATTTTGTGGCACTCCATAATCTGACGCATTTAACACTCCCATGTTTAATTCGTAACCCATGTCATTAAAGAGTTTCTCTAGTTCCTTCTTAAAATACCCGCGTTCAGCAGTAAGTAAATTGGGGACATTTTCCATCACAAAGTACTTTGGTCGTACTTTCTCAACAACTCTCACAAAAGACTTAAAAAGGAAATTACGTTCATCATGAATTGTTTTTCTCTGACCCTTCTGCGAAAATCCTTGACATGGTGGCCCTCCGATAATCACGTCTATTTCCCCAAAATACCTTGAAAATGTTTTTTCAAAATCTACAGTTGTTATATCGGCCACTAACATATCCGTATTAGGATGGTTTATTTTATAGGCATCTGCTATTGAGACATCATATTCATTTGCAAATACTACATCAAATCCCATTTGTTCAAATCCCAAAGACATTCCTCCAACACCTGCAAATAAATCGATTACTTTAGGCTTCATTTTGCACCTCCTCGATACGCTTAGATGCAGCATTAAAATAATCTTTATCTAACTCAATTCCAATAAAGTTTCTATTATGTCTTTTCGCAGCTACTCCAGTTGTTCCGCTTCCCATAAATGGGTCCAAGACAGTATCACCCTCAATAGATAAAATTTCCACAAAATGTTCCATTAATTGTTCTGGCTTTTGAGTAGGGTGCTTGCCATATTTTTTCTCCCCATTCGGTGTAATTGAGGTTTCTATAAAATCATGGATTAAACGCCCTTCATTATTAAATGTACCTGTACGTGTTTTATATGTGAAGTATAGCCATGCTTCAGTTGAATTGACAAAATGGAGATTCATATTTCGTGGCATTGGATTTAACTTATGCCAAATACCTGTAGTCTTATAATAAAATCCACTTTTTTCTGCAAGCCTAATCAACGTTTCAACTTTAATAATTGCCATGAAGACAATCATAGAACCACCTTTTTTTAATACCCTAGCAGACTCCATAAAAAAGTTATCCATTGACTTTTGCCAATCATCAAAGTCAAGGTCATCCCAACCAGCTGCTCCAAAAAAGTTTTCTCTCATTTTTACAAGATTGGTATCTCTATTTTTCATAAAATTCCCTAAATTATATGGGGGATCGGTTATTATCAAATCAACAGATGCATCGTCTAGTTGCTTCATCGTTTCGATACAATCACCGTTGTATAAACGTATTTCTGCCATAAAGCTCTTCCTTCCAAAACTTATTCTATCGCACTTTTTCCACTCTTGACCCATTCATCAACTTCTGAAAGTTTAAACTTCCACTGCCGACCAATTTTATGAGCAGGGATATCAGTTTTTTTTATCCAATTTCGAATTGTATCTTTTGTAACCCCTAAATACTCAGAAATTTCCTCAAGGTTTGACCATTTTTCATTCATCTCATTCATTTCTTTCACCTCGGATATCAAACTGGTGATAATAATTATAGTAATCTATTATAACATAAAAACCTATGAATATAAATATTTTAATATAAAATTGCAATATTAAATATGATTTAATGGTAGTAGATATGAATTAGCGTTGATATATACTGTTTATATTAAATACTTATTATTTCAATTCCACCTATCATTTCGAACAGATATAGTTTGGACATTTGTTATTTATTACATCTATCCTATCTCCACACCCTACAAAATTATCCATCCTATCTCCTCAACCCTTTGCCCATTTCCACAGTCGATATGTTTCCTTAGTAAATAAAAACAAGGGTTTTCGAGACTAAGAATATCCATCGCACAACTGGCAGAATGTTTCCCAATCTCGAAAACCCTTTATTTATCATTACTTTGAATAGCGCTATTTCTCCACCCTAGACATCAAGGCAACACACTCCACGTGTGTCGTCTGAGGGAACATGTCTACTGGCTGCACTTCCATCGTTTTATATCCACCATCTTCTAGGATTCTTAGGTCCCGCGCAAGTGTCGCTGGATTACACGATACGTAAACGACTCGTTTCGGCCTTTGTTCAATGATTGTGTTAAGTAATGCTTCGTCACAACCTTTGCGAGGTGGGTCAACTACTAACACATCAGCTTCTTTACCTTCTTTATACCAACGAGGAATGACTTCTTCTGCTGGGCCTGCTTCGAAATACGTGTTGGTGAAACCATTTAGTTCTGCGTTACGCTTTGCATCTTCAATTGCTTGTTCCACGATTTCTACACCCATTACAGATTTTGCATTTTGAGCTAAGAATAAAGAGATCGTACCAATACCGCAGTATGCATCTATAACGGTTTCATCACCTGTTAGTTGTGCGTAGTCTAACGCCTGTTTATATAATACCTCTGTTTGTACAGGGTTTACTTGATAGAATGAGCGTGCAGAAATTTCGAAACGTACACCACCGATTGTGTCTTCAATGGAATCTTTGCCCCAAAGTGTAATCGTTTCATTACCAAAAATCACATTGGTTTTCTCACTATTCACGTTTTGTACAATGGACGTCACATTCGGTACAAGTCTTTGTATCACTTCGATTGCCTGTTCTTTTTGAGGAAACTTGCGACTTTTCGTAATGAGTACAATCATTACTTCCCCCGTCACTCTTCCTTTTCGAACAACAACATGGCGTAGCATTCCTTGATGAGTGGCCTCATTATAAGGCTGCAACCCAATGTCTGTTAACTCTTTTTTCAAATTGGCCATCATGCTATCTGCTTCACTTACTTGAATTAGACAACGTTCCATATCCACAATTTCGTGAGATTTCATCTTATAAAATCCTGCTACTGGCCCCGTTTCAGTTATTGAAAATGGGATTTGCGATTTATTACGATAATTCCACGGATCCTTCATACCCTTTACTGGAAGTACAGGCACATCGATTTTCCCAATACGTTTCATGACGTTGCGCACCATATTTTCTTTCCATTTAAGCTGCCCCTCGTATGATAAATGTTGAAGTTGACACCCTCCACAAGGACCAAAATAAATACATGGCGCTTTAACACGATCAGGCGAAGACTCCAGGATTTCCACTACTTTGGCAAATCCATAATTTTTTAGTGTTTTTAATACGTGAACCTCCACTGTTTCTTGTGGAAGTGCTCCGCGAATAAATAACGGATAGCCATCTATTTTTGCCACGCCATTCCCGTCATGAGTCAAATCTTCTATATAAACTGTTTTTCGATCATTCTTTTTTACTGGTGTTACCATTGTTACGTCCTCCATTCAGCTCCTCTATTTTAGCATGGACACAAACGAATGTAATAAAAACAAATCTGACTATATTATGTTATTTTTTCTTTTTCTACAGATTTGCCTCAAAAAAAATAAAAGAGCTACTAGTAAAAGCAGCTCCTTTATCTTCTATGCCGTTCATTCTCTTTTACAAATCGATCCTTTGGCGCAACATAAAATGCAAAAAATATCGCAAAGATTATAGTTAAAAATGGAGCAACAAATATCATAAACTCATTCATATGATTCCCCTCCTATACATGTTCTTTCCGTTCACCTCTCACGTAACCCTTGTTAAACACAAACAGTCTAAACAATAGATAAAGTGATGGTATGAGTAAGCACAGTCCTGCAATAAAAGCAATAACTAGAGCGAGTGCCATCTCCGTATTGGTGAACCCTTCGTGAATAGTTAAATATGGATATAATAAATACGGATAATGAGAGAAACCATATGCAAAAAATGCCAATGCAAATTGAAGAATTAACAAAATAACTGCTAAGCCATAATGTCTTTTTTGCCAAATACACCATATGGTAAATATGAAAAGAATTGCAGATAAGGCAAAAACCATCCATAGATTTCCCATCATCTCAAATCGCTCGACATTATGGCTTCGCATTTCATAGACGATGCCTACTGCAGTAATTATTAATGGTGCTGCCCATATTAGTGCATATTTACGCATTAGTTGTGATGCAGGTTGATCTCCAGCTTTCCATGCATACCATGTCAAAAAGACAGCCGATATATAAAGAACGGCTACAATACTTAGTAAGACAATACTCCAGGAAAGAGGGCTTGTGTATAATTTCCAATAATCTAATTGAGGCCCACCATTAACGATCTCTACAAATCCACCCTCTGAGATGGTAAACACAACGGACAATGATGCAGGTATTAATAATCCGGCTCCCCCGTATGCAAAAGCATAGCCTTTATGCCCTTTCGATACGTAAGCCTCAAATGCGTAATAGGAACCGCGAATAGATAACAATACTACTGAGATGCTGATCGGTACAAGCAAAATCGTCCCATAATAATAGGCTGTTTTAGGAAAGAAACCGACAATTCCTACAAAGAAAAAGACTAAAAATACATTTGTCACTTCCCAAACCGGTGATAAATACCTACTAATAATATTCGTTAAAATATGCGAACGACCCGTTAAAATACTGTAGGCATTGAAAAATCCAGCTCCAAAGTCGATGGACGCAATAATTACATAGCCGAAGAGGAATAGCCATAAAACTGTAATTCCTAAAATCTCAAGACCCAATTTACTTCACCTTCCTATCGGCATGTCGCTCTGCTATTTCACGTTCGATTGGATTTTTACGGAACATTCTCCTTAACACCACTATGCTTCCAATACCTAATACAATATACAGAATACAGAATAATAGTAGCATCAAATCAACACTCCCACTTGTGGTTGCTCCTTGTTCTGTTCTCATATATCCTCTTAAAATCCATGGTTGTCTACCAACTTCCGTAAGCCACCATCCTACTTCAATCGCAATGATGGATAATGGTCCACAAGCGCCAACAACCCACCGGAACCATCTCTTTTTAATAAAACTCCACCGTCTCGACATCGCTACAATATAGACAAGTGAAACGAACAGTAAAAACATCCCAATCATAACCATTGAATCAAATAAATAATGAATATAAAGAGGCGGAATCTCATTTTGAGGAAATTCATTTAACCCCAGTACTTCTGCCTTTGGATTACTATGTGCTAAAATACTTAACGCGTAAGGAATACGGATCTCGTATTTAACGTCTTCCCCCTCAAGTACTCCAAATAAAAGTAATTCTGCACCTTCTTCTGTTTCAAAGTGCCATTCAGCCGCCGCAAGTTTTTCAGGTTGATATTCTGACAAATACTTCCCAGAAAAATCCCCTATTAGGGCTGTCGCTACTGAAAAGATAAACCCTAATTTCATTAACAAATAAAGCGCCTTTTTATGATAAATATGGTTTGAACCCTGTAACAGACGAATCCCTGCAATCGAAGCTAGAACAAATGCAGCCGTCATATAAGCTGATGCTAAAACATGGGCCACTTTAGTCGGCATCGCTGGATTAAACATAGCGATTAATGGTTGAATATTCACCAGCTCTCCATTCAACACTTCAAACCCTTGAGGGGCATTCATAAATGCATTAACGATTGTGATAAAGACTGCAGACATTGAAGCCCCAATGGCAACAGGAATAAGAAGGAGTAAGTGCTTTCTCTGATCTTCAAATCGGTCCCAAGTATATAAATAAATCCCTAAAAAGATGGCCTCAAAGAAGAACGCAAAAGTTTCCATAAAAAGCGGAAGCGCAATAACTTGTCCAGCAAACTGCATGAAGTTTGGCCAAAGTAGCGAAAGTTGTAGTCCAATCGCAGTCCCTGTTACAACCCCTATTGCAACAGTTATGACAAAGCCCCTCGCCCATCGTCTTGCAAGTAAAATATAGTGCTCGTCATTATTTTTTATCCCAACCCATTGTGCAATCATAATCATTAATGGGATTCCAACACCTATAGTAGCGTAAATAATATGAAAAGAGAGCGTTGTTTCTGTTAACACACGACTCCAAAATACTGCTTCTTCATTAATCAAACCATCGTCCTCCTAACTTCCAAATATCCTTCCCAGTATAGAAAGGAGCATAATGGCAGCCACTCCAAAACTTAGGTATATAAGCCACTTTTCTTGTCTTTTATACAAATTAACCTCTCTCCTTTTAGTATTGAACCCTATCTGTGTATGAAAGCTCTAATTTAGTTGCTTAATGATATCCCTTCAAATGTATGAATAAATGGTTGAGGTTTATGTTGTGAAGTAGACATTCCCTTTTGAGAGAGCTCTTTTTCTTTATAAAGCGCTAGATTTCCATTTATGAAGGCGCCCTTTCTCTTTTATAGAGCAACTCGACTATTCTTCAGCTTACCCATTTATGAATTTCAACCTTCTTATAAACACAAAACTCCTTAAAAATATCTTACATAAATCACTTATTACCGAAAAAAACAAAAAAATACCTATATAAATACCAGCTTTCACTGACCATTTATATAGGTAGTACCCATTATACATTTTAATCTTCTGTTTCCTTCCAATTAAGTTCTACTCGATCTTGCTCGCGAATATCATCAATTGGCACGAAGACTTCAATATGTCTTTTTAAATTTTTAAAAGTAGCCGGTGCATCTCCACCGTATTCACCATCTAGATTAAGGTGAACCTCTTCTTTGGAATCTACTTTTACAATACTTGCCTTTTTATATATTAAATTCGGATCATTTAAATGTTCACCACGGAGCGCAAGCGATGCTAACCTGATGAAATCAGGAATTGAACATTTTTTCAAAATCATCATGGTAAAGTAGCCATCATTAATACTTGCATCTGGTGCGATTTTTTCAAAGCCGCCCACTGAATTTGTCAGGCCGCATAAAAACATCATAGCTTCTCCTTCGAATACCTCATCATCATATTCGATTCGCATTTCTGTAGCCTTAATGGAAGGAATCATTTCAATCCCTTTTAAGTAATATGCAAGTTGACCAAGCATCGTTTTCATTTTACTTGGTACTTCATAAGTTAGTTCAGTAATTCGACCACCAGCAGCAATATTAATGAAATAGCGTTCATCATTAATTAATCCAACATCTACAGGAATCGTATCGCCTTTGACTATAATATCAATTGCTTCATCAATTTTTCTTGGTATTTGTACTGCACGTGCGAAATCATTTGTTGTCCCTGTTGGAACTAAGCCAAGCTTTGGTCGTTTTTCATAAGGGCTAATTCCCGCAACAACTTCATTTAATGTGCCGTCCCCACCGACTGCAATGACAAGATCAAATCCGCGCTCTACAGCTTTCGCTGCAGCAAGCGTTGCATCCCCTTCACCTGTCGTTGCATGACAAGACGTTTCGTATCCTGCCGTTTCAAGCCTCTCTAAAACCTCTGGTAGATACTTTCGAAAGATTTCTCTTCCTGACGTCGGATTGTAAATGATTCTAGCTCTTTTCATTTTATCGCCCATCCTACTTCTGTAATTATCTATCGTGACGCTAGGCTCAAATTATAGTTACTAAAAACATAATTTATTCTGATAGCGCTTTCGTAATAACTGATTTTATATCTTCATAAACCCATTTTGCACATTGTGGGTCTTTGACATATTTCTCCTGCATAGTAGTATACATTTGTTTTTGTTTTTCTTCAAATGAAGGGTCATCTTTTTCCGGGAGCTCTGCACGCATTTCAGTAACCATTTGTTGTAACTCAGGTGCACGTGGGCCCCATTTCCCAATCACTTCACCTTCTTGACTTAAGAAAAGATAAATCGGGATCGCTCTGCCTCCATTTGTTAAGTGACGGTCAATTAAATCTGTATCTGCGTCACGGAATGCACAACGAATATCTAAGTTCGCCTCTTCAGCGATTTTGCGAATAACTGGATTGTTTAACATCGCATCACCACACCAGTCTTCAGTTATAGCTAATATATGAGGCTTTTTCTCTTTTAGCAACCCGAATACGTCATCTTCTTGATTCACATTGAAGTTTTCATATACTTTAAAACTTGGATCTTTTAAATTTGTTGTCATTTGATCCATGTAATCTGCCATGGACATAGATTCTTCAAAATATTGTTGTTCAGTTTTCATCTCATTACCTCCTCTTTTTCATACTATTATTTTGCCTTTTGATGTAGATAATTACAATCCTTTCGACTTCAGGAAACATAAAAACCCCATAAGCCGAATTTACGACTTATGGGGTAATTGATTAATAAAATTAGCGTTTATTAATTTCTTCAAGCAAGATTTTGTTAACCATTGGTGGGTTAGCTTGTCCTTTTGAAGCTTTCATAATTTGACCTACTAAGAAGCCAATTGCACGGTCTTTCCCGTTTTTGAAGTCTTCAATAGATTGAGGGTTGTTGTCAAGAACTTCTGTTACAAAGCCTAATAATACAGCTGGATCAGAGATTTGAACTAATCCCTTTTCTTTTACGATTTTCGCTGCATCGCCACCGTTTTTCACAAGCTCTGTAAATACTTTTTTCGCAATTTTGGAAGAGATTGTACCATCCGCAATTAATTTCACCATACTTGCCAAGTTTTCTGGTGTTAATGCAGTATCGCCAAGTTCTTTTTGTTCAGCGTTTAAGTATGCAGAAACATCACCCATTAACCAGTTAGCAGATAATTTTGAGTCTGCGCCTGCAGAAACCATTTCATCAAAGAAGTCAGAAATCTCTTTATTTACAACTAGTACGCTTGCATCGTAATTTGTTAATCCAAGTTCTTCAACATAGCGTTTTTTACGAGCGTCTGGAAGTTCAGGAATTGATTGACGAACGCGTTCTAGCCATTCGTCGTCAATTTGAAGATCGACTAAGTCTGGCTCTGGGAAGTAACGGTAATCATCTGTTCCTTCTTTAACACGCATTAAAATTGTTTTACCAGTTTTTTCGTCAAAACGACGAGTTTCTTGCTCAATTACTCCACCAGACATTAATACTTCTGCTTGGCGTACTTCTTCATACTCAAGACCTCTGCGTACAAAGTTGAATGAGTTTAAGTTTTTAAGCTCAGTCTTTGTACCAAACTCTTCTTGACCATAAGGACGGATCGAAATGTTCGCATCACAGCGTAGTGAACCTTCCTCCATACGTACGTCAGAAACTCCAGTATATTGGATAATTGATTTTAATTTTTCAAGGTATGCATATGCTTCTGCTGGTGTGCGGATGTCTGGCTCAGAAACGATCTCAACAAGTGGCGTACCTTGACGGTTGAAGTCAACTAAAGAATAGCCGTCACCATGTGTTAATTTACCAGCATCTTCTTCCATATGAAGACGAGTAATTCCGATTTTTTTTGTGTAACCTTCCTGACCATCTGTTCCAGGAACTTCAATTTCAATCCAACCATCATACCCAATCGGTTTATCGAATTGAGAGATTTGATATGCTTTCGGATTATCAGGGTAGAAATAGTTTTTACGATCAAATTTTGTATGTTGATTAATTTTCATGTTAAGTGCTAATGAAGCCTTAATAGCATAGTCAACAACATTTTTATTTAACACAGGTAAAACCCCTGGATAACCAAGGTCAATTACTGTTGTATTTGTATTTGGCTCTGCACCGAAGTGGTTCGGTGAAGGAGAGAAAATTTTAGATTCTGTTTTTAATTCTACGTGTACTTCTAAACCGATTACTGTTTCGAAATTCATAATTATTTACCCTCCCAAATTTGAGGAGTTTGTTTGTTGAAGTCTGTCGCTTGTTCATAAGCGTAAGCAGTACGATAAATTGTTTCCTCATCGAAATGTTTACCGATAATTTGTAAACCTAGTGGAAGTCCATTTTCAAAACCACATGGAATTGAAATCGCTGGAACACCTGCAAGGTTAATCGGAATAGTTAAGATGTCGTTTAGGTACATCGTCATTGGATCATCAATGTTTTCTCCAACTTTAAATGCAGGAGTTGGCGAAGTTGGTCCGATGATTACATCATAGTCTTCGAAAATTTTATCGTAGTCTTGTTTAATTAACGTACGAACTTGTTGTGCCTTTTTGTAATAAGCATCGTAAGTACCAGCACTTAATGAATAAGTTCCAAGCATAATACGGCGTTTTACTTCATCACCGAAACCTTGAGCACGTGTTTCTTTATAAAGTTCCATTAAGTTCTTAACGCCTTCTGCACGGTAACCATAACGGATTCCATCGAAACGAGAAAGGTTTGATGATGCTTCAGAAGATGACAGAATATAGTAAGCTGCTAATGCGTATTTAGAATGTGGTAATGATACTTCTTCAACTGTCGCACCTAAGCCTCTTAATACTTCAAGAGCATCTAATACTGATTGTTTTACAGTCTCGCCTACACCTTCACCAAGGAATTCTTTTGGCACTGCAATTCGTAAACCTTTAATATCGCCATTTAAACTAGCAACATAGTTAGGAACTGGTACATCTGCTGAAGTTGAATCGTTTGGGTCTACTCCTGCAATTGCCTCAAGAAGTAGAGCATTATCATATACATTACGTGTAATTGGTCCGATTTGATCTAAAGATGATGCAAAGGCAACTAGACCAAAACGTGATACACGGCCATAAGTAGGTTTCATCCCTACAACTCCACAATAAGCTGCTGGTTGACGGATTGAACCACCTGTGTCAGAACCTAAAGAGAATGGTACTTCACCAGCAGCAACAGATGCTGCAGACGCACCTGAAGAACCACCTGGTACATGATCTAAGTTCCAAGGGTTTTTTGTAGTTTTGTAATAAGAGTTTTCATTTGATGAACCCATCGCGAATTCATCCATGTTTAATTTACCAACTGTAATCATTCCTGCTTCGCGCAGTTTTTTTACAACTGTTGCATCATAAATTGGCATGAAGCCTTCTAGTATTTTTGATGCACAAGTTGTCTCAAGTCCTTCTGTTACGATGTTATCTTTTACACCGATAGGAAGTCCAAATAGAGGGCCACGTTCAGCAAATGGAACTTGGTCTTTTTCAGCTGCTTCCGCAGTTGCTTTTTCTTTGTTTAATGCTAAAAAAGCTTTTACATCTTCATCAAGTTGTTCGATGCGAGAAAATGCTTCGTTTGTTAGGTCGGCAATCGTGAAATCGCCGTTATGTAAACCTTCTTGTAATTCTTTCGATGAGCGTTCAAATAACGTCATAAAGGGTGTCCCTCCTTAACTTTCAAGTATTAGTCTTCTAGAATCGGTGGTACTTTCACTTGACCAGCTTCTTGATCTTTAACGTTTAGCATCATTAAGTCACGATTTAAACCTTTTTGTGCTACGTCTTCTCGTAAAACGTTTACGATTGGTAATACGTGAGATGTTGGTTCAACGTTTGTTGTATCTAGCTCATTTAGTTGCTCCGCGAAGTCAGTAATTTTCCCTAATTGTTGTGCAAACTTTTCTGCCTCTTCATCTGTAATAGCAAGACGTGCTAAGTGAGCAACGTGCTTTACTTCTTCTTTTGTAAGTTTTGCCATTTTTACACCTCCGAATATAAATAAATTGGCTTATGATTTTCACAGACTGATTACACTGCTTGTGGTTGATTTTTAAATTGGCACAAGTACTACTATAATTCTGTAAAAATTTTGTGCAAGTTTTTAACTTTATTTCGAGCAATAAAAATACGCCTACTGAACTAAATTTTATATAGTAAATAAAGTTAAACCTGGCAATAATGATACCATTTTTCCTTCTAAAAATCACAAATTTGATTAAATTCACGAAAGTTCAGCATTATACTACTTCTTAATTATCGCCAATTATGACATATCTTCAAACATGATTATGTAAAATCTTCTTTTCAATAGTATTTCACCCAGTAAACCCCATCCCTTTTGAGATAAACAAATGAAAAAAGCTGCCCTATTCAAAAGGGCAACTCTTTAATTATAGATATGAACAAACGGTTCAGTTTCGTTTCTTTCTTTTAAAATTAACGCTTCTGGCCCATTAACGGAAGTAATACTCACTTCAATAGTGATATCTGTTGGCAATTGTTTCAGAATAATACCTGAAATATATTGTGTAAAGCCAATGACTTCCGTTGTGCCATAAAATTGAATTGGTATTTCAATTGATAACTGTTGGATTTTATTATTTTGATAAAATCCTCTTCCAATAACACTTGTGTAATTGGAAAAATATTTATCCACATCTTGCTTAAAGTTTTGGAAGCCATCATTAATATCACGATAAATATCTTCTGGATTAGACATTGGGAAGGTTACATATTCTTCTTTAATTCCTTGCCAATCCCCACTTAATCCATTCTGACCTGCCTTCGATACATTGTATGAAAAATAAGAACCTGGAACGATCGAGTTACGTTCTTCTTGCTTATACAGGCCAATTACAATCGGAATATCTTGTAATTCGGGTCTTGCACGCAAACGTGAAATAACTTCATTGGCCATCTCTTTTCCCTTTTCAGCAAGAGCTGCATCCGAAATTTTTTCCTCGTAATATTCGCCATATTGCTCTTTTTGATAATAATAAGTTGAATTGAGGGCAAGTCCGATAGAAATTCCACCGAGCGTTACTTTATTATCATTAGTTTTCACTAAATAGTTTTGCTCTACAAGGTGTGCAAGATATACAGGTGCTTCTTTTGCACGCTTTTCTGGATCCATTCCTTTTGGAGCAGCTGGATTTAATCCATCTTCTGTTTGATTGCTTCTTGCAAGCCAGCTACTTACCGTTTCAGTGTCTAAATACTGGCCTTCTTGGAAGAAATAATTTTCTGTATCAAATTCATTTTGCGAAAGTCGCATCAAACCTGTTTCTACTTCTTTAATATCGTACTTTGTAAAAATATTAGATACAACTAGTCCTCGGCTAGCACTTTCTTTATAGGGGACTAGAGTTTTATAGTAGCTTTCGCTCAACTGCATATTGGGGATGATTGTCGTTTCAACTTCTGTTTCAGCTTCATCAGTTAATACTTCGGTATCTTCTTTTATGGAAGGTACACAACCTGTGAGCATTGCAACAACGACCATCGCAGGAATCCAGCGATATCGGCTCATTGTTTGAAACTCCTTTACTTTTGTAATTGTTCGAGAAGACGATCTTCGTCCCAAACTTCAATACCTAAATCCTGTGCTTTTGTCAGTTTTGAACCCGCATCTTCTCCAGCAATAACAAGGTCTGTCTTTTTACTAACACTACCTGTTACTGTTCCGCCTAACTCTTCTATTTTCGCCTTAGCATCATTGCGTGTCAATTGCGTTAATTTTCCAGTTAAAACAATTGTCTTACCTGCAAACGGATTTTCTCCTGCTTCAACGACTACTTTTTTACCTTTATACTCCATATTTACGCCGGATTCGTTTAATCGTGTGATAAGGTGTTTTACATCATCATTATCAAAATAAGCAACGATGGATTCTGCAATCTTTCCTCCGATTTCATGAATAGCCGTTAACTCTTCTACCGTTGCAGCCATTAATCGCTCGATCGTTTCGTACTCCTCTGAAACAATTCTTGCAACTTTTGCGCCTACGTGACGAATACCAAGTCCAAAAATTAATCGTTCCATTGAATTTTCTTTTGATCGCTCGATTGTGTTGACAAGGTTCGTAGCAGAAAGTTGTCCCATTCGATCTAATTTCGCTAATTGGTCAACTTCTAAATGATAAAGGTCTGCAACATCACGAATATACTTCTCTTGTAGGAGCAACTCTACCACCTTATCTCCTAATCCATCAATGTTCATGGCATTACGAGAGACAAAGTGCTTAATGCCTTCTGCAATTTGTGCAGGACATGTTGGGTTTACGCATCGAAGAGCAACCTCTCCTTCAAGACGTACAAGCTCACTATCACATGCTATACAGTTTGTTGGCATATTGTATGGTTCTGAGTCTTCTGGACGTTGTTCCAACATAACACCTACAACTTCAGGGATGATATCTCCAGCTTTGTGAACAATGACGGTGTCGCCGATTCGGATATCCTTTTCTCTGATTAAATCTTCATTATGAAGTGAAGCCCTTCCTACTGTAGTTCCTGCTATTTGAACAGGTTGTAAGATGGCTGTTGGTGTGACGACACCCGTACGTCCAACCGTTAGTTCAATATCAAGTAATTTTGTTGAAACTTCTTCAGCAGGGAATTTATAAGCAATTGCCCAACGTGGACTTTTTGCTGTGAATCCTAATTCATCTTGATGCGCGTAACGATTTACCTTTACCACGATTCCATCAATTTCATATGCGAGATTTGGACGTTCTTCAGTCCATTTATTAATAAACGCTAATACATCTTCAATTGTTTCGCAAAATTGTCGTTCTTTATTTGATGGGAAACCTAGGTCTTGCAAATAGTCGAGCATTTCTGCATGTGAATCAATTCCATACACCTCACCATTACCACCAACAGCATAAATAAATGTTGATAGATTCCGACTTGCTGCAACTTTTGGATCAAGTTGGCGCAATGAGCCTGCTGCAGCATTACGAGGGTTCGCAAACAGCTCATCACCCTTTTTAGCGCGCGCTTGATTTAATGCGTCGAATGATTTTTTAGGCATGTATGCTTCGCCACGTACTTCAATTGTCACAGGCTTTTTTAATCGAAGAGGAATTGCTCGAATCGTTTTTAGGTTTGTCGTAATATCTTCTCCAACTACGCCATCGCCACGCGTTGCACCTTGCACAAATACACCATCTTCATATCGTAATGAAATCGCTAATCCGTCGATTTTCAACTCACATACATAAGTGAAATCATCACCAATTGACTGTCTAATTTTACGGTCAAAATCACGTAAATCTTCCACATTGAACGCATTAGATAAACTTAACATTGGATACGTATGTGTCACTTTTTGGAATCCCTCAAGTGGTGCCCCACCTACACGTTGAGTTGGTGAATCGGGGTAAATTAATGAAGGATTCTCTTGTTCTAGTGCAATTAACTCATGTAATAGTTGGTCATATACAGCATCCGATACTAGTGGCTTATCTAATACATAGTAAGCATGACCATATTCATGAAGAAGTGCATTAAGTTCGGCAACTCGTTTTTCAATGTCGTTCATTCTACTCCTCCATATCCACTTGCTAACAGTTTTTCTTTAGATTAACCTTTTGTAATTGGGGCAAATGCAGCTAACAGACGTTTTATTCCGATACTTGGGAACGCGATATCAAGCTCCATTCCATCGCCCTCTCCTTTTACACTAACAACTGTACCTGTACCCCATTTTTTGTGTACAGCTTTGTCTCCAGCTTTCCATTGCATTTTGTCCCCACCAGTCGATTGAAGACTTTCAACTTGCGACTTGGTTTGCACATTTCCAATCGTACGTCTTGAACTTTGTGCTCGTCCCATTCGACTAGAGCGGAATGGTAAATCGTCTGGGTCAGGTCTTCCCCCTGCTTTTGAAATTTGTTCGACTAGCTCATCTGAAATTTCACGTAAGAATCTTGAAGGCATATTGAAGCTTGAACGCCCATACAAGGTACGTGACTGTGCACAAGTTAGGTAAAGTCTCTTCTCTGCCCGTGTTATGCCAACATACGCTAACCGACGTTCTTCCTCCATCTCAGCGACATCATCTAATGATCTTGAGTGTGGGAAAATATTTTCTTCCATACCAATGATAAAGACGACCGGAAACTCAAGTCCTTTTGCTGAGTGCATGGTCATTAAGATAATATTCCCTTTAGAAGTATCTTCTTTGTCGAGTGAATCAATATCAGCAACTAGAGCTAAATCCGTTAAGAAAGCTATCAGTGACTTATCGTCGCTTCTTTCTTCAAAGGCTTTTGTAACTGATAAAAACTCTTCAATATTCTCTAATCGACTTTCTGCTTCAATAGTTTTTTCGTTTTCCAACATTTGGCGATAGCCAGACTTGTCGATTACTTGTTCCACTAATTCCGTTACCGAAAGATAGTCTTGCATTTTTGTAAACCCTTCAATTAATTCACGGAACTTTTCTACTGAGTTTGCTGCTCTTTGAGTCAATCCCATAAACAGGGCTTCATTCATTGCATCAAAAATAGAACGGTCTTGGATAATTGCATACGTAGCAATCTTATCAAATGATGTTGCACCAATATTTCGCTTCGGTTCATTAATAATTCGTGCAAGAGATAAATCATCATCGTTATTAGCAATTAAACGTAAATAGGCTAGTAAGTCCTTAATTTCTTTTCTGTCATAGAACTTTGTACCACCAACAATTTGATAAGACATATTTGATTTCACTAAAACTTCTTCCATTACACGAGACTGTGCATTTGTTCGATAAAGAATAGCAAAATCATCTAATGAGTAGTGTTCATTTTCAATTAATTTTTGGATCGTCTGAACAACAAACTGAGACTCTTCTTGTTCATTATAAGCGTTGTAGACAACTATTTTTTCGCCTTCTAGATTGTCTGTACGTAATTTTTTAGGGTAACGGCTTTCATTGTTTTCAATGACTTCATTTGCGGCTTGTAAAATACGTTTTGTAGAACGATAGTTTTGTTCGAGAAGAATAGCTTTTGCGTTCGGGTAATCTTTTTCAAAGGATAAAATATTCCCGATGTCCGCGCCTCTCCAGCGATAAATTGACTGATCCGAATCACCAACAACGCAAATATTTTTAAATTTTTTGGCAAGCAATTGGACCAGTTTATATTGTGAGTGGTTGGTATCTTGATACTCATCCACATGAATATATTGAAATTTATTTTGATAATACTCCAAAACATCAGGAACTCGTTCAAATAAAGTAATCGTTGTCATAATTAAATCATCAAAGTCTAATGATTGATTTCGACGTAATCTTTTTTCATATCCTTCATAGACTTGCGCAATTACACTTTCATAAGGGTTGTTTGGATTCATTTTCGCTTTATACATGTCTGATGTAATACATTCGTTTTTCGCAGAACTAATTGCATTTAATATTGCACGTGGTTCAAAGCGTTTAGAATCAATATTTAATTCTTTTGAAACGTTTTTAACAACAGAAAGCTGATCGGCTGAATCTAAAATTGAGAAGTTTTTCGAAATGCCAATACGATCAATATTACGACGCAATATTCTTACACACATAGAGTGGAAAGTTGATACCCACATACTTTGAGTTGTTCCATTTCCTAATAATCCATCAATACGCTCACGCATTTCTCGAGCAGCCTTATTGGTAAATGTAATGGCTAAAATTTTGGAAGGGTAAACTTCTTTTTCTACAACTAAATAAGCAATACGATGTGTTAATACGCGCGTTTTCCCCGATCCTGCACCAGCCATGATGAGAAGTGGTCCTTCTGTAGTCTTCACTGCCTCAGCCTGTTGAGGATTCATCCCATTCAATAAATTTTTCGTTATTTGTTCCATGATGCACCACCTTAAATACAAACGTTTGTTCTTATTATACTATAATCTTACTAACCTTGGCGAATTTAGATTCAAGCAAATATTCTAAATCGAAACATTCTTCACTGCTTCGACTGTTTTTAACGCTTCTTTTAAATCTTCATATATGATATTTCCAACAATAATTGTATCTGCTAAATGGGCCATCTCTTCTGCCTGCTGTGCAGACTTGATGCCCCCACCGTAGAATAATTTTGTTTCATTTAATACTTCTTTTACTGAAGAAACAATGTCGACATCTCCGTAGGTACCGCTATATTCCAAATAAAAGATAGGTAATTTAAAGTAATTCTCTGAAAGACGCGCATAGGCGATCACATCATCCATTGTTAAATCGGTATTTGCATTCGTTGCTTTTGCGACCTTACAATCAGGATTTAAAATACAATATCCTTCAGCAATTAACTCATCCCATACCATGATATCTCCGTATTCTTTAATTGCTTGATGATGAAGATCTTTCACCCATTTCGTATCCGTACTATTTAATACAGATGGTATAAAATAATAATCAAAACCAGGAGTTACAGACTCGATATTTGATATTTCGAGAGCAATTGGAACTGTATAGCGACGTACACGTAGTAAAATATCAATAACATTATCAATCGTTACACCGTCTGTTCCCCCTACTATAATGACGTCAGTTCCTGACTCACAAACTTTTTCTAATGCTTCATCTGAAATTTCTTTTGCTGGATCAATTTTGAACACATGGCGCCAATTTTTATAATCCATCTTATTTCCCACCTATTCGTTTATCTAATCTCGTTTACAAGTATAGCGTAAAGTAATAAAAAGCGAAAACGTCCACTTAAGTATTAACATCGCTCTATCTCATCTTATTAATGCATTTGTTTGTTCTTATTCTTTAACATTAGAATAGGCTGTTTAAAAAGTCACAATGGGACTCATTAAACAGCCTACTACAAAAAACTATTTAGCCTGGAATGGTTTTTCATCAGGATATAATCGACCTAACATTTCATCGTATGTATCGTTCCCATAATCGAAACAACGACGTACACGAGAAATTGTTGCAGTAGAAGCACCTGTTTCTTTCTTTATTGCTTCATAAGTTTTTTTCAAGCGCAATAAATGTGCTACTTCAAAACGTTGAGCTAATGATTGTATTTCGCTAATTGTACATAAATCGTCAAAAAATTTATAGCATTCGTCGAGATCTTTTAACTCTAAAACTGCTTTAAACAATTGATCGGTTTGATGTCCTCGAATCTTGTCGATTTGCATTCATACCCATCCTTTCTCTTGTGCTACGAATATTTTACAGATGTTTCTATACCCGGATTGGATGGAACAAAATGAACCCACGTTTTTCCAGGTACTAATTTAACTTCGGTTCCATCTGGTTCAAAGGCTTTTAGTAAACCATCTACATTGTCCCATCTTACTTCTCGCATCATGCCCTCTTGGAATACATACGCTGTTCCACCTGTTGTGATATCAATTTCGCGACGTCCTGCATTATCGATTATTTGGTGGTCCATTTCAAAAAATAAAATATTAGATAATGCGATTGGTTCATTTGTTAAAGCATCTATTGTTTCTACATTGTCTGATTGGCGAGCATATGTGTTACTACTTACATTATATTTATAGGAACTATTGAACACATCATGGCTACTATACCTAATAGATACTTCATTTGCTTGTGTTCCTATTTTAACACTTTCTTCTTCATCATAAAACGTATAAGACACTTTTTTGTGATAAAGAAGTGAAGTGCCAACTTTTTCTGCAGCTACTGGTACATTTTCGCCTGAAATATAGGAATTATGCGGTGCCACACGATCTGTTGAGCGTTTGAAAATAGTCCCATCATATGCCATACCATTTATGTTGTCCACTACCCCATTCATTAGCATAACTTGTGCTTCTGGACTATACCCATGTGCAATATAAAATGCATCTAAACCTTGTGCAATTTCCACAAAATAAGATCGTGCACTTCGAATAGGCCCAATATTATCAGGTACTTCAGACTGATACAAAGCTAGTAATCTTGTAACATCACCTTCAGCTAGCATCTCATAAATTACATCCGCAGATGCAATTCCTGATTGTGGTCTTGCATCCGGATGGTTGTTGATTGTTGCAATGACCGGCCGCATAGTTACTTCATCAGCTACTTTTTCCCCTGTAAAAGGCATTACATAAGAGGGCTCCGCTACTTCTTCAGTAACTGGAATTGTTTGTTCCTCAACCTCTTCTTTTACTGTCTCATCTTTTCCACATCCGACAAGCATAATTGTCGAACATAGAGCTATAGAAAATATCCCTTTTTTTAACAACATATTCTATCCCCTTTTTAGCGCATAACTGCTGGTATAATTACACTTTTTTTCATTACATCATAAATACCTAATGGCGTAATCCGTATATAAGGTAAATGGGTAGATTGTAAAAACAACAAAGTATATATTGCATCTGTATGATGATATCCACGCTCTTTTAATTCTGCTTTTAATTTTAACTCTAATTCAATTAAATCATCAACATCACCATCGTAAGCAGTACCACCAATTGTTAATGGAATTGAAGAGACGACTTCATTATTCTCAATTAGGGTAATTCCACCATTCATATTTTTTACTTCCTCAAAAGCTCTCTTCATATCCGGTATACTTTTCCCAATTATAATAATTTCCCCGGTACATGAATATGAAGATGCGAATCCTTTTACATCTTTCGCAAAACCTTTAATCATTGTATTAACACGCCACTTACCTTTTCGATCAATCAGCATTAAATAACTTTCATCGCTTGTTGAACATAGCTCATTATTGCTAAACTGAGTTTGAATTGTAAATGGTTTTGTGATTACATCATTCACCATTTGAAGACCAATTGGCATTGAAAATTGGAAATCATCATCATTTAAATCAAAATCTATTTTTAATTTTGGTACAGGTGACCAATTGATTTTCGGAAAGTGATCCTGTTTTTGGTTTTCTTTTTTCAACCATACCCCTTTTGATAAGACAGCTTCTGGAGTTGGAGTGAATTCGTCCTTAAGAATATTAATGTTGGCCAAACGACCAGTTGCAATTAATCCATGCAAGTGAGATAGATTATAATAACGAGCAACATTAAAAGAAGCCATATTGTAAGCGTACACTGGCGGAACACCTACATCTAACGCAACTTGAATACATTTATCCATTACACCGTCCTGATGAAAACTAGGTGTTGAACCGTCTGTTGTCATCATTAAATGGTCAAATATATTTAGATCCTTTTCCAAAACCCCTTTTAAAAGCTCTGGTAAGTCAGGTCGAATCGAAGAATATCTCAACGTTACATCAATTCCATGTAAGATCCTACGTTCCACCTCTTCAATTGTCATTGCTTCATGATCACCATCTGCACCAAGAAGTTTTAGACGAGCTAATGTACGTTCCGATGCGCCTGGGAAGTGGCCTTCTATTTTTTTCCCCTTTTGCTTAGCCATTTGAATCCAATAAAGCATTTGGTCGTCCCCATTAAGTAAGCGTGGCCACCCGGTTAACTCTCCACCCAGTAAAACATCCTCACGTTCTAACCAAGATAGTACTGATCTATTTGTAAACAATTCATCTTCATTACCTAGTTCAGTTTGTGAATCAAAACGAGCCCACCAATAAAACGAAAACGGTAAGTCATTCAATCGATTGATAATTGAAAACGCTTTCTTATTTGATAAAGATAGAAAGAATATCATGTTGTCTGATATAAAGGTAGTCGTCCCACCTTGTGAGGCAAAATCTGCAAATGACTGTGGATGATACAACTGAAATGGATGAACATGTGGCTCAATATAACCCGGTACAACAGTTTTACCTGCTAAATCAATTACTTCTGTTCCACTTAATTGAGCCGGCATTTCTGTTCCAACATATACAATACGGTTGCCGAGGATCCATATATTTCCTTCCAACCATGTTTTCAGCATACTATGTAAATACCGCGCATTTTTCAAAACAATTGAAGGCGCCAATTTTCCATCAATAACTGCGACTTGCTTTCGAAGTTCATCGATTTTCCATGTAGATACAGGCATTTTTTACACTCCCTTCTTTCCTTAAAAGATTTTTAATCCGGTTATTCGTTATCTATATGCACATACTAAATTTACTTATTTTTGAGTGTTTTTATTTCGATTATACGTAATCGTATCACAGCACTTTAACAAATTAAAGTGCATTTCACTCAAATTTAAAACACATTTACAAAAGGAGCTGATTTACATTGCTAGAAGAAAACATCTCAGAGAGAAGCGGTTTTGTTCGCTTGGCATTAGGAGCAGGTATAACAGCTTGCGGTATTGCTCACCTAGCACGTGAAAATTCAAGCAGAACATTAGGATCATTACTAGTTACTGCAGGTGCACTAAAAATAGCAGAAGGGATTTTCCTACACTGTCCTGCAAAGGCTTTAGTTAGCAGAAATATAAATGATGCAGTATCTACATCATTTGAGAACTTTTTAGATGGCGACAGCCTAATGCAAGCTTTCCGTGATACGTATGCCAATACTAGTTCTCAAAATGGCGGTGGTCAATCAACTTCAGCCCAAGGGCAATCTAGTTCAGGCTCTTCAACACAAGGGGGTCTAGCCCAAGTTGTAAGTGCCGCAGCTCAAGGGGTCCAATCACTTTCAAATTCTTCTCAGAGTAAACCATCTAATACCACTAATTCATCGCAAGATGCGCTAACACAAGCAGCAAATAAGGCTGCAAAAACTATAGCTGGTGGTGGTTCTGTTGAAGGAGCTATTTCAAAAGTAGCCTCATCAGTAGCTGGCTCTCAAAATAATCAAAATAAATCTAACAACAACCAAAACAAGCAGAACAACCAGAAAAATAACAATAATAATAAAAACAATGCAATTAATCCTTCTTAAGGATAAATTGACAAGAAAAGAGCAAGAAGAACGTTTAGATTCTTCTTGCTCTTTATTATATGGTAATAATTTTAACTTCATTCCTAAGTAGCCTCTCTTGCTTCTTAAGTATGTAGTTAAACTTCCGCATATGACGAAAACGCAGGACACAGTCACAAATGCTCCAAGGGACATTTAATTTTTATTATTAATTTTATTTAAAAGTTCTCCAACCAATATCTTTTCTGAAGAAGAATCGATCCCAAGAGTGTTGGCCAATTCCAGCATATACTTTTTCTTGAGCTTCTTTTAATGAATCAGCTTTTGTTGCAACTAATAACACACGTCCACCGTTACCTACAAATTGTCCGTCAACCAGTTTTGTGCCGGCATGGTATACTTCATAGTTCTTGCTTATTGCTTCTAAATTAGGAAGAGGACTTCCTTTTTCTACATCGCCAGGATAGCCTTCAGCTGCTATTACGACACCTAACATTGCTTCATTTGTCCATTGTAGGTCAAAATACTTTTCTTCCATTAATGATTTCATAAATAACCCAAAGTCAGAAGTCATACGTGGTAGTACAACTTGTGTTTCAGGGTCACCGAAACGTGCGTTAAACTCAATTACTTTAGGGCCTTGAGCTGTTAAGATTAAACCTGCATAGAGGATCCCTGTAAAGGAAACGCCTTCCTCTTCCATTGCTTTGACAGTTGGCTCCACAATTTCGATATATGCACGAGAAACGACTTCTTGTGGAATTTGTGGCACTGGGGAATACGCTCCCATTCCACCTGTATTTGGACCTTTGTCTCCATCGTAGGCACGTTTATGGTCTTGTGCAATCACCATTGGGTAAATTTGACCTTTATGAACAAATGACATAAAGGAAAATTCTTCACCATCTAAAAACTCCTCAATGACTACACGTGATGAAGATTCACCGAAACGTTGATTACCAATCATATCATTGATAGCGTCAATCGCTTCTTCTTCTGTCATCGCAACAATTACACCTTTACCAGCTGCTAAACCATCTGCTTTGACTACAATAGGAGCTCCTTGTTCTTTAACATAGTTGATTGCACTTTTTGCTTCTGTAAATGTTTCGTATGCTGCTGTAGGGATATTGTATTTCTTCATAATTTCTTTCGCATAAGATTTACTTCCTTCAATTCGAGCAGCTGCTTGTGTTGGTCCAAAGATTGTTAAACCTTCCTCGTTAAAGAAATCTACAATTCCTCTTGCAAGAGGTTGTTCTGGTCCGACGAATGTTAAATCTATTTTATTTTCTTTAGCAAATTGGGCTAATTCTTTAAAGTTCATTGCATCAATGGCTACTACTTCAGCGTCTTGACGCATTCCATCGTTCCCTGGAGCAACGTAAACCTTTTCTACAGAGGGCGCGATGCTAAATTTCTTTGCAATTGCATGTTCACGCCCACCACTTCCGATGACTAGAATGTTCATTTGAATTACCTCCCTATTGTTTTATGATTACTTTTGGATTTTTGGTGTTAGTTTGGTTCCTTGGTTTCCGTTATGTGCGAGTTCGACTACTTTACATGTGACTTTGTACTGATTAAGTTCGTTTTCCCTCTACACGTCCATGCTCTTCACACAAACAGTTAGCTTTTCTAAAAGGAAAGGAATCTTTACTCTTCAAAAAACGCTCGCCTCCTCAAAGACGAGCGTTTGATACCCTGTTCTATAGCATTAGCTTTACGAGCCGCCTCCGCTTTCCTTTATTAATGTTTAAAATGTCTAACCCCTGTTGTAACCATTGTAATACCAGCAGCGTTTGCTACTTCGATTGAGTCTTGGTCACGGATTGATCCACCTGGGTGAATAATCGCTGTAATACCTGCAGCGATTGCTGTCTCAACTGTATCAGGCATTGGGAAGAATGCATCAGAAGCTAATGCAGCACCTTTTGCTTTGCTGCCAGCTTGTTCTAAAGCGATTTTTGCCGCACCAACACGGTTCATTTGTCCAGCACCAATTCCAAGTGTCATTTGTGCATCATTTACAACGATTGCGTTTGACTTCACGTGTTTAACAACTGCCCAACCAAGTTTTAATGCTTCCCATTCTTCTTCAGTTGGTTCGCGGTCTGTTACCACCTTAATGTCCGCTTCGTCGAAACCGAATTTATCGTCTTCTTGAACTAATAAGCCACCTTCAACAGATACAACTTTA
Organism: Lysinibacillus composti; assembly: GCF_016908465.1. Classification (GTDB taxonomy): domain Bacteria; phylum Bacillota; class Bacilli; order Bacillales_A; family Planococcaceae; genus Ureibacillus; species Ureibacillus composti_A. Next base: position 15,870 of record NZ_JAFBDY010000004.1, on the reverse strand, counting down.
TATTGATCTTGTTTTTCTTGAGCAAAGTTGATTGTTAATAAACGGATATTTTTCTTTTTTGTTAAGATTTCTAATGCTTCTTCAGTAAATGAAGGTGCAATAATAATCTCAAGGAAGATTTGCGAAAGTTGCTCCGCTGTTTGTACGTCTACTTCACGGTTTAATGCAACGATTCCACCGAAGATGGATGTAGAATCCGCTTCATACGCTTTGTTATAAGCTTCATAAATCGAAGCACCTGTACCAACGCCACATGGATTCATATGTTTCACTGCAACTGCTGCTGGAATATCAAATTCTTTTACAATTTGAAGTGCTGCGTTTGCATCTTGAATATTGTTGTAAGAAAGCTCTTTACCATGTAATTGAGTTGCATACGCCACTGAGAAGTCAGAAGCTAATCGTTTTTGATAAAACGCTGCTTTTTGGTGAGGATTTTCACCGTAGCGTAATGTTTGTTTTAATTCATATGTCATAGTCAAATTCTCTGGGAATTCATCTTCAGTTAAATAATTTGAAATGTATGAATCATATGCAGCTGTATGACGGAATACTTTAGCGGCTAGACGTTTACGTGTTTCAAGTGTAGTAGCGCCTTCAGCTTTTAATTCTTCAATTACTTGTGCATAGTCATTTGAGTCTACAATTACTGAAACGTATTGGTGGTTTTTTGCAGCTGAGCGTAGCATTGTTGGGCCACCGATATCAATGTTTTCAATTGCATCTTCGAAAGTTACATCTGGTTTTGAAATTGTTTCTACAAACGGATATAAGTTTACACAAACAATTTCAATCGGTTCAATACCGTGTTCATCCATTTGAGCTTTGTGAGAAGGATCGTCAAACTTTCCTAATAAACCACCGTGAATTAGTGGGTTTAGAGTTTTCACACGACCATCTAAAATCTCTGGGAATTTTGTTACTTCATCAACTGCTGTCACAGGTACGTCATTGTCAGCTAATAATTTTTTTGTCCCACCAGTAGATAAAATCTCATATCCTAACGCTACTAATTCTTTTGCGAAGTCTAAAATACCATCTTTATTTGAAACACTAATAAGTGCACGTTTAGTCACGATAAAATCCTCCAGTATATTCATAAAGTCATTGTCTTAACGTTTCGCAACATTCAGACTTCAAAAATTTAAGTTATGTAAATGAAGAAAGGCTTTGAGTTCTTTCAACTACTAAGCTTTCTGCATTGGCTCCTAGTAAAACACACATTAACTATGTTAGTGTAGTTTCGATGTTGGGTTTAAAAGCTGTATTAAAGATTTTTTATAAAGTTCATGTTCAACTGTATGAATCCGTTCTTCTGTCGCTTCACGATTGCCCTCAACAACTTCTACTGCGGCTTGCGCTAAAATTGGTCCTGTATCCATACCTTCATCTACAAAATGAACCGTAACTCCTGTTATTTTAACCCCATGCTCCATTGCTTGGCCGATTGCATCCTTACCTGGAAACGAAGGAAGCAATGAAGGATGGATGTTAACGATCCGATTTGGATAGGCTGAAAGTAAAGTATTCCCAATTAAACGCATATAACCAGCAAGTATAATCCATTCTACTTCTTTATTACGAAGCGCTTGAACAATTTCTGCTTCATATGCAGCTTTTGATTCATATGATTTTGCCGAAAAAGCAAAAACCGGAACCCCAAAGTTTTCGGCTCTTGTCACAACATAAGCATTTGGCTTATCCGTTATAACAAGCTCAATTTTTGCATCAAGCTCTCCATTTTCAATTGCTTCTTGAATTGCTTGGAAATTGCTCCCACTACCAGAAGCAAATACGGCTACTTTCGTTGTCATTAAACTAAGCTCCCATCATGAGAACCTTTAAATACAACACCTTCACCTTTAATTACACGACCAATTTTGTATGCTTTTTCGCCATTTGATTCAGCAATTGCGACAACGCGGTCCGCTTCTGACTCTGGAACAGAAAGAACAAAGCCAATTCCCATGTTAAATACGTTATATAGATCCCGATCAGCTAGTGCGCCTTTTTCTTTTAGGAACTCAAATATACGTAAAACTGACCAAGAACCTAAATCGATTTCAGTAGCTAATCCTTCTGGCATCATACGTGGTAAGTTTTCATAGAAACCGCCACCTGTAACGTGAGCCATACCATGGATTTCTGTTTGTTTTAACATATCTAATACAGGTTTAGCGTATAGTTTTGTTGGGACGAGAAGCGCTTCACCAATTGGTCCAAGATCTTCGTAACCTTCTACTACTTCATCGACAGCATATCCATTGTCAGCAAAAACAATTTTACGAACTAGTGAATAACCGTTTGAGTGAACACCACTTGAAGCGATCCCAACAAGCACATCACCTTCTACAATTTTTTCACCTGTAACTACGTTTGCTTTTTCTGCAGCACCTACTGCAAAACCTGCTAAATCATATTCATTTTCTTCATAAAGACCTGGCATTTCTGCTGTTTCTCCACCAATTAACGCCGCTCCTGATTGAACACAACCATCAGCAACACCTTTAACGATTTGCTCAATCTTAACAGGATCTGCTTTTCCTACTGCTACATAATCTAAGAAGTATAAAGGTTCTGCTCCTTGTGCAACAATGTCGTTCACACACATTGCTACACAGTCGACGCCGATTGTATCGTGTTTATCTACCATAAATGCAAGTTTTAGTTTTGTCCCAACACCATCTGTACCTGAAATAAGAACAGGTTCTTTTAAGTTTAATGAAGACAAGTCAAACATGCCTCCGAAGCCACCAAATGTTCCCATTACACCTAATCGATTTGTGCGTTCAACATGTGATTTCATTCGTTTTACTGCTTCGTAGCCAGCTTCAATATTAACGCCCGCTTGTTCATATGCTTTTGACATGAATTATCCTCCTTTTGAATCCTTTAACGTAAAAGTTCTTTTTCATGTGGTAAGACTGTATCTGGATAAATTTCTGTAGGATACTTTCCAGTAAAGCATGCTAAGCAAAGCCCACGATTTTCGTCATCAAATGGACGTGCAATGGCTTCAACCATTCCCTCTGGTGATAAGAAGGTCAATGAATCCGCGCAAATTTCCTCACAAATTTCATCTACTGTTTTACCAGTAGCAATTAATTCTTCGTCTGATGAAATATCAATTCCATAGAAACATGGATTTGAAATAGGCGGTGAAGAAATCACTACATGCACTTCTTTAGCACCTGCTTCTTTTAACATTTTTACAATTCGACGTGAGGTAGTTCCACGTACAATTGAATCGTCTACCATTACAACACGTTTACCTTTTACCACTTGAACAACTGGAGCTAGTTTCATCTTCACTCCACGTTCACGTAGTTCTTGCGTTGGTTGAATGAACGTACGACCTGTATAGCGGTTTTTAATTAACCCCAATTCATAAGGAATACCACTTTCTTCAGCAAAACCAATTGCTGCAGATATACTTGAATCCGGTACACCTGTTACTACATCAGCCTCAATACCTGCACATTCTAATGCCAGTTGTTTCCCCATACGTTTACGAGCCATATGGATATTGATTTGATCAATATTTGAATCAGGACGTGCGAAGTAGACATATTCCATTGCACACATAGCACGTTGTTCCATGTCAACATAACGATCTTCTTCGACACCTTTATCAGAAATGACTACTAGCTCACCAGGCTCAATGTCACGAACAAACTCTGCACCGATTAAATCAAAGGCATTCGTTTCAGAAGCCACAACCCAAGATTCACCTAATTTTCCAAGTGATAATGGACGTAAGCCATTTCTGTCACGTGCGACCATTAGGCTATCCTTCGTTAAAATTAATAATGAAAATGCACCTTTTAATAAAGAAAGAGCTTCTTTAACTTGGCCACGAAATGTTGGTTGTTTACTTTTCTTAATAAGATGAACAACAACTTCTGTATCTGAAGTGGAATGAAAAATACTACCAGAACGTTCTAAATGTTGTTTTAAATGACCAGCATTAACTAAATTCCCGTTATGTGCAACCGCAAGAGTGCCAGTTGAAGAACGGAACAATAGTGGTTGAACATTATCAATACCACCGCCACCAGCAGTTGTATAACGAACATGGGCAATTGCTGCATTTCCAATCGCACTTTTTAGTTTTTCTTCGTTAAATACATCATTAACAAGTCCTTCACCTTTTACCGCACGGAGCTGCTGGCCGTCAGTTACGACGATACCAGCCCCTTCCTGACCACGGTGTTGAAGTGCATGAAGACCATAATAGCTTAAATGGGCAGAATCATTATGACCCCAAATTCCGAATACCCCACATTCTTCGTTTAAGCCTCTGATTTCAGCAAGCATGGGATAGCTCCTTTCCAAGCAGTACGGAATTCATCAACAGTTCCTTCTAAAAGTACACCCTGTTCTCCGTTAATCGTTACTTTTGCGTCATCAGTTACAATACCGACTTTTTTCGCTTCAGATACAACTTCTTCGAATCGTGCTGCATTTTCTTCTTTTACAGTGACAACAAACCGAGATTGAGATTCACTGAATAATGCTGTTACTGCTGATCCTTCTAATGTTACATATAAACCTAAATCATTTGCTCCAAATGCTTTTTCAACTAATGCTACTGAAACGCCACCTTCAGAAACATCGTGCGCAGATTGAACTAAACCTTCACGAATTGCAGTTAACAATGCTTGTTGACGTGCTGCTTCAATGTCTAAGTCAATTGTTGGTGCTTGACCAAAGATTTTACCGTGAACTAACTTTTGTAATTCTGAACCACCAAATTCAGTTTTTGTTTCACCGATTAAATACACGACGTCGCTAGCACGTTTTACTTCTTGCGTTGTTACGTGTGCTAAATCTTGTACTAAGCCGACCATCCCGATTGTTGGTGTTGGGTATACAGCTTCACCTGAACGTTCGTTATAAAGTGATACGTTACCACCGATAACTGGTGAATTTAATGCAGTACATGCTGCTGAAATCCCGTCAGCTGATTTTTCAATCTGCCAGAAGATTTCTGGTTTTTCAGGGTTACCAAAGTTTAAGCAGTCTGTAATTGCTAAAGGTTGACCTCCTGAAGCAATGATATTTCGTGCAGCCTCTGCAACCGCAATTTTACCGCCTGTTTCAGGATCTAAATAGATATAACGTGAGTTACAGTCAGTTGTCATTGCAAGACCTTTATTTGTTCCACGTACACGTACAACTGCTGAATCAGATCCAGGTGTTACGACTGTAGAAGTACGAACTTGGTAATCATATTGGTCATAAACCCATTCTTTTGAAGCAACAGTTGGCGCTTGAAGTAAAGATTTTAGTGTTTCTTTATAATCTTGAACTTCTGGTTCAACGTTATCCATTGCTTGGAATTCAGCAAAGTATGCTGGTTCAGCAGATGGTTTATGGTAAACTGGTGCGTCTTCTGCAAGTGCATCAGCAGGTACTTCTGCAACCACTTCACCTTTATGAACTAAGCGAAGCATTTTGTCATCTGTTACGTGGCCAATCGCAACAGCATCTAAACCGTATTTATCGAAGATTGCTTTAATCTCATCTTCGCGGCCCTTTTTCACAACTAGTAACATACGTTCTTGAGATTCAGATAACATCATTTCATATGCTGTCATTTCTGTTTCACGTTGAGGTACTAAGTCTAAGTTCATTTCAACACCTGAACCAGCTTTAGATGCCATTTCAGCTGATGATGAAGTAAGACCAGCAGCACCCATATCTTGAATACCAACAAGAGCATCTGATTTAACTACTTCTAAACAAGCTTCAAGTAAAAGTTTTTCCATGAATGGATCTCCAACTTGAACCGCTGGACGCTTTTCTTCAGAAGCTTCTGAAAGTTCTTCCGATGCAAATGTTGCTCCATGGATACCATCTCGACCTGTTTTTGCACCAACATACATTACTGTGTTACCAACACCTGCTGCAATTCCACGTTGAATATCTTTATGATCAATTAGTCCAACACACATTGCGTTAACTAATGGGTTCCCTTCATAACAAGGGTCAAATTGAATTTCTCCCCCAACAGTTGGAATTCCGATACAGTTTCCGTACCCAGCAATTCCCGCTACAACTTCTTCAAATAGGTATTTACCACGTTCAGTTTTTAACTCACCGAAACGTAAAGAATTTAACATCGCAATTGGGCGAGCACCCATCGAGAATACGTCACGGATAATTCCACCTACCCCTGTTGCAGCCCCTTGGTATGGCTCAATTGCTGAAGGATGGTTATGTGATTCCATTTTAAATACAACGGCTTGCTCATCACCAATGTCCACAATTCCTGCACCTTCACCAGGTCCTTGTAAAACTTGAGGGCCTTTTGTAGGGAATTTACGTAGAACAGGCTTTGAGTTTTTATAAGAACAGTGTTCAGACCACATTACAGAGAATAACCCTGTTTCTGTCCAGTTTGGAAGACGACCTAAAATCTTCTCAACCATTTCAAATTCTTCATCTGACATCCCCATTTGTGCATAAAGCTTTTGTTCCTTAATTTGTGCACTTGTTGGTTCATGTTTAGCTGACATGTGATTCCCTCCACTGCTTAACGATTGATTTAAATAATGCTAGTCCATCATCACTACCTAATAATTCATGTACTGCACGTTCTGGGTGTGGCATCATGCCAAGCACATTTCCACGTTCGTTGATGATCCCTGCAATATCTACAAGACTTCCGTTTGGATTTTCACCAGAGTATGTAAAGACGATTTGATTATTCTCTTTAAGTTTTGCTAGAGTTTCATCGTCACAATAGTAATTTCCTTCACCGTGAGCGATTGGAATATTAATTGTTTGGCCTTGTTCGTATTGATTTGTAAATAACGTATTGTTATTTTCCACCTTCAATTCAACTGTACGACACATGAATTTTAAGTTTTGATTACGAAGTAACGCACCTGGAAGCAAACCAGCTTCAGTTAAAATTTGGAATCCGTTACAAACACCTAGTACAGGTTTACCAGCTTCAGCAGCCTTTTTTACTTCAGCCATTACGTTAGATTGGTTAGCCATTGCACCGCATCGCAAGTAATCACCATAGGAGAACCCTCCTGGAACAAGAATTCCATCAAAGCCACTTAAATCTGTTGCGTCATGCCATACGTATTCTACTTCTTCACCAAGTTCGTCCTTAATTGCATGATACATATCGATGTCACAGTTCGACCCAGGGAAAACGAGTACTGCGAATTTCATAATTAATTAGCCTCCTCGACTTCGAAGCGATAGTCTTCAATCACTGTATTTGTAAGAAGTTTTTCACACATTTCTTTCACAATTGTGTCAATATCACGATCTGTTTCACCAATTGTTACTTCTAAATATTTACCGATTCGTACATCTTCTACTTCGTTATAACCAATCTTTCCTAATGATCCTTTTACTGCAGATCCTTGTGGGTCTAAAACACTCTCGCGTAAAGTAACGTAAATTTTAACCTTAGTCATTATTATTGTCCTCCAAGTCTAGAAAGAATAATTTCATATACTTCTGTTAAGCTACCTAAATCACGACGGAATACGTCTTTATCTAATTTTTGTTTTGTTTCTGCATCCCATAAACGACATGTATCTGGAGAAATTTCATCGGCAAGTAAAACATTGCCTTCTGAGTCACGACCAAATTCGAGTTTAAAGTCAACTAAAATAACACTAACTTCTTCAAAGATTGGTTGTAATACACTATTTACTTTCAACCCTAATTCATAAAGTTTATCTACTTCTTCTTTCGAAGCAATACCAAGAATATCAATATGATCGTTATTAATGAATGGATCACCTAGTGCATCATCTTTATAGTAAAATTCAACTATTGTTCGTTTTAAAGGAGTACCTTCTTCAACACCTAGTCTTTTTGCAAGACTACCTGCCGCAATATTTCGAACAACTACTTCAATTGGAATAATGTCAACTTTTTTAACTAATTGTTCATGATCTGAAATTTGTTCAACGAAGTGTGAATCAATACCATGTTCTTTTAGTTTATTGAATATTACAGTAGTAATACGGTTGTTTAAAGTGCCTTTCCCTTCAATTTCTGCCTTCTTTTCACCATTAAAGGCTGTTGCACTATTTTTATATTCAACGAACAATATTTCTTCATTATCTGTAGCATATAATCGTTTAGCTTTACCTTCATATAAAAGTTGACCTTTATTCATGTCGTGTTCCTCCATTATGTTTCATACAGTGAACTTTTGGGTAGTTCACTGTATGAGGGTTAAATATAGCTAATTAGTTTAATCCAAGACGTTCGAAGATCATATCAACATTTTTAATGTGATAGTTATAGTCGAAGCAATCATCAATTTCTTCTTTTGTTAGTAGAGAAGTAATTTTTTCATTTGCTTCTACAAGTGGACGGAATTGCGTTTGTTCATCCCATGCACGAGCAGTAAGTGGTTGAACTGTATCGTACGCTTCTTCGCGAACTAGACCTTTATCAATTAAAGCTAGTAAAATGCGTTGAGAGTAAATTAAACCAAATGTACGATCCATGTTACGCTTCATGTTTTCTGGGAATACTGTTAGGTTTTTCACGATATTGCCGAAACGATTTAACATGTAGTTAAGGGCAATCGTTGCATCTGGAAGAATGACACGTTCTGCAGATGAATGTGAAATGTCACGTTCATGCCAAAGCGATACGTTCTCATAAGCTGTTAACATGTAACCACGAATTAAACGAGCCATACCTGTCATATTTTCAGAACCGATTGGGTTACGTTTATGAGGCATTGCAGAAGAACCTTTTTGACCTTTTGCGAACGCTTCTTCCACCTCGCGCGTTTCTGATTTTTGTAATCCACGAACTTCTGTTGCAAACTTTTCAATTGAAGTTGCAATTAAAGCTAATGTAGAGAAGTATTGTGCGTGACGGTCACGTTGTAATGTTTGTGTTGAAATTGGTGCAGCTTGTAAACCTAATTTTTCACATACATACTGTTCAACAAATGGATCGATGTTCGCATAAGTACCTACAGCACCTGAGATTTTCCCAGTTTCAATTACTTTAGCAGCATAGTCGAAACGTTCTAAGTTACGTCTCATTTCTTCAAGCCATAGAGCAAGTTTTAAACCAAATGTAGTTGGTTCAGCATGTACACCATGTGTACGTCCCATCATAACTGTATATTTATGTTCTTTTGCTTTTTCAGTTAAGATATTAATGAAGTTAACAATATCTTTACGTAAAATTGTGTTTGCTTGTTTAATTAAATAAGATAATGCAGTATCTACTACGTCTGTAGAAGTTAAGCCGTAGTGCACCCATTTACGTTCTTCACCTAATGTTTCAGAAACTGCACGAGTGAAAGCTACAACATCGTGACGAGTTGATTGTTCAATTTCATAAATACGATTAATATCGAAAGAAGCATTTTGACGTAGTAATGTAACATCTTCTTTAGGAATAACCCCAAGTTCTGACCAAGCTTCACAAGCTAAAATTTCTACCTCTAACCATGCTTTAAATTTGTTTTCTTCTGTCCAAATTGCTCCCATTTCTGGGCGTGTATAACGTTCGATCATGTTTACTTCTCCTTTTATTCTGACCAGATATCAGATTTCTCAATTTCACTTAGTGTTTCCTCAATATCATCCGTCATAATGGTAACATGTCCCATTTTACGATTTACCTTTGCTTCTGCTTTACCGTATAAATGGATAGACCAGTTCGGATATTTTGATATGGAATTACTTAATGGTACCACGTGTTGCCCTAATAAATTAACCATAATAGATGGTTGCATTAATTTTGGCTGACGTAATGGCCATCCACAAACTGCGCGAACATGCTGACCAAATTGTGAAATGTTACATGCTTCAATTGAATAGTGCCCTGAGTTATGAGGTCTTGGCGCTAATTCATTAATCACGATTTGCCCATCTTCAAGGACAAACATTTCTACAGCTAATGTACCTACAAGTTTTAGATAATCCGCAATTTTCATTGCAGCTTCTTGTGCAAGTGATAAGGTTTCATCTGCAACACGTGCTGGTACAATTGTTTCATGTAAAATGTGATGCACATGGATGTTTTCTCCTACTGGAAGACAATATGTCTCCCCAAACCCATTGCGTTGCACAATAACGGATATTTCTTTTGTAAAGGGTACAAAGCCTTCAACAACGCACTGTGAATGTTCAAATAGCTTTTGGGCTAACGGCAAATCTTCAACTCCATTTAATTGTTGTTGCCCTTTGCCATCATAGCCTCCACGAGCTGTTTTCACAATACTTGGGAAACCAATTTGATCAATTTGTTCGACTAGCTCTTCATATGAGTTTACAACTAAGTAAGGAGCTACTGGACACCCAGCCTTCACAATCGCCTCTTTTTCCGTTACACGATTTTGAGTTATACGGACTAAATCCGCACCTTGAGGGATATATGCTATTTCGGTTAATCTCTTTAACCCCTCAAAGTCTATATTTTCAAATTCATAAGTAATGACATCACTTACTTCAGCTAATTCCTCTAACGCTGCTTCATCATCATAAGGGGCTACAATTCGAACATCAGCAACTTGACCACAAGGAGAATCCATCGCAGGTTCTAACACCGCAATTTTGAACCCTGCCTCTTTTGCAGCTAATGCCATCATTCTTCCTAATTGGCCACCGCCAATAATTCCAATTGTTTGACCTGGATAAATTACCTTTGTCACACTAAGTCACCTGTACTTTCTAACACTTGTTGCTTAATCGATTCACGACGAGCGTCAAGTAGCTGTGCTAATTCTTGATCTGTCGTTGATAAAATCTGCGCAGCTAGTAAACCTGCGTTTGTTGAACCGGCTTTACCAATTGCGACCGTTGCAACTGGCACTCCACCAGGCATTTGTACGATAGAAAGTAATGAATCCAATCCGTTTAATGCTCTTGATTGAACTGGAACACCAATTACCGGTAACGTTGTTTTTGCAGCAACCATCCCCGGTAAGTGAGCAGCACCACCAGCACCAGCGATAATTACTTGAATTCCTCTAGAACGTGCTGATTCTGCATACTCAAACATTAAGTCTGGAGTTCTATGTGCAGAAACTACTTTCTTTTCATAAGGTACTTGTAATTCATCTAAAATGTCACAAGCATGTTTCATCGTTTCCCAGTCACTTGAACTTCCCATAATGACTCCTATTTTTGGATTCATACTTTTCTAGCTCCCTTTTTACGAAATTATTAAATATAAAAAATCCTCAAATACCCTACCTTCTATCCGAAGAAAGCAGGATACTTGAGGAAGTCGATTAAACGAAAAGTAGTGTGAGTCTTCCAAACTACCATTTCATCACGTTCCAAAAGTTGCTTTCCCGCATAGTCCGACGTTTACGGTGTCGGGTAGAAACACTAGAGCCATATTCTCTAGCATATATGTGGGTTACGTCTTTACGTAATTACTTTACCTGTACACATTTTAACAAGGCTTTTATAGAAAATCAATGAAAAAATGCGAACGATAAATTTTCAGAAAACGGTAATGTTCGGATTTTGACTTATTTTCATTTTAGTTTTCAACTTTAATCCCTTTAAATTTAATTTTTTGACGTAAGTACGTTGGTTCTCCATTTACAAGATGAAACATCGGTTCTTCCTTACGCCCCATTGGCATATAGCCTTCAATTTTCATCCTTTCTAGACATTGTTCAATTGTTTCATTTTCCTCTACTTCAAACCAAATTTGTTTTTTACTCATTGTTCATACCCTTTCAATATTTGTAGTTACTATATTACGAAAAGAAGTTGTTGGAAAGAAATATTTAATTTGCTTAACTTCATTTAGTATTAGTCTTCTAATTTTTTTATTTTGACATACTTACTTAGGAAGTAATAACTAAAAAGGAAAATTGCAGGTTAATTCTCATCATATTTTAATGTTTCTTCTGTATTATTTAACTTATACAAATATTAATAACGGTGAGTTGATAAATCATGGAAAAGAAAATATTAATTATTGAAGATGAAGAGAACATTGCTCGTGTATTGCAGCTTGAACTTCAATTCGAAGGCTATATTGCAGATGTTGCACATACTGGTACAACTGGTCTGATTAAATACCGTGAAGGAAGTTATGATTTAGTTTTACTTGATTTAATGTTACCTGAAATGAATGGACTTGATGTTTTAAAGCGAATCCGTGCAACAGAACAATCAACTCCTGTCATATTATTGACAGCAAGAGGAGAGGTAGAAGATAAAGTGAAGGGCCTTGACCTCGGAGCAAATGATTACGTTACAAAACCATTTGAAATTGAAGAACTACTTGCTAGAATTCGTGCTACACTTCGGTTTGCTAAACCCTCTTCCACACAAGAAGAAGAAAATTTAGATCTTCATTTAATTTCATATGGTCAACTTTCACTTCATGAACAAACGAGAGAAGTTTTATATTATGGGACTCCTATTCAATTAACCCCTCGTGAATACGATTTACTTAATTACTTACTTAAGCATCCAAAACAAGTATTATCACGTGAACAAATTTTAGAGTCAGTTTGGGGCTTTGACTATTATGGTGATACAAACGTTGTTGATGTATATATTCGATATGTTCGCCAAAAGCTTGAGGCAGCCCATAATTCTCGAATAATACATACGGTCCGTGGTGTCGGGTATGTATTAAAGGAGTCTAGTTCATGAAGCTTAAAAGCAAAATACATCTATTTACAACCATACTTATGCTACTTCTTTTAGTAGTGATCAATTTCAGTGTTTATGTATTATTTGAAAAGATCTCAATGAATACAGAGTCTGAACAGCTAAATGCAAGGTCAGAGGAGCTTTTGATGACGCTACAATCATTAGATCTCAGCATAGATTCAGATCAAGTACTAAGGGCTTATATGCCTTCGAACGGAGCCATTCGTGTAGTTAATGAACAAGAGAAGCCAATCACAATAGTCGAAGCAGCTCTTTCATTTGATCAGTTTGACGTTAAAAATTTCACTAACAAAGGAACTTACTCCATTAGTAAACTTAATGATATACCTGTCATTATGGTTGAAGTTCCAGCGATATGGATAGACGGATCAATTGTTAAACTCCAGATGCTCCAACGACTAGACGAAGTAGCTTCCAATATGGAACTTTTAAAGCTCACTTTTGTCGTTGTCATCATTTTAGCTACCATCCCAATCCTATTGTCAAACATGATTTTAAGTGGAATCATTCTTCGTCCAATTGAACAATTAAGTGCTGCCATGAAAAAAAGCTCCACCTCTGGTACCTACGAAAAAATAGAGGAAGCAAATGACGGACGTGATGAACTTGCTCAGATTGGCCGAACTTTTAATGGGATGATGAAAACGCTCGAATCGAACTATAAGAAACAACAGCAGTTCGTATCCAATGCCTCACACGAACTAAAAACGCCATTAACCGTTATTGAGAGTTATGCAAAACTTTTGGTACGACGTGGCTTTTCCAATGAAAAAGTAGCATATGAAGCTTTAGATGCCATCGTAAATGAATCACAACGAATGAAAGATATGATTGAGCAGATGCTTCAACTTGCAAAAAATAAAGAAAATATTTCACTTTCCATTTCGAAAATAGATCTGCATAAATTAATTGATAATACACTATCTCAAATGCAGCAGGCATACAACCGACATTTTGAGTTACAATCAGAACTTCATCTTGATATTTATACAGACGAACAAAAACTAAAGCAACTATTGTTTATCCTCTTAGATAATGCCCGTAAATATAGTGAAGATCAAATACTCGTCCAAATCTCAAAACAAAAGGCTCACATTGAAATTGAAATTCGAGATTTCGGAGTAGGCATTCCAAATGATCATATACCTCATTTGTTTGATCGTTTTTATCGTGTTAGTCAAGATCGCAATCGTAAGACTGGTGGTACCGGGCTAGGTCTGTCAATTGCAAAAGTAATAGCCGAACTTCTACAAATTGAAATAAAAGTAGAAAGTGAAGTAGGCGTCGGTACAAAGTTTACGTTAACAATACCGATTCAGATAGGTGAACTAAAGGAGGATAGCCAATGACAGCTTATAAAAAGTGGATGATTTCATTAATCATACTTATGCTTGGCATAACAGTTAGTGTCATTTGGACTATTCAGGATCGATTTTATAAGGATGAGCTGATAACAATACAAGAAGCGTCTAAAAAAATAGAAGCCCTTTACGGTGGTAGCATAGAATCATTTGAACAAAAAGGCAATGTCTTTTATATGGTACTTGAAAGAAATGGACTTTCATATAACTTACAAATGGATGCAAAGACAGGTGATCTTTCATCCATTACAAAAGACCCTAATTCCAAAACTGTAATTAAAACAGTCGAAGAAGTTCGTTCATTATTAAATGCAAAAAAGAAAGGGTCCATTTTATCAATAAAACTACATGGGAATGAAGAAGTTCCACAATATGTTGTAGAGGCTTCTGATCAAAATTTAAAGAAAACTATTATTGTTGATGCTAAAACAGGTGAAGTAGTATCTGAAAAAGTTAAGGAACCAAATATTGCCCCTCCTAGTTCAACAGTTATTTCAATCGAACGTGCAAAGCAAATTGCCCTTTTCCAATTAAGTGGAACAGTTCAATCCGTTACGTATAAAGATACATCTGATGGTGGTTATTATTTGGTTTTTGTTAATGGAAGCAATATGGATGCTACTTTTGAAATCCACGGAATATCAGGTAAAGTTCTTTCAGTAACACAACAACTAAAACCTACAGATGATGATGAGGACGATGGGGATGAGGACGATGGGGATGATAATAGCCCTGAACAAGATGACGATGATGATGACGATGACCATAGTGAGGATGACTAATAATGAGATTCTCCTAATTCAATTCTCATGAAATTCTAATCTACCTCTTCCTTTCCTTTCATTTTAATCCAGTATCATAAACGTATCAAAAGATGTTAGGAGATGTTAGGAGATGAAGAAAGTAGTTTTAGTTTCAACATTATTAGGTGTTATGGGTATTGGAGGATTCATTGCTATTGTAGGTGGGGATGTAGTTAGTTCTGCCAATAGCTCAGAAAAACTAACAGTTGGGCAAATTGAAAAGAAAGCACTCCAAGCAGTTAACGGAAGAATTACAGAACTTGAGTTTGAAAAAGAAGGCATGAGAAGCTTATACGAGGTCGAGGTAACTACAAAAGATGCAGAATATGATTTGAAATTTGACGCACTAACTGGTGAATTGCTAAAAAAAGATAAGGATTTATTAGACTTAGATGATCGACGCGATGGCGATTTTGATGATAATCCAACTAGTCAAAATACTATTGTTAACAGTGTTAAGGTTGACGATCAGGATGATAACCAAGTTCAGCAACCTGTGAAGACAAAATCAACAACTGCAACTCAAAAAACAGAAACACAAAAAAGCACTAACCCTACCCCAACAAAAGTATTGGTTACGTATGATGACGACCTTTACGACGATGATCGTTATGGTGATGATGACCTATATGACGACGATCGATACGATGATGATGACGATGACGATGACGATGATGATGACGATGATGATAATTAATTTAACATTTAACTTTAAAAACCCACTAGATTACTGTGGGTTTTTTATTGCTCTATTTCTAAATAACAAACAATTCGTTATGAGTGACACATCAAATCCTCTGTACCAACTGCTTGTTTACTGTTGGTTTTGCTCCTTTGTTTCCTTGACCTTATCTTTGTTTAAACGGCAATCTAAATCACATTTTTAGTTGAAGGGTTTATTATATAAAATAAAAAAAGCCTAAGCTATTGCTTAGACTTTAACTTGCGTAGCGACGTCCTACTCTCACAGGGGGAAGCCCCCAACTACCATCGGCGCTAAAGAGCTTAACTTCCGTGTTCGGTATGGGAACGGGTGTGACCTCTTTGCCA
>NZ_JAFBDY010000003.1 GCF_016908465.1 Lysinibacillus composti | reverse complement strand
AGCTTTCTGACAAGATGATCCTGTGGAACAAGTTGCTCAATTGTAATCATCTCAATTTGATCACGTTCATTTATTTGATTTTTCGACATCATATCCATTCACCTCAAACTTTATTTAAAAAGTAGTTGATTGTAGTGTAGGCGGCGACTCCTGCGGGAAAAGCGTGACGGCCGATACCCCGCAGGAGCCTAGCGACGAGGAGGATTGGCCCACGCCCGCGGAAAGCGTCCGCCGAAACGGAGATCAACTAACTCTATTTCAAAAACTATTACTTTTATTTTAAAAGAAAAAAGACTGTAGGCAAACTCGAAATTTCGAGTTTGTCTACAGTCTGAAGTCTCCTAAGCGTAGGAGACTTTTTTATATACCTTATGAAACTTCTTTTGCATTAAATCCTGAAACATCTTCATCAAGTAAGAACGAAGTACCTCGTTGTTTATGTGCTTGGAAGAAGAAGGCTATGACAACAAAGAGGGTAGCGACAATTCCTCCGATATAAGAAGCTGTTAAATCAATGCCGAAGCCCATTGTTGGTTCATAGAAAATATAAACAAATACCATAGACGTCATGAATGCTGCTGGAATCGTTGCAATCCAGTGATTTTTTCGTGCTAAGAATAGATACATTGCGCCAACCCAAAGTGCAATCATTGCAGTTACACCGTTTGCCCATGAGAAGTAACGCCATAAAATATTGAAATCGATTTTTGTTAATAAGTAAGAGATGACAAACAATGGAACCGCAATCCATAAACGACTAATAAGCTTAGCTTGTGCAAATTTAAAATAATCTGCAATGATCATACGTGCTGCACGGAATGCCGTATCTCCAGAAGTGATTGGTAAAACAACTACCCCAAGAATTGCTAATGTTCCACCAATAGAACCCATCATTAATAATGAAATATCACTTACTACCGCCGCAGGTCCACCTGCCGCTAATACTTCATTTAAGCCACCATAACCACCAAATAAACTCATTGCAGCAGCAGCCCAAATCATCGCGATAATTCCTTCTGCAATCATCATACCGTAGAAAATTTTACGACCTTCTCTTTCATTTTTCGTTGTACGAGAAATGATTGGCGTTTGTGTTGCATGGAATCCAGATAGGGCCCCACATGTAATCGTAAAGAATAATAATGGGAATACCGGTAATTCACCTGGATGCATGTTTTTTAGAGTTAATTCAGGAATCGGTGCACCAGTTACAACTAATCCAATCCCAACACCTAATGCAGAAATTACTAATAATGCACCAAAGTATGGATAAAGTCTTCCGATGATTTTATCAACTGGTAATAACGTAGCCAGGATATAGTATAGGAAAATAATTCCAACAATCAATGGAAGCGCTACTTTACCATCAAGTAAATTATTAATAAGCATTGCTGGAGATGTAACAAAAACTGTACCTACTAAAATTAATAATAAAAGTGCAAAAATATTTACAACGTGCTTCATGAAATTACCTAAGAACTTAGCAGCTAGTTCCGGTAGATGAGCACCTTTGTTACGAATTGAAATCATCCCTGTTAAATAATCATGTACCGCCCCTGCAAAAATACAACCAACCACAATCCAAATAAACGCAACTGGACCGTATAATGCACCAGCGATTGGTCCGAATACAGGGCCTGTCCCCGCTATATTTAAAAGCTGGATTAATGAGTTCTTTGGTGTAGACATAGGAACATAGTCAACACCATCACTATTTACATAAGCAGGTGTCGGACGATCTGGTCTTTCCCCGAATACTTTTTCGACAAATTTTCCGTAAGTGAAATAGCCTATGATTAGTAGGACAATACTCACTAAAAATGTAATCATTACATTTCCCCCATCCTTTTTTAAATATTCAAACATTTCCCCTAAAAAGATAATAACACTGAATGTTATATAACAGCAATACATTTTTGAAAAATTGTATAACAGAATTTTTCTAATGTAATAGTAATATACTGGTGGATTTTGTTAATTGCATAATAAACGAGCGTATTCATGGTAGAATTAATGAATGTGCAAAACAAGTGTATTTACTTTATTAATATATATTTTTAATAAATAAGGAGGGCTGATAAAATGCCATTTCAAATTGTTCGTAATGATATTACAAAAATGAAAGTGGATGCTATTGTCAATGCTGCAAACTCTGCTCTTCAAATGGGAGGAGGGGTATGTGGAGCTATTTTCCGTGCGGCAGGACCTAATGATTTACAAAAAGCATGTCATCAAATCGGCCAATGCGCGGTTGGGGAGGCTGTCATTACTGATGGTTTCAACTTGCCTGCGAAATATATTATCCATACTGTGGGGCCCATCTGGAAAGGTGGAGGGCATCATGAAGCGGAATATTTAACATCCTGCTATATAAACTCACTAAAGCTTGCAGTTTTGCATGGGAGTCAATCGATTGCCTTCCCGTTGATCTCGTCTGGAATATATGGATACCCGAAAAAACAAGCATTACAAATTGCTATATCTTCCATAAGTGAGTTCTTATTGGAACATGAGATGGACGTGACAATGGTTGTATTCGATCAAGATGCCGTTCAACTGAGTGAAAAACTGTTTGATTCTATTTATCAGTACATAGATGACCATTATATAGAGGAAAACGTGATTCATACCAATCGAAATCAAATCGAATATGATCAAGTTTACTCGGAAATGCCGATCCTTCAAAGTGAACCGGAATTTAATATTTCTGAAAGTAAGCGATCATTAGAAGATGTATTAATGCAATTGGAGGAAACATTCTCTCAACGATTGTTACGTTTAATTGATGAAAAAGGAAAAACGGATGCTGAAACCTATAAGAAAGCAAACATTGACCGACGCCTATTCTCAAAAATACGAAACAATCCAGAATACACGCCATTAAAAAAGACTGTCATTGCATTTGCCATTTCACTGGAGCTTAATTTAGATGAAACGATAGATTTATTACGCACTGCAGGATATGCCCTCTCCAACAGCAGCAAATTTGATCTCATTATTCAATACTTCATTGAACAAAAAAACTACAATATATATGAAATAAACGAAGCGTTGTTTGCATTTGATCAGGTGTTACTAGGAGCATAATGGCCTTGTAGGTTTGGGGTTATTAGGTGTTCTTTCCAGGAAATGCGGGTTTAGGGAATTTTTATGAGACTTTCGCGAGGGAATGTGTGAGTTCAACAAATTTACATGTGACTTCATCCAACTCTCTAAAAATGTCGCCTCCCAAGCGACCAAATAAAATCATTAAATTGTTATCCTTCATTTATAAACAAACGAATGGAGGATATTTTTTATGAAAACAAATTTAACTGAGCTTGTATTTATTTTGGATCGTAGTGGGTCCATGTCTGGTCTTGAGGCGGATACCATTGGTGGATATAATTCCATGCTGGCTAAGCAAAAGTCTGCAGATGGGGATGCTATTGTAACAACGGTTTTATTTAATCATGAAGTGGAATTGCTTCACGACCGCATTAATGTTGAAGGAATAGCACCCATTACAAACAACGATTATGAGGTGGCTGGGACAACGGCTTTACTCGATGCAATTGGCTTTGCGATAAACAAAATTAAAAAAGCACAAAAAGCTACCATAAAAGAAGAGCGCGCGGGAAAAGTATTATTTGTCATTACGACAGACGGAATGGAGAACTCAAGCAGCGAATTTAACTATAAAAAATCAAAAAGTTAATAGAGCAACAAAAAGAATTGGGGTGGGAATTCATTTTCTTAGGAGCCAATATCGATGCCATCTCAACAGCTGCACAAATGGGGATCGAAAGCGATAATGCTGTCGAATATCATGCTGATCAAATCGGAACAGAATTGAATTTCTCCGCTGTTACGGAGACAGTCTTGAATTATCGCAAAGAAGGAAAAATCAATAACCAATGGAAAAAACAAATCGAGCAGGACTTTAAAAGTAGAAGTTAACGGTACTAACAGACTGTCCACTAAAATTAGAAGTATTGCCAAATTGGCGGATCACTGTCACCCACAAAAAAACTAGAAGCAATCTGAATACCCTCAGATCCGCTTCTAGTTCTAATTTTATATATTGTTTAAACAACAAACGGTTTTTTCATTTTTATTAGTCCGTAAATGTAAAGGAAAATACTACCCGTAATGAAAGTCAGAACAACGAACAGGATGGACATACCTTGTTCTCCAGTCCATCTGTAAAACAGGCGATAAATATAGTAAATACCAATGACCATTGCGGCAATTGAAGCGATGAATCCGATAATTGGAATGAACGAGACGATTAGAAGACCTATATAGATCAAGGTCCATTTCAATGCTTCTTTTTTAATTTCCTCAAGAGTTTCTTTATCCGAAACAAGAGCAAATAGAACATAAATATTTACAATTGGAATCCACGACATGAATGCAATTTCTTGAAGGCCGTTTGTTTTTGCAGTGATATAATAGACGACCGCCATAATGATATAACCTAAAAGTGCTAGAGCTAAAGCGATAAATAGAAAAATGACGAAAAACCCACCGACCATAGCATCATATTCACTTGGATACGTGCTATACGACATATTCATACCCCCTTTTTTATTTACAATGTGTCCCTCACTAAAGAAGTCACCTTAATATATGTATGATTCAACAAAAAATGTAGAATTTATTATAAATTGTCAATTTTAATCCTTTCCTAATATATAAAAACTGGAACACTAGGCAAAAGGGAGGTGGTGAAGCTAGATGAAATATTTAGATTACGATCGAATATGTCTAGAACATCGCAAAAAGTGTCTAGAATAATTCAAATGATGAATTCAATTAAGACACCCATCCTAAAAGAACGACTTTATTTCGACAAAACGTGAGATTTATTTACAGGAATTTCACCGTGCTGTATAATTAAAAATTGTATTTAAATTCGAGTGGACGTCCATTGTGACAAGTAGTTGGAGGTAGAAAATGCCGGAAAAAGTATTTGAAAGACTAAAGAATAACATACAGAGTGAGTGGAAAATAGCGTTCTTTTCCGCTATGATCATTGGGTTACTCACGCATATATATGCTTTTACACACAGATTCCCAAATCATGATAGTTTACATAATTTGCATAGTTCGCAAGCCATGGTAACGTCTGGACGCTTTTTCTTAAGCCCGGCCACTGCGATTAGTTCATTTTTTGATTTACCCTGGATTATCGGACTACTTTCGATATTCTTTTTAGCTTTAGCAAGTGTTAGTCTCGTTATTTTATTTAACATCCGTAAGAAGATATCGATTGTGTTAATATCGGGGATTGTTGTCACATTCCCAAGTGTTTCAGCAACTTTTTCATATATCTTTACTGCTGACGGCTACATGATGGGAATATTTATGGCCATCTTATCTGTCGTGTTATTGAAAAAATATAAATACGGGTTCCTTTACGGGGCCGTTTTAGTTTGTTTATCTGTAGCGATTTATCAAGCGAATTTATCGGTTGCGTTAACTTTTACAACAATTTGGCTGATTCATGAAATCTTGTATTCTACAATTACATTTAAACAACTAATTGGAAAAATCATTCGCGCTATTCTAATGATTGGAATTGGAATGGTCGGTTATTTAGTCGTGTATAAAATCTTTACTAGAATATTTACTGTTCAAATTTCAAGTTATCAAGGTCTTGATAAGGTAGGGTCATTAACTTTAGCTGATATCCCACGTAGAATTTCGCAAATCATTACCCAATTAAAAACATTCTTTTTAAGAGGGTTTATGGATGGCTATAGCATTAATTTCCTTGAAATGCTGAATGCTGTCGTATTCATCACGTTAATTGTGGCAGCATTGACTGTCATTATAAAAAGACTGGTGTACAAAAATGTAGGAAAGATGGCTATGTTAGTAATAGGGATTGCTAGTCTGCCATTTAGCTATTACGTTGCGTATTTTGTATCACCATCTGCTTTTTATCATATGTTGATGGTTTTTGGATTAAGTAGTGTTTATATTTTCCTTATTCTTATATATGACCGAGTTGATGAAATGCCGAAACTTGCCATTGAGCGTTTAAGTTCTTGGGCAACGGTGATTGTCCTTGCTTGTACGATCTTTAACTTCGCATTAATTGCAAATATCGCATACATGAATATGGAGCTTCGTCATGAGAAATCACTAAGCTTTGCCAATCGTTTAGTTGACCGAATTGAACAATTAGATGAATACCCAGAAATCGAAAAGCTTACGGTATTTGGGAATGTTAAATTATATTCACAACTAACATCTGAGATTATACCGAACCAAATCCCAGAAATGACAGGTTCTGTTGGAGAAGTATTCTTCTACAAACCATATAGTTATAATGAGTTACTCGATCAATTCTTAGGCTATTCACTTCAAAATGTATCTGATGAAGAACGAGATATAATAGAACAAAGTAAAGAATTTAATGACATGGGCATTTGGCCAGCGAAAGATTCTGTAAGAGTATTTAATGATGATACAGTCGTGGTGAAATTTGAAGAAACAGAAACGAATCAGTAGAAATATAAAATATAGCAGCAACCTTGTATAGAAAGGGGTACGCTATGCCGTTATTATCAATCGTCATCCCATCTTATAATGAAGAAAAGATGATTTTAAAAGCTGCACAAACAATCAATCAACTATTAAAAGAGTCCAACATTCCCGCTGAACTCATATTTGTTAATGATGGTTCAAAAGATGGGACGTGGGAATCAATCCAACGTGCCAGTGAAGAGATTGAATCAGTAAAAGGCATTAACTTTTCAAGGAACTTCGGAAAAGAAGCTGCCATTTTAGCTGGTTTAGAATTTGCTAAGGGCGATTGCTGTGTTGTAATGGATTGTGACCTACAGCATCCACCAGAAACGGTTGTTCAAATGTACCGCTTATGGGAAGAAGGCTTTGAAATAGTAGAAGGTGTAAAGCTTACACGCGGAAAAGAAAGTAAGTTACATGGAATGTTTTCTAAAAGCTTTTATCGCTTGATTAACCAGGCAACTGGTTTTGATATGTCGAAGTCTTCCGATTTTAAATTGCTAGATCGAAAAGTAGTCGACGCTTACATACAGCTACCGGAAAGAAAACTATTTTTTAGAGCTCTCTCTTTTTGGTTAGGTTTTAAAAGTGTTCAAGTTGAATTTGATGTCAACGAGCGAACAGAAGGCGAAACAAAATGGTCTTATGTTTCATTACTAAAATACGCATTAAATAACATTACTTCCTTCTCAACAGCTCCGATGCAACTGATTACGTTAATTGGGGTACTGTTTTTATTATTCTCTGTCATTCTTGGCGTACAGTCACTAATCAATTATTTGAGTGGACATTCATTAGAAGGGTTTACAACGATCATTCTACTATTACTAGGTACTGGAAGCTTGATTATGATTAGTTTGGGCATTATAGGGTTTTATATCTCAAAAATTTATGAGGAAGTAAAACGCAGACCACGTTATATTGTTTCTGGAAAGACGGATAGCAGAAATGAATAATTGGACAAAGCTTTTAACTTTATTTGATGCGAAATTTTGGAAGTTTATTCTAGTAGGAATCATTAACACCATTGTTGGTACATCCATTATGTTTGGTTTGTACAACTTAGTTGGTCTTTCGTATTGGGTATCTTCCGCTTCAAATTATATTTTAACGAGTATCTTAAGTTACTTTTTAAATAAATATTTCACATTTCAACAAAAAGGCGCGTCTTTAAAATCTTTAGTAAAGTTTGCTATTAATATTGCGATTTGTTACCTCGTAGCATATGGTTTAGCTAAACCATTAACGATCTTTATGTTGATGAATGCAAGTCATAAGGTTCAGGAAAACGTTGCCATGTTTGTTGGGATGGTTTTCTTTACAGCATTAAATTATTTAGGTCAGCGATTTTTTGCATTTAAAGAATAAATATTTCTCTATTAATAAACCTCCAAATTCTCCAATTTGGAGGTTTTACTATGTTCATTTACTTATTTTGTATAGTATTTAATACGAGAAAATAATGAAATATATGTAACTATTAATGCCTATAAAACGTTATAATAATATAAAAGCACAATAGGAGAGAGCTTACTATGTTTAAAAAAGTAGCGGCGGTTATACTTGCTTCGACCATTGCCATTGGTTTGACGATTTTAAATCCTTTCCATACGCAGGCCCAAACGAACCCATTTAATGATGTAAAAGACGGTGATTCTCATTCTGAAAATATTCTTTCTTTATATCATTCTGGGATTATGACTGGTGTGACTTCTACATCATTTAAACCAAATTCATTTGCAACGCGCGGAGAAACAGCTCAATTTATAGTAAATGCACTAGGTTTAAATACTGAAGAAGCGACAAATAATCCTGTGTATCCTGATGTTTCGACATCAAACAAGTATTATCATGCGATTGCTATTTTATCAGAGTTAAAAGTTGTAGGTGGTTATACAAATGGGAAATTTGGACCGAATGATTCATTAACACGATCTCAGGTGGCAACAATGATTACCCGTGCATTTGAACTATCAGTAGCTACAACAACAAAAACGAAATTTACAGATGTAAATCGTTTAAATGATCTAAATGCAAGAAGCTATATTCAGACTCTAGTAAATTATGGAATTACAACTGGAACAACTGCAACTACTTTTAGCCCAAACAAAAACTTAACACGAGGACAATTGGCTACATTTTTAGTAAAGTCAATATCTGCAAAAGATGGTGGGGAATTAGAAGTAATAAGTGTTGAATAATATTCGAATCCCAAAAACTGTCTCAAATTTCTATTGATTTTGAGGTAGTTTTTTTGTATAACTATTAAGATTCTTATTTTGAAGTATTCCAATCATCAACTAGATTTTAACTATAAATCGTCTATTAGCTTGTTGCTAGTAGACTTACAGGGGGAAGTGGCATGTTGAAAAAATTGATAAGTGTTGTTTTCCTACTTACAGCCTTTGCATTTGCAAATGTCTCGGTGACACATGCAGCAAGCCAAGCTGAAACTCCATATAAGGATGTCAAGGAGACTCATTTTGCTTATAAGGAAATTATGAAAATGACTTCATTGAATTATATGACGGGGACATCTAGTAATAGTTTTCAACCAAATTTAAAAGTAACAAGAGCAGAGGCAGCTCTCACAATTGCTCGTTCACTTAATCTAGATCAAGCATGTACTTACGAACCTAAGTTTACAGATGTTGACCCAAGTGCTCCGTACTACAATGCAGTTTGCCAACTAGCAAAGGCAGGCATTGTAAATGATACAGAAGAATTTAAGCCCCAAAGTAATTTAACAAGGGCTCAATTTACAATAATGATGGTTAATGCTTATCAAGTTGAAGCAGACTCAGTTAACCGAAAACATTTTAAAGATGTAAAGAAAGGCTTCTGGGCAAAGAGCCAAATAGAATCATTAGCTGATCTTGGTATAGTAGGGGCAGTTGACGGTGTGAATTTCGCACCTCAACGAAATGTAACGAGAGCCCAATTAGCTGTAATGATCTGCCGAGCACTTGAATTTAAAGGTAAAATACAAGACAAGCGTCTCATTTACGATAGTTTATCAAAACATTACATTGAAACAGTTAATTACTCGAAACAGTGGGCAACTGAGGTAGTAAGACTTGTCAATGTAGAGCGAAAAAAAGAGGATTTACCAGCCCTTATAGAGGACCAAGACTTGTCACAAATCGCGGTAATTAAGGCAAGAGATTTTGTGAATCGTAATTATTTCAACCACTACTCACCTTATTATGAACAACCTTGGGACTTAGCTTCATTATTTGATTATGAATTCTCAAGCCTTGGAGAGAACATTGCGAGAAATTACCCATCACCGAGCGAAGTCGTAAAGGCATGGATGGCATCTGAGGGGCATCGTGCTAATATATTACGGCCACAATATACGAATTTAGGTGTAGGTATTAAGAAGTCTAGTGATGGGACAATCTATTGGGTTCAATTGTTTGCTAGTAAATAGAAGACTTACTAATGTTACACGAATGTTACAAGAATAGACAAAAATAGTAATCTATATTTTCAGAATTAACGCTGATTATCACGGAAACGTTGATATATCAGCGTTTTCTTTGTGTTGGAAGAATCTATGAAAACTGTTACATAAATGAAAAGTTAGAAAGATATAAATTATGTTAATCTATTAACAGGTTAAAAAAAGAGAGAACGTGTCGGTCGGAAGGAGAATTTGTATGAAAAAAAGATGGTTACTACCAATATTCGCAGCATTTATGTTATTTACAGCTACACCAGATGATCAAGCTGAAGCTGCTTCGACAGATGAACTAAAGGACATTGCATTACAATGGAAGGGTACTCCATACGTTTATGGTGGTTCTTCTAAAAATGGTACGGATTGTTCTGGATTCACATCTAAAGTCTTTGCAGAATTAGGCGTGAAGTTAAACCGTACATCAGGTGGACAATACCAACAAGGTACATCTGTTTCTAAATCTAACTTACAAGTTGGAGATTTAGTATTCTTCAACACAAGCGGTAGCGGTGTTTCACATGTTGGAATTTACATCGGCAATGGCAACATGATCAGTGCAGCAACTAGTGATGGTGTAACAGTTGATAGTATTAATGATCCTTATTACTGGGGCTCTCGTTACATCGGTGCTAAACGTGTAGCAAAGTTAAGTGATGCTGAAGTTAAAGATGCAGCAATCGATTTTAGCGTATACGCTTCTCGTGCTGAGGTAGGAAACCAATTAGCGAAGGCATTAAAATTAGATACATCAAGTACAGAAACTGGCTTCTCTGATGTTAAATCGACACATAAATATGCAGGTGCGATTGCAGCAATGAAAGAAGAAGGGATCTTCACTGGTGATTCTAATGGAAAATATAATCCATCTTCACCTATTACACGTGCACAAGTTGCATTAGTTTTAGTGAAAGCATTTGATCTAAAACAAGGTAACCAGAAAAAGTCATTTTCAGACGTTCCTGATTATGCTGCTGAAGCAGTATCAATCTTAGCTTCAAATGGCATTACATCGGGTATTGGTAATGGCAAATTTGGAAGCAATGATCATGTAACATTAAAACAACTAGAAGTATTCATTAATAGAGCAGCAGCTTTAAAATAATTCTTCTTTTAACCTTCCGACGAATTGATAGATTAATATTTTATAAGGGGAGTTTGCGGCGACGCAACTCTCCTTTTCTTTTAAGGTGGTGATGTCGATTTTTAACGAATATGTGAAAATAGTCTAGTGTAATTAATTTCTATATTTGATAAACTAGAGGGAGTTATGGAAGGGAGGCACATGACAAAAATGAATATGAAGAAAACAGCTAGCTGGATGCTTGTCTTATGTATGTCTGTTTCGATCTGTGGAGGACAAAAAGCAAGCGCTAGTACTCAATTTGGAGATATTCCTTCATCACATGAAGCCTATGATGAAGTAAACTATTTAGTAGATTTGGGAGTGACTTCTGGGTATTTAGTTGACGGAACGCGTTACTTTAAGCCAGAAAATGCAGTAACAAAGACACAAGCTTCCATAATGGTTGTGAATGCGTTAGGTTACCAAACATTGAAAGTATCTCGTTCAAGTTTTAAAGATGTAAAAATTGGCACAACAATATCAGAATATGCTGAAAGAGTAAAGAAATTGGGATTTGTTGAATTATCAGCTGATGGTAAGTTTAACCCGAATAATACCTTTACGTTAAATGAAACAAGTTACATGCTTGCAAAAGCATTTAAGTTGGATACAGCGAAGTATGCTAATTCTACCGTACCGTTTACGGATGTATCTAAATCGAGCCCATATTACAAATATATTAGTGCGCTATATTACTACGGCATTTTAGATGGAGATACTACTAAAATTGAGCCAACTAAAGCGTTAACTCGTGGAGATTTTGCTATGTATCTTGCACGTGCAAAGAATTCTTCATTTAGAGTAAACCCAGACGTTCAAGGTGTTACATCTGATGCAATCGGAAAAGTAAAAGTAACAGTTGATAATCTAAATATTAGAAGTTCCGCTGATGCGTCCATTTCAACAAATAAAATTGGACAAGTTGATGCAGGAACAGTTCTCGATTTATATGGGGAAGAAAATGGATGGTATAAAGTTTCTTATAAAAATCAATACGCTTACATATCAAAACAATATGCAAATGTTCTTAACCAAGAAATTGAAAAACCTGTGAATGCGCCTAATACAGACGATGCCATTGGCCAAGTAAAAGTAACACTTAATAATTTACCAGTAAGAAGTTCAAAGAATGGTACAATTCCAACTAATGTTTTAGGAAAAGTAGCTACTGGTGAAGTTTTATATGTCTTTGAGGAAGATCCATATTGGTATACTGTTTCATATAAAAACCAATTAGGTTATATCAATAAAAAACATGCAAATTATATCAATAAGAATGGTCAAGACGTAGAACCTCAACAACCAGCTCAACCAACACCAGCTGCAAAACCAGCTCCAGACGCTAGTAAGAAAATTGGACAGGCCACACTTACATCAAGTATACCTGTAAGAAGCACAAAAGTTGGCACATCTACTACGAACAAATTAGGACAAGTTAATGCAGGTACTGTACTAGATGTATTTGAGGCAGACAATTATTGGTATGGCGTTTCATATAATAATAAATTAGGCTATATCAATAAAAAATATGCAAAATTCGTCTCTAGCGAAGTAGTTGAAAAACCAACGCCAAATCCAACTCCATCACCAGGTGAAACAGTTTCTGGTAATGTTATTGGACGTGTAACAGTTGATGATTTACGAATTAGAACGGGTCCAAGTTCAAGCTATAAATCAATTGGTACGTTAAATACAGGTGATCGTGTTGTTGTCCATAGTGTATCTGGTTATTGGGCAAAAATTAGTTCAGGAAATATTGAAGGATATACACATAAATCCTATTTAAAACTATTAAACCAATCTGGTAGTGTCTTAAAAGATCGCGTCATTGTTCTTGACCCAGGTCACGGTGGTAAAGACCCTGGAACAGGTTACTCATCATATTATGAAAAAGCAATTGTACTGAAGGTTGGAAAACTTGTACAACAAAAGCTTGAAGATGCAGGTGCGAAAGTTGTAATGACTCGTACTGGGGATACGTACCCAACACTACAAGATCGTGTTGATATTACAAGTAAAAATTACGGTGAAATCTTCGTAAGTATTCATGTCAACTCTGCAAGCAGTGCTTCTGCTAAAGGAACTGAAACTTACTATACGGTTTCATCAGGCGATATGTACAAAGAAGATATCGACCTAGCAACTTACATTAATAGTGAAATTGTTCGTAATGCAAATATGGATAATCGTGGTGTTAGAAATACACCTTATTATGTTGTACGTAATATGATTATTCCATCTGTATTAGTAGAACTAGGTTTCATTTCTAACAGTGAGGATCGTGCAAAACTAGTAAACAGTACATATGTTGAGAAATTTGCGCAATCGATCTACAACGGTATTGAAAAATACTATCAAAAACAATAATCTCAAACCTCCAAAGCTTTGTGCTTTTGGGGTTTTTTTATTGCTGATAGTAACTTGGGGATGTTATTTTACTGGTGAATATTGGAATTAGTATGCCGCACGTATAGTCTGGAAAAGCGCACGTAAAGTTCGTTAAGTCGCACATAAAGCCCCCGAAGTCGCACATAAAGTCATGAAACTCGCACATAAACCCCCACAAACATTTGTAGGTTCTACTCAATTTATGGAGCAAGTTTAGTTCGAACAATTCAATTTAATAAAATTTTGAGAAAATGGTTTTAAATGGTGTACCTTAGAGCATTTTATTAGTGTAAGAAGAATTGCTCGAAATGTGAGGTACTATAATCGGATGATAAAAAAAATACCACTAAAATTCTATTTCATGTCCATCATTTTAGTGTCTTCAATCTTATTAATTTTAAGCTTTGCTAGTGACGTAAGAAATTCAACGATTGCAATGGCAAGTGACTTATTTAAAGACTCAGAATGGTTTTTTCTAGATAATAAAAAAATGAAAGTCGAGCAAATAACAGAAGATGAAACTCCTTTATTCATCCAAACTGAAGAAAAAATAGAGAAAAAGGGAAAGGATACTGTTACATACGGTATGGCAACAGATACGATTTATCGCTATGAAATTGGAGGTTCACGAGGGGCAAATCTAGATGTTACGGTCAGAAAATTTACCAATGGGGATCAATTTGTCTTTTCAACATTGGATAATCCATCAAAAAAAGAAATAACGGTCAACCTTTTTCAAATTGAGCCTAATTTATCAAAGTTTCAAATTTATCGATTCGATCGTTACCCTATAAAGAAAAACCCTGATGATAAAGAAAACTATAATTTATCGACTTATCCTACTGGTTTATTACGTATGGAAAATAGTGAGGGCCTTGTAGGTGAACGAATGGTTGGACAAGCTTATCGTTCTAAAGAATTGGAACAGCGCTATGATGATGGTGGAGAAAGTGTTATGCGGGAATTACTCGCAGAAGAAGAAGCTATTTCTTTATATTCAAAGGGAAAAGATATATATGTCTTTTACACATTAGCCTCAAAAGGGAAAGACATCGTTGATACTTGGTATATGGATTCAGATGAAAAGCTTTTCCGTTCTGATGAAAATATGAACAAGTGGATGATAGAATCTGCTTCCAACTATAAAAAACGAAACAAGTGGTATACAGCAGAAGGCCCTTATAACCGGATGGTAAGCTCGACTGAACCAATGCCAGAATCTTATCAAGGATTTGGGAGAAGTTTGCTGTTAGTAAAAGAAAATAGGGCATTAGAGCTTTTCGAACAGCAAGGCGATCGATATTTCGAAAACCTAATTAACAACTCCTTCGTAAATCTTGAAAAATTTAAAGAGGATCAAAAGTATTGGGAAACAGAAGTGACAAGTACCTATTTAAAAGATTTGTATGGCATTACGGCACCTTTTATTGATACACGGTTTAATGAGCAGATTGCTTTATTTTATTACAATATTGGAGAGAAGTTAAAAGTACCTGATTACAAGGAACCATTAAGAAATTATGCAGATTTACTAGTTTCACAAAAGAAGCAGGGAAATATCATTCCGGTGGACCAGGAATCCTATTATATTTCTGATTATTTTCCGGTTGTTGAGGAGCAAAAGCAAAAAACACATTCGTCAATGAATCACGTTTTAGGTGGAATGAATTTACTATTAATTGCTTATCAAGATTTTAACGAACCAATCTACCTGGAAACAGCGAAAGCCATCCAAACGGCAATTGCGAAAGAAAAGGACAAGTGGATACGTCCAAACGGAGATCTATGGTATAAAGTCGATAAAGATGGAAACTTTGTGGGAGAAGATTATCAACATCTCACATTAGAGGATTTAATAAAATCTTACCGACTATGGAGTGAAATCGACAAATCAAATTTACCTGTGGTAGAAGAGTTAATTGCTTCAAAAGCTGGATATTTATCAGTTAACAATTTTGGTTATACAGAGGAAATTAAAAACGGGTTAGAAGAGCTAAATTTAACACAATATTTACCAAGTGGTCCAATACATATGGATGCACTGTAATTCCTTGCCTTGTCAAATATGACAAGGCTTTTTACATAGGAATTTTATTAAATAAAAAATATGTTATTGTTAAGTAATATATTAAAAAATGGCTGTAATCTTAATGGGATTTCCTATAAGATTCAACCACATATTAGTTAAGTTTTTGGTAAATAATACACATCTTGTTACAAACATATTACGAGGTATTATTTGGAGGAAATGGTTCTGTCGAATATGCACAAATTTACTAGTTAAGTGACTATATTCTGTCTTTTCTGTTTTATAGTAATAGTTACTGAATTGAAAAATAACAACACTTCTTTCTATGATAGTCTATATTTAGCAAATAAAACGGCACGGGCTTTCTGGAAGGAGTTTTGAAATTGAAGAAAAGATGGTTACTACCAATTTTTGCATCATTCATGATATTTACAGGTATAGGTGCATTAGACGAAAATGAAGTAGAAGCAGCGACAATTTCTGAACTACAAAGTACAGCAAAACAATATTTAGGCGTTCCATATCGTTATGGTGGAACAAGTACAAATACAGGAATTGATTGCTCAGCATATACAAGATTAGTATTTTCAAAGTTAGGCTATTCATTAGAGCGTACATCACGCGCACAATATACACAAGGAACTCCTGTTTCAAAAAAGAATTTAAAAGCGGGAGATCTAGTATTCTTTAACACTTCTGGATCAGGTATTTCTCACGTAGGGATTTATTTAGGAAGTGGGAAATTTATTTCTGCAACATCAAGTTCAGGTGTAGATATCGATAACATTGATGACCGGTACTATTGGGGAAGTCGTTATATTGGGGCAAAACGTATCGCGAATTTCTCAACAACTGAAGTAGCTGAAGTAAAATCAGCAGCTATTGATTTCAATATTTACGCTTCACGTGGTCAAGTCGCAATACAACTTGCAGAAGCATTAGGACTAGATACTTCTGATACGAATTCGCCTTTCAATGATGTAAAACCAGATTCTAAATATGCTGGGGCAGTTACAGCACTATATAAAATCGGAGCATTTAACGGAGATGAAAAAGGAAACTTTAAACCAAGTTCACCAATCACTCGCGGACAATTATCATATGTGTTAGTTGGTGCTTTTGATTTAAAATTGCAAGGGGAAGCGGAACAATTTACGGATGTTCCGAAAAAACATTGGGCATATCAAGGTGTCTCAATTCTTTCTTCTAACAAAATTACAGTTGGAAAAGGCGACGGGACGTTTGCTGTAAACGATAATGTAACACACAAACATATCAATGCCTTCATTGATCGCTTAACTCGTTAATAAAAATATTTGAATTTACATAAGCAATTGTTGTTAGTAAGTCTTACATATAATATTTTTTTGGAGAAGATGCTCTTGTAGCACTTCTCTTTTTTTATGAAAATATAGATTATCTGTTAATGGCAATTCAATTTACTTATTTTTTAAAATTTTCAAAAATACGATTGACACTCATTATTGAAGCGTTTACAATCAAATTAGTTATTAGACATTAGAATATTAATCTAGTTATTTAAAGGTATTTATAAAAAGAGAGAGTTGTTTAAATGGCATTGAAAAATGATTGTCGTATCGGTAAACATGCCATCCTACTTTTGCTATCTGACGATACAGCTGATCAATTGGCAATGATTAAGCAGTTGAATTGGAAGAGTTGCACAGGAAAAGTCGGATCGATGGATGCGCATAAAGTAGTTGCTGCAATAGAAACAGCGGCTAAGAAAAATGGGATTATCCAATCAGACGTATATCGTGAATCCCATGCCCTATACCATGCGATTATTGAAGCGTTAAGTGGTGTAACAAGAGGCCAAGTTCAAATAGGATCTGTATTAAGAACAGTTGGCTTATCATTTGCTGTTTTAAGGGGAAACCCTTATGACAATAAGCAAGAGGGCGATTGGATTGCTGTTTCCTTATACGGTACAATTGGCGCACCTGTAAAAGGATCTGAGCATGAAACAATTGGTTTAGGCATTAATCACATATAATTTGCCCATAGGTATTTAGTTAATAGGGGGCTATATCAAGAAATCACTTTTTTTAGTGATTTCATTGATATAGTCCTCTTTTTTATTAAGTGAAAATTTAACTATAGGAATTTGAAGGGAGACAAAATCATGGTTACATTAAATGGTCAAACACTTACATTTTCAGAGGTACGAAAGGTATTATTTGATGGAGAAAAAGTCGTTTATTCTGAGGATAGTATGAGAAAAGTTCTAGAAAGTCGAAAAGCGGTTGAAAAAATCGTTTCGGAAGAACGAATTGTTTACGGTATTACAACAGGATTTGGAAAATTTAGTGATGTGTTGATCAGTAAAGATGATGTGGAATCGCTTCAGCTAAATTTAATTCGTTCCCATGCTTGCGGGGTTGGAGAACCTTTCCCAGAAGTTGTTTCACGCGCGATGATTCTTCTTCGAGCAAATGCATTATTAAAGGGCTTCTCTGGAGTACGTCCTGTTGTTATTGAAAGATTGCTAGAGCTATTAAATGCAGGGATACATCCGGTAATACCTCAGCAAGGATCACTAGGTGCTAGTGGTGATTTAGCTCCACTTTCACATTTAGCCTTAGTGTTAATTGGTGAAGGAGAAGTGTTCTATAAAGGGGAGATTACATCTGCAATCCATGCACTAAAGAAAGAAGCGATTTTCCCGATTACATTAACGGCAAAAGAAGGATTAGCGCTTATAAATGGAACACAGGCGATGACTGCAATGGGTGTTATTGCATACTTAGAAGCAGAAAAATTAGCTTACCAAACGGAACTAATTGCATCGGTAACAATTGAGGGGCTACGTGGTATTATTGATGCATTTGACGAAGACATTCAGCTGGCTCGTGGATATAGAGAACAAGTGGAAGTGGCAGAGCGTATACGTTCCTATTTAGCAGATAGTTCTTTAACAACAAGGCAAGGAGAACTTCGTGTACAGGATGCATACTCAATCCGTTGTATTCCCCAAGTACATGGAGCAACATGGCAGACATTAAACTATGTGAAGGAAAAGTTAGAAATTGAAATGAATGCTGCAACGGATAATCCGTTAATTTTTGATAATGGTGAGAAAGTTTTATCTGGTGGTAACTTCCACGGGCAGCCGATTGCATTTGCTATGGATTTTTTAGCGATTGCTGTAGCAGAACTAGCAAATATTTCAGAACGCCGAATAGAACGACTTGTAAATCCACAATTAAATGATTTACCACCGTTTTTAAGTCCTGAACCGGGATTACAGTCTGGGGCGATGATTATGCAGTATGTCGCAGCATCACTAGTATCTGAAAATAAAACGTTAGCTCATCCAGCAAGTGTTGATTCTATTCCTTCATCAGCGAACCAAGAGGATCATGTAAGTATGGGGACGATTGGATCAAGACATGCATATCAAGTAATTACAAATACACGTCGAGTGTTAGCGATTGAAGCCATTTGTGGGTTACAGGCTGCAGAAATTCGTGGGAAAGAAAAAATGTCTACAGCGACAAGCAAATTTTTAGAGAATGGTAGAAAAATCGTTCCGTATATTAATGCAGACCGCGTGTTTTCTAAGGATATAGAGGCTATGAATAACTGGTTAAAGAGTGGATCTTTTCAATTTAATAATGTGAAGAAAAAAATTCCTTTTATTAGTAGAGATATAGAATAACAAGGTAGATCAGGTTAGATTGAAAGGTTTATGATGGGGAAATGAGCTTAGTGCAAGGAGCTAAGGGATGAGTTGATAAATAGTTACTTGAAGATAAATTACTAACTCTTTCCATGCCCCATCTCTAACCCTTTTGATAGTGTAAGATAACGATGGGTAACCATCTTTACCACCTATATAAATATAGTAAAAAATAAGTGAACTAGAATAAAATTTAGCGTCATTTAGTATTTTGTCGGATTTAAAGTGAATGTCTTTTAGTCTATAATTATCCGAATATTTTAACAGAAGAGGTAAAAGGAAAGGGTGGTTGGATGTTATTAAATGCAGTAGTTGTTTCGGTTATCGTCATGTCAGTCTTAAGTTTGCTTCGTGTAAATGTGATGTTTGCAATACTAATAGCGGCCGGTGTTGCTGGTGTTATGGAAGGCTTAACACTATCTGAAACGACGAATATGCTCATCTCAGGAATGGGTGGACAAGCAAATACGGCATTAAGTTATATTTTGCTCGGAATATTTGCTGTAATGATTAGTTATTCGGAGATTACTGGATTTCTTGTGAAAAAACTTGTAAAAGTTTTAAAAGGAAAACGTTCAATTATGTTATTAACAATTGCAGGCGTTGCTTGCTTATCTCAAAACGTTGTTCCAATCCATATTGCCTTTATTCCAATCTTAATTCCTCCTTTGCTTCATTTGTTCGATAAAATGAAGGTGGACCGTAGAAGTGTTGCAACCGCGTTAACGTTTGGATTGAAGGCACCATATATAATGATTCCAGCAGGGTTTGGGCTAATATTCCATGGAATCATTGCCGATGAAATGAAAGCAAGTGGTATGGAAATCCCTCTTTCATCAGTTACTTACGCTATGTTAATACCAGGTCTAGGCATGATTGTAGGCTTATTGTTTTCGATTTTTATTACTTACCGGTCAGACAGGGAACTACCTGTTGGGAATCAAGAGGTGATTAATGAAATCGCGGCATCAGTAGAAGATGATCTGTCTTTCACATACCGTCACGTCCTTACGATTGTTTCAATTATCGCTGCACTTATTGTACAACTTTTAACTGATTCTCTTGTTTTGGGAGCACTTACGGGGATTATTCTTCTCGTTATATTCGCTGTTGTCCCGTTTAAGGGAGGGGAAAAGGTTGTTAATGAAGGAGTTACTATGATGGGCATGATTGCATTTGTAATGTTAATCGCCTCCGGATACGCAACTATATTGAAAGAGACTGGTGCTGTTGAAGATCTGGTACAATCTGCATCTGGGATCTTAGGAGATAATAAATTGATTATTGCATTCATCATGCTTCTAATTGGTCTATTAATTACAATGGGTATCGGATCTTCGTTCGGGACAATCCCGATTATTGCTGCTTTGTTCGTCCCTATTTGTGCTGCTGTTGGTTTTTCACCATTGGCAACTGCTGCATTAATTGGAACTGCAGGTGCACTTGGAGATGCAGGATCACCTGCATCAGACAGCACGCTTGGTCCGACTGCTGGATTGAATGCAGACGGGAAACATCATCACATTTGGGATACGTGTGTACCTACCTTTATGCATTATAACATTCCGTTAATTATTTTCGGTATGTTGGCCGCTATGGTTTTATAATGGTGTAATTGTGTGGAAATCTGGAAGTAACACTCA
Source organism: Lysinibacillus composti (assembly GCF_016908465.1). Lineage (GTDB taxonomy): Bacteria > Bacillota > Bacilli > Bacillales_A > Planococcaceae > Ureibacillus > Ureibacillus composti_A. Next base: position 201,502 of record NZ_JAFBDY010000003.1, on the reverse strand, counting down.
TGCTTCTTGTGATGAAAAATAGAGAATATATAAAGGTTTAGCAACACGAAACAAAATACCATATAAAAAGTTCCGGCTTCTTTTGAACTGGAACTTTTTATATGCATTTAAACGCGAAATAGCAAGTAGGAAGTGTGTAATATGGAAGGCTACAATACTAAAAAGTGAATTTTTAAGATGGTTTGAATGTAAATAACTTGTGGAGGGTTTATTGATCTGAGTCCTTTAGTGTTATGACGAATAGGAGTAGCAGAAAGGGGTATTATAATTTTAAAGACTATCCTAAAAATTAAGCATTTCTATTATTAAAAGCCCCTACCTAAAAAAAGACTTCCCAACGCCTAAGTGGCAATCTGAGAAGTCTTTCATTCTATTAATATCCTGGAAGTACGTTTACATTATCTGAGCGCACCCAAACATAATCTGCTGGAGCTTTTGCATCAGAATATACTTTGTACCAAATGTATCCGTCTGTACCTGTTGTTTCATCAACAATTACAACCGGGTAACCAAACTCACCAGATTCTCCTAAGTTTTTCACTTTATACGAATAAGAAAGAGTTGTAGCACCAACATATGGTTCTGTACGCACATTCACTGCATATTGATTGTTTACAATCATTGCAAGGCGACCTTTACCATATTCTTTATTACCATTTGCAGTGTCAATACGATACATATGACCAGCAATTTTTGCTCCCCAATATGGGTCGGATGCATAGTTAACGTTAATACCAGTAGTTTTGTTACCTGGTACAGCACCTTGAGCTTTATAGTTTCCTTGAGGAATGTAACCGACATTTAACACGTTATTTACGAAAGCTCGAACACTATCTGCAGGTGAATCATATTTTGTACCTGCATTTGCTACATCATGATCATACACTGCAATACCAAATAAGTTATTTATTTTATGGGCTTTGTCGCTCATTCCAAAATTACTTTCATGAATGGCAGCAGCTAGAATGAATAGTGCATTAACGTGATACTTTTCTTCCATTTCTTTCATTACAGGACCTAAGCCAATTAATTTAGATGTAGAAGTTGCATTCACATAGTCGCCACCCATTGCTTGGCGTTTAGCAAGTTCTGAGTTAATAATTGCATTTAACTCATCTGCAGTATAATTACTTGGTTGGCGAACTGAAGCAAATTGGAAGTAAGGATAATAAGTTCCTACTAATTGATTACTAGAATTATAGAAATGAACACCGTCATGACTGTAGTATTTCACTCCTGGTACCATAAATGATGGTGCAGGACCAACATCATAGCGTCCAGCTTTTTTAGTTAGTTGATTATAAACTTTATGAGATAATATCCCATTACTTACTGAATAATCATTTTGATCTTCAATTAAACTTGTTGGTACAAGAGTAACATCGGCAAGTTTTGCATATCCTACCGCATCAGCGATTTTTACAATTACATAAATTTGATTATTATCATTGATGCCAGTGCCGATATATTTAAATTCTTCACCTTCAGCAGCATAACTGATTTGGTTTTTGAAGTCTTTAGTAGCGTAAACTGATGTCGTTTTGGCTGTAGTTTTAGCAGCATATGCCAAACCACTTGACATTTTTACGATTTTATCACCTTGATAAACTAAATTATAAGAAGAGCCATATGCTGAATTAGCTTGTTCAAATGATGAATATTTCGTAGAGTTTTTTGTAATATTGCCCTTCGAAATTGTTGCTACATAGAAAGATGTATCAACTGCTGGTGGTGTTACAACTGGCGGTTTTACAACAGGTGGTTCTGGATCAACAACAGGATTATCTTTTAATTCTTCCGCTTTGAAGTACATGCGGTATAAAAATGCAGCTGCATGTCCAATTGTTGCTGAATCTTTTGGTTTAAAATAGATTCCATCTTTGAATGAGCTGTCACCACGTATTATGTCATAGTGAACAGATGTAGCTACACCTTTAGTAAAGGAGTAGTAAATACGGTCTTTATCTTTGAAGTTAATGGCAGATTCCTCTAATGGAACATCTAGATATCTTAAAGCGTTGTATAGCATCCCTGCCATTTGTTGACGTGTGATTTTATCATTAGGTCTAAACGTACCGTCTGGGTAACCACTTAAAATACCAGCTCCTGCAGCAGCTTGAACCTCTCTAATTAATTGAGATCCTTTAACATCTGAGAATTTGTATTTCGTAGAAGTAGGTAATTCTAATGCGCGAGCAATGTATGAAGCGAATTCACCACGTGTAACCATTTTATTTGGATTATAGTTTCCTTTTGAATCTGGTAAAATTACACCTTTATTTGCCCAATAAGTTAGTTCTGTTTTCATTTGATGATTACTAATATCGTTTGCGAATGTTTGTGGAACTGCAATTGATAGAGTAATTGATCCTGCAAGTACTAGTCCGAGTATTTTTTTGAACACTAGATGACCTCCTCTCAGTCATCTACCATTTTAACAAGTTTATATTTAAATTAATAGATGTAATTAAATCTATTAAAAGGTTTGTAATCTAAATGTAACCATATTATACTTATTTTCGTTGTAACATATTGTAGTTACTCTTTGAGAATAATAAGAGGAAATGATGACTGAAAAGATATAGAAATAAGAGAGGATAGTCAAATCAATGAAAGATATATCAACAGATATCGGAAGGAAAGAGTGGCTCGAAATAATTTTAGCCATTGCCGTTCTGATTGCCGCAACACTTTTGCCAACCTCGATCGCGTTAGTAAGCACAACGATTTTCTTTATACTATTTGCATTCTTTAAACCCTTCCAAAGTTTGGTTGTATTAATTCCATATGTAATTTTCCGTTCATTCTTTACGGAACTAAATACGGGAATGAAGTTAATCGGGGATTTAATTACATTCATTGTACTTATTCGATTGCTTCTATTAAATATTAAGCATTGGAAAACGTGGTTTCATTTTAAGAAATTCGAATGGTTTTTCTTTCTATTTTTAATTTTTGGTGCTGTTATTGGCTACCTTAATGGTGTGTCCGTTGCATCAATTGTGTTCCAAGTGAGAACGTTCATTATTATGTACCTATTGTATTACATTTTAAGTCGTAGCAAATTACCAAGGAACTTTTTTGTAAAACTTGCTTGGATAACGGTGTTTTCAGGGTTTGTGTTATTTGTACAAGGGATTGTAGAAAAGCTTTCCCTTCGAAGTATGTGGATGCCAGAAGCATGGTCTGATAAAGTGCTATCATCTACAAACTTTGTACGTATTTATGGTTTAGTTAATAACCCAAACTCATTAGCACTTGTGATGTTCTTCGCCGTAAGTGCAGCGTTTTTCCTCCGCTTTGTATACCAAGACGGAAAATATAAAGTACTTCTTATGATCTCAGAGGTTGCCTTTATAGGACTTCTACTTCTAACGCTATCTCGTGGTACTTGGATTTCATCGTTTGTATTTGTTTTGTTCTTCATGTTAATATCACGCAATTGGAAAATACTAAAGCAAATGGTCCTTACTTTCTTAGTTGCTTTAATCCTCGTTTATTTCCCTGTGAATTTTGGCGTTATATTAAGCCAATATTTAGGGGTTGAAAATGAAACGAATGGTGAGGTATCCTCTGGTGGTTTAAGTAATCGTTTTAAAGAAACGATTGATTCGGAGACTATTGAATTAATGACTCAAAGTGGACGTTTATTCTATATTAAAAAAGGTTTTGAAGTATTATCCGATTATCCATTAACAGGTGCTGGTTTTGGTACATTTGGTGGTTCAGCTACGCTATCATATGATTCGCCAATTTATGAGGAGTATGGAATTCGCTCGGATATTTATGGTGGGAAGAACTTCTACTCAGATAACCAATACATTCAAGTAATTGCTGAAACAGGTGCAATTGGTGTGCTGTTATTTGCAGGTTTCCTATTAACAATGCTTTGGATGTTCTGGAAGGATCGAAAATCAACATTTGCTCAATATATGTTTGCGCTTTGGTTTGCGACTGGTTTTGCAGGTGTTGTGTATAACATTTGGGAATTAAAAGTTTATACCATGTTCTACTTCATGCTCTTTGCAATATATGTAGCAACTCGCAACCTTTACCCAATGCTTGAGTTAAGTAAATTCGAACGAGAATTATCAGATAATAAATAAAAAATGGCGGTCACTCTAGTTTGGAGTGGCTGCCTTTTTTTAAATCAAAGTTTGTAAAAAGATGGGAATCTATCATTGGAATGATATTAAGTCCACTTTTACAAATTTAGTAATATAGTTGAAATATTAAAGTTAAAATAGTCTTATAGAATAATTGTGGAAATTTTGATATGTTTATACTATATCTGTATAAGAGAGGAAGGTGAATTGCTTCGTAGTAAAAAATGAAGCAAGTTTTTTATGAAATTTAAAATTCCAGTTGTAGTTAGTTCGGTCTTGGCTCTTTCACTTGCTTTTAGTGGTGGTGAGAAAGGATATGCTTTCCAAGATGTGAATAATACCTACCCTGTATCGCAAGGCGTAAATTATTCAAATTATACATATTCAAAGAAGACAATTAATCATCTAAAAGTGAATTTAGCAAATCCATATACAAAATTAAAATTAAGTATTCCTTCTCCTATTAACTCGCGAATGACACTAACACAGCGTGCAAATCAAGATTCTGCTGAAGGTAATCGTGTCGTGGGTGCAATTAATGCCAACTTCTTCAATATGGGTGATGGCTACCCAATGTATTTAATCTCTCAATATAATAATATTGTTTCTCCTGAAGTGATTTCAGAAACAAAAGATTATTATGTAAGTGAACCTATTGCTTTTGGAATAACTGCTAATGGAAATGCGGAGATTGATTATTACGATAGTGATATCATCGTGAATTATAAAGGTGAAAGTACTGAAATTAGTGGGTTAAATAAAACTCGTGAAGCTAATGAAGGCATTTTATATACGCCTCAACATTACAGCTCAATTACTCCAACAAATGAATATGGGATGGAGTTCATTGTTGAAACACCTGAAACGATCTCAGCAACGAAATTTGGGCAATCATTTACAGGGAAAGTAACAGGGATTCGTAAATATGGGGATAAAACAAATTCAAAAATTCCTCGTAATGGATTTGTTCTTTCATTTAATGGTGATGCATTACAAAAGTATAAAAATGTTAAAGTCGGAGAAGAAATTTCTGTCTCAATTAATATCGATAATAAATGGAAAGATGCGGAGTACATAGTAGCAAGTGGACCTTTATTAGTTTATAACGGTAAAGTTAATGTGACGATGAATACTTCAAGTAGTCGAGCTAGCCAAGTAACTGAAAGAACGGCAATTGCAATCGATGATGATAAACAAACAGTGCATCTTGTTACAGTCGATGGTGGAATGACAATTGCACAATTTGCGAAATACTTAGTAAATCTAGGTGTTGACCGTGCTCTTAATTTTGATGGCGGCGGTTCAACAACAATGGGGATTCGTAAATATGGAAGCAATACAGTTGTGCTAGCGAATAACCCTGCAGGTGGTTCAACACAACGTAAAATTTCAGCGATAATTGAAGCGATTAGTACTGGGGCAACTGGTGCAGCAAAAACGATGAAAATTAGTCGAGATCAAGTCGGTACCCTTTTAGTTGGCGCTACAGTTAAACTGGAGCCACAATATTTATTAGATGAACATTACAATCCTATATCAGTGAGAACAGAAGATTTTATAATCACACCAAAAAATAACACAGTTACGGTGAATGGTTTAAGTTATACAGCTGTAAATGCAGGTTCAGAAAGCTTAACTATCAAAAATGGCAATGCCGCTCAAACAATCAACTTTAGCGTAGTAGATGCACCTTCAACTCTATCAATCTCTTCTTCAAGTGCGAAAGTTGAACCAAATGCATCAATGACATTCAAAGCAACTGCAAAAGATGCAAGCGGAAATAATTTAGTATACGCACCTTCCCAATTGAAATGGTCAGTTGAAGGGGATATCGGAACAATTAGTAGTTCTGGTGTATTTAAATCAAATGGTAAGGGTGGTAAAGGGAAAGTAGTTGCCACTTTAGGAAAAAAATCGGTTTCTAAAGATATTGAAGTTGTAGTAAAGACACCTGAAGTAGTAGAGAAACCAACGTTTACTGATATTGGCAATACTCATCCATATAAAGAGGAAATCAGTTATTTAGTTGAGCGTGGAATAATTAGTGGTTACCCAGATGGAAGTTTCAAACCTACTAAATCCTTAACGCGTGCACATGCTGCCATTCTTTTAGCAAATGCATTAAAGCTGGATACAACGAATATTTCGAATCCTGAATTTACGGATGTACCATCTAGTCATCCATATTACCGTCAAATTGCTGCAATCGAAAACGCAGGCGTGATGTCAGGAAAAGGGAATAACAAGTTTGATCCAGACGGTGCATTAACTCGTGCACAAATGGCCGCTATTTTAGTTGAAGCATTTGATTTAACAGCTTCAACATCAACAACATTTACTGATGTATTACCAAGCTATTGGGCTTTTGATGATATTCAAAAACTTGCTGCAAGTGGAATTACATCTGGTTACCCAGACGGCACGTTCAAGCCAAGTGTCGAAGTATCCCGTGCACACTTTAGCTTATTCTTATATCAAGCATTAAAAAAATAAACTATGTAGAGATTTTCAGGCTGTCCAATGTGAGTTTCATTGGGCAGCTTTTCTTTGTGTCAAGATACGGATGTAGCTCCTAGCGTCACTTTGACTTCTTCTAATGGAGATATTAGCGAGGAGCAGTATGTCGCAAAGGGATCATAAGATGTGAGTCATGTCGGATCGGACACGGTGCGTGGCGTTTTGTGGCGCGGAACAGAAGAGGCCCACGTCACTTATTAATGGGGTTGGAGGAAACTTTTGTAGGGCATAATTCGTTTGAGAAAGGGCGAAATAATAGCCTATATGCTATACTATTGAAATGGAAACTTGGAAATAATTATACGTACAAAAAGTAAGTCTAAGCGGACAAAACCGGAGCCTGAACGGACGAAACCGAAGCTCGAACGGACGAATAAGAGTCTGAACGGACGAAACCGGAGCCCGAACGGACGAATAAGAGTCTGAACGGACGAAACCGAAGCTCGAACGGACGAATAAGAGTCTGAACGGACGAAACCGAAGCTCGAACGGACGAATAAGAGTCTGAACGGACGAAACCGGAGCTCGAACGGACGAATAAGAGTCTGAACGGACGAAACCGGAGCCTGAACGGACGAATAAGAGTCTGAACGGACGAAACCTGAGCTCAAACGGACGAAATAAGAGTCTGAACGGACGAAACCGGAGCTCTAACGGACGAAATAAGAGTCTATACGGACAAAACCTGAGCTCAAACGGACAAAAGAAAGCACACCAAACTTAAAATATAAAAGGATGAAATAAAAGTGAAAATTGGAATTGTTGGAAATTATGGAAACGATAATAACGGGGATGAAGCAATCCTTTTAAGTATAATTCGCCAGCTAGAAAAGGCGTTTCAAATTAAAACACAAGATATTACAGTATTTAGTAATAATCCTAAACAAACTGCACAACGTTACTCTGTGACTAGCTTCCCTCTGTATTACAAAGCAGGCAATGCTCCGAAAACATTTTTCAAAACATATAAAGAGAATGCTCAAGTCGTAAAGACACTAGATTTTTTAGTAATTGGCGGCGGTGGTATTTTAATGGATTTATACAAACGTGAAGCGCCTCTATATGGTTCTTATGCCATGATGGCGAAGAATTCACGTGTCCCTTATGTAGTTTACGGATGTGGAGCAGGCCCACTTAATACTGGTTTAGGGAAGTGGTTTATTCGTTATATGGCGAAAAACGCCCAAAATATATCTGTACGTGATCCAAAATCAAAAGCACTACTGCAACAAATTGGAGTCAAACGTGACGTTCACGTAATTGGTGACCCTGCTTTTAGTTTAGAAGTAGAGCGTTCATCTTATAGTCCTGCGCCGAAAAAAGTTGGGGTTACTGCAGTGCCTTACTATAATCCATCCTATTGGCCAACTGGAGATGAGCTCCTGTACAACAATTACATTGAAGGAATGGCGAATAACTTAGATCGTTTAATCAATGATGCAAATGTTGAAGTGACATTCTTTGCTACCAAATATCCACAAGATGCGGATGTGACGAAAGATATTCAAAGCAAAATGAAGAAGCCCCAAAACACAACTATTATTGATAAGAATTTATCGCCTCAACAAATATTAGATTTAACGGCTACATTCGATGTGTTAATTGGAACACGTCTACATTCATTAATTTTAGCAACAGATGCGAAAACACCAATTATCGGGGTTTCATATCATACAAAAGTAAATGACTTCTTACAGATGGCTGGATTAGGAGAGTATTCATTACCAATTGATCAATTAATCCAAAGTGATGTTTACTTCACTCATCTCTTCAGTAAGATGAGTGAAGATTGGGAGCAAGCACAACAACTTGCTGAGAAAACAAATAACGAATTTAAAGATAAAGCACGTTTAGGAATGAATCTACTAATAGAAGGTGCTAAAAAGAAATGAAAAAAGTTTTAGTTATTAGCAATATGTATCCATCTAAAGACCATCTTTCCTATGGGATTTTTGTTAAAAATCAGGTAGAACAATTGCGCCAAAATGGTGTTCAATCCGTTTTAGCAGTGAATACGAATCCAGCTACCGGTAAAGCAAATGTATTAAAAAAATACGCGAGTTGGGGAATGCAGGTACTATCTGCCTTTAGAAAAAATAAAAAGGACATCGGATTAACTCATAGTCATTACGTGTTCCCAAGTGGGATGTTTTCTTATTTGTTAAAGAAACGTCACAATGTCCCGTATATTGTGACTGCCCATGGTGGTGACATCAATAAGATGGCCAAGAAGAGTGCTCGAATCAAAGGGTATACTGAAAAGATTCTTCAAAATGCAGATCATGTTATTGCTGTAGGAGAAGAGTTGGCCTCTGACATTGTGAGAGATTTTCGAGTTAGTTCAGATAAAATTTCTGTAATGAGTATGGGGATTGACCGAACTGTGTTTCATCAACCAGCCTCTAAAAAGGAAGTAGCAAAAAAACTTGGCATGGACGAGCAAAAAGTGAACTTTTTATTTGTAGGTAATATTATTCAAGAAAAGGGCGTTGAAGAATTAATCAATGCTTTCCTTCAACTTGAACAGGCTCAGCCGAACAAAGCAGCTTTATATTGTGTTGGTTCAACAAAGGATGTGAGCTTCTCAACACGAATGAAAGATTTGGCAAAAGGTTCTACGAATGTACATTTTATTGAACCGATGCCACAAAAACGTTTATCTGAATATTTTCAAGCGGCAAATGTGTTTATCTTGCCATCTTACATAGAAGGTCTAGGATTAGTTGCTTTAGAAGCGCTTGCCTGTGGTACGCCTGTTATTGCGTCAGATGTTGGTGGCCTTCATTACATGTTACAGGAACAAGCGGGGATTTTAGTACCACCTAAGAATACAGAGGCGCTGTTTGCGGAAATGGAAAAGGTTGTACAAAATAATGGTCATTTGCTAGTTAATATTGAACGTGTGGATGAGCTTTTGCAATTACATGACGCAGAAGAAATTATAGCTCGTTTAAAAGACCTTTATGAACAGATTGCAAAATAACTCCTTTTCACTATATTCTCTATTTAACTTAAAATCTCGCTAACCTAAAGGAATGATCTTCTTTGAATAAATTTTTAAAAATCGTAGGAGCCGTGGCGATTGTTAATATTTTTGCGCGGTTCTTCGGTTTCTTAAGAGAAATTATTATTGGTATTCAATACGGAACAACGTATACTGCCGAAAGCATTATTAATGCCTATACGATCCCAAACTTTTTGTATTTAGTGATCGGTGGAGCTTTTACGACAGCATTTATTTCAATTTATCATAAAACAAATTCTTCTATATCTGATTATATCCGTCGAACATTTACAACGATTCTTATTTCGATTACGGTTATAACCCTTATTTTCATAGTGTTCGATGATTGGATTTTGCATTCATACTTTAGAGATGTAACAGGAGAAGAGTATGAGTTATTAAAATCGTTATATATTTGGATGATGCCTTCAACGATTATGCTCGTTTTATCAACTTGGATGAGCGGTGTGTTGAATGTTCAAGGGAAATTCCATTTATCAAGTTTTTCAGTATTAGTATATAATCTTTCGTTTTTAATTATCTCAGTGGGTCTATCGTTCGTTATGGGGCCTATTGGGTATGGTATTGGTGCGCTAATTGGTGCGATCTTTATGGTAGGTTTCTTAATTTACGGCGTTCGAAATGTGAAAGACATGTCATTTAAACCGAGTCTTAAATTTGGGGACGATCAAAAAGAACTTTGGAAAGTTGCGTTACCTATTATGCTTGGTGGAGCTACTGCCCAAATGTATACGATCTTGCAACGTTTCTTCACGAATGGATTAGAGGAAGGTGCCGTTGCAGCAATGAACTATGCTACGAAAGTGTCACAGTTCCCACAAGCAATCTTAATGACAGCTGTGACAACAGTTATTTATCCTCTTTTAAGTAAGAAGGAAGGGGAAGGTGACCAAGAAGCAGTTAAAGGATTGTACTTGCGCGGTTTAAGAATGCTTTATTTACTCGTGATGCCGATTTCGATTTATGTATACTTCGAAGCAGAATCTCTTATTAGAATTATTTTCGAATATGGTTTATTTGATGCTTCATCAACCGCCATTACAGCACCAATTTTAGAAATCTTTAGTTTAACTATGTTTTTCCTTGCTGCGAATATGTATATCACTCGATTCTATTACGCGAAAGGTAATTCAATGACACCAGTCCTATTTAGTATTTTGACAGTATTCGGTGTCAATATTGCAGTTACGTATTTATTAATCGATGAACTTGGTGCAAATGCAGTTGCATGGGGGAACGTTGTTAGTGCTGCGGTTAATTTCATTCTTTTAGTTGCTTATTTACAAGGAAAGTATAAGTTGTATTTTGTTAAGAATAATATTTTACAATTTGGTAAATTTGCTGTACTAACCGTTGGATATTTTATTGTCACATGGGTTGTTTCTACTTTTGTAAATATTGAATTTAAATGGATCCATGTAATCGTAACATTCCTTCTTACAATGATTGGTTATATAGTATTAGTTTTAATATTAAAATTCCAAGAAATTAATGGCCTACTAGGAAAGTTAAAAAATAAAATTAGTAAAAAGAAATAACTAGAAAAGAATAATTTCAATACAAATGAAGGACTTAATATGACCAATATTAAGTCCTTTAATGTTTTTTGTACTACGAATTTGAAAGATTTTGTAAATTTTATTGTATAAGTCTTTAATTAGAAATAATAGTAAGATATAATAATGATAATGTAATAAGTGGTTTGATTTAGGAGGGAGCTTCATGCCGAGAGGGCGCAAGGTAAATTCTAGCGGTGAAAAAAGTAAGCAGTTATTATTAGAAAAGGCGATCAAACAATTTTCAACTTATGGATACCATGAAACAAAGATTAGTGAAATTGTAAAATCTGCTAACGTTACGCAACCAACATATTATTTATATTTTGAAAGTAAAGAATCCCTGTACAAAGATTTAAATGAGTTATTCCGTACTGGTTTTTTTGAAATCGTAGAAAATGATTTTTCTAATCAACAAAGTGGAAATATGGCGGATAATATCTTAACACATTTAACAAATCTATTTGAATTCTTCCTAAAGAATGAAGATCTTACGAAAATCGGTTTTTACGATTCTGAAAGTTCAGAATCCGTGAAGAAAGAGTTTGCTTCTAATTTAACGAAGATTTTAGGAAAAGAAAAAAATTCATTATTATATGATGACATTGATGTTGTAATCTTAGCTCATTCGATTCTTGGAGCTGTTGAGCGATTAACATTAACTGCATTATTTACAAAAATGCGCACACCAGAACAGTTAGCTTCAGATATCGTAAACATTCATTTTGCAAATAGAAAACAATTAGTAGGGTAAAATACATATAGTAATCCTATCAATAATTTACTTTTATAGGGCAAGCCTCTTTTTTTAAGGAGTTTACCTTATTTGCATAGTGGAAACGTTATTAATGTCTAATACCCAAAAAAGCCGCAAATTAGAATGAATCTCTAATTTACGGCTTTTTTTTAATGTAAGAAAGTATAAGTTTTCAAAGTATGAACAGTTTGTCTAGCTGTGAACGCCAGCTCCTCGACAACTTCGAAAACAACTGGCCGACAATGCCACACGACGTGGCGTTTTGTCGGCCAGTTGTTTTCGGAGCTAAACGGGCGTTCTCCGCATTTCTAATTATTCTTCGGATTTTACAGTAATATGAAGGTAAATGCCTGTTTTTAAAGTTTTTCCTTTTGTATCCTTAATAGAAGGGTGTGTTAGTAACATGTACTCAGCACCAGGTGTTAAAGGTTCTTTAGGAGTAATCATCACTTGATTTCCATTTACTTTGTACGAAAATTCAATTGAATCTCCACCAAGTTCGATTAACTCAATTGAATCTTCACTTATTGTTTCACTAATTTCTTTATTAAATGTGATATTAAACATTTTTGTTGTTGGCACATTTTTTAAGCTTTTTAACTGTTTATAGTTCGTTAATTTAGATTTAATACTGTCATAATGCGCTTGATAGAGTGGCTCAGTCGTAGTTACGATATTAGGCGTTACTCCAACACCCTTCACATACGTTCCCTTAGGTCCAATAAATTCTCCGATTGTTAACTTTAGATAACTACCATCAGATAACTCATAGAAGCCTTGCATTGTCCCTTTGCCGTAAGTTGTCTCTCCGTATAGGATGGCAGACTTTTGATCAAGCAAAGCAGCAGCTGTCATTTCTGAAGCACTAGCACTGAAACGGTTAACTAGAACGCGTGTATTAGCAGGAAATTGCGTTGTTTGTTTAATTGCAGGTGTAACATACATTCCCGTAGAAAGTCTTAATCGATAGGCATTAAGTGCGTTAGGGAACATGCCAATTAATTCCTCTGCAGTTGAAACATATCCGCCTCCATTATATTGTAAGTCTAAAATAAATGAAGTGGCCCCTTGTTTTTTCAAGTTGTTATAAGCATTGGCAACTAGCTTAGCCCCATCCATCGAAAAAGAATTCAATGAAATATACCCAACGTTACCATAAAGTAAGTCAGTTGTTACATTAGGTAATGTAAAGGATTGACGAGTAATCAGTTTCTCAACAGTTGTACCTGTTGTTTTTAGTATAGTAAGAACAACTTTTGTATTCTCTTCACCTAAAATAAGAGATTGTGCCTCTTCTATTGTCATGTCAACTGTAGAACGATTACCGACTTTTGTAATAATGTCTCCTGGTACTATATCGGATTTATGTGCGCTCCCATTTTCGATTACATCAACAATAAGAATCCCTTTATCATGTTTTTCAAGTACTACACCAATCCCAACAGATTTTAAATCTACTGAATTGGTAAATGCGGCATATTCCTGGGCTGTAAAATATGCGGAATAAGGGTCTAGCATTTCAATAACATCTTCTATAGTCGTTGCACTTTGAAGATCTCCGTCGATGTCACCAACATAATCACTTTCTATAATGGCCTTAATATCATCTAAATTTGATGCAAACGTATTAAGCGGTAACATTAAGAAAAGCATGAGGCTAAAGAGTATTGGAGCTATTTTTTTCATTTACTAAAACCACCTCTTCTTCTGATAGACTCATTATATAACTAGTAAACTAAATTTAATAGATTGTTATAAAACTTTTCAGAACAAGAGAACATAATTAACTAAACGTAATAAAACAATTCATTCTACTAGATAAAGAAGGAAATCTATGTATTTCTTCTATTAATAGTGTGTAATTAATGGTTTTAATTTGAAGGGGTTCTTTGCAATAAATAGGAACTAATTTGGCTCGTCCACATTTAAATTATAAATGAAGGAACATGATGATCGTCTGTCCGTTCTTACGTTGCCGTTTAGGAGATATATAAGCAAGCAGCTTCTAATAGTAGTTTGTGAATACTTCTCGGGTTAATTTTTCAAAAACTATGAAATGTTATTACAACAATGTAAAGTATTACAGTTTCTAATGTAACATTTGTTTCAAAAAATATCTCCTTTGTTACAAACTATGCAACAAAAGGAGATATTAGTCTTTGACTTAAAGTTTATGCAGAAGCTTTTTTCAGGATATGAATAATCCATCCGATGACTAGTCCAACGATAGCCGGTACTAGCCAGCCTAGATTTTGCTCGTAAAGTGGGAGTGTATTTAGAATGTTTGCGTACCAATCAATTGTTAATCCGGCACCTTTGATTCCATCATACAAACTTACTAAAGCAGTTGCAATTAATGCTAGTGTGTACACGATTGGGTCACGACCGAATGCTTGGTCAAATAATACTAAGAACATTAAGACGATTGCAATCGGATAGATGAACAATAATACAGGTAAAGAAATAGAAATTAAGTTGCTTAAACCAAAGTTCGCAAACATTAAACTAAACAGCGTAAAAACAACTGCTAGAAATTTATAAGGTAGGTTTGGGAAAAGTTTATTGAAAAAAGTAGCATTAGCTGAAATTAAACCAACAGCAGTTGTAATACAAGCTAAAATAATAACAGCGGATAAAATGATACTTCCTAAACTTCCATATAACATTTTTGCAGATTCAGCGATAATACTACCACCATCATCAAAAGATCCAATGGCACTAGTACTTGTAGCCCCAATATAAGATAATGAAACATAAACGAATGCTAATCCGCATGCAGCAACGAAGCCAGCGAAAATAGTAATAGTTACTTGTTTTGTACGACTTACAATTCCTTTTGCCTGTAAAGCTTGTACAATGACGATCCCAAATACAAGGGAAGCCAATACGTCCATTGTTAAATACCCTTCAATAAATCCTTTTGAGAACGCATTCTCTACATAAGCACCATGTGACTCACCAACTGGCCCCATTGGCGTAATAAAACTTTTAATCGCTAATAATGCGATTACAATTAAAAGGGCAGGAGTTAACACCTTCCCAACGCGGTCTACTAACTTTGATGGATTGAGTGCTAAATATAGTGCTATACCAAAGAATATTGCAGTTGAGATGAATAATGGTAACCAACTGGCTTGGGACGCCTCAGATAAGTATGGTGCAATACCAATTTCATATGTTACAGCTGCTGTACGAGGGATTGCGAAAAGTGGTCCAATCGATAAATAGACAACTGATGTAAAAATGATACTGAAAACTGGGTGAATTCGGTTCGCAACAACTTGTAAATCTCCACCATTTTTTGCTACGGCGATAATACCTAGTAATGGTAACCCCACACCTGTAATTAGGAAACCAATAATTGCGGGAAGAATTTCATCTCCTGCTTGTTGTCCTAATAACGGAGGGAAGATTATATTACCTGCTCCAAGGAATAGTGCGAAAAGCATAAACCCCACAGCAAGATTTTCTTTAATGAATTTCATAATGATATAAATCTCCTTTGATTATTACTTATTTTAAATATTCTTAAAACTTAAAACTGAATTTATTCCTTGAGTAATGTATCTTACTCATCGAATTGTGATTTACCTAGTAAGGATTCCACAGAGTCTATCAAGGGGCAAAATTTGATAAAATCTGATTCCAATATTTACTAGATTGTAGTAGAGTAGGAAAAGAAGAAACTTTCAAAAAATTTTATTTTTGCGTACACACAATGAAGAATTGTAACACAAAAAAATGTCGAATAAAATACTTTCTTGTTATTCTTTACAATAATTTGTCGTAATATCGATAACTTTTTGAAAAAAATTTACTTTAATAGTATTGCTTTATAGTAGAATATAAAAGTAATATGGAAATAAAGGATATTTTTACTAGAAAGGATGGTCCGAGCAATGGTACATAAGAAAAAAATTATGGTATTATGTGCTAGTTTACTAGCTAGTTCGATCATAGTAGCTCCAGTAGCAGATGCAGCAACGTACGTAGTAAAAAAAGGTGACACCTTAACAAAAATTGCTAAATCTAACCAAACGACTGTTGCTCAATTAAAAACGAAAAATAATCTAAAAAATGACAACATTATGGTCGGGCAAAAATTAGTTGTATCGACAACAACTACGACTTCGAAAACAACTACTACTACAAAACAACCAGCAACAACACCAACTCAAACAACTAGTAAAACACCTGCAAAAAATGAAGCGCCTGCAAGTACGAGTCATAAAGTTGCTAAAGGTGATACATTATCTAAAATCTCCAGTTTGTATGCTGTTAAAATTGCGGATATAAAAAAGTGGAATAACTTAGCAAGCGATACAATATTCATTGGACAAGTATTGACTATTGAGAATGGTCAAGGCTTGAAACAACCGCTTGAAGTAGTTGATGAACCAATTATCGATTTCCCAGCTCCTCAGATTGTACAGGCTGAAGAAATGATTAAGGATCAGCTTAATAAGGAAAAAGAAATTCAAGTAGGACCAACTACAAAGGGAAAAGCTACTTATAATAAAGTAATTACTATAGCAGAATCATTGTTAGGCATTCCATATGTTTATGGCGGAAATACAACAGCTGGGTTCGACTGCAGTGGCTTCGTTCGTTATGTGTATATGAACGCTGGATTAGAGATCACTCGTAAAAGCAGTGAGGACTATTTCATAAACGATACAACTTCTGTTGAAACACCAGTCCCAGGAGATGTGGTGTTCTTTAAAAATACGTACAGATCAGGCATCTCTCACATGGGAATCTACATCGGGGATGGACAATTTATCCACGCTGGTAGCGATGGAGTAGAAGTCTCTAAATTAGAGTATAGCTATTGGAAAGATCGCTTTGTTGCATATAAACGATTTAACGATGTGAAATAATTAGATGACAGCTGCATCACTTGTTGATAGCGGTTTCTCAATAAGTGTGGACAAGATCAAAATGCAAATATTAATAGTAGGGTGGGTAATCGTCGAGATTTTCTCATCCTATTTTTTATTGTTGTGTTAATGATTTTGATATTAATAAATTTCATTGTAATTAACAAATTGTGAAATACCTCTATAGTCCTTGTTAAAGAATCGGATTTTTAGATTTAGTTATTTGAGTTTTGCTGTTTAATTTTGAATGGTGATACCCTTGTGTTAAAAGTAAAGGAAAAAACTTCCGTTATATTGAAAAACGCCTATAATTTTTTGAAAATAAGGGAGTTTTTTTCCCTTATCTTAGCCAAATCATTGGATTTTTCCTTATTTTGAGAGGATAACGGAATAATCTTCCCTTATACGAGCTTCCAAAGCCTTCTTTTTATTCATTAACGGAAAATTCTACCCTTATGAATCCTTTCCTATTTTCCATTTATCATAACTTGAAATCCCTTTGTACTTTCATGAATTTTCCACCAAGTTATTGATCGTGTTTTATCACTTTTTTGCACCTCATAAAAGTAATTGTTGCAGTTTCCTTTTTACGTAAAAGGGTGAATGTTTTCATTACAAATGTTACGTATTTTTTAGGATGTAGAAAAATGGGACAACCCATGATCAATTTATTTTGTAATAAAAATTTGTTGGTGAGTACTGTGGGGAATAATGGGATATATGGATTTTCCAGTATATTTCAATTTTTTTAGAGATGGGAAATTGTGTAATTCCTTTGTTAATGAACTGTAATGTTGAGGGATTCGATATACGTTATCCTTGGGATAGCTAAATTTTTGGAAATTTTACGAATACTGGAGGGTGTTGATGAAAGATCACAAGCAAGTACGAAATTTTGTTTTAGCCGCAGCGGCCGGGTGTGGAATATTCTTTTCGCCAGTGGGGAAAGTCGAAGCGTCAGAGTCAGAGGTAGACTTTTCATCACGCGAATTAAGACTAACTGCTAAAGAATATTTAGATTCACCTTACCGTTATGGGGGAACAACTGCTAGTGGTTTTGACTGTTCAGGATACGTACAACAAGTATTCGAAGATTTGGATATCACATTACCCCGTTCTTCGAATGCAATGTTTTCAGTAGGAGAGCCCGTTAATCTAAACGAGCTAAAACCAGGTGACTTAGTTTTCTTCAATACATCAGGTAATGGGATTTCGCATGTTGGAATTTACTATGGAAACGGAATGTTTATTCACTCCCAAGTTGGTGATGGCGTAAGCATTACGAGTATAAATGATTCACATTATTGGGCATCCCGTTATGTTGGCGCGAAACGTGTTGCGGATGTACAACTGATGGCTCAAAAATAGGTTTACTGCACTTATAATTTTTTCTTGATTCCGTGTTGGGTAAGTAATTAAAATTTCGGACAAAACTGCGCCAAGGCGTAATTAATTATTAATTATTAGCTACTTCAAAATTACATCTTCTGTTGGCATTTAAAGAATGTTAGCAGAAGAGTTTTTTATTATAAGGGGTGGAGGGGAGAGTTTTGTGAGGTAGTGGGAGGATTTGTGCGTTTAGCGGCATGACTTGTGCGGATGAGTGTGGATTTGCACGTTTAGCTATTTGTTTTTGTGCTGATAGGGGCGGTTGCGTTCACATAGCCGGGTTTGTGTTCTGTTAGGAGAGGGTTGTGTTCAAATGAGCTCACTTACGCTGAGGTAATCCAAGCTTCATATCAGAAAGCACAACCATCAAATTACAGGAATCAATCCATAAAAAAAGCATGGGTGAAAAAATCACCCATGCCGTGTCTTAAATTATTGTGGTACTCTTGCTGCCCAACGTGATAGGTCTGCATCTTCTGCAGTAACCAGTTCAGCTGGGAAAATAAATGTCCAAGGTTTTGTTGAATTCGGTTGAACGCTCAAAATCGGATCTAATTTGAATGAACCTTTTGCAATAAGTTTACCATTTGCATCAATAATTTCTAATGGTAGTTGTTCAAGGTTAATTACTTTGTTATGACCATTACGAATGAAAATTGATACGTGTAAACTTTGATTATCATGCAATTTTACTTGGAAGCCAGTGAAGTTGACTTCATTTTTACTGAGTTTAGGTAGATCTTTGATAACCTTAGCTAGTATTTCTTGTTGCTCTTTTGGAAGTTGGTTTTTCCAAGTTTCATCTAAATCGAGCATATGATCTCTTAAAGAAATAAGATTAAAGGCGATTTTCCAACCTTCGTCTGGAATGTCTTTTCCGTCAATTAGCGATTTTTCAAAGGTAAATACCCATGGTCTTGCACTTTCTGGAGGAATCGTACCCAGTTCATTAAAGTTAAATGGTTTCGACGCAATTAGTTGATCGTCTTTATCTAATAGAATTAATTCGATTTCGCCCAATTCAATTGAATTGGGAATTGACGAACGGAAAAACGCTTTTACTAACCAATCACCAGACCGAGGTTCTTCATCAATACTGATTGCAGCCAAAGATAGTTGATTTGGGTTTAACGGTTTTAGTTCATTCGCCAAGAAACGGAATACATACTGTTGCTCTTGAGGTACATTCCAATCTGGATGAAATGAAAGCTTCGTCGATACTTTATCCTT
The DNA here is from genome assembly GCF_016908465.1 of Lysinibacillus composti. GTDB lineage: Bacteria > Bacillota > Bacilli > Bacillales_A > Planococcaceae > Ureibacillus > Ureibacillus composti_A. The sequence goes on along the minus strand of NZ_JAFBDY010000003.1, from coordinate 182,042 downwards.
GCTCTCCGTTTGTTCAGAGCCCTCAACCAATTCATTGGAATCAATCGCACTATCTCTTCCGACTTTATCGGTTTTTTTGAAAAAATCAAATAGACTCATTTATTATTCCCCCTGTTCGTTACTATTTAAAGATTTCATAAAAATCACTAATTCTTCAACGATTGCTCGGCGTACTTCTTGATAGTTTTTACCAAATAGCTCTAAGCCTTCACGTTGATAAATACGCATTGGATCTTCTTGCTGATATGATCTTAAGCCAATACCTTCTTTTAAATGTGCCATTTGTTCAAGATGCTTTACCCACATACTATCAATGAAGGTTAGCATAACTTGTGGGATGATTTGCATTATTTTTGGACTTTCCACAAACGTTTCAATATATTCTTTTACTTCTAAATAGCCTGGCTCAACTTGATCGAAAATTGAGTTTAATTTATTGACTTCACGATTCAATAAAATAGGCGTTAAATAAAGTGAATTTAGAGTAGTTTCTATATCATCAAAATTCCAATTTTCTGGGCTTAATTCTTCTGGTGCATTTTCTCTTACAGCAAAATCAATAGTTTCATGTAGCATTTTTTGTAAAAGTTCAATTATATTATTATTTTCTAAAATACTATCCCTTAATGTGTATATAACACGTCGTTGGTCATTTATGACGTCATCTAATTTTAAATTGTATTCACGCATAGAGAAGTGAGCACCTTCGACAATACGTTGAGTACGATCGATTAGTTCGTTTACTTCTTTGTTTGTAATGCGTTTAACATCATCTACTGTCATTTTCTTTTCGAACTTTTCAACCTCTTCTTTAGCGAAGCGGCGGAACATATCATCTTCAATTGATAAAATAAAGCGACTTTCACCAGGGTCACCTTGACGACCAGAACGACCGCGAAGTTGGTTATCTACACGGCGGCTTTCATGTTTCTCCGTACCAATTACGTAAAGACCACCAAGTTCAGCAACACCTTCACCTAGAACGATGTCGGTACCACGACCAGCCATATTTGTTGCAACAGTAATACGTCCTTTTTGACCTGCTTGTGAAATTAATTCAACTTCCTGTTCAACTGTTTTCGCGTTTAACAATTGATAAGTAAGGCCGTGTTCATCTAAAGATTGTGCTACTTTTTCAGATTGCAAAATAGAGGTTGTCCCTATCAGTACCGGTTGACCCTTTTTATGTCGTTCCATTGCTTGTTGCGCAACGTATTCGTATTTTGCTTCTGTTGTATTAAAAATAATATCCGGTTGATCAACACGCTGACGAGGTCTATTTGTCGGGATTTGAATAACGCGCATACCATACACTTCATTGAATTCTTTTTCTTGTGTTTTTGCAGTACCAGTCATACCTGAAAGGATTGGATACATGCGGAAGTAGTTTTGAATTGTAATTTGGGCCTGGGCTTTATTTTCTTGTGTAATGGTTACACCTTCTTTAGCTTCTATCGCTTGGTGTAACCCATCTGATAAAGTACGGCCTTCTAATATACGACCTGTAAACATATCAACTAGTTCAATTTTATCGTCTTTAACTATGTAATCGACATCACGTTGGAACATAACATGTGCACGAACGGCTTGAATCACATAGTGGTAAAGAGTTTGGTGTTCTAAATCGTATAAATTGTCTACACCAAATGCAGCCTCTACTTTTTCAATACCTTGCTCTGTTAGAGATGTTGCTTTTGTTTCATCATCAAAGTCATAATCTTCTTCTTTTTTGAAACGTTTCGCAAGGATGGATGCAATGCGATGAAGTTCATCATTCGCTCCCATTTTACCAGCAATAATTAAAGGTGTTTTCGCTTCATCGATCAACACGGAGTCAACTTCATCAATGATGGCATAGTGATACGGTCGCTGTACTTTATCTTCTAAAGAACGAACCATATTATCACGAAGGTAATCGAATCCAAATTCAGTACCAACACCATAAGTAATGTCAGCATTGTACGCTTGCTTCTTGAGTGCCGGTTCCAGCATTGGAACATTTAACCCAACAGATAACCCAAGGAATCGATGAATTTGCCCAATTAATTCAAAGTCACGTCTTGCTAAGTAATCATTAACAGTAATGACGTGAACACCTTTTCCTTCAAGGGCACGAACATACGAAGGGAGTGAAGCAACTAATGTTTTACCTTCACCAGTTGGCATTTCAGAAATATTTCCTTCGGTAAGTACAAGACCACCGATAATTTGTACATCAAAGTGACGCATATTTAATACGCGTTTTGAGGCCTCACGAACAACTGCAAAAGCATCTGGGATGATGTTTGTTAGCTCTTCACCATTTGCAATGCGTTCTTTAAATTCATTTGTCATATTTTTAAGTTCATCGTCTGTCATCGATAAATATATAGGTTCTAAATTATTAATTTGATCAACAATTTTATAATATCTTTTTAATTCTTTTGCACTCGTTTTTTCTTTGTTACGGCTAAAAATTGAGAACATAATTTTACTCTCCTTTAAAATCGTCTAACTATAGTGTAGACACTTTGTTATTCTACCAAACTTTTTAAGGTATGACTACTTCTCGCGTGGGGAAATCTAATTCAAAGGAATTTGTAGATATATTACTTTTATTAAATCTGTGTTGAAAATTTAGAAAAACTATATTTTATTTATTTTCCGTGCTATAATTATGGAGGTTTGTAACGTATATATTTATTTTTTGAGGAGGAGAGACATGATTTACGTGTCTTTATTCGTGGCGCTTGTCGCAGCCATTTTACTAACTCCACTAGTAAAGCGTTTGGCCTTTCGAATTGGAGCAGTTGATGCACCGAACTATCGAAAAGTTCATTCGCGCATTATGCCACGACTAGGTGGTTTAGCCATCTATCTTGCATTTTTAATTGGACTTCTAATTTTACGACCTGAAAGTCAATACACATTAGCCATCGTTTTAGGGGCTACAGTTATTGTCATTACTGGTGTTTTAGATGATATGTATGAGATTTCCGCAAAAGCAAAGATGCTAGGGCAATTACTAGCAGCGATCATCATCGTATTCTTTGGTGGAATTCAAATTGAATTCATCAACTTACCTTTTAATGATGGGCAGTTAGATTTTGGATTTTTAAGTATCCCATTTACAATCGTGTGGATTATCGGTATTACAAATGCCGTGAACCTAATTGATGGATTAGATGGACTTGCAGCAGGTGTTTCCACAATCGCATTCATTACACTAGCGGGAATGGCTATGATTATGGGAAATGGTTTTGTTATCGCAATGGCAGCCATTTTAGCTTGTGCAACAATTGGTTTCTTATTTTATAATTTCCACCCAGCGAAAATTTTCATGGGTGATACTGGGGCCTTATTCTTAGGGTTTATGATTGCGGTCTTATCCTTACTTGGTTTTAAAAATATTACGGTCGTTTCATTTATCATCCCGGTTATTATGCTTGGTGTTCCAATCTCTGATACATTCTTTGCAATTGTTCGTCGTTATCGAAACAAACAAAAATGGTCAGATCCAGACAAATCCCATTTACATCACCGTTTAATTGATATGGGATTCTCACATCGTCAAACAGTCTTAATTATTTACGGAATTGCAGCCATGTTTGGCCTTGCAGCAGTAATCTTCTCAATGGCAAAACTTTGGGGAGCTATCTTACTAGTAACAGTGATTTTAGTAGCGATTGAACTGTTCGTCGAAATAATTGGACTAGCTGGTAAAAACTACAAACCACTCATTAATCTAGTACGAATTTTTAATAAATAAATCAGTTGACTATGAATTTAACTTATAGCCACTACTTTTAATTGAATTAAAAGTAGTGGTTTTTGTATATTGGTGGAAAGCATATTTAGGTTACCGGTAGGATCAATAGAGTAACAAGAAGTATTTAATTGTGTGAAAAATTAATGAAATCATTACATTTTAATTTCGTTGACACTTGAATAAAGGATAGGTAAAATTTAGTTGAACTGGTAAGTTCAAAAGTGACCAATAGTTCCAAAGTGTTAGGAGGATACAAAACAAAAAATATCTATATTAGAAAAGCATATTTAGAAGTAAAGTTCAGAATTTCCTTTAAAAGAGGATTCTGAAGACATTACTCTAGTGATATATTGATTACTTAAGGTATTAATATAGAATGTATATGCTAATATACTTGAATTTGAAAGAGAGGGTTAACTTAATGACAAAAGGATTAACGATTGGACTAGCTGCACTTTTAATGGTTGGTAGTATTTCACCTACAGTCTTAGCAGCTGAAGTAAATAAAGCTCCAATTAATGTAGTTGCAGATAGTAATAGCAAGAAAAAAGAAGAGAACGAAAGATTTGTAGAAAGAGTTTCGGTCAATGAGTTAACATTAGAAGAAGCCATTCGTTATGGAACAAACAGTAGTTATTCATTAATGGAACTAGAATTAACACTTGAAAGTTTGAAGGAAAATGAAGATAAGTATGATGATCTTTATGACAGTGCAGAGAGCTCGCTTGAAAGTGCCCAAAAACAAAAAGCAGAACTGGAAAAGCAATTAGAAGAAGCTACTTCACCTGATTCTGCCTCAATAACTTCTCCAGATTCGATTTCAATTAATTTAAATGAAGAGTTGAATAATTTAATTAAGTCACTAGACGAGCTAAATATCCAACCTAGTGATATAGAGGTTGGAGTAAGTGCTTCGGACGTTTCTAACGGTCTTGATAGTACAGTAAATTACTTATTACAATTCCTCAATTCTACAAAAGAGTATTTAAAAGTATTTGAGAAATATCAGCAAAATCAATTGCTTCAAGAAAAGTTGAATCTTGTAAACTCTCAAATCACTACGCTTTCGAGCACGATTAGCACTCTAGAAGCAACTTTAAATCAATATGATTTAAGTAGAACACAAACTTTCAATAATAGAGTAATACAGCGTGAAAGTATGGAAGTATCTATAACTTCCTCATTTCTTGGATTAATGCAAACGCAAGCTCAAATTGATTTTATGAAGGATTCCCTTTCAACGCAACAAAGTCAAGTAAATGCAGCAAAAGTAAAATATGAGCTTGGTTTTATTTCTCTCAATGATTATGAAGATTCTAAACGGGATTTGAAAGATTTGGAGACTGAAATTGCTCAATTGGAAAGACAATTAAATAATGATAAAGCAACCTTTGCATTAACAATTGGCATTACATACAATGAAGACTACACACTTGTAAAACCAGACTTAGGCCAGCTTGCTTTAGTAGAACAACTAACATCAACTGAAGAGCTTATTCACAATAGTTACAATATGGTCAATGCAAGAACAGCACTTCAACAGGCAGAAGATAGATTAGATGATTTAGAAGACTTAGTTGAAAACAGAAGAAAACAAGATGAAGATATCGCGGAAATTGATGTAGATATAGCTAAATTAAAAATTGAATCATTAGAAGCAGAATTAGAGAAATCAATTAAGAATCAATTTTATCAAGTACGACATCAATACCAAGAATTAATAAAATTGAGTGAAGATTTAGAAGTTGCTCAAAAAGATAATGAAGAGTATAAAACACGATTTGAATTAGGGCTAATTTCAAAATTAGACTATGATTCAACTAATTTAACCGTAAAACAAGCAGAGTTAAAGTATAACATTGCAAAATATCAATATTACCTATTAACGAAAAAAGTTGAGTTAATTGAAGATGGTGTAATTCCAACAAATTAATTTAGTTTCTAGAATGAGAGTTAGGATTCTCTAAATAAAATATAGAAGATAAAGAAAGCACATCAAAAAAAGATGTGTTTTCTTTTTTTGTAATTTACAGAAGAAAAGAGAGAGATAAAATAGATTTTTTAAGTCATAAATATTGTTATTCAAGGGAAAAACTTTAATGAATAAAATTGATTGAAATTAGAAAGAGTGTTATATGGGAGTTGGAATTGATTATTTGGAATTGTGAAGTCGCCGGAATGGGAGAATATATAAAAATTTCAAAGAGAAAACGAAGTTTGTTCAGCATCCCAATATTACAGTCGATAGCTAAACGTAAAAAACGCGAAGGAATATTAAGATTCCTCCGCATCCTATACAATTATTGATTTTCGCTTTCGTAACCTTGAGTATTTTCAGTTACGCCTGTATCATTTTGTGTGCCAGAAATGTTAGAAGTATCTGGGATTAATCCAAGATGACTTTGTAAAATTGATTTTGTTTCTTTAAGTGATTCTTCATCTAATGTGTAATAGTAAGTGCCTGTTGACCAGTCATCGTATCCGACTAATTGAAGTGTATCGATTTGTGGAATGCCATTCAACAGATAACTGAATAAGGCTTTCATTTCATCAAATGTCATGTCTGTTTTCATGTTATCGCCAACAGCATCAATTACATCACCGTATTTTGTAATGGATTTAATAGAAGCTGCTTCTTTTGCCATCGCTTTAATGATATCTTGTTGGCGTTTACCGCGTTCGATATCACTATCGATTTTACGTGTACGTGCTAAAGCTAAAGCTTGACTACCATTTAAATGTTGGTCTGGTCCAGGTGTTAGTTCTACTGTGTATTTATCAAATTCATCTTTTTCTGTAAAGGCATGCGGGATATTTACATCGACTGTGATTCCGCCTAATGCATCAATTACATCGATAAATGCTTCAAAATTCATTCGGACGTAGTAATCTACAGGAACATCGAAAAGATTTTCCACTGTTTCGATTGTGGCTAAAGTTCCACCGTATGCGTGTGCATGAGTGATTTTATCGTTATATCCGACGTATGGGATGTATACATTTGAGTCACGGGGAATACTTACCAATTTAACCGTTTTTGACTTGTTGTTTAACGTTGCCAATACTAATGCATCGGAACGGGAATGTTCTGCGCCTTGGCCACGTTTTTCACTATCATCAACTCCGACAAATAGAACTGAGATATTATCTGTAATGGGTTCAACTTTTGCTTCACGTAAATCAGAAATGGATCGATCTCCAAGTTCTTCATAGGAATTGTTAGCGGCTTTTTCCGCTTTTTTAGTTATATAAATGCCGTAAGCTGATACGCATATTAAAAGTGAGGCGGCCAGCATAAGTATTACTTTTAAAGTTAAAGATAGCTTGGACCTTTTCTTCTGGCTCTTTTCTGATCTTCTCATTTAAACTCTCCTCTAAGTTGGGAATCGTATATATAGTAAATGAATCATTCCACCATATTAAGTATGTTGAAACGATGAAGTACAGCACAAAAAAATTCGATATATATAATGTCAGCTGAAAAGAAAAAAATATTCAATACGATTCATTATACTATGATGTCGAAAAACAGTAAAATAAAAATTTTATTTCGATATTACAAATTCAACAAATTGTTGATCGACACAGTCTACTTTGGCTTGTCCATTGGTTAGCTCTGTGATCCATTGCACGAAAGCTTCTTCTTCAGCTTTTAAAACATTTACAAAAACTTCGACATCTTCTGCATATTGGATTTCTTGTAAAGTATAAGAAGAACTGCGAATTTCATTTTCCACTTTTCCAAGCCATGTATAATCGATGGATACTTTCATGATATGGTGCAATTTTCGCTCTACAACCTGTGCAGCACTTATTCCTTCAGTTGTTGCCTTGCCATATGCACGAATAAGACCGCCACCGCCGAGTTTTATTCCACCGAAGTAACGTGTCACGACAACAACAGTATCTTTCAATCCCTGTTTTTTTAGGACTTCTAACATAGGGACGCCTGCAGTACCACTTGGTTCCCCGTCATCATTGGCCTTTTGGATATTGTCATGTTCACCAATCATGTAGCAAGAACAATTATGTGTTGCATTTGGATGCATTTTTTTGATTTTATTGATAAAATTAAGTGCTTCTTCTTCAGTTTCAGCACGATCTACATATGTAATAAAACGAGATTTTGATAATACAATTTCGCTTTCTCCATATCCTTTTACTGTCTTATAGTCATTCCGCATTATATATTCTCCTTTTATTTCAAATATTTCAATTCATCACTAGGAAGAAAATTACTAAAAAAATCGTATACTTAATGATATAATAGTCTAGAACTACTTTACTTACTGGTATAGCAATTAGAACCATATAATCCAATTAGATTGGGGAAAGGTTATGTTTCAAGATCAGAAATTCGATATAAGTTCATTGGACGTCATTTTTAACCGAATGATTGATTCCATTACGAATTCAAAAAATGATATTTTTGTGATTGGTGAACAAAGTCGAAATAGCTTCGATGAAATGATGAAGGAACTCGAGTTAATTAAAACACAATTAAAAATCGTTATAGATGAAAGTGATTTATTAGAACAGCAAACCAAATTGGCTAAGCAACGTCTAGTAGAAGTAAGTAAATACTTTAATAAGTATACTGAAACTCAAGTACGTGAAGCATATGAAACCGCCAATCATTTTCAAATCAAATTATCTTTATCAAAAGCAGAAGAAAAAAGACTTCGTGAAAGACGAGACGATTTAGAACGCCGTTTAAAAACATTATACGATACGATTGAGCGAGCTGACCATATCGTTAATCAAGTAAATGTTGTGTTAAATTATTTAACAACCGATTTAAAGAATCTAAGTTCCGTATTAGAAAAAGCTAAAATGAAAACAGAATTGGGCATTAAAATTATCGCTGCTCAGGAAAAAGAAAGAAAACGCGTATCTCGTGAAATTCACGATGGACCAGCTCAAATGATGGCCAATGTTTTAATGCGTACAGACTTAATTGACCGAACATATCGCGACAAAGGCATAGATGCAGCAATGAAGGAAATTGCTGACTTGAAAGTAACTGTTCGTAACGCTTTATCGGAAGTGCGCAGAATTATTTATGATTTACGTCCAATGGCACTTGATGACTTAGGAATAGTTCCGACTTTGAAAAAGTACTTATCAACGACAATGGAGTATAACCCTGGTGTTGTCATTCATTTTCAAACAAATAATGGAGAAAAGCGACTTCCTTCTGATTATGAAGTGTCGGTCTTCCGATTAGTTCAAGAAAGTGTTAATAATTCCATAAAACACGGGAAGTCAAAAGATGTTTGGGTAAGACTTGAGTGGCTTCCGAAGTTGCTAAATGTTAGTGTGAAAGATAATGGTCAAGGCTTTGATAAATGTAAAGTAAGAGATCAATCATTCGGAATTCTTGGTATGAAAGAACGAATCGACCTCCTAAAAGGCAAAATGGATATTCAAAGCGAAGTTGGTAAAGGTACTTCAGTATTATTTAAAATTCCACTTTCTGAAGGTCTTCCAATGATAAAAAATAATGAGATTCAAAAGCTCAAGCAAAAGGGGTAGAAACCATGACGAAAATTATTATTATAGATGACCACCAACTATTCCGTGAAGGTGTAAAACGTATATTAGATTTTGAAGAAACATTTGAAGTAGTGGCAGAAGGTGATGACGGTACAGATGGTCTAAAGTTATACCGTGAAAACTTACCAGATGTAGTGTTAATGGACATCAATATGCCAGGGAAAAATGGTGTTGAAGCAACTGCTGATTTACTTGTAGAATTCCCTGAAGCAAAAGTGATTATGCTATCAATCCATGATGATGAATCATATGTAACTCATGCATTAAAATCAGGTGCATTAGGCTACATGCTAAAAGAAATGGATGCTGACGAAATCGTTGAAGCCATTAAAGTAGTGGCAAACGGTGGCTCATACTTACATCCAAAAGTAACAAAAAATTTAGTGGCTGAATTCCGTCGCTTAAGCGAACATGAAAATAAAGGCAATTTCCATCAAACAGAAATTCGTCGTCCATTCCATTTACTAACAAAACGTGAATGTGAAGTTCTGCAATTACTAACTGATGGACAATCAAACCGTGCAATTGGTGAAACTTTATTCATCTCAGAAAAAACGGTTAAAAATCACGTTTCAAGTATTTTACAAAAAATGAACGTAAACGACCGTACACAAGCCGTAGTTACTGCAATCAAAAACGGCTGGGTTGAAGTGCGTTAATTTAAAAAACTAGATAATTTGATAGGATAGTAGTCAATTGAAGCTCTAATGTATTTGGCTTTAATTGAGTGCTAGAAGAAAGATTAGGATGCAATAAAAGGATAAAGGGTGAAATTCCAATTAGCAATTTTCCATTTGGAGGATTGTTGGTTGGAATTTTTTTATTATCTTTTATTGTGAATAGTAGAAAGGGAGAATGTATTTATTATGAGTTCGTATAAAAATCCAAACTTTTCCCAAGATAATCGATAAATGAAATGTTTTTTCATCAAAATAAATATATGAAACTAAAACGAAATCCGAGCGTCTTTAGAGAATGACTTCACCAAATAAATACAGAAAACGAAAAGGACTACCGTTTTCGCGAAAGCTAAGTCGATAGGCATAGTAAATCAAACTATGCTACAATATGCGCGGGAGGGTTACAAGTTTATGAAAAATTGGTTAATAGCAGTAATGGCTGTCATAGCTATGCTTACGCTAGCAGCTTGTGGCAATAAAAAAGAAGAAGTACTAGATCCAGCTGAAACAAAAGAAATTATTGACGAAGGTACTGTAGGTTTTGAGGTACTTGGAGATAAAGTAGAAGAAGTAACGGATATACCAAAAGAGGACAAGAAGGCAATACTCGCAGCTTTTGATGAATATATTGCTTCATTCAATGCAAAAGATATTAATCGATACACAAACACGTTATCAAAAGATCCACAAGGGTTTGACTATGAAGAAGACATCCTAGCGGTAGAAACTGCTTTTAAAAATTACGATGTTAAAAAGACAGCTTCTGATGTAACAATTGTAAAATATAGCGAAGAAGAAGCCCAAGTATTTTCAAATCTGATTACGGATACAACAGAATTCGCAACAGGATCACAACTCTCAAATACTGGTCGACAAGTAACGGTATTCGATAAAGAAGACGGAGCTTGGAAAGTTTCAAGTATTTATTATATCGGGAATGAATCATAAATTAAGTACTAATGGGTCGCCTCATGACTTTGGAGGCGGTCTTTTTTATTGGTCAGATATTACTAAAAGGTCATTTAAGTGTTATGTAGATAACGCATGTATTATTATGTATCGCGGAGCAAAATATGAGTTTGAATGCATTTTTAGTTTATAGTTCACATAATCTAGTAGTTACGGTAATATAATGTACATAGGAGAGTGGGAAAATTCATGAGTATTGCAGTCGTAACCGATAGTACAGCATATTTAACACCGGAAGAACGCACACGCTACAACATTCGGATGATTCCTTTAAGTGTCAATTTAGAAGATGGAAGTTACGAAGAAGAAGTTGAAATCACTGCTTCTGAGTTTTACAGAAAAGCGCGCGGAGCAAAGACGTTCCCAAAAACTACACAACCACCAGTTGGGAAGTTTGTACAACTTTTTGAGGAACTTTCTAAAGACTATGATGAAGTGATTTCAATCCATTTATCAAGTGGCATCAGTGGGACATACCAAGGAGCTGTACAAGCAGGTGACATGGTCGAAGGCATAAAAGTCCACGCATTCGACAGTGAAATCTCTTGTTCACCTCAAGGATACTATGCACTAAAGGCTGCACAGATGGCTCAAGAAGGTGCATCCGCTCAGGAAATTTTGGACAAACTTGAAGAAATGAAAAAATCAATGGACGCATACTTTATTGTCGATGATTTATCCCATCTACAACGTGGAGGAAGATTATCTGCAGCGGCGGCACTCGTTGGTGGTTTATTGCAAGTGAAGCCAATTCTAAATTTTGAGAATAAAGTCATCGTTCCGTTTGAAAAAATTCGTACGAAGAAAAAAGCCTTACGCCGAGTCGAGGAAATACTCGCAAAAGATGCGGCGAAGTATGACCAACTTCAAGCAACAATCATTCACGCAAACAGCGAAAGTGAAGCGCAAGAATGGATGGCGCAATTATCCTCAGCTTATCCAAACGTTCACTTTAACATCAGCTACTTCGGTCCTGTTATCGGAACTCACTTAGGTGAAGGAGCACTAGGTTTAGGGTGGGTGAAGGTGGATTAAGGTTTACCTTGCTAGCAAGAAGGTTCGTTAAAAATTTAAATAGCGTTAAAGGTGATAGTCTCTACTTTTGGGTAGGGGCTATTTTTTTAGTTGAAAGCATAAAATTAAATGGAAAATTATTCTATATACTATGAAAAGTCGCTTGGCGGATAAATTAGAAATAATGGCGGATAAATTATATTTCCTAAAGGAGGACAACCATGCACAAAAAACTTTCAAAACAAAATGATTACCGAAATTACAAAGGTATCATGATCGAACCGCAAATCCGAGACTTTTTCATCGGTCGAATTTGGACACGTAACAACACCCCCTTCCCAAAAGAAAAGATTGAAAAGTATATAAACTCCAACCATCTCTCCATCCGTTCTGCCATCACTGTGATTCAATCACCTAACCTATTCAAACAAAAATTCTTCAAATGCAACCGATGCCACAATGAGAACCAAGAAGAATTTATCCAATTTGAATGTGCTCGCTGTAATGAGCTTTGTGTTTACTGTAGACATTGCATTAATATGGGGCGAATGAGTAGGTGTACGGATTTGATTGTTTGGAGTGGACCTGTACCAAACTTCAAGCACCATCACGAACTAGCTTGGGAAGGGAAATTCACGAAGGCTCAAGAGCAAGCATCTAATGAATTAATCGCGAGCATCAATTTGAAGAGAAATCATCTTATTCATGCAGTTTGTGGGGCAGGAAAAACAGAAATACTTTTTCCAGCAGTTCACTTTGCGCTCAATAAGGGGTTGCGAGTTTGCGTTGCAACACCCCGTACTGATGTTGTGTTAGAGCTTTTTCCACGTTTTCAAAAAGTCTTCCCAAATACGATTCTTCATGCCTACTATGGGGGTTCCCCGAAACAACCAGGTTTTGCACAGCTTGTCATTGCAACGACTCACCAACTCTTTAGATTTGAAAAAGCCTTTGATGTGGTCATAGTGGATGAGGCAGATGCTTTTCCATATACTTCCGATCAAGCTCTACAAAAGGCTGTTTACAAAGTGAGGAAGAATGAGGCACCCATTGCATTCGTTACGGCTACACCTTCTCTAAAAATTCTTTCCCAAGTAAAACAAGAGAACTGGGGTCACTCTTTTATCCCAAGAAGATATCACGGCTACCCTCTACCGGTCCCTCGATTTGTATCACTTTGGTCATACGATAAAAAAATAAATAAGGGCAAACTTCCACCAAAACTAATCAGTTGGATGAAAACTAGATTAGAGCAGAAAGCACCATTCTTAATTTTCTTTCCGACAATTCAACTAATGGAGCTCGCAACGCCTCTATTCCAAGAAATTGACCCGAAAATAATAAGCGTTCATGCTGAAGATCCGAATCGAAAAGAAAAAGTAGTGAAGCTGCGTAATGAAGAAATTCCAGGGCTACTTACTACAACGATTCTAGAGCGCGGCATCACCATTAAAAATGTGCAAGTGGCGGTAGTCGGGGCAGAATCAAAAATCTTTACCTCAAGCGCACTGATTCAAATTAGTGGTCGAGTTGGCCGAAACGTTCAGTTTCCTGACGGGGAAATTGTCTTTTTTCATCATGGAATCACAATGGAAATGGATGTCGCAAGAGAGGAAATCCTTCGACTCAATAAAGAAGGATTCGAGAAGGTGACAGTATGAAGCGTGAAGTGACGAATTGTTTGTTGTGCAATGCTCCACTGAATGAAATGATTACTTGGAAAACACTATTAACCAATGCATATCCTAAAATGATTTGCCAAGATTGCGAGAATAAGTTTGAACTTTATCCGCAAACAGGAGATGAAGAAGTCATCGCACTCTATCAATATAATGAGGTGATGAAAGACTATCTTCATCTATATAAGTTCATGCATGATGTTGTACTAGCGAAAGTTTTTCGAGATCATATTCATAAATCGTTGACTAAAAAGGAAGCGATTATTGTTCCAATACCAATGCACCCAGTCAAATTAAAAGAAAGAACCTTTGCCCATGTGGATGAACTGCTAATAGCGGCAAATATTAATTTTGAACATTTCCTAGATAAAATCACGATGGAGACTCAAGGAGAGAAAACAAGAGAAGAGCGTATTACAACGCCACAAATATTTAAACTAAAGGTTTCAACTGACCAAGTAAAAGACCAAGACATCCTGTTAATAGACGACATATACACAACAGGAACGACCATTTCTCATGCAAAAAATTTATTACTTGAAACAGGTGCTAATTCAGTAACAGCCTTCACCCTCATTAGAGTATAAAAATTCACCATATTCTTATTAATATTAGGTAGCCTAGAGCCGATATAAAGAATATAGATAATTATATTTCGGAAACCGAAAATATAATGGAGGAATGGATTATGGCTGAAATAAGAAATTGCCCTAGCTGTGGAGAATTGTTTAATTATATTGGCATAAGAGATATCTGTAATAAGTGTGCGAGAAATGAAGAAGAGCTGTATGAGGTAGTTTATCGTTTTTTACGAAAACGTGAAAATCGTGCAGCGACTGTGGAACGGATTGTTGAAGCTACGGGAGTTAAAGAAGAGTTATTGTACAAATGGGTTAAAAAGAAACGTTTACACCCTGCGATGTTCCCTAATTTAGGCTACCCATGCGACAATTGTGGGCGTTTAACAAATAACGGTAAATTGTGTGACCGTTGTAAAGGAGAACTAACTGCTGATTTACGTTCGTTTGAAGCAACTCAAGAATTTAAAGATAAAGTCACCGAAAATGAAAGAGCCACTTATTTAGCTGGAAAAAGAAGTCGATAATTATAATAAGCTTGCATTTTGTTTAATAACTTTACAATTGTTATTTAAAATAAACAATTGAAGGTTAATAATAGAAATGTGAGCTTTTTTAATATTTATCCTTAACAATTTCGTGAACGAGCCGAAATAATGATTAGACAATCTTATGAAGGGAAGAGGCAATTGTGAAAATTACTTCATACGGAATCCATTCAGTGAATCCATATACGAAACAACAAAACACCATTAAACCGATGAGTGAGAAATCATCATCTTCAGTGGATAAAATCGAAATCTCTTCTGCTGCAAAGGAAATGCAAATTTCTTCAAACTACAATACAGAACGCACGGAAAAACTTCAAAAATTAAAAGAACAAATTCAATCAGGTGAATACAAAGTTGATGCGAATAAGTTAGCAGAAGATGTTTTGAGATATTACAAAAAATAAAGGAGTTCTAAACCATGTCCGTTCAGACGATTATGACAATCCTAGAAAAACTTGAAAAAATGCATAGAAGTTTGCTTGAACATTCTTACCGCAAAACGGAGCTTGTGAAAAAGGGCGACATGGAAGAACTTGATCAAATGTTGAAAATTGAGCAATCTCATGTAGCCGCGATTGAAACATTAGAGCAACAGCGTCAGCAAGTGGTGACGGAATACCTTCGAGCAAAAGGAATTGCTCCAGCTGACACATCATCTGTTGCCGATGTCATTGAAGCTACTGAGGATGAAACAGAAAAAAGTGAATTACAAGCTGTTCGTAAACGCTTAATTTCAGTGATTGATGAATTAAAACAACAAAATGACTTGAACCAAAAGTTAGTTTTTCAATCATTGCAATTTGTTAATATGACGATGGAAATGATGCGCCCGAGTACTGAACAAATTAACTATTCAGGAAAAGAAGTGCGCGGCCAAAACCCAATTCCGAAAAAGGGATATTTTGATTCACAAGCATAGCAGTGTGCGTAAATTAGCCGCACATATTTTACATAGAAATTGAGAACATGATTAAAAGGAGGAGACTTTATGCGCTCCACATTTATGGGCTTAGAAACAAGTAAGCGCGGATTATATACACAACAAACGGCTCTCTATACAACAGGGCATAATATAGCAAATGCAAATACAGAAGGTTATTCAAGACAACGTGTAAATTTACAAGAAACAGTGTCCTACCCTGGTGTCGGTTTAAATAATCAATCTACAAAGTATAGTCTCGGTACAGGGGTTGAAGCGGGTTCAGTCCAAAGAATTCGTGATGATTTTGTAGACCGCCAATATCGTCAAGAAACAAGTAAATTAGGATATTGGACGGAAAGAGCGAAAACTATTTCACAAATGGAAGATGTTTTAAATGAACCATCAGAATATGGATTGTCAAAGGCACTAGATGATTTTACCGCTGCTTTACAAGATCTTACGGTAAACCCTGAAAACGGTGGTGCCCGTTCAGTTGTAGTTCAGCGCGGAATTGCAGTAGCTGATTCATTTAACTACTTGCATAAATCAATTACTCAATTAAAAGAAAATGCTCGAACAGAAATTGGTGTCGTTATAAAAGATGCAAACTCAGTTATATCTCAAATCGCGAGTTTAAATCAGCAAATTTTAGCTTCTGAACCAAATGGTTACACGCCAAATGATTTATATGACGCTCGTGACAGATTACTAGATGAACTATCTTCATATTTTCCTATTGAAACAAAGAATATCCCTTCTGGTGGAAACTCAGCTACGAATGCAGAAGGTTCTGTTACCGTTTCCTTGAAATTAAAAGACGGCAATACGGTTAAACTTGTGGATGGTAAAAACTTTGCACAACTGCGTAACACTGGAGACTACACACCAGATGAAGATGGGATTACCCCAAAAGAAATGGTGACAGGATTCCACATTGTAAAAGTGGATGAAAATGGCGACGATGTTCCTCTTAATAACGATTGGACAATTGAGGGAACAGAAACAACTAACAAAATTAACAATTTCAGTGATTTAGGAAAATTGAAATCACTGGTTAATTCTTATTCGTATTCAACAGATGGAAGTGGTAACCAAGATACTGAGAAAAGTTTATACTCTGATATGATTGCGAAACTTGACCAATTAGCTATGTCGTTCGCAGCCGAGTTTAATAAGTTACATATTCAAGGTACAGATATTGATGGTAATCAGGGTGAACAATTCTTTATTCCAAAAGGTGCAA
Source organism: Lysinibacillus composti (assembly GCF_016908465.1). Taxonomy (GTDB): domain Bacteria; phylum Bacillota; class Bacilli; order Bacillales_A; family Planococcaceae; genus Ureibacillus; species Ureibacillus composti_A. The sequence continues at coordinate 165,102 of NZ_JAFBDY010000003.1, read as the reverse complement.
TAGATGGGACTGAAATTTCAGCAGAGGGGTCAGTCATTGCTGAAGATGGAACTGTCACAACTGCTGATGGAACAGTTATAAAACCAGATGGAACGGTAACAAAAGCGGACGGAACTACCACTAAAATAACAGCTGGAAATATATATGTTTCACAAGATATTATTAATAACCCTGATAAAATTGCAGCTTCAGATTCTGCAGTAGGACAAGCAGAACCAGGGAACGGTAAGCAATCTCAAAAACTTGCTAATCTAAAATCACAATTTCTATCTTCATTAGAAGGAAGTAGTGTTCAAACGTATTTTGAAGGAATCATCGGACAATTAGGGGTTGATGGGATTGAAGCAAATCGAATGCAATATAACGCGGAAACCCTTCAACAATCAGTGACGGAAAGACGTGCCTCTGTTAGTTCTGTTTCATTGGATGAAGAAATGACAAATATGATTTCTTTCCAGCAAGCATATAACGCCAATGCACGGATGATTTCAGTCATCGATGAAATATTAGACAAAATAATCAACGGCTTGGGCCGTGCAGGATTATAGTAGGAGGTACCCATCATGCGCGTAACACAAACTATGCTTTCAAATAATATGCTTCGAAATTTATCGAGTAGCTATTCGAAGCTTAGCAAAGTACAAGAGCAAATTAATACAGGAAAGAAAATAACTCGTCCATCTGATGACCCAGTAGTTGCCATGAAGGGAATTCAGTATCGTACAGAACTATCTCAAGTTGAACAATTCCAACGAAATATTGGGGAAGCAGAAAGCTGGCTAGATACAACGGACGATACTCTAGATAAAGTGAGTTCCGCATTACAACGTACAAGAGAATTATTAGTACAAGCATCGAACGGAACAACGACAGATTCGGATCGTGAAAGTATAAACAGTGAGCTTAAACAGTTAAGAGAACATATTCAAGATCTTGCAAATACAAAAATTGGTGACAAATATATTTTCAGTGGTACAAAAACAACAACCCCACTTTATCAAGAGGGAAAAGGTTACGATTTAGAAGATAAAGCTTTTGAGAATAAAGTGGATATTGAAGTCTATAATGGCATTACGATTAATGCCAATACAACACCTATTAAAATGTTTGAACAGATCGACCAAATGTTCCAGACAATAGATGATGATATTACTAATTCGGTAACAGATCTATCCAAACACTTAGATACGATGGATACTAATATGAGCACTTTATCCAATACACGGGCGGGCGTAGGAGCTAGACAAAACCGTGTAGAATTGATGGAAGATCGACTATCAACTCAAGAAATTATTGCAACAACAAGGGTCTCCGAAAATGAAGATATTGATTATGAAAAAGCCATTTCGGAAATGATAGCACAAGAATCAGTCCATCGTGCAGCACTTTCTGTAGGTGCACGAATTATTCAACCTACGTTAACAGATTTCTTATCATAATGAAAAGCGTTTGGACAATTTGTTCAAACGCTTTCTTTAAAGGGAGGAGAAACCGTGAATATCCCAAAACTACAAATACAATCTACAAAAGCACAGATTGGCCTTACTATTCAAAAGCCTGTCCAAGAAATACAACAACCAAAAGCAAATCTCGACCTACAACAACCAAAAGCCATTTTAAAGATGGAAACAACAAAATCGAAATTGTCGATTGATACAACAGAAGCTAGAGCAGATCTAGATTTAAAAAGTTCCCGCAGAAGAACTTCAGAAGTAGCCCAACATAGTCAGGAAGAAGCTATGAATGGGATTGCTCGACGTGCACAAGAAGGAAATGAATTGATGCGTATTGAAAACGGTGGAAATCCAATCGCTTCTCATGCTTCCAATTGGGGGAAACAACCTTATTCAAGTTTAAATATCAAGTTTGTCCCATCTGCTGGGAGCGTAAAAGTAAACTTTGAACCTGGAAATGTTGATATTCAAGTCGAGCAACAAAAAGTTATAAACAATTCTAAGGCAAACAAACCAATCCACAACTACACACCCGGAAAAGTAAAAGTTGAGATGCTACAAGATCCTTCAATGAAAATTGATTGGTTAGTTTAAAGATAAGTTAGGAGAGCAGAAAATGAAAATCAAAACAGCATATATGGGAGAAGTTGAAGTGGAACCAACCAACATCATTACCTTTGAACATGGAATTCCAGGATTCGAAGATGAGAAAAATTTTGTTCAGCTTCCAATAGAAGAAAATAGTATATTTCAAATTTTACAATCAACAAAGACTAAAGAACTCGCATTTGTAATCACAAGTCCATATGCAGTTACAACAAACTATAGTTTTGATTTAGATGAAGCAACTATTCACTCGTTAGAAATAAACGATGAAAAAGAAGTAGCAGTTTTTACTATTGTGTCACTTAAAGAGTCATTGGTCGAGTCAACTGTAAACTTAAAAGCACCAATTGTATTGAATACAACAAATAATAAAGCAAAGCAAGTTATTTTAAACAATGAGGAATACGCTATTCGCCACAACATCTCTCCAGAAAGTATAAAGGGGTGAGGTCATGTTAGTATTATCTCGAAAAGTAGGCGAGACAATTTGGATTGGGGAAGACATCGAAATAGTGATTTCCGAAGTAAAAGGAGAACAAGTGAAAATCGGCATACGTGCGCCAAGAAGCATTGATGTTATACGTGGTGAACTAAGACAAGATGTATCAGTATCCAATACAGAAGCTGTGATAAAGAATTTAGCCCTTTTAAAAGCTCCAAAAAATAAATAAAAAATCTCTAAAAATCTATTAAACATTCTCCTTGGATTCCGATATAAATAATGTAACAAGGAAGACGGGGTCCGGCCGGCTCGGTTTTCTTGTACATAACAAAATGCTCACAAGGAAGTGAGCAATACATTCCAAGGAGGAACTTAAAATGAGAATTAATCACAACATTGCTGCACTTAACACATACCGTCAATTAGGTAATGCAAACAATGCACAACAAGCTTCAATGGAGAAATTATCTTCAGGGCTTCGTATTAATGGAGCAAAAGACGATGCAGCAGGACTTGCAATTTCAGAGAAGATGCGTGGACAAATTCGTGGTTTAGATCAAGCATCATCAAATGCACAAGATGCAAATTCATTAATTCAAACAGCAGAAGGCGCATTAAACGAAACCACTGAAATTCTTCAACGTATGCGTGAATTAGCAACTCAAGCAGCTAACGATACAAATACTGCAGATGACCGTTCTGAAATACAAAAAGAGGTTAACCAGTTAACAGAAGAAATTAATAGAATCGGTAATAATACTGAATTCAATACAAAAAAATTAATAAATGGTGACGCTAAAGGTGCGGGTACTTCTGGTGCTACTCAAGAAAGTGTTAAGTTTGATTTTTCTGGGATTGTTGCTGGAACATCAGGAAATACTGTTTTAACAATCGGTGGTACTGACTATAATATCCAGTTTGATGCTACAGTTGCGAATTCAGATACTGGTTCTGCAGATACAGTTAATGCTGGAACAAAAACTATTAAACTTGCTACTATGACTTCTAACCCTGAAGAACTCGGTGACCGTTTGAAAAAGGCTTTTGAAACAATGCGAGGTGCTGATCCAAGTCTTTCAATTAGCGATTTTACATTTACTTCTGATGGTACTGAAGGGTTAACTATTGCAGCTACTGCTGGTGGAGAATTTGATGGCCAGGCTGGTGACGGTCAAATTAAACATAAGAGTGGTCTTACAATATCTTCAACACCACAATCTGAAGGTTCAAATGGTACTAATGGTACATTAACATTCCAAATTGGTGCAAACAATGACCAACAAATGACATTAGATATTAATGACATGCGTTCTGTTGCACTAGGAATCGCTAGTACTTCCGGTGGTGGAGATGCTGATGCTGCTGTAGGAAGTGCGGTATTTGCAACTGGCTCTTCTAATGCAATTACAAAAGATGTTACAACAGGAACAGAATATGCTCTTGATATTTCAAGTGCAGCAAAAGCTACTGATGCGATTACCGTAATTGATAATGCAATACAAAAAGTATCACAAGAACGTTCAAAACTTGGTGCTTACCAAAACCGTTTAGATCACACAATTAACAATTTAAGTACATCTTCTGAAAACCTAACTGCTGCGGAATCTCGTATCCGTGACGTTGATATGGCGAAAGAAATGATGGACCAAACTAAGAATTCTATTCTTTCTCAAGCATCACAAGCAATGCTTGCTCAAGCAAACCAATTACCACAAGGTGTTTTACAACTACTTCGTTAATTTTAGATTACCTTAAAGTGACTCTAGTTTATACACTAGGGTCTCTTTTTGTATACAAGATTAGCGCCTAGTACCACCCTGGAAAAAACGGGGCTTACAGATTAATAGAAAGTAAGTTTTATTGGATAAGTGACACTTGTTTATATCGTTTCTGGATATTTATTGTCTAAGAACTCTTTTATCTTCCAGTAAGTTGTTTACAATTTATTGATTTATCCGATAAAAAGAAGGAGAAAATGAATTGATAGGTGTTGGAAATGATTATTAATCATAATATAGCTGCTCTACGCAATCTAAACCATATAAAGAGTCAAACAAGAAAGTCGTCTCTTAGTATGGAAAAATTGTCATCCGGCTTAAGAATAAACCAAGCAGCAGATGATGCGACAGGCTTAGCAATTTCTGAAAAAATGAGGGCTCAAATTCGAGGATTAAGTCAAGCTCAAAAAAACATACAAGACGGCATTTCTTTAGCTCAAACGGTTGATGGGGCATTATCGGAAATTCAGGATTCTCTTCAAAGGATGCGGGAGTTAACGGTACAAGCTTCGAATGGTACTTTAACAGATGAAGATAGGCAAGAAGTCCAAAATGAGTTTTCTCAATTGAACCAAGGGCTGAACAATATTGTGAATGAGACTGAATTTAATACGAGGAAGTTATTGACTACGGAAGTTTCCCATTATTTAGAATGGGGGAAGATACAAACAAATGCAACTGGGAATTTTAACGATATCACAACAAATGGTGAAATGTTAATCGCGGTAACCAATGATGGAGATGTCGTTTCTTCTTCAGATGGAGAGAGTTGGGAGAAGGAAAATAATTTCTCGAGAATCCTCTCTAATGTCTACTGGGATGGAGATCGTTTTTTTGCAACTGGTGAAAGACAGACAGTTGCTTATTCGGATAATGGAAAGGACTGGACAGTTGGTATTGATGGAGGCTCTCATTACTTCTTTGACATAGCGAAAAGTGGAAATATCTACATGGCTACAGGAAATGCAGGGCGTGCTTATTCAAATGATGGCGTAAACTGGAGTTATTGGAATCCTAATTTGGATCAAGCGAGCAGTGATTTAATCTCAAATGGAACTGGCTTTGTATGGCTCCAAGGTAGTGAAATAAAAACGTCTAGTGATGGGGTGAATTGGACTACACATTTTGATTTTTATGATACATACAATGTAGGTGATGTAGAAATCGCTTATAATGGAGAAAAGTATATTGTTAGCAGTCGATATGGAAGAACTTTTACATCAACTGACCTTGTGAACTGGACAGAGGGAAAAACCCTTACTGAAGATGTACTTGATCTGAAGTGGGAAAATAATCAGTTTATTGCCACTTCTCGAGGAGAGCCTTGGGATAATCAATCTCATATATCTTTTTCAACAGATGGTATTGATTGGAGTAGTTCTATCATCGAAGATCCTTTTATTAATGGTGTTTCTAGTATAGATGATAAATATGTTGCTGTGGGATCAAACGGACAAGTTTATAAAGGTACGATAAACAATACCTCAAAACCATTGACCCTTCACGTTGGTGCACGAGAAGATCAATTTAAGATTATATTACCTAATATGTCCTTAACATTAGAAGCGATAAATAACCTAAATGTTCAGACTGCGGAAAAAGCCACTCAAGCAATCAATATCATTAGCCAAGCTCTAACAGATATTTCATCTGAACGTTCAAAATTCGGTGCTTATCAAAACGCTTTAGAACATATACATAGTAACGTTATAAACTATGAATATAACTTAACCGCCGCGGAATCTCGTATCCGTGACGTAGATTATGCTTTAGCTGCTTAAGCAGTGACAAGTACAGTCGTCCTAGCTGGTAACGGCTAGTGATTATTATCGGGTGAATTGCTGGAAAACCCTAAGAGCTTTTCTTGCCACAACGTAGTTGGAAACGACAGGCGTGATGGTTTGAAAAAAGAAAAGATATGGGCAATCAGCAGCCAAGCTCCTGTCTCGAAAGAGTGGAAAAGGTTCAACGACTAGGATAGACCATCTAAGGCAAATGCTATGATGATGAAATCCGTAGGTGAAACAATGTCCATCAGCATTGTGAATCCGAAGTGCCCGACCCCTACTAGATTGCTAGAGGGTGAAGATATAGTCTGGTCATTTGTGAAAGCAAATGTTCGCACGATGGCGAAAGAAATGATGAACCAAACTAAGAATTCTATTCTTTCTCAAGCAGCACAAGCAATGTTGGCTCAAGCTAACCAACAACCACGAGGGGTTTTACAACTTCTTCGTTAATATGATTAATCAATTAGGGGCTCTAGAAGTGGCTAGCAGCTCTAGCGTCCAGGATGTCTTTATATATAAGACAAATAGTAAAGCCTTATTCGTGTAGGGTAAACAACCAGTAGTAGTGGTGGTTTTGATTTTTGCATTTAGTCTAAAACTAATTTCTTATATAATTATCCAATAATTCCCTGTATTACTATAAAATTTAGCCGATATAAAAAGAATACAATATATAATGGTTTGTAAAACTTTTTAATTTTAGTGTGGTGGAAAGATGAGAATCAAACATAACATAACAGCTTTAAATACATTACATAAACTTAATAAAAACATTAAACAACTGGAATCTTCAATGAAGAAACTTTCTTTTGGTATGCAAATTAATTCTGCTGCGGATGATGCGGCTGGATTAGCTATTTCAGAAAAAATGCGTGCACAAATTAGAGGGTTAGAGACCGCGAATAAGAATATTCAAGATGGTATATCATTAATTCAAATAGCAGAGGGTGCCTTAAGCTCTATGAATGATATTACGCAAAGGATGAGGGAGCTTACTATTCAGGGGGGAAATGGTACTCTTAGTGATACTGATTTAAATAGTATTCAATTAGAAATAAATTACTTAAAAGAAGAGTTATCATCAATTGCAGGCACTGCTACTTTTAACAAGATTGAACTTTTAAATGGTGATATAGCTCATAAAAATATTAAGGATCAAACTTTAAAAAGAGAAACTATCACTATTCCTATAAACTTAGAATTCCATAATGTGGATATTGTTCGCTTGGTTGATGTTAATATTAAAGGCAGACCATATCTTTTTGAATTTAAAAAAACAGATAATACTAGTTTAGATTTAAGGGTGATAGAGGATAGTAAGAAGTCAATTCTTAAAACAGAATTTCATATTCCAAATGAAATAGAACCAACAATTCAATGGCAACAGAATTTAGGTTCGGACGGCTACGATGGTGGTATTGATATAATTCAACTCACAGACGGAAGTTATATGACGGTTGGTCAATCAGGAGATAGTGAAAGGGTATATGGATATTTAGCTAAACTTGATCAAAACGGACAACTTCTATGGGAAAAAGAATATCCACAATATTATGCTACGAATAATATTGTGGAAGCTCAGGATGGGAATTTTATTATTAGTGGATTTGCTACTAATGGAGAATTAACATCAGATGGAATGAATAAAGATAATGATGTTTATCTTAGTAAGATTGATACTTCTGGTAACGTAATGTGGGAACGCACATTTGATTATAAAGATAGTGATAGTAGTGCTAGGCTTTCTTCTACGTCTGATGGAGGTTTTATTATGACTGGACATAGTAGAAACCATCAAATCTCTTCTGATGAAGATGCATGGATATTAAAGTTAGATGCTAATGGAGATGTTGAATGGAAAAAGAACTTTAATAGCTCTAAGAACGAAATTCTTTTTGAAGTTCAAGAAACAGTGGAAGGAGGATATCTAGCTGTTGGCTATACATACTCAAGTGATGGGACAGTGCCAGTTAATCAGGTAAATATGGACGCATGGATTATTAAACTTGATAGTGATGGAAATACTGAGTGGGAGAAAACTATTGCTGGAACTAAATCAGACATGTTTAGTGGTCTCGTTACGACGGAAGACGGAGGTTTTATTGTTTCAGGTTCATCGGCTTCTTCTGACTCTGATTTTACTGAAAATTATGGTTTAGATGATATGTGGGTTATTAAATTTGATAATCATGGAATTAAACAATGGAGTACTCATTTAGGCGGTTCAGGTTCTGAGCAGGCATTCGGCATTCTAAAAATGGATGACGGTGGTTTTATCATTGTTGGGCCAACAACTTCAACAGATGGTGATATAGGAGAAAATAACGGAGACTACGATGCTGCTGTCATAAAAATTTCTGCTGTAGGAGAAGTAGAGTGGAAAAAAATTATTGGTGGCTCTAATGAAGAATGGGTTGTTAGTGGGTTGGACCAAACTTTAGATGGTGGATTTGTTATGATTGGTCGTACTGAATCTTCAGATGGCGATATTACAAATGAAACAGAAGGACCTGCAGACATTTGGATTACAAAATTTTCTGCTGATGGCTATTTTAATAAAGAAGAAGTATTTAACCTTAATTATGAAACAAATAATGGGAGATTAAGGCTAGAAGATGCAACTATTAAATTTAGCGGACAGCCGCTTACCATAAATGAGATAAAATTAAATTTAGCAACAATTGAAACAGAATATATTCAAGAATCAGTAGGGATTAAAATTCAATCAGGAGCCAATAGTGGACAAAGTCACGAAATCCTAATTGAAAATATGCATCCAAACCAACATTTTAGTATTGGTTTTCCAAGTGTTGAATCAGAAGAGAATGTTGAGAAGTCTATTAATATGATTGATGCTGCTATAAGTAAAATTATTAGTAATAGAGTAAGACTGGGAGCTTATCAGAATCGTTTAGAACATACTCTTAATAACAACGAAATTTATCGTGAATCTCTTACTTCTACAGAATCGACTATTCGAGACACCAATATGGCAAAAGAAATAATGGTACAAACGAAGAATTCTATCCTTGTACAAGCTTCTCAAGCAATGTTAGCTCAAGCGAACCAAGAACCACAGTCTGTATTACAATTACTAGGTTAATAATAAATTAGTTGAAAGGGACTCTAGTTTTTCTAGGGTCTTTTTCATATAAAGCAGTATAAAGATGTTTGACAGGAGAGGAACTAATGGATAAAGAGGAACAGGAACATAGGTAGACATCGTGACGTACTTGCGAGAAGAACTATATTGTCTAATAAATCAAATTTTCAAGAATACCAGTAGTTAAAAATAAAAGGTTAGAATAAATCAGAAAAATTTCACGTTAACAAGGACTTTTATTAAAACGAAAACAATTACAGCTAAGTCGTATACTTATGCATAAAAGTCTAATGCACTCTAACCCTATTTGAACCACAATCAAACGTTTAATTATTATCAAAGACATCTACATATTCAAGTAAACCTTTTAAGATTCTTTCCGATATTAATAATAAGATGTTTTTTAGGGGGATTATCGATGCGAATTCAAAATCAAAGTCAATCAATGAATGTTATATCGAATTCAGTTGAAATAAACGATAATAAACAACAAAAACTAGAGGGAGAAAAACTTACCTCTGAGGAATATGTACTCTCCAATGAAAAAATACATAAAGCAGTCGACTCATTGAATGAAATTTTTGAAATAAATAATAGAAATTTGAAATTTGTATTTCACGATGGCTTACAAGAATATTATGTCCAATTAGTAGATGCAACAACGGATGAAGTGATTAAAGAAATCCCATCAAAAAAGTTACTCGATACATTTTACGAAATGCAGAAGCTAGTCGGTATGATTATAGATGAAAAAATATAAGAGAAATAGGGTGATAATCTATGTCAACAATGCGAATAGGTGGCTTAGCCTCTGGGATGGACATTGATAGTCTAGTAGAAAAATTAATGATCGCCGAACGCGCACCTTTAGATAAATTAGAACAGAAAAAACAAACATACGAATGGCAACGCGATGCCTATCGGGACGTAAATAAAAAATTACAAACCTTTGATACATATATAGCAGACAATTTGATCTTAAAGAGTTTAAATACGAAGACGGCAACCGTTTCAAATACTGATTATTTAACTGCAACTGCAACAAGCGCAGCATCCGGCTCATTAACGATTGAAGGGGTCTCTCAATTAGCAACAGCAGCACGTGCAGTTGGAAATCAAGTGAACGCTGTAGGTTCTACGAAGATGAAATATTTAGCTACAGGTTCAATTGAGTTAAAAGTAATTCAAAGTAATGGAGAAATGGCAACGACTGCTACAAAAATAGAAATCACGGATGATATGACTGTCAATCAATTTGTAAGCAAAGTAAATTCTAGTAATGCAGGGGTTAATCTTGTATTCGAAAATGGTAAATTTTCAATGACAGCTAAATTTACTGGTGACAATAAAGATGGTAATGAAATTGAAGTTGTTAGTGGGGAAGATGTGTTTGAAAAATTAGGATTTGTTTTTAAAGAGGTAGGAACTGTTGAAAATCCTAAGAAGAGTATTCAAACTACTGATGGAAAAAATGCCATTTTCCAAGTGAATGGGATAGCAACTGAACGTTCTACAAACGACTTTACTATTTCTGGCTACTCGATTACTTTAAAGGGAAAATTCAATACTATTCAAACAATTGCAGAGAAGTATGAATCAGCAGTTAAAGAATTAGAATTAGCTCAATTCGATCTGAATGGAGAAGATAATGAAAATAGTAAAACAACAAAACTAAATAAGGCCATATTAGATTATTACGGTAGTGCTATACCAATAGAGGATACCAAGTCTAACTATACTTCTATACATGATAAGACATATACAGATGCATTCGGAAATACAATATCTCTTTCTAAACAAGAAACATTTAGTAAGTTAGGAAGTACTTTTTGGAAAGAATTATCTGATTCAGAAGTAAATTTTATTAAAGAAACATTAGTGAATTTAACTGACAAAAGTGCTACTAAAATTAGAGAAGCTATAACTGATAGTAGCTTAGATAATGATACCAGTAAGCAAAAATTAAACGCCCTTACTGATGAGCAATTACAAGCAATTGCTAAATTAAATGAAGATCCTGATATTGATGATATTACAAGTTTTATAGAGCAAGCTAATTATGAATCGGCAACAAAGGAGGAAAAGTCAGCCACATATTCGGAAAAGGTAAAAGCTGATGAATTAAAGTCGAAGTATAGTGCTTTGGGTGACGAGTTCCTTAATGGGTTAATAGTGGACGAGAATGTAAATGAGATTTCTAAAATACTTGCTATTGACTTCACACAAGAAAATGCGATTGCAAATATTACGGACACAACTTTAAAAGCTAAATTAGAAAATTTGAATGAAAATCAAATTAAAGTACTTGATAATTTAACATCAGAAAATTTAACAAACTTTAAAGCACTAGCTTCACAAAATGTATTACGAAAAGTTTATATTAACGCAGAAGCTGAGTATAAAGCTGCAGAAATTCGTTTGGAAAACGCAATAAATACTGAAAATACTGCGAAATCAGATGTTATTGAAGCTGGTATTCCATTGAATCCGGATGGGACGATTGATAATGAATCTGATGTTATTAAAAATGCAATTAAGATATCTGCAGTTACAATGACATCCACAACCAACGTCGATGAAATGATTACTAAAATTAAAGACTTTGTCACTACCTATAACGGCTTAATTACTGATTTAACTAATTTAACGAACGAAACAAAATATCGAGATTATAAACCCTTAACAACTTTACAAAGAAAAGAAATGGAAGAAAAAGAAATTGAACTTTGGGAAGAAAAAGCGAAGAGTGGTTTACTTCGTGGAGATTCCATTATTAAAAATGGCCTTTCTTCAATGAGGAGTTTAATTTATCAATCTAATCCTGCAGTTTCTAACTCGAAATTTAATACATTGTACAGTATTGGCATTACCACTTCTAAAGATTATTTATCTGGTGGGACTTTAGAAATCGATGAAAAGAAATTACGTGCTGCCCTCGAAGAAGATCCTGATGCCGTTACTACATTGTTAAGAAATTCGGATGGTAAGGAAAAAGACACAGTGACTGTTAATGGCGTAACGAAAGAAGCCGATACGCGTGGATTCTTACAAAAACTCCGTGGCTCCATGACGTCCATTAAGCTGAGAATCGAGGATAGAGCTGGTCGTTCAACGATGACGGAAGCACAATATACACTTGGGAAGAATTTAAAAAGTGTGAATGATGGTATTGAGACTTGGGAAGATAAATTAACAGCAATTGAGGATCGATATTGGCGACAATTCACTGCTATGGAAACGGCCATTAACAAAGCAAATTCCCAGTCAACATCGTTAATGTCATACTTTTCTTACTAATCGGGGTTTAAACTATGGACAACTTACAACAATTATTACAACTTTCTGCTAAGTTATATCAAAAATTAAACGATACTGTAAAAGGTAATGAAAGAGATAGTTATATAGAAGAAATTAATCAACTTCTTGATCAACGAGGGAAATTGATTGAGATACTTCAAAAAGAAGAAATTCAATTAAATGCACAAAATAAAACGCACGCCATGTTAATAGAACTAGATCAAGGTATTCGTAACCGACTTGATTGCGTTATGCAAGAAGTAAAAAACGATTTGAAAAATCTTCAAAACTCAAAGAAAAGTGAAAAGCAATATATTAATCCGTATGCATCCATTCGTGTGATGGATGGAATGTACTACGATAAGAAGAAGTAATTAAAATATGAACGTTTAATAGACGTTCATATCAAACTAATAGGAGTGACAATAATGGTAGCCCCAAATACTGCATTTAATGCATATAAACAAAATAGTGTAACAACTGCTTCACCAGGTGAATTAACGTTAATGCTTTACAATGGTTGTTTAAAATTTTTATTACAAGCCAAAAAAGCGATTGAAGCAAAAGATATTGAAGCGAAAAATACAAATCTAAAAAAAGCGCAAGCGATTATTTCGGAATTAATGGTTACCTTAAACATGGATCTTGATGTTTCAAAACAAATGCTTCCTTTATACGATTATATGAATCGTCGTCTAATAGAGGCGAATACTAAAAATGATACGGATATCATCGACGAAGTAATGGGCTTAACAACGGAATTCCGTGACACATGGAAACAAGTCATTCAAGTGACTCGTCAGCAACAATTTAGCAATGTACAACAAGTTTAATATTTGAGTATTCATAACAACAATTAGAGTTAAGAAGGGCTGTCCAGAAAGTGTAATATTTCTGAACAGTCTTTTTTACTAATTCAACTTTATCAAAATAGTCTATTGGAGGAACTGATGGAAAAAGAAGAAAAGGAACGTAAACAATTTCTTGTACAACAGCTTGAATGGTTTAAAAAACAAGATCTTATCTTAGAAGAAATAGAATTTAAACTACTTGAAATGAAAAGAATTGCTCAATACGTTGCAAATGATAATCTCACTTCGCTAGAAAATGAACAGTTAAATGCTCAATTTAATAAATTAAAAAGTGAAGTTCATTTATTAGAAAAGCAATTACACTCTATTGTTCATTAGAAAAGAGAAATAGGTGTGAGTATCACATTACTGGCATCGCATGCGACCGATAAACATGTAGAGAACGAATGCAAAATGATTCATTTACCTGCTCGAAGGATTATTTGAGCAGGTTATATCGCGTGTACTTTATTAAACAGAATTGCTCACTTTTTCTGTCACAAATTCCACAAAATTACCCCAACTTCCCATCTGGACAAATTCCAATTTAATACAGATAATCAAATTAAGAAAGATCCATGTTGGAGGAATTCCTATGCAATTCAAACGTAAAGAAAGTTTCCGATTTGTATTCAATGATCCGATTGATGCTAGTTTTACAATCATCCAAAAAGAAGCTACTGAAAACCAAGAACCAATGAAGTCACCTTGCCAGATTCTTGACATCAGCCCGAAAGGTATAAAAATGTACCTTGAAGGTGAAATTAAGGAACGTGTTCAAAATAATTCAATTCTGAAAGTCGAGTTTATACTTGATGTCACTAACATCAAAGCCGCTGGGCAAGTGATGTGGGTGAAGCCTTTAGGACGTGGGAAACAGTATGGTGTATCATTACCAGATCAACCTGATATTGAGGAGTTAATCATCTTTGAAATGAAGCAACGGCGAAGAAAAGAAGTGCTAGCAAAGACGCGGTAATGTTAACTTTTTGTGAAGATTTTGTCGGAAATTGAAAAAAGGTTCTCTTTTAATGAAGGATTTATTAAGTTAATTGGAGAATATAAATAACATAGGTCAATAAAGGAGGAGTTTACATGCTAAACTTTAACATTCGTGGTGAAAACATTGAGGTAACTCCAGCGATTCGCGAACACGTTGAAAATAAAATTGAGAAAATCGAACGTTATTTCAACGATGATTTAAACGCAAACGCTAATGTCAATCTAAAGGTTTATAACGATAAACAAACGAAAGTAGAAGTAACTATTCCTTTAAAAAGTGTGACACTTCGCGCAGAAGAACGTCATGATGATATGTATGCAGCAATCGATTTAATAGTTGATAAATTAGAACGTCAAATTCGTAAACATAAAACAAAAGTAAACCGTAAGTTCCGTGAACGTGAAGGCGTGGGTGTTTACTTTGCACAGGAAGTAGCCGCAACTGGAACAATTGTTGAAGAAGAAGATTTCCCAATCGTTCGTACAAAACAATTCGACTTAAAACCAATGGATCAAGAAGAAGCCGTTCTTCAAATGAATCTACTTGGCCATGATTTCTACATCTACACTGATGCTGAATCTAATGGTACAAACATTGTGTACAAACGTCGAGACGGAAAATATGGCTTAATTGAAACAAATTAATCATTCAATGCAAGGGCTCTCGTAATTGGGAGCCCTTTTTTATATCTTCTAAGTTGTTTTTTTGATTTTATCCCGTATTGCGAACTTGCGCGGTTTCATATTCACTAAATATATACTCATCCCCACGAATACCATCCCGATAAATAATGTCGATGTAATGGCTTCATCAAAGAATGCAGCACTGATGAGCACGGCTAAAATCGGCACTAAAAAGGTGAATGCACCAACTTTACTTGCCTCGCCTTCATTAATCAGCTTGAAATAAAGAACTTGCGCCACTGCCATGCCAGCAGTTGATCCCCAAACGATACTTCCAATCAGTTTTCCATTCCATTGAATTGCATTGAAATCTTCAAATAGGAAGCTGGAACCTAATAATACGGCTCCCCCCAGAATAAGCTGCATGACGACCATCCAGAATGAATTGACTCTTTGATTATTTTTCTTCACATAGATCACACCGCTTGCCCAGACGAGTGCAGTTAACAATGCAAGTGTGACACCGATTGCGGAAACGTGGATGGCCAATCCGTCAAAACTTGCGAAGAATATCCCGATAAATCCTATGACGAGTCCAATAATCTTAAACGAGGTCATGTCTTCTCCTAAAAAAATCCACGCTAGGATTCCAAGTAACACCGGTTGGAAATAAACTAAAACTGAGAAAAGTCCCCCAGGTAAGTATACGAGCCCGATTGTTTGGATGCCTAGATATAACACCATGTTAAGGATGGCGGAAATGCTATAGTATTTCCAGTTCTCCTTAAACCTAAGTAAATGTCGACTTTTCCAAGCAATCATGAATAAAATTACGCCCCCAACAAATGCGCGGATTCCTGCAAAAAGCAGAGGCGGCATGAAGTGTACACCCATTTTATAGATTGGCCAGCTCGCTCCCCAGATGACCACCAACAGCGCTAACAATAAGTACGAGGTTAGCTTTGAACTTTCATTTCCCATCAAGTAACCTTCTTCCCAATGTGATAAAAACCTGGTTGCCGTTTCGCTTTAAGCGCAATAAACATTTACTCTTTTCATAATATATGTAGAATTTTGTGGAAGGTTTTTCTTAATGAAATGTAAAGCCTACTTGACATCAGTGATGAGTGTAAAGTATCCTTTACGTAAAGTTAATTTTACATTTAATTGAGGTGATGAAGTGCAAAATCGCATCAAGGATCTTCGTACAATTTATGATTTAACCCAAGATGAGTTAGCAGAACGACTTGAAGTTTCCAGACAGACGATTATCTCATTGGAGAAGGGGAGATATAACCCATCCATAATGCTCGCATATAAAATTTCTAAGGTGTTTATGTGCAGGATCGAAGACGTGTTTATTTTCGAGGAGGAGGAAAAGAATGGATAACTTTTGGGTAGCGCTACTTTTTTGGATTGGCTTAGCTGCAATTATCGTTGGTAGTTTTTATTTCACTAGAAAAATGGTGAAAAAGAAAAAGGCTTTAGATGAGCGATTTATCCAAAACGATCATTTGGCTCGTTCTTACAGCTGGATGGGCTCACTAGTCGTTATTTTCGTTACTTGGTTTCTTTCGCTTTTTGTGTTTCATTCAATGGTTGCATTTGGGTTAATTACGGCGATTTACATTGGTCATATGATGTCTTATGTAATTGGTGCTGTTATCGCTAATAGTCGGAATTGATGTTTCGCAATCCAACTTAACCGTTAAAGTTCATTTCTTAAGCCAATTTCGGTTCGTAACTGAACGTGAATTTTTCTAAGTGAACATAACTGGCTCGTAAGCGAACGTAATACAGTCTAAGTAAACATAACTAGCTCGTAAGTAAACATAAGCTTTTCCAAGTGAACAAAACCGTACGCAAAATCTATACAAGAAACAAAAAACCGTTCGCCAACTCAAAATACACCAAACTAAAAGCCTAAAATCCGCTCCGAAAGCAGGATTTTAGGCTGTTTTTCATCATATTAAAATTAAATCGAATAATCTTCACCATTTTCATGGCTGAATTGCCAAGTTACACCGAATTTGTCCACTAGGCTTCCGTAGACTTTGCTCCAAAATGTTTCTTGAAGTTCCATGACGACATTGCCACCTTCAGATAGAGCTTTAAATGATGATCTTAAAAAGTCTTCATCTGAATCTACTACTGCCACAGTGATGTTGTTTCCAACCGTAAATGGAGAACCTGGCCATGTATCGGAGAACATGATTCTGCTTCCTCGGATATCTAATCGAGTATGCATGACTAAATCTTTTGCCTCTTCAGGAACCGTGAAATTCGGATCGTTATTCGCCTCACCGAATGTCATAATTTGAGGTTTTTCTACTTTGAATGCTTCTGCATAAAACTCTGCTGCTTCACGACAATTACCATTAAAATTGAAATATACTTCGATTGCCATCTTAATTTCGCTCCTTATAATGGAAATGTTTTCATCTCGAGTGTACCATCTGACCATAAATTTCGTCATTAAAACTGTACTTTACTACATCTGCCCAAATCGCTCTTGATTTAATCAAATTAGCTTGGACTCACGTAATTTTGAGAACTCAGAATTATTCCCGATTTAATGGGTACCAAGTACATATTCAATTCGAAAAATTCCAAATTATACGAGTACCAGGTATACACTCTAATTCAAAAATCTGCACCAAAACATCTTAATACCATGTACATAAAAACCATATAAAAGGAGGGTATTTGCACCTAATATAGAATAGATGATAAAATGGAAGATGAGACTATATGGGATGTGAAATTCATGGCGAACATTTTAAATAAATTATTTGATTTCAATAAAAAAGAAGTAAAGAAATTAGAAAAGATTGCTGATCGAGTTGAGTCATTTGCATCTCCAATGGAACAATTATCGGATGATGCGTTAAAAGCAAAAACAATTGAATTTAAAGAGCGTTATGAAAATGGAGAATCTTTAGACCAACTTCTTCCTGAAGCGTTTGCGGTTTGTCGTGAAGCCGCTCGCCGTGTATTAGGGATGTTTCCATACCGTGTGCAAATTATGGGTGCAGCGGCATTACATGATGGAAATATTTCTGAGATGAAAACAGGGGAAGGTAAAACGTTAACTGCCACAATGGCTGTTTACCTCAATGCAATCACTGGCAAAGGCGTGCACGTTGTAACAGTCAACGAATACCTTGCAAGCCGTGATGCAGGTGAAATGGGTGAACTTTATAACTTTTTAGGGTTAACAGTTGGTTTAAACTTAAATAGCCTTTCAAAAGAAGAGAAACGCGAAGCCTATGCAGCAGATATTACATATAGCACAAACAACGAATTAGGTTTTGACTATTTACGTGATAACATGGTGCTTTATAAAGAAGAGCGAGTACAACGTGAGCTACATTATGCCGTAATCGATGAAGTTGACTCCATTTTAATCGATGAAGCGCGTACACCTCTTATTATTTCTGGTCAAGCCGGTCGTACAGCAAAACTTTATGTACAATCAAATGCTTTCGTTCGTATGTTAAAGGCAGAAGAGGATTACTCCTATGAAGAAACAACTAAGGGCGTTACATTAACAGAAAGTGGGATTGCAAAAGCGGAGCGTGCCTTCGGTATTGACAACCTATTTGATTTAACTCATGTACGTTTACTTCATGCGATCAATCAATCGTTGAAAGCACACGTGTCTATGCACCTTGATGTAGATTATGTCGTGCAAGAGGGCGAGATTATCATTGTTGATAGTTTCACAGGGCGTTTAATGAAAGGCCGTCGTTATTCAGATGGTTTACACCAAGCAATCGAGGCTAAAGAAGGTGTAGACATTCAAAATGAATCGATGACAATGGCAACAATTACATTCCAAAACTACTTCCGTATGTATCAAAAGCTATCTGGTATGACAGGTACAGCGAAAACGGAAGAAGAGGAATTCCGTAACATTTATAATATGAATGTTGTCGTAATCCCAACAAATAGACCGATTCAACGTGATGACCGTGCAGATTTAATTTTTGCGTCTATGAAAGGTAAGTTCGAGGCGGTTGCTGCTGATATCGCAGAGCGTCATAAAATCGGACAACCTGTTTTAGTTGGGACAGTTGCGATTGAAACTTCTGAAATCATTTCTCAACTTTTAGATAGACATAAAATTCCTCACAACGTGTTAAATGCGAAAAATCATGAACGTGAGGCGGAAATTATCGCCGATGCTGGGAAAAAAGGTTCGGTAACGATTGCCACAAACATGGCAGGTCGTGGTACGGATATTAAATTAGGTGAAGGTGTATTGGAAGTCGGTGGCTTAGCTGTCATTGGGACTGAACGCCATGAATCTCGCCGTATTGATAACCAGTTACGTGGTCGTTCTGGACGTCAAGGGGACCCTGGTGTAACGCAATTCTATTTATCACTTGAAGATGAATTGATGCGTCGTTTCGGTTCAGACAATATGAAAAATATGATGACAAGATTGGGTATGGATGATACTCAACCGATACAGTCCAAAATGGTTTCGAAAGCAGTTGAAGGTGCACAAAAACGTGTAGAAGGTAACAACTTTGATGCGCGTAAACGATTATTACAATACGATGATGTTCTACGTCAACAACGTGAAGTCATTTACAAAGAACGTGCGGAAGTTCTCGAAACTGAAAATATGCGCGGCCTAGTTGAGGGAATGATTCAAGAATCAATCGAAGAGATTGTGCAGATCCATACACAAGGTGATCAAAAAGATTGGAACTTTAAAGCACTTGAAGATTATATTCAAGCTAACCTTTTAGATGAAGGGGTTATTAAAGCTAGTGACCTTGAAGGGAAATCCCCTGAAGAAATCATTAACTTCATTTACTCTAAAGTTCAAGAAAGCTACAATGAGAAAGAAGAACAACTTACGCCAGAACGTATGCGTGAGTTCGAAAAGGTTATTTTACTTCGTTCAATTGATACAAAATGGATTGATCATATCGATGCAATGGATCAGTTACGTCAAGGGATTCACCTACGTGCTTATGGACAAACTGACCCATTACGTGAATATGAAAACGAAGGCTTTGCGATGTTTGAAGATATGAAGCATTCAATTCGTGAAGATGTAACGAAATATGCGATGAAAGCACAAATCCGCAACAACTTAGAACGTGAAGAAGTTGCAAAGGGACAAGCAGTTAACCCAAAAGAAGATGATGCAGCACCAAAGAAAAAACAACCGGTTCGTAAAGTTGAAACGATTGGTCGAAATGATTTATGTCCTTGTGGAAGTGGCAAGAAGTTTAAAAACTGTCACGGTGTAACGAATTAATTAAGGTTTTTTATGTATAAACCGCGGCTGTCAAAGTTGGCAGCCCGGTTTTCTCAATTTTATTTGTACGGAGGAAATGATTAATGTTTGAATTTGCAGATGTAAGAAATGTTTTAGAAACTTCAGCCAAGAAACTGGCGGACTTCAGGGGGTCTCTTTGACTTAGAGAACAAAGAGGCACGTATTCAAGAATTAGATGAAATGATGTTAATGCCAGACTTTTGGAATGACCAAAATGCAGCACAGACAGTTATTAATGAAGCCAATGCTCTAAAAGCAGTTGTGAATGAATTTAATGACTTAGTGGATACGCATGAAAATTTAGAAATGACTTTGGAGCTACTAAAGGAAGAACCAGATGAAGAGCTGCAAGAAGAGCTAAGTAACGAGCTTGTTGAGTTCCAACAAAAAATGGATGCATTTGAATTACAGATGCTTCTAAGTGAACCATATGATAAAAACAATGCAATTTTAGAACTTCACCCAGGTGCTGGTGGTACGGAATCACAGGATTGGGGCTCAATGCTTCTTCGTATGTATACACGTTGGGCAGAACAGCACGGTTTCAAAGTAGAAACAATGGATTACTTACCAGGTGATGAAGCTGGGATTAAATCCGTGACATTGTTAATCCAAGGTCACAATGCATATGGTTATTTAAAAGCTGAAAAAGGTGTACATCGTTTAGTACGTATTTCGCCTTTTGATTCTGCAGGTCGTCGTCATACATCTTTTGTTTCATGTGATGTCATGCCAGAATTTAACAATGAGATTGAAATCGATATCCGTTCTGAAGATCTAAAAGTTGATACGTATCGTGCAACAGGTGCAGGTGGACAGCATATTAATACGACGGACTCGGCTGTTCGTATTACGCATATCCCAACAGGTGTTGTCGTATCATGTCAGGCGGAGCGTTCACAAATTAAAAACCGCGATAAAGCAATGAACATGTTAAAAGCGAAGTTGTATCAATTAGAAATTGAAAAACAACAAGCTGAGTTAGATGCGATTCGCGGAGAGCAAAAAGAAATTGGCTGGGGTTCACAGATTCGTTCTTACGTCTTCCACCCATATTCAATGGTAAAAGACCACCGTACAAGTTTTGAAACTGGTAACGTTCAAGGAGTTATGGACGGAGAACTAGATGGTTTCATTAATGCTTATTTACGAACTCGAATTGGACAATAATATTAGAAAGGGCTTCATCTGTGGTGAATAGATGAAGCCCTTTTCTAGTCTAGAGGATTCTGAATGAAGCGTCTGTCTTGGAGTATTTTGTTTTGTATTTATGAAAAGACTACTATGTAACAAACTAAGGGTTACAGGTTCGTCATATTCATCGCTTTTTTTAATACCTTCACTTCAGCTTTTGTGTTTAATGTATCATTTGCGAGTATTCCAAGTTTTTCATCAATGGTGTCGAGTCTTTCGTTGATCGTATTAATTTTGCCAAGTAACTCTGAATGGTTTCGTTCAACCTTTTCTTCAAGCGAATCCATTCGATTTTCAAGAGAGTCCATTCTACTCTCAGGTGAATTCATTCTCCCATTAAGCGCTTTAAAATGCTCATCCATTTTTGATGATAGTTCCATCACAGCTTGTAGAACTTGTTCATTTTCACTCATCATGCATTCCTCCTTTTAAAGATTTGTTTTATACGAATTTAATTACTCTTAACTATTATAGTGGGTGGATTTTTCAGTTCAATACTGTCAGTTTAGTTAAGATTTCGTAAAGAAACACTTGTATACAAAACTTCAACCCCCTCCTAATAAGCAAAATCTTCCCACTTGAAATACAATTGCATAATTGTATGAGTAGGGGTAAAATAATAATACGAACAAACGTTCCTTAGGAGGGGTTTTTGTGGCGCATATTCCCATTGAAACTGTCCCGTATTTAGAATCGGCAATTTACTTACCAATGCTTCTTACCGTGTTAGAAAAGGATTATGCTGAAGTTGAAGCTGGACAGTTTAAACTGAAGCGTCCATATATAAAACTAATTGAAAAAGCGAAGGAAAGTGCATTGGATGATCTGAAAAAAACAAAAACATATTTAAAAGAACATCAATTAAAAGTAATTCGTGGTAGTTCAGATGAATTGTTTACGGAGTATTCTTTTCACTTTCAACAAACAATGGAAGTGAGAAGGTATTCAAATATACGACTCCGCAATCAGGTTGAAGATCTACTTAATTTTTATTTGTTCATCGCATCGAAGAATCAGAATCAATAGAAAGGAAAGTCATTTTGAATTTCTTGTCTTTTATTTTTAATATATATTTGGAACATTGTCGAATAAACATATTGTGAACTAAATGATGAGGAATGAACTTGTAGAGTTAGTTCTCGTCCATCCTTTAAAGTGATTTCTGTACAATTTTTTACTTTTTTGAAGTTGATAATGGCATGTAGTCCAATCCAACAATTATCTGATGAATCTGGTGATAAAAGCGGGAAGAAAACACATGGAAAACCATTAGCATAAGAAATAGAAATCGGTAATTTATGTTTTTCTTCTCCAAAGAATTCTTTAGCAAACTGACGTGCAGCATGATAATTAATGGACATATTCTTACAAGATTCTTTGATTATTTTAAGTGGTGATTGTGAGACGAGGACTTCACCGCCCTTATCATATACACGTGAATATGTTTTGTTGTTGTCCAGATGAATTGGTTCGATCATGTAAGTATTTCGTGTTACACAATATGAATCTACAAAATTTCCTTTTTTCAAAATAGTTTCCTCCTGGTATGAAAGTAGTATAATCGGCCGATTTACAAATATCATAAATTGAAATTCGAGTGTTTTCAACATAATACTTACTAATTTTCAAAAGATTTACAATAGCGTTACAATTTGTTCGATAAAAACAGATACATTTTAACTAATGTTTTGTAAATTACGGGTACTATTGAACCAGTATAAATGTAGTGTAATTATAAGTTCATAACAATTCGGACTATTAGACATTGGTGATCGCATCGTAATAAAAAATGCGAACATATTTTTGAGTAATGACGTCCAATACATAGCGAAATTATTATTTCTTTAATAGATAAATAAATTAATATATTTTTCAGAAAATATTGCAAATTGAAATTAGATTTTTTATAATAGAAAAAAGGGAATCGGGGTGATATCGATGGATAAATTTTATTCATACACAGATTTTCTTAAAGCAGTTGGACACTCTCAACATGCAAATGAATCTGAAAAGTTATTGAATGACATTTATTTGGACTTGTTTTTAAACAGAATGAAAAGACTTCAAAGAATCGAACAGTTGAAAAATTTCATCGATAATGCATTAGATGAAAAAAATGAGGCAGCGTTTTACAAATATGCTCAGGAATTAAACGAGCTGCAAGAGAGTAGTTAAATGCTAGGCAGTCTACGTGCACGGAGAATTTAGTGATTAAATACCTCAAGAATTAAATGAATTTTTTATAGTAGTGGAAAGTCAATATAGAATATTGGTGAGTAAGTTATTTTACGATGTCGGATCATAATTGGTAGAGTGAATTGGTGAAAAGTACAAGTATAGATACGCGCATTAAACAACATAAATATTTTTTGAAAAGTCGCCTTGGTGCTGAACTTATTTCTAACTATTGTTAGCAACTGTCTAACAAGAATAGGGTTCAGAGTGGCGGCTTTTTAATTTTGTCTAGCAAAGTTTAAAGATTCTTCACCTATATAAGTAAAGCATTACTTTGACCAGTCTATTGTAAATTTTAGAATATACGTTCGCATATTAATGTTATTCTTAAATTGGTTATGCTAAAATATAAATACAAGAATTGGGAGAAAGGACGAACAATGAATGACCGAAACTTTTGATTTGCAGTCAGCGTACAAACCGAGTGGAGATCAGCCTGCTGCAATTGAACAGCTTGTTCAAGGAGTAAATGAAGGCAAACGCTATCAAACATTACTTGGTGCAACTGGAACGGGGAAAACATTCACCATTTCAAATGTCATTAAAGAAGTAAATAAGCCTACACTCGTGATTGCTCATAATAAAACACTTGCAGGACAGCTCTATAGTGAGTTTAAGCAATTTTTCCCAAATAATGCAGTTGAATATTTCGTAAGTTACTATGACTATTTTCAACCTGAAGCTTATGTACCGCAAACGGATACATATATTGAAAAAGATTCCAGCATAAATGATGAAATTGATAAATTACGACATTCAGCAACAAGTGCTTTATTTGAACGAAAAGATGTCATTATTATTGCTTCGGTATCCTGTATTTATGGTTTAGGGAATCCAGAAGAATACCGTGAATTGGTTGTTTCAGTTCGTACAGGGATGGAAATTGAACGAAATCAACTATTACGAAAATTAGTAGATATACAATTTGAACGTAATGATGTAAATTTCCAACGCGGAACTTTCCGAGTACGTGGCGATGTTGTTGAGATCTTCCCGGCATCACGTGATGAGAAATGTATTCGTGTAGAATTTTTCGGTGATGAGATTGACCGAATTCGTGAAGTAGACGCATTGACTGGCGAAATTATAGGGGACCGAGATCATGTTGCCATTTTCCCAGCATCTCACTTCGTTACGCGTGAAGAAAAGATGCTTAAAGCAATTGAAAATATAGAAGCTGAATTAGAAGAACAACTTGCGAAATTAAGAGCTGAAGATAAGTTGCTTGAAGCTCAGCGTTTGGAACAACGCACAAACTATGACTTGGAAATGATGAAAGAAATGGGTTTTTGTTCGGGAATTGAAAACTATTCACGTCATTTAACATTAAGACCAGCTGGGGTAACTCCATATACTTTACTAGATTATTTCCCAGAAGATTTCTTACTAGTGGTGGATGAAAGTCACGTAACCTTACCGCAAGTACGTGGAATGTACAATGGAGACCAAGCTCGTAAAGGTGTATTAGTTGAGCACGGGTTCCGTCTACCTTCAGCGCTTGATAACCGTCCATTAAGATTTGAGGAATTTGAAAAACATATTCATCAAGCAATTTTTGTTTCGGCAACACCAGGTCCATATGAAATCGAACATACACCTGAAATGGTAGAGCAGATTATTCGTCCAACAGGGTTATTAGATCCTAATATTGAAGTACGTCCTATTGAAGGCCAGATTGATGATTTAATTGGTGAAATCAATCAACGTGTAGAAAAAGGAGAACGTGTTCTAATCACAACTTTAACGAAGAAAATGTCGGAAGACTTAACCGCTTACTTAAAAGAAATCGGTATTAAGGTTGAATATCTTCATTCGGAAATTAAAACGTTAGAACGTATTGAAATCATTCGAGAACTTCGTAAAGGTACTCATGATGTATTAGTAGGAATTAACCTCCTGCGTGAAGGTTTAGATATTCCGGAAGTTTCACTTGTAGCTATTCTCGATGCCGATAAAGAAGGCTTTTTGCGATCAGAACGTTCATTAATTCAAACGATTGGGCGTGCGGCACGTAATTCAAATGGGCATGTTATTATGTATGCTGACAATATGACTGATTCCATGAAAAAAGCGATTGATGAGACGAAACGTCGTCGAACAATACAAGAAGCCTATAATAAAGAACATGGCATTACTCCAAAAACGATTCAAAAGAAAATACCAGAATTAATCCGAGCAACACAAGCTGCCGAAGAGGAAGAAACATATGTAACGAAAGTGACGAAAGGTAAAAAATTAACGAAATCAGAACTAGAAAAGTTAATTACGTCGCTTGAGGTAGAAATGAAAGAAGCAGCAAAAGCACTTGATTTTGAACGTGCAGCAGAACTTAGAGATACAATCTTTGAATTGAAAACAGAAGGGTGACCTAGCTTGAAAAATACAGAAATTGTCGTGCAAGGTGCACGTTCGAATAATTTGAAAAATATCAATGTCACAATTCCACGAGATCAACTTGTGGTCATCACTGGATTGTCTGGGTCAGGTAAGTCCTCGCTTGCTTTTGATACG
Source organism: Lysinibacillus composti (assembly GCF_016908465.1). Classification (GTDB taxonomy): domain Bacteria; phylum Bacillota; class Bacilli; order Bacillales_A; family Planococcaceae; genus Ureibacillus; species Ureibacillus composti_A. Next base: position 138,916 of record NZ_JAFBDY010000003.1, on the reverse strand, counting down.
ATTTATGCAGAAGGGCAACGTCGTTATGTAGAATCCCTTTCTGCATATGCTCGTCAGTTTTTAGGGCAAATGGATAAACCAGATGTTGATTTAATCGAAGGTTTGTCACCTGCAATATCCATCGACCAAAAAACGACGAGTCGTAATCCACGGTCTACTGTTGGGACGGTGACAGAAATCTATGATTATCTACGCCTTTTATTTGCACGCATTGGAAAACCAATCTGTCCTAATCATGGAATCGAGATTACTTCACAGACAATTGAACAGATGGTGGACCGGCTATTAGAATATCCAGAACGTACAAAAATGCAATTACTAGCCCCGATTGTTTCAGGTCGAAAAGGAACACATGTAAAATTACTTGAAGACTTGAAAAAACAAGGGTTTGTTCGTGTACGTATTGATGGTGAAATGCAAGATTTAGACGATTCTATTGAACTTGATAAAAATAAAAAACACAATATTGAAGTTGTGGTTGACCGTATTGTTGTAAAAGATGGGATTGCTTCTCGATTAAGTGACTCGCTTGAGACTGCACTAAAACTTGCGGATGGTCGTGTTTTAGTAGATGTGATGGAACATGAGGAATTACTATTTAGTGAACACCATGCCTGCCCATTATGTGGATTTTCCATTGGCGAATTAGAACCACGTATGTTTTCATTTAACAGTCCTTTTGGTGCGTGCCCTTCGTGTGATGGTTTAGGAACAAAATTAGAGGTGGACCTCGACCTGTTAGTTCCTGATTGGAGTAGAACATTAGAAGAACATGCCATTGCTGCTTGGGAACCAACAAGTTCTCAATATTATCCTCAGCTGTTAAAAGCAGTTTGTGAACATTACGGCATTCCAATGGACGTTCCTGTATCGGAATTACCAAAAAACCAAATGGATAAAATCCTCTACGGGTCAGGACCTGACCTCATTCACTTTTATTACGAGAATGAATTTGGCTCTATTCACGATAAAGATATTTTATTTGAAGGCGTTGTAAGTAATGTTGAACGACGATATCGTGAAACATCTTCTGATTATGTACGGGAACAAATGGAAAAATATATGACAGAACATAAATGCCCGTCATGTAAAGGATATCGATTAAAACCTGAGACATTAGCTGTAAAAGTACAAGGATTACACATAGCAGAGGCAACTGAGCATTCCATTGGAGAAATGTACGAATTTTTCTCGAATGTCACTTTAAGTGAAAAGGAAATACAAATTGCTCGACTAATTATTCGTGAAGTCGTGGAGCGTTTAAGCTTTTTAATTAATGTTGGTTTAGATTACCTAACGCTTTCTCGTGCTGCTGGTACATTATCGGGTGGGGAAGCTCAGCGTATTCGTCTTGCTACTCAAATAGGTTCACGTCTTACAGGTGTACTTTATATTCTGGACGAGCCTTCGATTGGGTTACACCAACGTGACAATGACCGTTTAATTGGTACGTTAAAAGAAATGCGAGACTTAGGTAATACATTAATTGTTGTCGAACACGATGAAGATACAATGATGGCTGCCGACTACTTAATTGATGTTGGCCCAGGTGCAGGAGTTCATGGTGGTGAAATTGTTGCTGCTGGTACACCAGTAGAAGTCATGAACAACCCGGAGTCTATTACAGGAAACTACTTAAGTGGGAAAAAGTTTATACCGCTTCCAATAGAACGTCGTAAACCAGATGGTCGTAAATTATCCATTAAAGGTGCATCCGAAAATAACTTGAAGAATGTTAAAGTCGATATACCGCTTGGTCAGTTCATTGCAGTTACAGGCGTATCTGGTTCAGGGAAATCAACACTTATTAATGAGATTTTATATAAAGCTCTTGCACAAAAATTGAATCGGGCAAGAACAAAACCAGGCAAACATAAAGAAATCACAGGTATTGAACAATTAGAAAAAGTAATCGATATAGACCAATCGCCAATTGGTCGAACACCTCGATCAAACCCGGCCACATATACAGGTGTTTTTGACGATGTTCGAGATTTATTTGCTTCAACAAACGAGGCTAAAGTACGTGGATATAAAAAAGGACGATTTAGCTTCAATGTTAAGGGTGGACGATGTGAAGCGTGCCGCGGTGATGGAATCATTAAAATTGAAATGCATTTCCTACCAGACGTGTATGTTCCTTGTGAAGTTTGTCATGGGAAACGATTTAATCGTGAAACATTGGAAGTACGTTACAAAGAAAAGAATATCGCAGAAATTTTAGACATGACAGTAGAGGATGCAGTAGTTTTCTTTGAAAATGTTCCAAAAATTCATCGTAAATTACAAACCATTGTAGATGTAGGACTGGGCTATATGAAACTTGGACAATCTGCCACAACTCTATCTGGTGGAGAAGCGCAACGTGTGAAGTTAGCATCTGAGCTACACCGACGTTCAACAGGGAAGTCCTTCTACATTTTAGATGAACCAACTACAGGTCTTCATGCAGATGATATTGCAAGACTCTTAATCGTTCTTCAGCGACTTGTTGAGAATGGTGAGACTGTTCTTGTCATCGAACATAATTTAGATGTCATCAAAACAGCTGATTATATCATTGATCTCGGTCCAGAAGGCGGCGATAAAGGTGGCACGATTTTGGCAACAGGAACACCTGAGCAAATTGCAGAAGTAAAAGAATCCTATACAGGTAGCTACTTAAAACCAATTTTAGAGCGTGACCGTAAACGAATGGAAGCGGTGCTTGAAGAGGCAACCAATAAATAAGCCATTATCTTCATTCATCATAAAACTTCTCCTCTGTAGGTGGGAAATGAATAGACAATTTTCCTTTTTTAGTGGGGGTCTAAACCCCTACTTAAATAAATGAACTCAGACTAAGAGCGCCACGTCCTGTGGCAACGTCTGAGTGACCAACATCGTGTTGGCCTAAACTCCGGCGGATGTCACGGATTTTGAGAGGAGTTATAAGTGGAAGTTAGCCTAAAATCGTCGCATCCGTGCGACAACGGCTAACTGACCTACATCCTGTAGGCCCAAGCGCAATTCAAAATCTGGACGCAATTACGCCAAGGCGTTATTGATTGATAAATGTGTAAAAAAACAGAAATATTTGAAGTTTCGAGTGCTTTTTTGAAACTTTTTTCCCTCCCTCGTCGTATAATTGGTATACAAATTAGAGGGAGGATTTTTATTCATTATGGAAAATGAACGTAAGCGCATATTACAGTTAGTTCAAAACGGAACAATCTCTGCAGATGAGGCCATTGTTTTACTAGAAGCGTTGTCAAAGCAAAATGAATCCACTCAATTACCTGCAAATCCACCGGTCGTAAGCCAAGAATCACAACCAGTAAAAGAGGATGTGTCCACACAAAGTCATTCATCACAAGAGCACCATGAATACAGTGAGACAAAAAATGAACAAACGAAATCAAAATCATCCGGATTTGAAGATCTCTTTGGAAATATATTTAACAATAAAGAATCTGCTAATCAGTTCGTAAATGAATTGAAACAAGACTTATCACAGTTCAGTAGCCGCATGATGGACGTAATGAATTCTACATTTTCTAAAGTTAAAGATTTCGATTTAGAATTTCCGTTTGGGAACAAAGTCGAGTTTGATAAAACCTATTCTTTTGATGCAGCTGAAATTAAAGGAATTGAATTAGATATTCCAAATGGACGCGTTGACGTTGTAAAAGCAGAAGATGAGCGTTTTTTAATTGAAGCTCAAATTAAAACATCTGCTGCCAATCAAGATGAGGACCTGTCGAAAGAAAGATTCGTTCAGGATTTTGTAACCTTCATCAATGGTAAATTAACGATTTCTACTACAACAAAAATGTCACAAGTGAACTTACGTCTAGTTGTACCTAAACAACAATATGATGTTGTTTTATTGCGTTTACTAAATGGCGGTGTAACAATTCAAAATCTTGATGCTAAGCTATTGAAAGTTAAAACGTATAACGGAGCAATTAAGATAGATGAAAGTACATTCCAAAATGCAGATATCCAATCTGGCAATGGCTCAATTGAATTACGCCATGTGAAAGGTGAAGATTTAGAGGCCGAAACAGTCAATGGTCGTATTTACATTGATGGAGACATACAAGAAGTAGAAGCTGAATCAGTTAATGGAGCAGTGATTGTAACGACAACAAGCTCATCAGCAAGGAAATTAAAAGCACGTACTGTTGCTGGTGCAGTGGAAATGTATATTCCGAAAACTTTGTCACTTAATGGACAAGTTTCAACAAACTTTGGGAAAACGGATGTTGGCTTAGCCGATATCGAAAAACGTTCCGAAGAAGATCAGTTTTTACAAAAGACATTACGTTTTGATAAAATATTAGAAAATCAACCCGTATTAAAATTAAGCGGAGAAACACGATCAGGAAGCATTATCGTCCGATATCTGGCGTAATTGCTTACGGACCTTGTTTAAGTTAAGCAATCAGGTTAATGTACCACTAAATCAAGAGGCAAATCATCCTAATAAGATGATTTGCCTTTTTACTTTTTACTAAGACGAACCTTCTTCCAATTATTTCGTTCAGATAAGAGTGTTTTTTCCTTAATCATGTAAAATAGATAAAATTTCGACAAAAATAATAGAGGAATTTATAGAAATAAATGGAATTATGTAGTAAAAGGCATTTGAAACATTTTTACCTCATTCTTTTGAGATACAATTCCCTCTGATTAGACTACAAGCAAATACCACACCAATGATTTCTAGAGGAACTTTAACATACACTAGGAAATCTAGTTGCAGATATGACAAAGCGCCTATCACTCATATCGTTTAGTGTCAAAATTTTACCGAAATACGTAGATTTATAGTTTGATTGATAACAATTTGTAATATTATCGCTACTAATCAGTGTTATAATGGAACATGGAAAAAATATAGATTCATAGAACTTAGGTGAGTTAGTTAATGATCGAAATGAATAATGTTTATAAAAAATACCCCAATGGTGTAGTTGCAGCCAATGGAATTACAGTAGATATAAGGCAAGGAGAATTTGTTTATGTTGTTGGACCAAGTGGAGCTGGGAAATCAACATTTATTAAATTAATGTATCGTGAAGAAAAACCAACATCAGGTGATGTCATCATTAATGGTACAAATCTTACAAAGTTAAAAAATAATCAAGTGCCTTTTTTACGCCGCCAATTAGGTGTAGTATTCCAGGATTTTAAGTTATTACCAAGATTGACAGTATATGAAAATGTAGCATTTGCACTTGAAGTTATTGAAGAACATCCGAAGCAAATTCGTAAAAGAGTAATGGACGTGTTAGAGCTTGTAGGGCTGAAGCATAAAGTTCGAATGTTGCCAAGTGAACTTTCTGGTGGGGAACAGCAACGTGTTTCTATTGCACGCTCGATTGTGAATATGCCGAAAGTAGTCATCGCAGACGAACCAACAGGTAACTTGGATCCTGAAACTTCATGGGAAATCATGAATATATTTGAAGAAATTAATACGATGGGCACAACAATTGTGATGGCAACACATAACCGTGAAATTGTAAATACAATCCGAAAACGTGTTATTGCAATTGAAGGCGGCTTGATTGTCCGTGATGTTAACGGAGGTGACTACGGTTATGAGGGGTAGAACCATTCAACGACACTTCCGAGAAAGTTTAAAGTCCTTAACTCGTAATGGCTGGATGACTTTTGCATCCATAAGTGCTGTAACAGTGACGCTATTACTTGTTGGTGTGTTTGCGATTATTATGATGAACCTCAATAAAGTAGCGGATGACATTGAAAATGATGTGGAAATCCGTGTTTTAATTGATATCATCGAAAATCAAGATGAAGCAAAAACAGCAGAAAGTAAATTACAAAAAGAGATTAAGAGTTTAAAAGGTGTAGAAACGGTTGTTTATTCATCGAAAGAAGATGAACTCGATCTATTAATTAAAGATTTTGGTGAAGATTTAAGTTTATTTGAACAAAGTAATCCGTTACACAATGTATTGTATGTAAAAGCAGCAAACCCACAAGAAACTGCAAAAATTGCTGAGAAAATTAAGAAATTGGACAATACATATGATGTGATCTATGGCGAAGGAAAAGTTGAAAAGTTATTTAGCTTCTTAAATACAAGCCGAAATGTTGGTTTAGTACTTATTTTAGGATTGCTTTTCACCGCGATTTTCTTAATTTCAAATACTATTCGTATTACGATTATTGCACGTAGAGATGAAATTGAAATTATGAAACTTGTTGGGGCAACCAACTCATTTGTTCGAATTCCTTTCGTATTAGAAGGGGCATGGCTTGGAATTTTAGGTTCAGTCATTCCAATGACATTTGTTACAATCGCTTACTACAATATCCATAAGATAATAGCACCAAAATTAAAAGGTGAGTTATTACAACTTCTTGATATCAGTCCATTAATCTATCAAGTTAATGCATTAATCTTATTGCTTGGTCTATTCATTGGAGTATGGGGAAGCTTTATGTCAGTTCGTAAGTTCTTAAAGATATAATTGAAATTAGATACACAACCCATTCATCTAATATTGTCGGATTCTTTAGAAGGATTATTGTTGAAAAACATGCAAAAAGTCTTACCATGATCAATTCAACAAAGCAAAGTAAACGATTGTATGAATTGGAGAATCTGTCTTGATAAGTTGAAAGGAGTCCTGATTGTTGAAGAAAATATCGAAAAAACCGATTCAACTATTCGCCGCACTAATAGCGACTTTACTGATTGTTCAAGTGCCAAGTGCATATGCAGCGAATTTGTCTGATTTAAAAGAGAAAAAAAATGAAGTCGATCATCAAAAAGATGTATTAAATAGTGAAATTAATAAAAAGTCAGGTGAGATTAAAACAATTAAAGGAAAGCAAGATCAATTGCTTTCACAAATTACAAAGCTTGGCGATAAAATTACTCAAACAAATGGTCAAATCAATTCTGTTGTAGGTGAAATTAATACTGCAAATGATGAGATTGCTAAATTACAAAAGCAAATCAAAGAACTTCAAGAGAAAATTGATCAACGAGATGCATTATTAGAAGATCGTGCACGTGCTATTCAAGCAGGTGGTTCTATTAGCTATATCGATGTGCTATTAGGAGCAAATAGTTTCGTAGATTTCATTGACCGATTCTCTGCTGTTAACACATTGATGGAAGCGGATCGAAAAATTATGCAAGACCAAAAAGAAGATAAAAAATCTTTAGAGGAACAAAAGTTAGTACTAGAAAATACAAAGAAAAAGCTTGAAAACAAACAAGCGGAACTTCAAAGATTAAAATCTTCATTAAGTTCTCAAAAAGCTGCAAAGAATCAATTAGTTAAACAACTCGAGGCAGAGCAAGCTAAACTTGCAAAAGAGAAAACATTATTAGAAGAAGAGTATTCTGAGTATCTTGATATCAGCCAAGATTTACAATCGCAAATTGAAGCTGAGCAACAACGTCAACTAGAAGCTGCTCGTCAAATTGAACGCCAACGCCAGCAACAGCAACAACAACAACAAAGTGGTGGAAGTCAAGCGGTTGGGAATTTACCAACATCTTCATCTGGCTTTATGAAACCAACAAATGGCGTTTTAACAAGCCCTTATGGATGGCGTAATCTTGGTTATGGTCCAGAATTCCATTATGGTGTTGACCTAGCCAATAGCGCTGGAACACCTATTATTGCATCAGCGGACGGTGTCGTTTCCTATGCAGGAGTTTTAGGAACTTATGGGAATGTCATTATGATTACTCACTCAATCAATGGTCAAATTTATACAACTCTTTATGCACATTTAAGTTCGTATAATGTAAGTGTCGGAACAACAGTTGCACAAGGTGAAAAGGTTGCCAATATGGGAACTACAGGCCGTTCAACAGGTCCACATTTACACTTCGAAGTTCATATTGGTACTTGGAGAGGCCAAACTGCAGGAGTTCAAAATCCATTAAATTATATTTCTCTATAAAACATAAAAGCAGGTTGTGATGCATAATAGCATCCAGCCTGCTTTTATTATTGAATCAATTGACGGATTCACACAACCATATGACAACCAAGTTATGGTATTATGTATGCATGAAAATAGTAAATTACCGACAGAATGGTTCGTTCGCGGAGGTTATCTACCCATGAAAAAAGGCATTGGCTTGCTCATAGTGATCGCATTAATTGCGATCATGGTTGGAAGTTACATAAAAAAACAAATCGAGGCAAGTGAAGAAATTAATGATTATGCTCTCGGTTATGAAATGGATATTGAAAATAATGAATCCGGTGTTAAAAAAGGGCAAATTGCTCCTGATTTTACATTGAGTACTTTATCAGGTGAAACGGTCACTTTATCAGAGTTAAAAGGTAAAAAAGTAATTTTAAATTTCTGGGCTACTTGGTGCCCTCCTTGTAAAAAAGAGATGCCCCATTTGCAAGATTATTATGATGATTATGCCGAAGAAGAAAATGTTGAAATTGTCGGTGTAAACTTAACATATTCTGATGGTTCACTTGATAATATTCAAAAATTTGTTGATAGTTATAAGCTAACATTCCCTATTCTATTAATGGAAGAGGAAGGGGTTAATCAAACCTATCAAGTATTAACTATTCCATCAACATTTATGATTGATACAGAAGGCCGCATTCAGCGTCATATAGTTGGCCCGTTAGATCAAGAGGCGTTAAGTCATTACGTAAAAGAGTTAAATTAACGTGATAGTTTTGTAAAATAAGAAATTAAATCAAAAATTCGGCTTTGTGCAAGTATTAGGAGCTCTTGTTTTTTCATAGATTGAACGAGAGGAGGGATACGGTTGCGAAAGAGCCGAATTTTTTTAGGATTAGCGGTGATTTGTATAATTGCTGCTTCTTTTATAATTTGGAAAAGTTGGGGATCAGCTGAAAAGGAACAAACAAAAGGAAGTTCTTCTTTTCCTGTCATTGACCAAGCCTATTCATTAATCACTGAAAAATCGGTATACGGGCCTAAAGAAGACGTATTAATCGAAGGGGCATTAAGAGGAATGGCGAATGCCATTAAAGATCCATACAGCACGTATTATACGGAAAAGGAAGCCGCACTTCATAGACAGACTTTAGCAGGACAAAGAGTTGGAATTGGTATTGAGATTACTGAAAAAAATGGGAAGTTTATCGTCGTATCGCCAGTAAAATCTTCTCCTGCTGAAAAAGCAGGCATTCGTCCGAACGATGAAATTGTACAAGTTGATAAAGAGCGTGTAGAAGGAAAAACATTAGGCGAATTATTACAATTAATTCAAGGCGAGGCGGGCGAAAAAATATCATTAGTGTTATATCGCCCAAGTACTGAGCGTCATATAAAAGTGACGTTAGAGCGCGCAGAGATTAATAATAAGACAGTCTCAGCAAAAGTATTAAAAGTAGAGGATACAGAGGTAGGCTATGTATCTATTTCAATGTTCGGTGAAAAAACCGCACAAGAATGGGTTGATGCTACAAAGCAACTCCTATCTCAGGATATTGAAGGAATCATTGTTGACTTACGCGATAATCCAGGTGGATATTTACATAGTGTCGCGGCAGTCGTAAGTAGTCTTGAAGACTCAGGAGAAACATTTGCATATATGCAAAATGGTGAGGGTGCAACGGAAGCTTTAAAGACATCACCTTTAGAAGGTATTGAAAAAACGTACCTAGAAAAAATGAGAAAACTCCCACTAGTACTTCTTCAAAATGATGGCAGTGCTTCTGCAAGTGAAGTGATGGCAGGTGCTGTGAAAAGCTGGAATCGTGCAACTCTCGTTGGAGTAAATAGCTTTGGTAAGGGGACAGTTCAAGAAACATGGGATTTACAAAATGGTGGGGAATTAAAACTCTCTACAAATAAATGGCTTACACCAAAAAGAGAATGGATTCACGGAGTAGGAATTCCTGCAGATATAGAAGTGGAGCAACATCCGCTATTTGCTCTAGAAGTTCTTCCTCTAAGAGGAGATTTTGAAGAAGGTACCTTTAGTGAAGAAATTGCCTATGTACAAAAAGTATTAAACGGACTAGGTTACGATGTGAATCGAACAGATGGATTCTTTGATGACCAGACTGCTGATGCAGTGAATCAGTATCGTGAAAAAAATGAGTTGCGTACTGGAGCAGTAATGGACGAAGAGTTCTTTGAAAGTATTCGAAAACAGGTTATTGCATATAAGGAAGATGTTGAACATGATTTGCAACTCCAAATGGGGGTCAGCGTCTTAATGCATAAAATTGACGGTGATTTAAAATAATCAAATCATTAAAACTTAATGTTTCTAATCAATCAATCTGGGAGAAATCGTTCTTTTTGTACTACCGCTACTATTACTTCGTTTGATACAATTATAGTAGTTAAGTAGTTTACAGGCGGTGGAAGAATGAACATTGAAATAGTGAAAGAAATTGTGTTGGGAATAGGAAGAATGTTTCTAAATCCCATTCTTTATGTAGCGATTTTCATGGCAATATATTTAGGTTATCGTCGTGTAAAGCGTGAAAGGAAATATTTTAATATAAGAATTTTATGGGGCTGGTCAGAGACAATTGGGTTAATAAAAGAAGGTCTATTATGGTCCTTTGTGATTTCGATCATCACAATTGTCTTTGGATTAGCCATGCCGATTGATTTCTTATACTTAGTTTCAATCGCTAGTCTAATAGGTCTTGTATTGTATGTATTTCATTTCCTTTCACCGATCGTAATAGGGGCGGTTGGGTTAGTTGCATTTTATCTTATGGACAACCAAAACTGGTCAATTAACTTGTTCGGAATTCATATTCAAGGCATTGATGTGTTTGGAGGGACAGTCGTTTCAATCTCGATTGTTGTAGGTTTACTATTAGTTGCAGAAGGTCTCTTAATCAAAAAGTCTGGAGCTAATTTTGCCTCACCTATGATTGAGAATACGAAGCGTGGAAAGAGGGCAGTAGCTTTTCTTAGTAAAAAACTTTGGTTATTGCCTATTTTTCTCATCGTTCCAGGTAATTCACTTCAAGCATATTTTCCTTGGTGGCCTCAAATCTCGTTGGGTTCCAATGAATTCTCGCTTGTTCTTTTCCCAGTGATCGTAGGGTTTCAACAAATGGCTCGTAACACATTACCTGCCTATCTATTCCCTAAATTGGGTCGTTCAGTAATCCTACTTGGATTGCTTGTGACGATAGGCGGATTAGTTGCATACTTCCAACCGATTGTAGGGTTAGTTACTGTTATGGTCGGGGCGATTCTCAGATTGTGGATCTCTGTTGTCTATGCAATTCGTGAAAGAAAAGCTGTCTATGCTGTTTCTGCAAAATCAAATGGCGCAATGATTGCAGCGGTGTTACCAGATTCACCGGCAGAAAAGATGGGACTAGTTGCTGGAGAGATCATTCGAAAAGTGAATGGAGTACAAGTGCATAACGAACATGAATTATATGAAGCATTACAAATTAATGCAGCACATTGTCGATTAGAAGTACTGAATCATGAAAACGAAATTCGACTTACTCAACATGTTGTTTATAGTGATGATCATTATAAAATTGGCATCCTATTAGCAGATGCATAGTTTACTTTAGAATTCGTTAGATAAGTAATAAGAAAGGCGATGCAAATCAATTTGCATCGCCTTTTTATATGCAGAAATGTCTATGTAAAATTCCGTATAATAGCCATTGTCACAACACCAATCACAACAGTAATCGATAAACTCTTTGTTTTAATAGCAACTAATAATGTTGGGATAAATGCACAAACATTTACCCAGTTTAATGTAACAAACTTTCCTTCTGAATTGATTAAAGATTCGATTACAAGTGCACTTAAAATGCATACAGGGATATAGGCTAACCAGCGTAATACGATATTAGGTAACTTGACATTACGAACTAACATAAAAGGAAATATTCTAGGAAGCCATGTAACAAGGGCACATCCTAGAATAATTAACACCATTGCTACTGTCGTTGTCATTTTTCAGTCACCACCCCAATACTAGCCACGATGACTGTTGCAATTAGAACCGCTAAATGTCCTGGAAGGAAGTATGAAAGTATGTACATGATGATCGCCATCCAACCAATCAGTTTTAAATAATGCATAAGCTTGTTTTTGCCGACATCAACTAGGTTTAAAACTAGTAATGCTACAAACATAGCAACAAGTGCAAAATCTAAGCCCAAACCTTGCGCGTCCGGTAACCACTTACCAACTAGTCCCCCAATTGTACAAGAGGCGATCCATGTTAAATACGCGGTTAAATTTAAGCCGTCCATCCAATTTCCATCTAGTCGATTTTCTTTTGATAGTTTTGTTACGGCAACACCAAACGTTTCATCCGTCAATAATGTCCCAAAACCAATATTACGTAAAGATGAGTAACGAGTAAGATGAGGGGCAACTGTAAATGACATAAGAACATGACGCAAATTTACAATAAAGGTTGTAATGATGATGACCGAAACTGGAGCACCTGCAACATATAAACCACAAAAGATAAATTGCGCAGAACCCGCATAAACAAGTACAGATAAAAGGAAAATTTCTAATACAGAAAGGTTAGATGTGATCCCGATTACCCCAAAAGCTAATCCAATACTTATATAACCAAGTAAGGTTGGAAGACAATCTTTTACACCTTGAAAAAACGTATGCTCATGGATTGATTGGTCCACTTTTGTCTGGATTTCCAATAGTTTCGAGTCCTTTCTACAATTATTGATTTGATTTACTAAAAAGCCAATTTTGAAACCATTAAATTACAAAAAACGTTCTACTTATAAAGGATGATTAATGATTCATTATAGCAAATACAAAGTTTAGTCAACATTTAGTCGACCATTACAAAGGGTCTTCAGCTATAATAATATAAAGGTAAAATTTAACTTCATTAAATGTCTTTTATATTATACATTTGTACATTTAAATAAACAATAGGATGATGATAAATATTGGAAAACATGAGTCGGAATATTGGATATCAATTAAAAAAAATACGTTCTAAGCGGAGTTTAAGTTTAGATGATGTTGCCAAAGCTACTAATGTAAGTAAAGCCCAATTAGCTCAGATTGAAAAGGGGGAAGCAAACCCTACTGTCTCAACTATTTGGAAAATTGCGGCTGGTTTACGCATTTCATTTTCTTCCTTATTACAACCACCTAAAGAACAATTTAAAAAATACGATAGTAATTCTACTACATATGTTGCTGAAAATGACGGAAAATATCGTGTGTACTCCATCATTCCATATGACCCAGAACGAGGTTGGGAATTTTACAAAGTTGAGATGGACTCTGGTGTTGTGCATAAAAGCGATGCACATACAGAAGGTGTAGAAGAAACCATTACAGTCATTAAAGGACAAGTTATCATTAGATCAGGAGGGATGGAGGAACACTTGAAAGAAGGCGAAACACTCGTGTTTTCTGGCCATCTATTACATCAATATGAAAATCCAACAAATGACTTAACGATACTACATTTAATTTTACAATACAAATAGAGGTGGTACTTGTGCACGATTGGTTTACAGTTGAAAACATAGAATCATTAGCAGAACAATATCGGACACTTGGGCCATTGATTGGGATTCTTCTTCCTTTTCTAGAAGCATTTTTATCATTTTTCCCTCTTATAGTAATCGTTGTAGCAAATGCAAGTTCATTTGGTTTATGGTTTGGATTCCTACTATCATGGATAGGAGCGGTATTAGGTTCATATGCTGTCTTTCTAGTTGTCCGTAGATTCGGAAAACATCCACGTTTTAAAGTATTTGTAGAGAAAGAAAGAGTACAAAAGCTCATAAAATGGGTTGATATGAGAGGCTTAAGCCCGCTTTTTATTTTTATTTGTTTACCATTTACTCCGTCGGTACTTGTAAATTTGGTGGCCGGATTATCTCATATTAAGAAAAAGTATTATCTATTTGTACTTATGGCAGGTAAGTTTGTCATGATTTTAAGTATAAGCGTATTAGGTTACGATTTACGTGACTTATTAACTAGTCCAGTGAAGCTAATTTCAGCTGGCGTGGGGATCGTTCTATTATGGGTCATTGGAAAAACGATTGAAAAGCGATTAAATAAGCGAGTGGAACATGATTTAAAAAATAGCGCAAGTGAACAAAAGAAACACATGAAAATATCTATTCATAAGTAGTAATTTCGCGTCTCAGCTCCGTGTTGAGGCGTTTTTTTAAATTGCGTAAGAAAGTTTAAATTTTTGAACAGTGTCTAGCTTCGGCGGCTACACCCTCGAGGTCACTTCGACAATACCAGCGAAGGCAAAAAGCGCCTTCACCGGTTGCCTCCGAAGTACATGGATGTACGAGTGCCGACAATGCGACAGGACGTCGAGTTTTGTCGGCCAGTGCTTGTCGGGTGTGGACCAGCCGCCTCCGCTTTTCTTCTGGAAAATTTTCTCCAAGACACGAACAAATATTCTAGTGTAAAATAGAAGTACTAACAAGTGAAAAGGGGGATTAGTATGTCATTGCGAATTATCAGCGGTAGAGCTGGTTCAGGAAAAACATCACTTATTCACCGTGAAATCGTAGAAGAATTAAAAACGAAGCCATTTGGACCACCTATTTATTTAATTGTTCCTGACCAAATGTCATATCAAGCCGAGTATATATTAACAAATCGTTATGATATAAAAGGAATGATTCGTGCGCAAGTATTAACGTTTAAACGTTTAGCGTGGTATATACTGCAAGAAACTGGTGGAATCACAAAAGATAAAATCGATAAAATCGGTTATCGTATGCTAATCCGGCGCCTATTAGAGGAAAATAAAGATCAATTCTCTCTTTTTAAACAAGCAGCCGATAAACGAGGGTTTACGGAAGAAGTCGAACAGTTAATTAAAGAATTTAGCCAGTACAATATTGATAGTGTGGCATTAAAAGACGCCATTACGAAATTGGAAGAAAAGTCAGCCCCTCATACTTTAATATCAAAATCAAAAGATTTACATATTATTTTATCGGAGATTGAAGAACAATTAGGTGACCGATATGTGGATGGGGATGGTCTCTTTCCAGTTTTAGTTGAGCAACTTCCCAACTCAGAAAAGTTAAAGGAAGCTCATATTTATATTGATGGATTCACAGCATTTACAGTTCGAGAGTTCGATATTGTTAGACAATTAATGGCAATTGCTAAACGTGTAACTGTTGTTTTACCTTTTGAAGATGAAAACGATAAAGACGATGAACAAGCATTATTCCATCGCGCGTCTGTAATGTACGACAAACTAATGCAAGAGGCACACAATCTCCAAATTGAAATTGAGGATCGTGAGCATATGTTTGGTACATATCGTTTCCACAATTACGATTTACTTCAAGTAGAGTCTAAATTCCATGTAACTGTACCCCAAACAAGAAAAGCTGAAGGATTCGTACAAATCATGGAGGGGGCAAATCGGCGAGCAGAAATACACGGGATTGCCCGGGAAATATGTCGACTTGTGTTGGAAGAGAATATACGATATCGAGATATTGGGATTATGTATCGTCAAGCAGATGTATATGATCCATTAATCTCAACCATTTTCCCACAATACGATATTCCACTCTTTACGAACGAGAAGAAATCGATGCTTCATCATCCATTAATTGAGTTTAGCCGTTCAATTTTAGAAGTCATCACTTCTAATTGGCAATATGAACCGGTATTTAGAAGTATAAAAACGGATTTATTCTTCCCTATAGGAAGCAGTTTACAAGAAATGAGAGAAAAAGCAGATCGTTTAGAGAACTTTGTTATTGCTCAAGGGATTTATGGATATCGTTGGTTTGAGGATTCTCGGTGGTTTTATAAAAAATACCGTGGACTCGAATTTTCCACGAAGCTTCAGACTGATGACGAACTAGCAATGCAAAAAATCATCAACGAAATGAAAGAGATGGTAAAACAACCTCTTGAAAAATTACAAAATGCTTTAAAGAAAGCACAAACAGGTAAAGACATTGCGTTAGCTCTTTATCAATGTATTGATGATTTAAAAGTTTACGATAAATTAATTGCTTTAAAGGATGCTGAATTAGCTGAACGTGAACTTGATGGGGCTAGTGAGCATGACCAAGCATGGAATCAGTGGATCAATGTGTTAGACCAATTTGTCATTATGTTTGGAGATCAAAAAATGACAGTGGAAGAAGCCGCAAAAATCCTAGATGAAGGATATGATACGCTTCAATTTTCTAATATTCCCCCTTCAGTTGATGAAGTAACGGTATCTACTGTAGAATACGCACGTTTTGACAATATGAAAGTCGTATTTGTAATCGGGGTAAATGATGGAGTTTATCCAAAGCGTATGGATTATGAAGGATTAATTACTGATATTGAACGAGGTTGGTTTGCAGGAATTGATACAGAGTTATCGCCTACATCTAAACATCGTTTACTTCAAGAAGCATTTTTAATTTATCGTGCTTTTTCATCACCGACGGACCGACTTTATGTAACCTATGCAAGTTCTGATGAGGAAAGTAAAGCCTTGCTTCCATCCCTCTATATCAATCGTCTACATCAATTATTTGAGGTAGATGGCGTAAAGACTTTACCGCATAAGCGAGTGTTGATTGACCCAGCAGAGGAATTAGAACATGACAATGTGTTCCCTTACTTGATGCATCCAAGAACATCTTTGGCTTTCTTAATGATGCAATTAAGACAAGCGCATTATTCGAATGAACTAGATCCTGAATGGGTTGCCTTAAAAAGCTTTTATGAACGAGATGAAAAATGGAAGCCTGTTATGCAATCGGTAATGCGTCCATTAGAAAAGAAAAACGTTGCAGAAAAATTAGCGGAGGAAATCACAGAAGAGTTATATGGAACAGAATTAACTTCAAGTGTTTCACGCATTGAAAAGTTCTTCCGCTGTCCTTTCTCGCATTTCACGACTTATGGATTGCACTTAGAAGAACGCGCACAATATCGACTTGAAAACTTTGCGATGGGGGATCTTTTCCATGAAGCTTTAAAGTGGATTACACTTGAGACGAAACGTCAAGGAATTCAATGGAACCGATTATCACCTAGAGAGTGTGCTGCGCTTGCACGCCAAGCAGTAGAACAAATTGTTCCTGTATTCTCTCATCAGATTTTATTAAGTAGTGCACGCTATCGATATATTCAACGAAAATTAATTCGAATCGTAGAACGAACATTGATTGCCTTAACACAACATGCAAAGGTTTCGCATTTTAAACCACTTGCAATTGAAGCATCTTTTGGACCAGGCAAAGATGAACAATTGCCACCACTTGAAATTGATTTGCAGGGTGGTCGCAAAATGAAATTGCGTGGGCGTATTGACCGAATTGATAGTGCTCAAATTGGCAATCAATCATATTTGCGTGTCATTGACTATAAATCTTCTAGCCGTGACTTAGATTTAAATGAATTGTATTACGGTTTATCGCTACAATTACTAACGTATTTGGATGTTGCCGTGGAGAATGCGAATTACTGGTTAGGACACGATGCAGAGCCAGCTGGTGTACTTTATGTGCATGTTCATAATCCGATTTTGAAAATCGAGCAGGAATTAAATGAAATGGATTTAGATCTTGAACGAATGAAAAAGTATAAAATGAAGGGTCTTCTCATGGAAGATTCGGACTCGCTCATTGCCATGGATGAGGAACTAGAACAAGGGGGAAGCTCAAAAATTATCCCTGTTTATTTAAAAAAGGATGGGTCAACATCTGAATCTAAATCCCGTGTTGTACCACGTGTGGCAATGTCCCAATTGAAAAATTTTGTGCGACAAAAACATCAAGAAGCAGGAAATGCCATTTTGAGTGGGGATACTGCCATTCAACCATATCGTTTAAAAGGGAGAACTGCATGTGATTACTGTAGCTTTAAGTCTGTTTGTCAGTTCGACCCAACAGATCAAGAACAACAATATTTAAATTTAAAAGCAGACAAACCAGCAAATATTGTCGGCAAAATACGTGAGGAGTTGAAATGTAAGAATGGCGTTATCGATTCCAACTAAAGGTCCCGATGTTACGTGGACGGATGAGCAATGGAAAGCGATCTGGGCAACAGGTCAAGATACGCTTGTCTCAGCGGCAGCTGGTTCCGGAAAAACGGCTGTCCTCATTAATCGAATGATTGAAAAAGTCATTTCAGAAGATAATCCAATTGATGTGGACGAGCTGCTTGTTGTGACTTTTACCAATGCTTCAGCTGCAGAAATGCGTCACCGTATGGCAGAAGCGCTTGAAAAAGAAATTGCAAAAAATCCACAAAATCAACATTTAAGACGTCAATTAAGTCTAGTGAATAAAGCGCAAATTTCAACTCTACACTCATTTTGTTTGTCGATTGTAAAACAATACGCTTATCTCATTGATATCGACCCTGGATTCCGAATTGCAAACGAGGGAGAATCTGCGTTACTTCGTGATGATGTGTTAGCTGAAGTATTAGAAGCTGCTTATGACCAAGAAGATGAAGAAAAAGTAAATGCCGTATACCGATTAGTTGATAGTTTTACTTCTGATCGTGATGATCAAGCGATTGAAATATTGATTGATAAATTATATGAAATGTCACGTGTCCACCCAGAACCAACTAAATGGTTACGTTCACTTCCAGAGCAATATGATTTACCAGAAAATATTACAGTCGATGATTTACCCTTTATTGAACCATTGAAAAAGGCAATCAAATTTAGCTTAGAGGAAGCCTTGGCCCACATTCAAGAAGTAAGACAATACGCATTGAAACCAGATGGACCAGCGCCATATGCTGAAACAGCAGAATTAGATTTTGGTCTTATTCAAGAAGCCATTCGCCGAATTGACAACTGTTCTTGGCAAGAAATCTATGATTATTTTGTGACATTAAAATGGGCAAGATTAGCAAGCGTAAAAAAAGATAGTTGTGACCCTGATTTACAAGAAAAGGCGAAGAAAAAACGTGAACAAGCAAAAAAAGTGATGACTACTATAAAAGATTCATTTTTCGCTCGTAAACCTGAGCGTTTATTGGTTGAAATCCGTCTGATGGCACCGATGATTTCTACATTAGTTGAGTTAACTGAACGATTTGGGGAACGATTTACAACCGCAAAACTTGAACGTGGTTTAGTTGACTTTTCCGATTTGGAACATTTTGCTTTACAAATTTTAACCGAAGAAGCAGATGGAATACTTGTTCCTTCTCAAGTCGCTAAAGATTTCCAACAGCGCTTTAAAGAAGTACTTGTCGATGAATATCAGGATACAAATAATTTGCAAGAAACGATTTTGCAGCTCGTGAAAAGTGGGAATGAAGCAAACGGGAATATGTTTATGGTTGGTGACGTAAAACAATCCATTTACCGATTCCGACTTGCAGAACCAATGCTGTTCTTAAACAAATATAATCAGTTTGAAGAAGAGCCTGAACAAAATGGGTTGAGAATTGATTTAAATGCGAACTTCCGTAGTCGCCAAGAAGTATTACAAGGGACAAACTTTGTTTTCGAACAGATTATGGGTGAAACCGTCGGGGAAATTGATTACGACGAAAAAGCGGGCTTAAAACCAGGGGCTCCCTATAATGAAGCCGAAATGCCAATTGAACTGACGATTCTTCATGAGGAACAAGAAGACGATCATGAACAAGACGAAACCGATGAAGAAATTGAAGCAATGGATCTCGTCATTGAAGAAGAAATTAAGAAATCACAGCAAGAAGCCAGATATATTATTATGAGAATTCGTGAACTGATTGACAGTGGTGCAACAGTTTATAATGCAAAAGAAAAAGAACGGGCAAAACGAGAAAGACCAATGCGCTACAGCGATATCGTAATCTTAATGCGCTCCATGACTTGGTCGAGTGATTTAGTTGAGGAATTTAAAGCAGCAGGCATTCCGCTTTACGCAGAGTCTTCTAAAGGATATTTTGAGGCATTAGAAGTAATGGTCATGCTAAATGTATTAAAAATAGTGGATAACCCGTATCAAGATATTCCACTTGCTTCAGTATTACGTGCACCATTTGTGGGGTTAACAGAAAATGAACTAGCACAAGTTCGATTAACAAATAAAAAAGCAGCTTTTTATGATGCGCTTAAAGAATTTGTAATGGAAGAAAAATCAGGACTTACTCATCAAACAGCGCAAAAACTCCAAACGTTTTTACAGCAATTAGAGACTTGGCGAAATCTTGCACGACGCGGTTCGTTATCTGATTTAATTTGGAAAATTTACATTGATACAAATTACTATGAAATGGTTGGGGCAATGGCGAATGGGAAACAGCGCCAGGCCAATTTGCGAACACTCCATGATCGAGCCTTAATGTATGAAAAAACGTCATTCCGAGGTTTATTTAGATTTTTACGCTTTATTGATCGTATGCGTTCACGCGGTGATGATTTAGGGGTAGCAAAAGCAATTGGAGAGAAAGATAATGTTGTTCGACTCGAAACGATTCACTCATCCAAAGGGTTAGAATATCCGGTTGTTTTCGTTGCAGGACTTGGTAGAAGCTTTAATCAAATGGACTTTAATAACCCTTATTTATTTGATCAACAATTTGGACTTGCCGTTAAAGCCATTGACCCTGACAACAGAATCATGTATACGTCATTGCCATTTCTTGCAATGAAAGAGAAGAAAATTCTCGAAATGAAAGCGGAAGAAATGCGTGTTTTATATGTTGCCATGACACGTGCAAAAGAACGTTTAATATTAGTTGGTTCAGTAAAAAATTGGGATAAAGTTCGCCAAGCTTGGTGCGAGATGCAAAGTCTTCCACATGAGAGTTTACTTCCAGAGTATTTACGTGCTCGTGCAAAAACCTATTTAGATTGGATTGGACCGGCTGTTGCGAGACACAAATGTTTTAATGAGTTTAGTGAAGAAGACTATAGACCAATAGAACACTTATCAAAATGGAAGATTACCGTTCTTTCAAATGAAACATTCAAGTTCGGTTCTGAAAATGAGACATTAGCTAGTGAATTGAATGTTATGGAACAACAAGTAGACGAGCAGCTTTTGAATGAGTTGACGAAACGGTTTACAACGAAGTATCCATTTTCCAATTCTATTACAAAGAAATCAAAAACAAGTGTTTCTGAAATAAAACGAATTGAAAGTTTACAACGTGATGAGGAACAAGAAACGGCAGTGTTCAATCGACAAAAGTCATCTGCTACGAAACGCCCTCAGTTCCTACAAGAAAAATCCTTATCTGCAACTGAAATTGGAACGGTTGTACATACCGTAATGCAACATGCTCCAAAAGAGGGATTTGCTAATGTAAGAGAGGTAGAGGCATACCTTGAAGCACTTGTAGAGCGTCAATTATTGACGAGTGATGAAATCAAAGTAGTAGAACTAGAAAAAGTATTTAACTTTTTTGCTACCTCGATCGGCAAAAGATTTAGTAGTGCGAAACAATTACTGAGAGAAGTTCCTTTTACATTAAGCATTTCCGATGAAGAAGGAGATTCACAAATTATCCAAGGGATTATTGACTGCTTATTTGAAGATGAGGATGGAAAATGGGTACTCCTAGATTATAAAACGGATAAAGTACTGCCTGGTTTTAAAGAAGAACCAGCGCTAACAAAAGAAATGACAAAACGTTATGGTGTGCAACTTCGTATCTATAGTGAAGCCATTGAAGACATCCTTCAAATTAAGGTTGATGAAAAAATCCTATATTTATATCACGTAGAAAAAGAAATCCAATTAGTGTAGGTGTAGGAAGAAAAGTACTAGTCAAAACGAGGGGGAGACGAATCCTCCTCGTTTTGTTTTTTTATAGTAAAATAGATTTGCAACGTTTATAGATAAAAGTGTAAAACAATTCAATAAAAGGAGTTTGAATCGTGAATTTCCAACCAACTACACTAAATGAAAGAATTGAGTCACTTGATATTTTACGTGGATTTAGTTTACTAGGTATTTTATTAGTAAATATGTTCGCCTTTTATTTACCGATGCCACATATTTTAGATTTAAACAGTTGGTTTTCAGAAGCAAAAGATATCATCTGGCAACAAACATTAGATATTTATGTACAAAGTAGTTTTTATCCGTTATTCTCAATGCTATTTGGCTATGGATTAGCAATGCAATTTTTAAAATCGCAAAGAACTGGGACAAGTTTTTATAAATTTGCACCCAAAAGGCTGTTTATCCTACTTGTGATTGGTTTTCTTCATGCAATTTTCATTTGGTGGGGGGATATTTTAGCAACTTATGCATTCTGCGGATTTTTCTTATTGATGTTAATCCGTTTAAGAAGTAGATGGTTAGTATCCATTGCAATCGGGATCAATTTTGTGATGCATTTTTTATTCATTTTCATTTTCCTTATATCAGGGATGGCAAACATGGAAGTTGACTCTTCATTTGTTGATATTGAAATGATTAATAGTGCGATTACAGCTTATGGAGTTGGGAGCTGGGGTGACGCATTTATGCAAAGATTGAAAGATTTATCTGTTCAAATGAGCTTCTCCATGTGGATTACATCCTTATTTACTATTTTACCTTATATGTTAATTGGTGCTGCTGCAGCGAAATTACGTTTAATTGAACGAGCAAAAGAACTAAAGAAATGGTGGATTACTTTAGCAATTATCTGTATTTTGGCAGGCCTAGTTATTAAAAGTGCTCCTTACAATATGACACGTTCATATTTACTCGATTATTTAAAAGTATATATTGGTGGTCCAGTATTATCTGTTGGATATGTAGCGCTAATTGTATTACTTTGTATGATTCCTTGGTTGTTAAAACTCCTACGTCCAATTGGTAAAGCTGGCCGTATGTCATTAACGCTTTATATTATGCAATCAATCATCTGTACACTATTATTCTATAATTTCGGTTTTGGATTATATGGAGAGGTAGATGTTCAAATGGGAGTGCTGATTGCAATTGCCCTATATGTCATTCAAGTGATTTTCGCAGAGTTATATTTTATGAAATTCAAACAAGGACCGCTTGAACTAGTTGTAAAGAAAATAACTTACCGAAAAATGTTGTCCGAAAAGTGAGCATTTTCGAAAAGTTTGATGTATGATGTAATAAAATAGGAGCAAGGAGTTTGAACTATGAAGATTTTATCGTTTAAATTAAATGGCGAAGTAAAGTTTGGAACTAAAGTTAAAAAAGAGGAAGCAGTTTGGGATGTACTAGCCATCCAAGAACAACTTCAAGCACTTCCTTCTTTCCCTAATACAATTATAGAAGGTATATCACTCGGTTTTGATTTCGTTGAAAAGGTTAGAAGATTAGTAGAAGCTGCTCAAAATTCACCGCAAGTGAATGATTTTAAAATACCATTCACGGAAATTGAATGGTTAGCACCAATTCCACGTACACCAAAAAACATTTTGTGTGTAGGTAAAAATTATGACGCGCATGCAAAGGAAATGGGTGCTGAAGCTGCACCATCAGATTTATTAGTATTCACGAAACCACCAACTTCAATTTCTGCTGATGAGCAAACACTTTCAGTACATGCAACGAAAACAGACTCTTATGATTATGAGGGAGAACTTGCTGTCGTAATTGGAAAATTTGGCCGCGATATACCGAAAAATCAAGCATTAGATTATGTCTTTGGTTATACAATTGCGAATGATCTAACTGCAAGAGATGTACAAGATCGACATAAGCAATTTTTCTTAGGTAAAAGTTTAGATGGTTCTTGTCCAATGGGTCCATATGTTGTTACAAAAGATGAGATTCCAGATCCGCAGGTTTTAACAGTAGTGACAAAGGTTAATGGAGAAATTCGTCAAAATGGTTCAACGAAAGATATGATCTTTACTGTGGAAAACTTAATATCTATTATTTCCCACCATGTAACATTAGAGCCAGGGGATATTATCTTAACGGGTACACCAGCTGGAGTAGGTAAGGGAATGAACCCTCCAACATTCTTAAAAGCAGGCGATGAAGTGAAAGTATCAATCGAAGGTATTGGAACTCTAGTAAATCGTTTTCAATAATATAGGAAGATAATATTTGAAATGCCCCCATCTAAATGGTAGGATATTGCTGAAAAGAAAATATAAGGTGGGGAAAAGATGGACTTTTTAACAGGCTCAACGCATCTGCACGTTACTACTTGGGTAGTTGCGATTATATTGTTCTTGATCGCTGCTTTAGCGTCGAAATCTAAAGGCCTTCATATGGTATTACGCTTATTCTATATTTTGATCATTATTACTGGTGGTGCATTATTCATCGAAGCGATGGATTATGGACAAGGGATGAACTACGGGATTAAATTCCTTTTAGGGATTCTAGTAATTGGTATGATGGAAATGATTTTAGTGCGAAAAGCAAAAAACAAACCAACAACAGTATTCTGGATTCTATTTGTCATTTTCTTATTTGCAGTATTATATTACGGATTCAAATTACCAATGGGTCAAAGCTTTTTAGCATAATTAGTACAGTAAGGGACGTGAAATTTCACGTCCTTTTTTGTTTTCTTGAAAATGGTAAGATTTTAAATGAAAACTATGATGAGATTGGTAAAGGGTGGACAATTGTTGGTTCTGTCAAAAATAGTTCACTGTTTTGTCTTATTTACTATAGAAATCACTATTTTAAAATGAAAAGATAGCGGGTATGCTGCCATTTTTGGTAAAATAGCGTTGGATTGGCTTGAAGGAGAGGGATAATTTTGAATTTCAAAAAATGGATTTGTGCAACCGCTACAACAATTTTGTTAGCAAGCTCACTATCTTTTTCATCTGTAGCAAATGCTGAAGAAACAAAAACAATTGCAGATGAGAGCATATATGATTTATTAGTTGACCGTTTTTTTAACGCTACTGGCGAAAACGATTACCATACAGACCCAAAGGACATCTCTCAATTTTCGGGTGGTGATTTCCAAGGGATTAGCGAAAAACTTTCATTAATTACAGATATGGGCTTTACCATCGTTTCAATTGGTCCAATATTCTCAACCGAAAAATATGATGGTTCGATGACTACAAGCTATACAGAGCTTGAGAAACATTTTGGAACGAAAGAAGATTTCGAACAGATGATTGATTCACTAAATCAAAGAGACGTATCTGTTATGGTAGACTTCCCTTTATCGAATGTAAGTGAAAATCACGAATGGGCAAAAGATTCGTCAAAGCAGCAATGGATTGCAAGTACAAATGATGGAATCGTTCAATGGGATTTAAACAATGAAGAAGTACAACGTGCATTGATTGATGCTGTTGTAGAATTTGTAACTACATATAACGTTGGCGGAATTCGATTAACAAATTTAGAAAATGCTGATACAAATTTTGTTAATAATATAATCGATGAAATTAAAGCAGTAAATGATAAAATTTATGTCATTTCAAATGAAGATAGCGATGCAAATTTTGATGCTTCTTATTATAGTGATACGAATGAAACATTCCGAAACATTTATAAAAATGTGGATCTCGATTCATCAGCACAATTAAAGCATATCGAACCCTATGCAAAAGGGGAAGATAAACCAACACAAATTATGATTGATACTATTCAATCAGATCGCTTTGTCTATGATGTCGAAGCATTCCCACCAACAAGACTAAAATTATCGGTTGCTGCAACTTTGTTATTGCCAGGTGTACCAGTGATGCAATATGGTACAGAAATTGCAATGAACGGTGAAGCAGGTCCAGAGGCGCATCAATTATATAATTTTAAAACGAATGATGAATTAATTGACGCAATTTCAAATTTACAGTCATTACGTAATCAATCTGATACATTACGTAATGGAAAGTTTAAACTAGTGAAGAACGAAAATGGATTCCTTGCCTTTGAACGTATCTCTGATGATGAACACTGGTTAGTAATAATCAATAATACAGGAAAAACTACACGAGTTGATTTATCGGAAGAGGAAATTGGGGCAGATAAAGAAATTCGTGGTATGTTTGAAAGTGAAATTATTCGTGCTAACGATGAAGGAAATTATCCAGTCGTATTAGACCGTGAAATGGTCGAAGTATATCAAATTATTGATGAACGAGGTTTGAACGTAGGCTATTTAGTCGCGTTAGGATTCGTCTATTTAATCTTTATTGGATTCATAGTTATTATATTAAAACGAGCAAAAAGAAATAAAACAGCAAAATAATCTCTTATAACAAATCGGTAAATTCTAATGTATTTAGAATTTGTCGATTTTTTTTTATGGAAAAAAATCATACAAAGTGGGTACCTTGGTAAAAGTTTATTCTAATAAAGATTCTGATCAAGTGTCTCGTGAGAGCGGTCTAAAGAGGCCAACACGATGTTGGTCATGGGAGCGATGCCACAGGACGTGGCGTTTTCGCTCCCCACACAAGCCGCAAAGCCATGTTGAAACATGTCTTTTCAACTTGTCTATGAGGCCAA
Organism: Lysinibacillus composti; assembly: GCF_016908465.1. Classification (GTDB taxonomy): domain Bacteria; phylum Bacillota; class Bacilli; order Bacillales_A; family Planococcaceae; genus Ureibacillus; species Ureibacillus composti_A. Next base: position 112,562 of record NZ_JAFBDY010000003.1, on the reverse strand, counting down.
CAGGACGTTGGGGGGCAATGCTCGCGCGTGTGGCGTTTTTGCCCCTGGCTTTGTGTAAGGACAGCTCACATAAAAAGTGTCCTTCTAAACGTTCCGGAAACTTTGCGCGGCTTACAGTGGTAGGCCGCGATTTCTGAAGAATGGCTAACACATTTAATTGGTTGGAGTGGATAAAATTTTCGAGAATTATAAAACTTTTAAAGTTTTACATCTGTTATCGTTTCTTTTTTCTACGATAGAAAAGATAAATTAACATAAGAAAGAGCAACATCTCAATTTAAATCGGGGTCGAACTATGTCTTTCCCCAAAGAAATAATCATAAATTTTGTTTTCTATCAATATAAGTGAAAAAAAGCTAGATTCTGTGAATGAAATTTTAATAGTGTGCCAAGTTTTCACATAACCTAATGAATAATGACTTTTTTATTCAGTTCATCAAAATAAGCCATTGAAAAAATGCTATTCATGAATCGATTGCAGAAAAGGGGAGGTTTATTTGAATACGTCAGATGAATTGTTAAAGATTCATAATTTACATACTGGGTTTCGAATAAAAGATACATTCTATGATGCAGTCGATGGTGTTTCCCTCACTCTTCGTAAAAATGAAATACTAGCAATCGTAGGGGAATCAGGGTGTGGAAAAAGTACATTAGCTACTTCTATTATTGGACTTCACGATCCAAATAACACCAGAGTTCAGGGTGAAATTATGTTTAAAAATACAAACTTAGCTACTCTTTCAGAAGAAGAATTTGAACAAGTTCGTGGCAGTGAAATAAGCATGATATTTCAAGATCCGTTATCTGCATTAAATCCACTAATGCGCATTGGGGAACAAATTGAAGAAAGCTTAAAATATCATACAGACATGTCTAAAGTTAAACGCAATGAAAGAGTTTTTGAGTTGCTAAGACAAGTTGGCATTAATAGACCAGAACGTGTAGTAAAACAATTTCCACACCAATTATCAGGTGGAATGAGACAGCGGGTGATGATTGCTATCGCCATTGCCTGTAAGCCACAAATTATTATTGCAGATGAACCAACCACTGCACTTGATGTAACGATTCAATCGCAAATTTTAGATTTACTGATAGATTTGCAAGATGAAACGAATGCAGGGATTTTATTAATTACTCATGACTTAGGTGTTGTTGCTGAAGTAGCAGACCGTGTAGCTGTTATGTACGCAGGTGAGATTATTGAGGAAGCGCCTGTAGAAGAATTATTTAAACGCCCTAAACATCCTTATACCCGTTCTTTATTCAATTCTATACCACAAATGAATGCCCATTCTGGTCGTTTGAATGTTATAGAAGGGATTGTTCCATCACTTATTCATTTACCTAGAACTGGTTGCCGGTTTGCTCCTCGTATTTCTTGGTTACCTGATTCGGTACATGAAGATCATCCAACATTACATGAGGTTTCACCAGGTCATTTTGTGAGGTGTTCATGTTGGGAAGTGTTTCACTTTAAAAGCGAAATTGGAGGGACGACTTCGTGAGTTTTATGCAAATCAAAAATTTAAAGGTCCATTACCCGATTCGTGGAGGTTTTTTTAATTCTATTATCGACTATGTCTATGCTGTAGATGGAATAAGTATGGAATTTGAAAAGGGAAAAGCTTATGGATTAGTAGGAGAATCAGGTTGTGGGAAATCTACAACGGGGATGGCGATTATAGGTTTAGAAAAAATTACATCTGGATCCATTATGTATGAAGGTGAAGATGTTACAAACCTGCGTAGAAAACGAAATAATTTATTTAATCGTGAAATTCAAATGATCTTTCAAGATGCGCATTCTAGTCTAAATCCAAGGAAAAGAGTGGAACATCTTTTAGCAGAGCCAATTCGAAATTTTTTAAGGGTTTCTCCTAAGGAAGAACAAAAGAAAATTAGTGAATTGCTTGAAATTGTCGGAATGCCAGAGGATGCGAAATTGAAATACCCACATGAATTCTCAGGCGGTCAAAAGCAACGTTTAGGCATTGCCCGTGCACTTGCGACAAATCCAAAATTAATAATTGCAGACGAACCAGTATCGGCTTTGGATTTATCGGTTCAAGCACAAGTTTTAAATTTCATGAAAGATATTCAAAGTGAATTTGGATTAAGCTATTTATTCATTTCACACGATTTAGGTGTTGTAAAACATATGTGTGATCACATTTCTATTATGTATAAAGGGCGTTTTGTTGAAACCGGAACAAAAGAGGATATTTTCACAAACCCTCATCATATTTATACAAAACGATTACTTTCGGCCATTCCCAATGTTTCCCCAAAAGGGCGAGAAAAACGAAAGCGTGAACGAATTATTGTAGAAAAAAATTATCAAACAGAACTCAAGAATTATTTTGATCATAATCATCGCGTACTGGATTTAGCTCCTTTATCAGAAACTCATTTTGTAGCCATTGCAAATGGTGTGAGTGTGAGGGGGAACAATTCATAATGTGGAAAACAATATTACGACGGTTAATCATTATGATTCCTCAATTATTTGTCTTAAGTATCCTGATCTTTATTATGGCAAAATTTATGCCTGGAGATCCTTTTACAGGAATGATTACGCCTGAAACAGACCCTACTAGAATAGAAGAGTTACGGGAAAAAGCGGGACTTAATGATCCTTGGTTTGTTCAGTATGGTAGGTGGGTTGGAAATGCATTACAAGGGGACTTTGGGAAAAGTTATACATTTCAACGCGATGTTTCAGATATTATCGGTGAACGTGCAATCAATACATTTTATTTATCATTTTTAAGTGTATTCTTACTTTATTTAATTGCCATTCCTTTAGGTATTTTAGCGGGACGTTATCACAGTTCAAGGCTGGATAAAACAATCATTTTATACAGTTTTATAACTTATGCAATTCCAACATTCGTTTTAGCATTAGTTTTTTTGTATTTCCTTGGTTATCAATTACATTGGTTTCCAACAAGCGGAAGTGTCGATATCAAATATGAAGAAGGAACATGGGGGTTCTTCTGGAGCAAGTTATATCACATTCTACTCCCTGCCATCACGTATGCGATTCTTGGCACAACTGGGATTATCCAATACTTACGTTCGGAAATTATAGATGCAAAAGCAATGGATTATGTTCGAACAGCGAGAAGTAAAGGAATCCCAATGAGAAAAATATACACAAAGCATATTTTCCGAAATTCTTTACTTCCGATTGCCGCCTTTTTAGGATTTACAATTACCGGGCTATTAAGTGGTTCAATTTTTATTGAAACCATATTTGGCTATCCAGGTATGGGACAATTATTTATTTCTTCTATTGCATCACGTGATTATAGTGTGATTACAGCTCTTGTGCTGTTATTCGGCTTTTTAACTCTATTAGGCAGCCTATTATCGGATATTATTATGAGCATTGTTGATCCTCGGATTCGAATTGAATAACAGGAGGGGAGTTAAGTTTGGCAAAAAAGTATAAAAGAAAGAAAAGAAATCACTTAAGCTCTTCTCCTACAGCATTGCAAATCTTAATACGAGAGTTTAAGAAAGATAAACTAGCATTGTTTTCATTACTTTCTTTAGTTGTTGTCATGTTTGGTGTATTTATTTGGACATATTATTTTATAGATCAAGAATCATTAATGCGTATAAGTTTACAAGATCGTTACGCTGAACCAGGTGGGAAGTATCTGTTAGGAGCAGACCAAGGTGGCAAAGATATATTAGGGCAACTGATTGTTGGCGCAAAAAACTCTATTTTTATTGCCATTGCCATTACGTTGATTACAGGAGTATTTGGGATCATGGTTGGACTCATTTGTGGATATTACGGTGGATGGATTGACAATCTTTTTATGCGCATTATTGATTTCTTTATTACGATTCCTTCTTTAATGTTAATCATTGTATTTGTCACGATCATTCCTAAATATACAGAAATCCATTTTATATTAATTATGAGTTTATTTTTGTGGACAGGTACTGCGCGGCTTGTTCGGTCAAAGGCATTATCTGAAAGTAAAAGAGACTACGTAAAAGCATCCAAAACATTAGGTACAAGTGATTTTGTCATTATCGTGAGGGAGATCTTGCCGAATTTAAGTTCTATTTTGATTGTTGAACTCACGTTAAATTTTGCAGGGAACGTAGGGATCGAAACGGGCTTGTCCTATTTAGGCTTTGGTCTACCTAAATCGACTCCTTCTTTAGGAACATTAGTTAGTTACGCAAACAATCCATTAGTTCTGCAACAATATTGGTGGGTTTGGTTACCAGCATCATTATTCATATTATTCATGATGCTAGCCATCAACTATGTAGGGCAAGCATTAAGACGTTCTGCAGATGCTAGACAGCGAATTAGTTAATGGATTTTCTAGAGACTAGAAGGACAACATAACAAATAAAGACGTTTAAAATGACACAGCTATTCTTTGGTACCATCATATTTATTAATAAGTAAATATGTTCAATTATATATAGTTGCAATATTGGTACAGGACATACAAGACAAGGAGGAAAGTCAATGAAGAAAAAGAGCTTATCTTTATTAGTGTTAATGCTAACATTACTTCTACTTTTAGCAGCTTGTGCAAGTGATAAAGAAACAGCGAAAGAAAATCAAGAAACTACCCCTGTCACTTTTGAAAAAAAATCTTCAGAGGCTGAGGCTATACTAGATCTTTCCGTAACAAATGATGGTAAGCCAATTAAAGGTGGTGTCCTTAAAGTTGCCATGGTGAAAGATGAACCTTTTCAAGGAATCTTTTCCTGGGAGCTTTATGAAGATGGTTACGATTCCGACTTAATGAGCTGGACTAGTAATTCAATTTTTGAGGTCGATCAGAACTTTATGATTACAGATGAAGGTATTGCTTCAATGAAAGTTGACCATGAAAATAATAAAGTAACAATCAAAATTCGTGACGGTGTTAGATGGTCAGATGGTAAGCCATTAAAAATTGAAGACTTAATTTTACCTTATGAAATCATTGGGCATCCAGATTATAGAGGTGTTCGTTTTAATACAGAATTTAAAAATATAATTGGTGCAGAAGAGTACAATGCAGGGAAAGCTGATACAATTTCAGGAATTAAAAAAATAGACGAAAGAACTTTAGAAATCCATTTTAAACAATTATCACCTGCCATTTCATACGGTGGTGATGGCTTGTGGACATATGCAGCGCCAAGTCATCAAATTGGAAAGATTCCTGTCGATGAATTAATACAATCCGATGCTGTACGTAAAAACCCGGTGACACTTGGGCCATTTAAAGTGGATAAAATAGTGCCAGGTGAATCTGTTCAATATGTGAAAAATAATTATTACTGGAAAGGTAAACCAAAATTAGATGGTGTTCTAGTAAAAGTAGTACCATCAAGTTCTATTTCTGTAGCAATAGCTTCAGGTGAATATGATATTGTTCAAAGCTTTAATGCGACTAAAATGCCTGAAATTGAAAACCTCGATAACATCACAATATTAGGTCGGCAAGAGTTATTTTATTCTTATCTAGGATTTAAAGTTGGGAAATACGATTATGCGAATAATACGGTCGTAACAAAATTGGAAGATTCAAAGATGGGGAACGAAAAGTTAAGACAAGCGATGGGCTATGCTTTAGATATCGAACAAGTTTCTGAAGTGTTCTTTAATAATTTACGTGTCCGCGCTAATTCTTTAATTCCCCCAGTATTTACTGAATTTCATGATGATCAATTAAAAGGATATACGTATGACCCGGAGAAAGCAAAAGCCTTATTGGATGAAGCGGGATATAAAGACGTAAATGGTGACGGATTACGAGAAGATCCAAAGGGTAAAAAATTAGAAATAAAATTAGCTTCCATGACAAGTGACGAAACAGCAGAAGAAATTACGGCATACTACTTGCAGAACTGGAAAGATGTTGGTTTGAATGTTACTTTAACAACTGGTCGGTTAATCGAGTTCAACTCTTTCTACGACAAAGTGAAAGCGGATGACCCAGAAATTGATATTTTTATGGGGGCGTGGAGTACAGGGACAAACCCATCACCTTCAGGGTTATATGGTAAAGCAGATGAATTCAACTTCAGTCGATACACTTCTGAAGAATTAGAAACGGCCATTAAAAATATTGATTCACCAGCAGCTTTTGATACAAAATATCGTGCGGAGCAATTCCGTGCATTCCAAGAACATCTAGAGGAAGTTGCGACAACGATCCCAATGCAGTTCCGTTACGAGATTTTCCCGGTTAACAAGCGTGTGAAAAACTACAACGTAAACTATGGGGAAGGAACAGAATTACATGAAATCGAATTAGTAGCAGAAGAACCAATCGCTGCATCAAAATAATAGAAAAAAACCCTTGCAGATGTGCAAGGGTTTTAATTTTATGCTGAACCAGTTGGTTTATGAAAGTACTTCTTTATAATCTTTATCGGCAAAGAATATCGCAATTGTTCCTGGACCTGCGTGTGCTCCTATTACTGAGCCAACCATTGAAATCTCAATAGATTTTGGGTTTAGTTTTTCTTGAATTAAGGATTGTACATCTTGTACAAATGCTAAATCATCGCCATGGCTTATACCAACGATTTTATTTGTAAAGTCTCCACCACGTTCTGCCATCATTTCAATAATTCGATTAATGGCTTTTTTGCGACCTCTGATTTTTTCAAGCGGAACGAGCCTGCCGTCCTCCACATGTAAAATCGGTTTAATACTTAAAAGGCCACCAATAAAGGCGCTGGATTTTGAAATACGACCACCAGCAGCTAAATAGTCTAAGTTTTCAACTGTGAATAGGTGAGTCATATGTTTTGCTAATTGGTCAACTCGTGTCACAACTTCATTGAATGCGACCCCTTGATCACGTAACGTTGCAGCTTCCTTTACTAGGAGTCCACAACCAAGAGAGGCACACTTCGAATCAATAATGTTTAACTTAAAATCTGGATATTGTTCGCGTAACTGTGTAGCAATCATGACAGCCGTATTGTAAGTACCCGATAAATTAGAAGAGAAGGCAATGTATAACCCTTCTTCTTTATTTTTAGCCAACTCTTCGAATGCATTTAAAAAAATTTCCGGAGAAACTTGAGAAGTTTTCGGTGTCACACCTTGTCTCATAGCATCGTAAACTTCTTTTGAATTAATATCTTTTACATCTTGATATTCATTTCCATTTAACTGTACTCTTAACGGAAATAGTTCAATATTATGTTGTTCATAAAATTCTTTTGGTAAATCACTACCACTATCTGCAAATAGTTTCATATTTGCGACCTCCTCCTGAAAGAAAATGAATTTGTCATTTTCAGTCATTCTTCATTGATGATAGTAGGGAAAACAGCAACTATTCTTTTATCTTCATTCAGCTTGACTGTAATAATTGAACTCAGACTAGAGCGCCACTTACTGCTGGAAACTCAACGTCCTGTTGCATCAGCGAAATGACTAACGTCGTGTTAGCCTCTGTGGCAATGTCTGAGTGACCAACATGTAACGCGGCTCTGAGTCCGGACACAATTACACTAAAGCGTAATTGATTAAGATAATTTTAATCTATCAATTAAAAGTTCTGCAATTCCATCTTCATTATTGCTAAGAGTGACTGCGTTTGCGATTGATTTTAGCTGATCGATTCCGTTCGACATCGCTACACCAATACCTGCATAATCAATCATTTCCAAGTCGTTGTCTTCATCACCAAACGCAATGATTCGTTCTCTTGGTATATTCATTTCTTTGGCAATAAGAGAAATTCCTACTGCTTTATTTAACCCTTTTTTAACAATTTCAACAATGTGAAAAGGTGCGCCCCAACGACGATGCTCAATCATTTCCGCGTGTACATCTTCTAAATGTTTTCGAATGATTGCTACCTTTTCCTCTTCTGCATGGATTAATAGGCTGGTAGGGTCTTCATTTAACGTTGATTTAATGTTGCCAATCGTTACTCGTGGTTCGCCCATATTAAACATATCCATCATTGTTTGGTTTTCAACATGTAGAAATACGTCGTCCATTACTTCGGCAATTAAATTTTCATATTGATATTTATCAACAGAATCTACTACATCGTGTACAACGCTCATATCAATAGGCGTATGAACAGTTTGCCATGACTTATTTTTAGGATGGTGGACAAGTGCACCGTTAAAATTAACAATTGGCGTTGTAAGCATTAACTCATTGTAATAAAGTTGGCTTGCTCGAAACGGTCGACCCGTTGCAATCATAATTTGATGCCCTGCTTCTCTAGCTTTAAAAAGGGTATTTTTTGTTTTTTCAGAAATGGTTTGCTGATCGGTTAGTAATGTACCATCCAAATCTAATACTATTAAATGTCGTTCCATAAAGGAATTCTCCTTTCTTTCTATCGATTTTAACTTTAAGGAAACCATACGTCAAAATTTTGTAACTATATATAATTTTTGTTAATATGAAGGAAGCTATTCAGGGAGGAGTAATAAAAGTGATTGTTCAAGATGATATGTGGCGCAACATACCTTTAATACATGTTTTTGATGAAAAAATGAATGAAAGCACTCCTGTCGTGATTTTTTTACATGGCTTTTTAAGTGCAAAGGAACATAATTTGCATTATGCATACCAATTTGTTAAAAAAGGTATGCGTGTCATCATGCCTGATGCTTACTTACATGGTGAGCGTTCTAAAGGATTAAATGAAATGCAAATGAACATAGATTTCTGGAAAATTGTTTTATCTTCTATTAAAGAAGTGAATACAATTTACGAAGAACTTGTAACGAGAGGGTTACTAGCTTCAAATAAAATAGGTCTTGCAGGTACGTCTATGGGTGGAATTGTTACTTCTGGTTGTTTGAAAAAGTATGATTGGATTCGAACAGCTGCGATTTGTATGGGGGCACCTGGATATAATGAATTAGCTGATTATCAAATGAAACAGATCGAAGCGAAAGGTATAAAATTACCGATCACAAGCCAGCAAAAAGAACAAATTCAACACTCTTTAGCTGAATACGATATTACAAATGAGCCCAAAGCATTTAACACTCGTCCAGTACTCTTTTATCATGGTAAAAAAGATAAAGTTGTCCCTTTCCAACCAACTTATGATTTTTATCTAAAACTTCGTTCATACTATGAACAATCACCAAAGTCTCTAAAATTTATTGAAGAGCCACGTGAAGGACATAAAGTGAATCGAAATGGTGTACTAGCCGTTACGGATTGGCTTGCTCAACATTTGGCAGTTAAAGTTTCGTTATGATAAAATTAACACTATTAGGAAAGGGGAAATAAACATGGCAATGGATCAAGATATGAAAGAAAGTATTTTAGGTGCTTTAGAAAATGTAATTGACCCTGAGTTAGGAATTGATATTGTTAACTTAGGTTTAGTATATGATGTAGATTTAAATGAAGAAGGTACTTGTAAAATTACAATGACACTAACTTCAATGGGATGCCCACTTGGACCAGTCATCGTGGATCAAATTAAAACAGCTCTTGGAGAGTTACCGGAAGTAAAAGATGTTGATGTTAATATTGTATGGCAACCATCATGGAATAAAGATATGATGTCACGTTATGCAAAAATGGCACTAGGCATTCGCTAATATAGAAACATGGAGCGCCACAATGAGTGTGGCGTTTTTTTGTTGCCGTTACGGCATTGAGAAATTAGGGAGGATGAAACGGATTTCGAAGTAGCATCATTGGGGAAAACCCCGTTCATAAGGGGAATGAAGAGGTTTTTGAGATGGAATCATTGGGGAAAACCCGTTCATAAGGGGATGAAGAGGATTTCGGAATAAAACCCCAAGTGAAAAGCTGTTCATCACTGACATGAAGACCACAATTCAACAAACCAACATCAAAAAAGGTCTTCATCAGGTTGCTGAAGACCACTATTCAACAAATCAACATCAAAAAAGGTTTTCATCAGGACAATGAAGACCACTATTCAACAAACCAACATCAAAAAAGGTCTTCATCAGGTCGATGAAGACCACTATTCATCAAACCAACATCAAAAAAGGTCTTCATGAGGACAATGAAAACCACTTTTCATCAAACCAACATCAAAAAGAGTCTTCATCAGGTCGATGAAAACCACTATTCATTAAACCAACATCGAAAAAGGTCTTCATCAGGTGATCAAGACCACCTTCCCTCATACAAGCAACAATAAAGGTCTTCTTGAGATCAATGAAACGCTATCTACTAACGTGAACATAAAAGTCTTCTTTCAGAGCAACTGCCCCAAAAAAATAAAAAAACGAAGATGATTCATTCATCCTCGTTTTTAATCGATTCTACATACTGAAATCGGACAATCCTCACAACAAATTTCATCCTTTAGGAATTGAAAATCATTGATTGTAATGGAACCTTTATCCAGTGAAATAATTTCTTGTGTTTTTAATTCATTTAACAGTCGATTTACTGCTTCACGTGTTGTTGCAGAGAGATTCGCTATTTCTGTATTAGTTACATGATAATTGATATTTATTTTATTCGCTTCCACTTCTTCGCCAAAAGTGTTTGCTAAGCGAATAAGTGTGGAAATAATGGCACCTTTTTTGCCATTCATTAATAAATCACGTAATTGACTTTGCTTTTTTAAATTATCGTTTTGAAGAAATTTTAAGTATTCGATCATAAGTGCTGGTTGTTCAGTTAAAAACATTTCTATAGATTGTTTGCTAATCGTTAGTACTTCTGTATAGGATAGCGCTTTTGCGGAAGTAGTATGGTTTTGTTTATTAAATTGGTGAAACAGATCAGTTTCACCTATTAAACTATCTTTACTACATACTCGGACGGTAAGTTCTTTCCCATTCTCTGTTTCTTTACTAATTTGGACAATTCCACATTGAATAAAATACAAATCATTCGCCTTTTTGCCTTCGTGATAAATATGATGATTTTTTTCAACTTTCATTAACAATCCATGATTTTTAAATAGCTGGTAAAAATTTGTTGGTCTATTATCCATCATTACCAAGAAACCACATCCTTAAAGTGAAACTTCGCAATGGGTCTGCCTCTTGAAAAGAATCACAAATTTTTGTTAAAAAACTCACAGCTATACGATAATAATAACATATGAATCATAGTGAAAATGTGAAAAATTATGGATTATTTTTTTGCATTGCTTCCTAAAAAAATCTATAATCAAATTAGTCAAAAAAGGTCAAACTATTATTGTTGCCAATTTATAAAGTATAGATGTTTTTCGGAGTTTTAACAGTGTCTAGCTGTAAACGCCAGCTTCTCGACAACTTCGAAACCGCCTTCAAGGGCAAAAATTATGTGATTTCAGTTTAAATCACATAATTTTCTGCGCCGAAAGTGGAACGACAGGCGCAAAACCCTTTTGACGGTCCCTACGACGCACAAGGATGTGCTAGTGTCGAAAATGCCACACCACCGACGTGGCATTTTTGTCGGCCAGTTGTTGGGGCTCACAGGATGTGAGTCACGTCTGTGATGCCACAGGACGTGGCGTTTTCGCAGACGCGAAGCTAAACGGGCGTTCTCCGCTTTTCTAATCGATAAGGAGTGTTTTTGATGCAATTTCAACAGACTGATACTCGTCGACCTTTAGAACAATTTGGTCGTAATTTAATTGAAGAAGTAAAAAATGGGAAGATGGATCCTGTCATTGGACGCGACGAAGAAATACGAAATGTCATTCGTATTTTATCAAGAAAAACAAAAAATAATCCAATATTAATTGGAGAACCGGGCGTTGGGAAGACAGCAATTGTCGAGGGATTAGCGCAGCGTATTGTACGTAAAGATGTCCCAGAAGGTTTGAAAGATTGTATTCTTTATGAACTCGACATGAGTGCACTGATTGCGGGTGCAAGTTACAGAGGACAATTTGAAGAACGACTAAAAGGTGTGTTAAAAGAAGTAAAAGAATCAGAAGGCCGTATCATTTTATTTATCGACGAAATCCATACGATCGTGGGTGCGGGGAAAACAGATGGTGCCATGGATGCTGGCAATATGTTAAAACCAATGCTCGCTCGTGGTGAACTTCACTGTATCGGTGCAACGACATTAGATGAATATCGAATGTATATAGAAAAAGACCCTGCACTAGAAAGACGATTCCAACAAGTTATGGTTCGTGAGCCTTCTATAGAAGATACAGTCTCAATTTTGCGCGGATTAAAAGAGCGCTTTGAACTTCATCATGGGGTTCGGATTCATGACCGCGCCATCATTGCTGCATCACAACTTTCTAATCGTTATATTACAGATCGCTTCTTGCCGGATAAGGCCATTGATTTAATCGATGAAGCTTGTGCAATGATTCGTACTGAAATAGATTCGATGCCGCAAGAACTAGATGCTGTAACAAGACGTGTTATGCAGTTAGAAATTGAAGAACAAGCGTTAACAAAAGAAACTGATGAAGCTAGCAAAAAACGTCTCGAAACGTTACGTGAGGAATTAAAATCATTAAAAGAATCAACAGAAAATATGCGTAGCCAATGGGAATCTGAGAAACAAGGACTGCAAATGATTCAAGCAAAACGTGAAGAATTAGACCGCAGTCGTAGAGAGTTAGAAGAAGCGGAAAGTAAATATGATTTAAATAAGGCAGCTGAATTAAGACATGGTAAAATTCCATCTTTAGAAAAGGAATTGGCTCAATTAGAGGAAACATTGAAAAATGATTCTGAATCGAGAATTCTACGAGAGGAAGTAACTGCAGATGAAATTGCTGCTATCGTTTCGAGATGGACAGGTATTCCTGTTACGAAGCTTGTTGAAGGTGAACGGGAAAAATTATTGCGGCTAAAAGAAACACTCCATGAACGCGTTGTAGGTCAGGACGATGCTGTCCGCCTTGTAACTGAATCGGTATGGCGTGCACGGGCAGGTATTAAAGATCCGAACCGTCCAATTGGGTCATTCATCTTTTTAGGTCCAACTGGGGTAGGGAAAACTGAACTTGCAAAAGCACTGGCTGCTCAATTATTTGATTCGGAAGAACATTTTATTCGAATTGATATGAGTGAATACATGGAAAAGCATAGTGTTTCTCGACTAGTAGGTGCACCTCCTGGATATGTCGGTTATGAAGAAGGGGGACAATTGACAGAGGCGGTTCGCCGAAACCCATACTCTGTTGTATTACTAGATGAAATCGAAAAAGCTCACCCAGACGTTGCGAATATTCTTTTACAAATACTTGATGATGGACGTATTACGGATAGTCAAGGGCGACTTGTGAACTTTACAAACTCAGTAGTTATCATGACATCCAATATTGGTTCACATTATTTACTTGAATCAGATCCATCACAACAAGTAAACGTTGAAGAGTTAGTTATGACAGAACTACGCGGACATTTTAAACCAGAATTATTGAACCGTGTTGATGATATAATAATGTTCCATGCGTTAACTTCTGAACATTTTAATGCAATTACTTGGAAGTATATGGAGCAACTACAAAAACGAGTGGCTGAACAAGAAGTCACACTAACTGTAGATGAAGACGTTGTGGAATGGGTGGTTGAACACGGAGTTGACCCTCAGTTTGGTGCTAGACCTTTAAAACGTTTTATCCAACGTAATGTAGAAACTGCTGTTGCTAAAGAGTTGCTTAAAGGTGAAGTATTACCAGGCGAGACAATTGAAGTGAAGTTAGAACAAGGTGAATTAGTCGTAACCAAAAATTAAGAAGATAAAACTGGTCCATTTATTGGGCCAGTTTTATTTATATAGATACGTTCTAATAAAAGTTCTAATAAAGTATATAGAGAGCGGGCTAAGCACACAAGCCGCAAAGTGAAGTCACTGAAAAAAGTTAATTTCAATGATTTGATTTATCGATCTTTTGAAGTGGAATTCACGTAGACTCCTGAGGCCATGCCCGCGGAAAGCGAAGTGAATTCCACTTCAAACATACACAAGAAAAATGTTGTTACATTTTAAAGTTCAATTTATACCAATAAAAAATCCCGGCCTTCTATGAAGAAGAACGGGATCTACATTTCAAGATTAATGATGTTCTGCTGTATCAGATGGACCGTTTGGAATTACTGCAGCAATGATTAATACAAGAACTGCAAAGATTAACGAAATGATTGCACCTGTAGCAAAATCATAATGAGCACCTAATACTGAAGATACAACGTAAGTTAACATTGACACCAATAGGAATGACCAAACAAATGACATGATGTATTGCATAGTTTTCACCTCAACGAACTTTATAATTATTTAATATGTAGTTTGTCTAATTTCATCTTAATTATCATACCATAACGATGTTTAATTTAACAATATGGAAAATATGAAATAAACATGTACGGAAAATAATCGGTTGTCTAAACCCCTATTATGAGCTATAATTATGACCAAGTGCTAAATGTTAGTCATAAGAAAGAGGGGGAGTAATATGAATGCAGGGATTATTGGTTTAGGGAAATACGTTCCTGAGAAAGTTTTAACAAATTTTGATTTAGAGAAAATGATCGATACGAATGATGAATGGATTCGTACACGTACTGGAATAGAAGAAAGAAGAATTGCAGCAGATCACGAAGACACTTCTGATTTAGCTTATGAAGCAGCAAAACAAGCAATAGAAAACTCTGGAATTGAAGCATCTCAAATTGGGTTAATTCTTGTTGCTACAGTAACACCTGATCAAGGATTCCCTAGTGTTGCATGTCAAATTCAAGAACGCCTTGGAGCAACAAAGGCATCAGCTATGGACGTATCAGCTGCTTGTTCTGGATTTATTTATGGCATTGCAACAGCAAAACAATTTGTTGAAAGTGGAAGTTATCCATATGTATTAGTAGTTGGAGCTGAAAAACTTACAAAAATTGTAGATTGGGAAGATCGTAACACAGCCGTTTTATTCGGTGACGGTGCATGTGCAGCTGTAATTGGTCAAGTATCTGAAGGTCGTGGAATTTTAGCCTTTGAATTGGGCGCTGATGGTTCAGGTGGTAAACATCTATACCTAAATCAAGAACAAGCAATTAGTATGAATGGACGTGAAGTATTCAAATTTGCTGTTCGACAAATGGGTGAATCCGCAGTATCGGTTTTAGGAAAAGCAGGGTTATCTAAAGAAGATGTTGATTTTTTAGTTCCACACCAAGCGAATATTCGAATTATGGAAGCGTCAAGAGAACGTCTTGAATTACCAGAAGAGAAGTTATCAAAAAGAATTCATAAATATGGAAATACATCTTCAGCATCAATTGGTATTGCCTTAAAAGATGAATTAGATGAAGGTAAAATTAAAGACGATGATATTGTTGTTCTTGTTGGTTTTGGTGGCGGCCTAACTTGGGGTGCTGCAGTTATTAAGTGGGGTAAATAATTGGATTTGTGTAAGCTTATATATTAAATTATTATTATATGCAATCCTTTAGGGGGTAAAAATGATGAAAAGAAGAGTTGTTATTACAGGTATTGGCGCGGTAACACCACTTGGAAATACGGCTGAAGAAACATGGTCGGCAATCAAAGCAGGTAAATCAGGCGTAGGTCCATTAACTAGACTTGATACAGAAAAGTTCCCTGCAAAAGTAGCGGCAGAAGTAAAAGATTTTGATATTGAGCAATATATTGATCGAAAAGAAGCTCGTAAAATGGATCGTTTCACTCACTACGCTCTTGCAGCTTCTATAATGGCAGTAAAAGATGCTGATTTAACAATTACAGATGAAATCGCACCTAAAGTAGGTGTTTGGATTGGATCTGGTATTGGCGGAATGGAAACTTATGAAAAACAAATGGAAGTATTCCAAGAACGTGGTGTTCGTCGTGTAAGTCCATTCTTCGTTCCAATGATGATTCCAAACATGGCTTCTGGACAAGTTTCAATTCATCTAGGAGCAAAAGGCATTAATTCATGTTCAGTAACAGCATGTGCATCAGGAACAAACTCAATTGGAGATGCATTTAAAGTAATTCAACGTGGAGATGCTGATGCGATGATTACTGGTGGAGCAGAAGCACCAATTGTCAACATGGCTGTTGCTGGTTTCTGTTCAAGTACAGCATTATCATTAAATCCAGATGCTAATACAGCTTCTCGTCCGTTTGATAAAGAACGTGATGGTTTTGTTATTGCTGAAGGTGCTGGAATTCTAGTTCTTGAAGAATATGAATTTGCAAAAGCTCGTGGGGCAAAGATTTATGCTGAAGTGATTGGTTATGGAGCTACTGGTGATGCTTATCATATTACTGCGCCAGGTCCAAATGGTGAAGGCGCTGCTCGTGCAATTAAACAGGCAATTGATGACGCTGGCATTGATCCAACTAACGTTGGTTATATTAATGCACACGGTACAAGTACACCTTATAACGATTTATTTGAGACAATGGCAGTTAAATCTGTCTTTGGTGAGCATGCTTATAATCTAGCAATGAGTTCTACTAAATCCATGACTGGACATTTATTAGGTGCAGCTGGTGGAGTTGAAACAATCTTTACTGCTTTAGCTTTAAAAGAAGGTATTTTACCACCTACAATCAATCTTGAAACACCAGATCCAGAATGTGATCTAGATTATGTTCCAAACGTTGCTCGCGAAGCAAATGTTGAATATGCTATGAGTAACTCACTAGGTTTTGGTGGCCATAATGCAAGTTTATTACTAAAAAAAGTTGAC
Source organism: Lysinibacillus composti (assembly GCF_016908465.1). Lineage (GTDB taxonomy): Bacteria > Bacillota > Bacilli > Bacillales_A > Planococcaceae > Ureibacillus > Ureibacillus composti_A. Next base: position 95,936 of record NZ_JAFBDY010000003.1, on the reverse strand, counting down.
TAATATAAGATTCTAAAAATAGGAACGTATAACTTTTCTTAAATAGAATAGTATCTAGTTCATTTCAGAACCGTCTATAAGGTCAAAAAGCGACCTTGAAGGCGGTTCTTCTAATGGATAGGACTTAGTGCCGACAATGCTCGATTGTGTCGTCTTATGTCGTCTAGTTGTTTGTGGCTGTACGAGCGCCTTCTTCTTTTTTTGAGAGTTTGTCAAAGACTTTAGAAATATGTTGTCGATAATTTAAAATGCCTTTAGCTAATAGCTAAAGGCATTTTTATTTTAGTAATTGAATATCTAGTTAGTAAAGGATGGTGCCTATTTTTAGATTTATGGTATTTTTGATCAGTTATGGTATTTGCGTAGTGTCTATTAGTAATTTAATTCTATATTTGAATTACCGCACTTTAGGTTATTCCTGGAGAGCAGTTGCAAATTACATGTTAGGCACAACAGAATTATATCTAGCGATTGTGTCACTAGGAATCTTGTTTATCTTGATTTTCGACCTAATCCCATCGCGATCTCCATTCTCTTAATCGTTTCAGAAGCAATGGCATTCGCTTTTTCTGCACCTTCGTCTAAAATTGTGTCTAGCTCATTTGAGTTAATTAAGTCATTAAAACGCTCTTGAATAGGTGTTAAATGTTCAATTAAACTTGTAGCAACACCTTCTTTAAATGCACCGTAACCTAATCCATCATATTTTTGGACAAGAGCATCAATTCCAATCCCTGTTACTGCTGACTCAATTGTTAATAAATTAGAAACACCAGGCTTGTTTACTTCATCAAATGCTACAAAGCCATCTGAATCTGTTACAGCTGATTTAATTTTCTTTTCTATTTGTTTTGGAGTATCTAAAAAACGAATTGTGGCTTTTGTATTTGAATCCGATTTACTCATTTTCTTAGTTGGTTCTTGTAATGACTTAATACGAGCGCCTGCTTTTGGTAATTGAATTTCTGGGATAACAAATACTTCTCCGTAACGTTTGTTGAAACGCTCTGCTAAGTCACGAGTTAATTCAATATGCTGCTTTTGGTCATCACCAACTGGAACAATATCTGTATTGTAAAGAAGGATATCGCCTGCCATTAATGGTGGGTAAGTTAATAATCCAGCTGTAACAGTTTCTTTGCCATGTGATTTATCTTTGAATTGTGTCATCCGTTCTAATTCCCCGATTGTTGCGACACATTGTAGCATCCAACCTGCTTGAGCATGAGCAGGAACCTCAGATTGAATAAACAACGTAGACTTTTTAGGATCAATCCCTGTAGCTAAATATGTTGCAGCTAGTGTACGGATGTTTTGACGTAACTCTTGAGGGTCTTGTGGAACTGTAATTGCATGTTGGTCAACAATACAATAAATTGCTTTTCCTTCTTCTTGTAATGCTGGGAATTGCATAAATGCCCCGATATAATTTCCTAATGTGATCACACCAGTTGGCTGTACGCCAGAAAAAATCGTTTTCATCGATTAAATCCTCCATTCAAATTTTCAATATGAAAATAAAAAACATCATGCGTCCATACGATAAATCGTAATGGGACGAATGATGTTGAATCCGCGGTACCACCCAGCTTGTCGAATAAATCGACCACTTAATTCTTCGTAACGTAAAGAAAACGGGCTTTAATACTTGTTTTCACAAAGCCAACTCGAAAGTCCATTCCATCTGTTTCGTCTTCTGTTTTCACCAACCACAGACTCTCTAAACACGAAAATCAAATGTACTATTCTTTGTCATTGTTTTTAAATTTATGTATAGATAGCATCCTCAAAATAGTAACTTAAATCATTCTAAGTCGCAATTGATGAAATTATAAATAATAATTTTAACAATTGCAACGATATTTTCTTATATTAGTGATTGAATTCTATGAATATTGGGTAATAATGACTTTGGATAGAGAAAAAGTGTAGAAATATGAAAGAAATTTTAAATGATTTTGTTGAAAAAAACAAGAAAATGTGATTTCTTCTCGATTAATATTATCTAATTGAGAATTAATTGAGCGATAATTTGCATTTTGACCCGATAAAGAAGGAGGATATGTGAATTAAGATGCATCATAACGTACGAAATACTTACTTAAAGCAGAATATATCGTAATATATATGTTAATAAATAAGTGTCTTTTTATTGTCAAGCTATATTCAAATGAAAAATATTGTTGTATAATGAAAAAGTAGTATTAATTAAATTAATTCTAAACTAATAAGTGATTGAAAATAGATAGAACTAATGAAAGGAAGTGTAGTAATGATTGTAACATTATTTACTTCACCAAGTTGTACCTCATGTAGAAAAGCGAAAGCTTGGCTAGAAGAACATGAAATTCAATATAGAGAACGTAATATATTTTCAGAGCCATTAACAATTAGTGAAATAAAAGAAATTCTACGAATGACAGAAGACGGAACAGATGAAATTATTTCAACTCGCTCAAAAATCTTCCAAAAGTTGAACGTAGATGTAGAAAGTTTACCATTACAAGAATTATATGAATTAATTCAAGAATATCCTGGTTTACTTCGTAGACCAATCATTTTAGACGAAAAACGTTTACAAGTAGGATATAATGAAGATGAGATTCGCCGTTTCTTACCGCGTAAAGTTCGTGCGTTTCAACTACTTGAAGCTCAACGCTTGGTAAATTAATTTGAATAAATAGTAATAATTTTGAGTAATTGACGATAAAATCCAAGTATATTGGATTTTATCGCTTTTTTATTAATCTGTTTTCTATTGATCTAGGATGATGTCCATATGTTCAACTGTTATAATTGTCAACAATATTATTTTGCGTAATCATTATCGAGTTAATAAAAAAGTAATAATGAATTTTTTTCCAATCCTACATTAGCAATATAGTAAAAAATGGACTTGATTTCATATGAGATGTCATCTACAATCTTGAATATTCAAATAATTTCATTTGCTGAAGTTTTTTTCTTTTCATTTTATATAGGAACATCATACAATAGAGTTATAGAATGCAGCATAAATTATAATTAAAACTGTTAGCATTCTTCCGGTATGATTGGAACAATAAAAGTAATTTGTTAAATAAAACTTTTCAATCCAAACATACTAATAACGCTTTCGGGTTTTTCAACGAATGACTTGTGAAGGGAGTTGAAGTCTAATGGACATCGAACGCGTCAACGAAAATACACTAAAACTCTTTATTACTTATCGTGATATTGAGGCGCGCGGTTATAATCGTGAGGAAATATGGTATAACAGAGCAAAAGGGGAAGAATTGTTCTGGGATATGATTGGTGAAATAAACACAGAAGATTACTTTGATCTAGATGGTCCAATTTGGATACATGTAAATGCGTCAGAACATGGGCTTGAAGTCATCGTTACTCGTGCAAATTTAAACGCCGATACCGAGTCAAATTTGCTTTCCAGTTTCGACGAACATCGGGAAGCATCAGATGATAAATTTGATGAATCGATTTTTGATTCTTTTGATGATGAAGGTGGCATTGAACATCAAAGAATTTCAAATATTTCTGCTTATAAATTTAAAGACATAGATGAACTCATTCCTGTTGCGAAAAGAGTAGTGGAGTCGGGAGTAAAATCTTCATTATTTAAATATGAAAATTATTACTATGTTGCAATTGACTTTACAGAAATTGAGGACAAAGGGATTCGCCAAAATATTCGTTCCATTGTCAATGAATATTTAAGTAGTTCAAAAATGACGATTTTCCGCTTAGAAGAGTATGGAGAAACAATCATGCAAGAAGATTGCTTTGAAACAATTATTCAATATTTTGCATAAACATAGCGTATTCATAAATTATCACTATCAAAATGTAGATGAGGCTGATCTTAGCTTTATCTACATTTTTTTATGTTCAAAATAAAACTTTCCGCTTTTTACCAAGAAAGTGTTGTATCGTAAATCGTTCATCAGTAGAATTGAACTAAAGGAGGGAAGATATGCTTGTCGCTTTAACAGATCAAAATGAGCGTTTTGTTTTAAAGACAAGCATGCCACAGGAATACTTAAAACAACTTCGACAAACATCTATTTTTTATTGTCCACAATGTAAAGAACGACTTCAGTTTAAAATTGGTACCATAAAAATTCCCCACTTTGCACATTTATCAAATAATAACTGTGATCATCACTTTTCTGATGGAGAGTCAGAACAACATTTACTTGGAAAAGAACAATTATATGAATTCTTTCAAGCCTATCAATTTAACGTTGAGCTAGAACCATATTTATCAAATTTAAAGCAGCGACCAGATCTTTTAGTAACAATTCATGATGGAACGCGGTTTGCGATTGAATTTCAATGTAGTTCCATTACATCTGAGAGGTTAAATGAAAGAAATAAAGGCTACCATAGTGAAAAGATTAAACCAATCTGGATTCCACAAACCCCTAGTAATATGAACTGGAAAAACGGTATTCATAAACTTTCAATTAATAAAAATCTTCAACAATTTATTCTTTCAAATCGCAACCAACAATTTTTAATAACGTATCATCCTCGAAAACAAGAATTTTATTATCTTTCAAATTTACTTCATGTTTCGGGTAACTCATATTTAACAAAAGTACAAGCATTGAAAATAGCAAACCAACACTTTCCGTTTTATTTACCTAAGCTCATAACGAAAAATGAATTTAATCAATATTTGAGAGCATATGATGACCTAAAAGCAAATTATTTGCGATCCCGAGTACTCTTGAGTAGAAAAGGGGTAAATGATCTTTTCTTAAGAAGCATTTACGAGTTACGCTTAAGCACTAACGCATTACCGAAATTCATTGGTGTGCCATTGAAATGGAATAGAGTATTGAAAATATTTAGTGTAGAATGGCAGGCTACATTATTATATTTCGTGCATCTTAATGAGGTTCCGATTTCAATGATCAATGAGGACTTCATTCGTTACTTTTTACAATGGACGAACCTTAAGGAAACCACAGAAGTGATTAAGCTGCTGAAAGAGTATTGTCTTCTTCTCCAAGTATTAAAGGTTGAAAGCGTTAATAGCTCCATAGTAACGGAACATTTAGTAGATCAGTTGTACAACCAATTTCTTGCAAATAATTGGAGGAATTGAGAAAATATATGTGATTTGAATAACGAAACATATTGTATCGGAGGCATAGAGAATGGCTAAAAAAGTATTAACACGTGATGAAGTACCAGTAGAGTTAACGTGGAATTTAGAAAGTATTTTTTCATCCGATGAAGCATGGGAAGAAGAATTTAAAGCAATTGAAGGATTACTGCCAGAAGCTGAAAAATATAAAGGAAAGTTAAATGAAGGTGCAGAGCAACTATACAATACTTTACAATTTAATGATCAACTATCCGAACGTTTTGGGAAGTTATATGTTTACAGTCATTTAAAGCATGACCAAGATACAACAAATAGTAAATATCAAGGAATGGATGGCCGTGTGCGTTCGTTAGCAGCTAAATTAAGTACGGCCTTATCATATATTACACCTGAGATTCTATCCATTAAAGAAGAGACAATCCAGAAGTACTTAGTCGAATATAAACCGCTTCAACTATACACTCAAATGTTAAAAGAGTTAAATTTACAGCGTCCTCACGTTTTAACAGCTGATAAAGAAGAATTACTTGCACAATTTTCGGAGGTGACAGGAGCTTCAGGAAATACGTTTAGTGCATTAAATAATGCTGACTTAGAATTTCCGCTTGTCAAAAATGATAAGGGTGAAGAGATTGAGTTAACTCATGGGAATTATGTAACATTTTTAGAAAGCGATAATAGAGAAGTTCGTAGAGATGCTTTTAAAGCTATGTATGACACTTACGGTAAATTCAAGAATACATTTGCAACAACTTTAGCTGGGAATATTAAGGGGCATAATGTACGTGCACGTATTCGTAAGTATGATTCTGCACGTCAATCTGCGATGAGTAATAATAATATTCCTGAGAAAGTTTACGATCAATTGATCTCAACAATCCATGAGTATTTACCTGCTTTACATCGATATGTGGCACTAAGAAAAGAAGTATTAGGTGTTGAAGAACTTCATATGTATGATTTGTTTACGCCACTCGTGAAAGAAGTAAAAATAGACATGCCATACGAAAAGGCTAAGGATATCATGGTGAAAAGCTTCGAGCCTCTTGGCAAGGAGTATCAATCAATTGTACAAAAAGGTTTAGAGAGTCGTTGGGTAGATGTGTTGGAGAACAAAGGTAAACGAAGTGGCGCCTATTCTTCAGGTGCGTATGGCACAAATCCATATGTTTTAATGAACTGGCAAGACAATTTAAATAACTTATTTACTCTTGTTCATGAATTTGGCCATAGTATGCATAGTTACTATACAAGACAAAACCAGCCTTATCCATACGCAAGCTATTCGATTTTCGTAGCGGAAGTTGCATCAACATGTAATGAAGAGTTGTTATTTGATTACTTGTTAAAAACAACGGAAGATCCGCAACAAAAAATATACTTATTAAATCATTGGTTAGACGATTTCCGTAGTACGGTATTCCGTCAAACAATGTTTGCTGAGTTTGAGCATATCGCGCATGAAATGGACCGTAATGGAGAAGCGCTTACTGCAGAACGTTTAACAGAAGTTTACTATGATTTAAATAAACAGTATTTTGGTGAAGCTATGACGGTAGATGAAGAAATTGGGTTAGAATGGGCGCGTATTCCGCACTTCTACTATAATTATTATGTTTACCAATATGCAACAGGACAAAGTGCTGCTACTGCTTTAAGTAAGCAAATTCTAGAAGAAGGAAAACCAGCAGTTGACCGTTATATTAACAACTTCTTAAAAGCAGGTTGCTCTGATTTCCCAATTGACGTACTTCGTGCTGCTGGAGTTGATATGGAATCCCCAGCCCCGATTGCAGAAGCATGTAAAGTATTTGAAGAAAAACTAAACGAACTTGAAAAATTACTATTGAAGAAATAAAGAGTAGGGGAGGGCAACTCAGCAAAGAGAGTGCCCTTCTTTTTTTTCCGTATTGTCTAAAAGTAATGAATTTTAAAATCCGGAATATTTGTGTCTTATAATCCCAACTTCAACATAACTAGTGTAAATGTTCATTTTCAATTGCCACTACACAAAAACATATCCAAGTATAATAATTTTCAGATTCATCAAAAACATTTAGGACATAAGACTCCAAATAAAATTTACATAATCATACAGTGAATCTTTGCAAAATGCTATATTCATCAGCCGATTAAAAAGCATTATTTTAATAAAATTCTGCGTAATATTAACGACGGTTAAGCGACAGTAAAAAGTGCAAAAACGACAAGAATCTTCAATTTTTTAATGCTTTTTAAGTGTAAACGCTTACTATTTGACGAATTTGTGAAAGAATTGTCGTTTCATTGTATACACTATTATTCTATGTTATATTAAATACGTGAAATAAATCACATAACAAACATACACCCCTTTGTTTGAACGTGAACATTTCTCCCATCCCCTTTGTGTAAAGAGGTGCCTATAATTAGGCACCTCTTTTATTTTTGTGAAAAAATTTTATTATTAAAAAAGTACCCAATCTGCATGCTTCGCAGATGGGCACTTTTGGATGACAGAATGTTTGACGATTATGATATATCCGTGTAAAAAAAACATCATCTCGTGCTAAGTCACAAATCGTTGCCACAAATGCTTATTTGCGACGTGTATTCGCAAGAGTAGGAAGTGGCGTAGACTTTGTTTTAGCTTAGTCGAGATGATGTTCTTCTTATTATATTAATAGATTTATATTAGTCCATATTTAAAAAATTATTTTAATCGCCAGAGCGTAAGATCATTATTACATAAACGTTCAATCTTTTGTTGAAGCATTCTTTTCTTTAATTCACGCTCAGCTTCTTGTTCTGAGATTGAATAGATTTCAGCAACTTCTTTTGTAGTTAAAACCCTATAACGCTGGAAGAGTTTATCGTATGAAGGAACCGGCTGACATTCAAGCTCCTCATTTAACATTTCTTCTAAAATACGTACATAAACATCATAGGAGTAAGTTCCGCTAACTTTTAATCCTTCATCTTCAATGCATTCATTAAAGAAAACTATGCTTGGTAATTCGTCAACTTCCATTTCACGAGTAATGTATAAGTCACATTGGAATGCGCGGGCTGCCTCTTTTGAACCAAAATCCGATTTAAATTCACAAACGTCAAGATTCGCTTCTTGAGCAATTTGAATTAAAGCTGAATAGGAAGTAACATCTTTCGTGTTTAAAAACGCATGTTCTTGTAGTTTCAATAAATATCGCGCAGCGGCTTTTTTTCCTTGTAGTTCCGCAGCTTTAATAGCAATAGATGGTAGTGCGGGATGTGTAATATCCAATTCAGCCCCCGAGAGGCAACCTTTTGTACGTCTACTTAAGCTATTCAGTGACGCAAGTTTAGTACCTAATACATAACGCCAAGTAAAATAATGATCATATTGAACTTGTAGTTTTCGTAAGATTGATTGCATTTTTAAAGTATCTCTGCAAAGCGGATCAAGAAAAACATAGAGTTCTATTGGCTTCGAAGTACTTGAAGGTGCGGCAGGTTTTGATAATAATTGGACATTATTCACTCGAATCCCTCCTCATCTTCATCTGGGGAATTAATCATATGTTGAGCTGTCATCACAAGACGCTGGTAGTAAATTTCTCTAAATTTCCCATCAAGCTCCACTTCATCCATCGCTTCACTCATGCATTCTAACCATGCTTGTGCACGCTCAGGTGTAATTTTAAATGGCATATGACGTGCTCTCATCATCGGATGACCGTGTTCTTCTGTATATAAGTTTGGCCCACCTAAAAACTGGGTCTGAAATTGGATTTGTTTTCTTAATGTTTCAGTCAAATCTTCTGGAAAGATTGGACGTAACTTTGGATGCTTCGCAACTCGCTTATAGAAAGCGCGAAGGAGCTCTGCAAGTTTTTCAGCACCAAGTTCCTCGTAAGGAATCGTATATTTTCGATTCATAGGTGTAACTCCTTTTTGCTTAGAAGCAGTATTCTTTTAATGAAAATTGCGTATATAACACTATGAACATCAAACTATTGTCTTAGTGTTATAAATCATTTTATCAACGAATTACTTATTTCTCAAACAAATCGTATCTATCCTTTTGAATAAAGGCCCTTTACTAAACAAAGCAAAGCCACTTACGTCAAAGAGTGATGAGTAAAAGAACGGTTTAACATAACATATATATGTATCAATGGTAGTTTTAACACTTATTAGTAATTTCCTTTTAAAGCTTAAATTAAATACTGATTAGATGTTGCTTACATCATGCTTGATAATAGTTCATCACTTTAGCAACATAATTCCTTGTTTCTTGGAAAGGTGGAATGCCGCCATATTTAGTAACATTGCCAGGTCCGGCATTATATGCTGCTAAAGCTAGCTCCATATTTTGATCAAACTGGTCAAGCATTTGTCGTAAATATTTTGTACCACCCATAATGTTTTGCTTAGGGTCATACGAATTTTTAACACCTAAATAGTTTGCAGTACCAGGCATCAATTGCATTAGACCGGTTGCACCTGCAGCACTGACAGCAGATGAATTGAAGTTAGATTCTTGTTTAATGACTGAGGCAATTAACTTTTCTGGAACACCGTATTTATTGGCAGCTTCTTTAATAATATCGGTAAAACTACTTGCCCCTGCTAAAACATTTTGGTATCCGGTTTCATTTGTATAATCTTTATTATGGTGATTATTCATAACAGAATTACTGGATAAATCTGTTTGCATTAGCAGATTATAAAATGCTGAAGGAACGTAGGTTGAATTATTGTTTAATTGCATAGATGATAAATACATATTACTTAAATTGTTAGAGCTACTAGAATCAGACAATAAGGATTGAACATTACTAGATGAATAGCTTCCAAGTAAATTAGAAATATTATTTGTTAATGATGACGTTGATTGTGACATAATTTCATCTAACATATCAGTGAAAAGGGAGTCGTTTTGATTAACGTCTATTGATTTTGATGTTCCAATCGACTGTAAAGCTTGAATTTCAAGCAAAGTTTTCATCGAAGAAATATTCACATTAATCTACCTTTCTGCATTGAGAGCTTGCATAAAACGTGCAATCTTTTTATCGGCAATCTGTTTTTCAATATTAAATTTTTTAAGAAATTCTTCAAAAATTTGAGCGCCTATTTTTTCATCGTTTGCTTCATATTCTACCTCATAATCATCACGGTTTAAATAAAAAGAATGATCAAAAACAAGTGTCCCGCCCATGTAAGGTATTTCAACTCGGTCAGTAGTTAGTGAGCCAAAAACTGCTAATTGATCAATCGGTACTTTTATTTGTATAAGTTTTTCTTTCACAGTTGGAGCAAGGAATGCATTTCCATTTAACATGGAGTCTGCCTGTTCTTTTGTCAGAACATCAGTCGTCTCTAAATGTGTATGTTTAGATGTTTTTTCTTTTAAAGTACAAACAATTTTTTCTTTTGTTTCTCGAATGCGAAGTCCACTTGCCTGATTTTTCAAATGCCAAGTTGGTGTATCAAAGTAATGATTTGTTTGACGAAGTATCATTTCATCGGCAATATGGAAGGACGACAATAGTTCTTCATATTGTTTTTTTGTTAAATTATTTTTAAACTCAATTTCGATTTCTTGTGACATATTTTTAACCTACCTTTTCTCTTTCGCATCAACTATTTGTCTATGTTAAAATATAAAAAAAGAATGTTTTTGAAGGGATGTATACATATGCGAAACATTTATACAGTTGAGCAATTTGAAATTTTACATAATGAATTACACTTTAGTTTAAACGAAAATGGAGCAGCAATACAAATAACTCCTGCTGGTCAAGTAATTGCTGATTCAGATCAATTATCATTTATTTATCTCGTTGAAGAAGGAAATGAATTTAGCTATTTAAGTTTCCCACAGTCCATTTGGTCATCACTAGTTCAATTATTACAACACGAGTTAACACCTTATATAGTGATAGGTAATGAAAGAAAAGAATTAGTGAATTTTAATGATGAATTACAAATGCTTATTTTTAATATTGAGGGAAATGACAATTATGGAAGTTTATTTGTTACAGCAGTAGAAAATGAGTTTCAAGTAATATTACAAAATGATACAATTTAGTGGTTTGTTAAAAAACGATTACTAATTTAGGTGCTGTCATAGAGATAAAAGAAGGATTTCTTTCTTTGGAGGACAGGAAAATAAAATTAATTGGACATCCGTGTTGAAAGGGCAACAGTTCACCTTATTTAAAATTTCGAACTGTGTCTTTCTGAGGAGGAATTAAGAATGGGACAATGGGATGTATTTTTGAACCCATATAAACAAGCTGTTGATGAATTAAAAATAAAACTTAAAGGTATGCGAAATCAATTTGGCATTTTAGGTTCCAATTCACCGATTGAATTTGTAACTGGTCGAGTAAAGCCGCTAGCAAGTATATATGATAAAACCCTTGAAAAGGGAATTCCTTTTGAGCCATCTGAACAGCTTGCAACAGAATTACAAGATATAGCTGGATTACGTATTATGTGCCAATTTGTTGATGATATTAAAACTGTAACGGATTTAATTAGGCAAAGGGAAGACTTACGTGTAATTGAAGTAAGAGATTATATTACTCATAGTAAACCAAGTGGCTATCGCTCTTATCATATGATTGTTCAATATCCTGTTGAAACCGTCCATGGTAAAAAGGTTATTTTAGCTGAAATTCAAATCCGTACACTTGCCATGAACTTCTGGGCTTCTATTGAACATTCGTTAAACTATAAATATAAAGGCTTGTTCCCTGAAGAGATTAAAAATCGTTTGCAAAGCGCTGCAGAAGCTGCATTTAAATTAGACGAAGAAATGTCATCCATTAGAAGTGAAATACAAGAAGCACAGGCTTATTTCACGGAAATAAAAGAAGCGCAAAACCCAACAATCCGATCGAATACACAAAATAAGGAGCATGAGTAATTTGAAATTCTCGATTCAATCACGCCGAGATTCTCAATCCAATGAATTGAAGAAGCTCGCTATTACCTATTTACAAGAATTCGGACTCACTTATGATGATGATCAACCTGATATTGTAATCTCAATAGGTGGTGATGGAACACTACTACATGCATTTCATCGCCATTCTGAACGACTAGATAAAGTGGCATTTGTTGGAATTCATACTGGGCATTTAGGTTTTTATGCAGATTGGAAACCATCAGAATTAGAAAAATTAGTACTTTCAATTGCAAAAAAAGAGCTCACTGTTGTGGAATACCCATTGCTTGAAGTAACGGTACATCATAAAAGTGGGGATTGTGAAAAATATTTAGCTCTAAATGAAGCAACCATTAAATCACCAGATGTAACTCTTGTTATGGATATCGAATTAAATGGCAATCAGTTTGAACGGTTCCGTGGTGATGGTTTATGTCTCTCCACGCCATCTGGTAGTACAGCCTACAATAAGGCTTTAGGTGGAGCTATTATTCATCCGAATTTACAGGCATTCCAGCTTACTGAAATGGCATCCATTAATAACCGAGTTTTTCGTACTGTAGGCTCATCGCTTGTATTACCAGCCCATCATAATTGTACATTGAAACCAGTAAGTGATCAGAAGTTTAATATGACAGTTGACCATATACACCTTATTCAACATGATTTAGAATCAGTGAAGTTTAATGTAGCATCTGAACGAGTTCGATTTGCGCGCTTTAGACCATTTCCATTTTGGGAACGAGTACATGATTCATTCGTTTCAAATGATTAAACATTGAGGTTTTTATGATTAATAATAATGCATTTACATTAAAATTTTATGCTACTTCTGATGGCGAATTATTACGTCATGCAATAGAAAAACAAGGCATTTCAAAAAGAGCTCTTACTGATATAAAGTTTTATGGGGGTAATATTTTGGTAAACGGACAGGAACGAAATGTCCGTCACCTGTTACAGAAAAGTGATGAAATAACAATCATTTTTCCACCAGAAGAACCTAGTAAAGGGCTTGTCGCTGAATTTAGTGATTTAAATATAGTATATGAAGACCAATCTTTTTTGATAGTCGATAAACCTGCCTTTATGAATACGATTCCTTCAAGAGAGCACCCTACAGGAAGTATTGCAAATTTTCTACTAGGCTATTTCGAAAAAAAGGGGATTGCCTCTACAATTCATATTGTGACACGATTAGATCGTGACACATCAGGTTTATTATGTATTGCAAAACATCGACATATTCACCATTTAATGGGGCTTCAACAAGAACAAGGGCTCATAAATAAGCAATACGAAGCAATTGTTCATGGACATTTAAATGATGATGGACTCTCCATTAAAGCACCGATTGGAAGAAAAGATACGAGCATCATTGAAAGAGAGGTCCGAGAAGACGGGCAATTCGCACATACAAATGTGATCGTATTAAAAAGAGGATTTACAATTAAAGGTGATCCCATAAGTCTTGTAAGATTGAGGTTATATACAGGAAGAACTCATCAAATTCGTGTTCATATGGCCCATATTGGACATCCATTAGTTGGCGATGACCTTTATGGGGGAAGTCGTGAATTGATTAATCGACAAGCACTACACTGTGTATATCTAGAAATGATTCATCCACTTACAAAAGAAAGTATTTCCATAGCAAGTAGGATTAGCCAAGATATGGAGACATTACTGGTTAGAAATAATTAACAAGTCAAGTCGTATTTAATTTATCAAGATGTTCGACTATTCGAGCATCTTTTCTATTTGTAGGGAGATATGGTATTCAGTGTGAAGTAATGGAAGATTTTTAGACATACATAGTTAAAAAAGTTTTTTTATGTTAAAAAAAGATGTTTACGTACACGAAGAAGCATCCTATTATTAGGTTTGAGATGAAAGGAGGGGACATGCATGATAGAACAAAACGAAAAAAATGAAGTGCCGTTTGATGAGGAATATTTACGACAGTTACTCATTGATGAAAAAATTGAAGAATTCCGTGAATATTTTTTAGCACTTCATCCGTATGATCAGGCACAATTTTATGAGAAGGTTGGACCTGATATACGTGGGGTCATGTATCTATTCTTGTCTCCTCGAGAAATGGCATCAATTTTTGAGGCAATTGAATTAGACGATGAAGAATATCAACCTTTTTTAAATGAAATGAATACAGCTTACGGTGCAGAGATGCTTACTTATATGTACACAGATGATGCTGTAGACGTATTAAATGAACTGGATAAAGAGCATCGTGATAGCTATTTAAAAATAATGGATAGTGAAACAGTTGAAGAAATTAATGAACTACTAGGGTATGAGGAATATACTGCCGGTTCAATTATGACAACTGAGTACGTATCTATTTTAGAAAATTCCACTGTCCGTTCAGCGATGGCGGTACTTCGAAAAGAAGCTCCAAATGCAGAAACAATTTATTATGTTTTTGTTGTTGATGGTGATCATTGTTTGACAGGGGTTATCTCATTACGTGATTTAATTATATCTGAGGAAGACACACTGATTCGTGACATTATGAATGAGCGAGTTGTTCATGTCAAAGTATCAGATGACCAAGAAGATATTGCTCAAATATTTAAAGATTATAATTTCTTAGCTCTTCCTGTTGTAAATGACAAGAATGAACTTCAAGGGATCATAACGGTCGATGATATCATTGATGTAATGGATGAAGAAGCATCTGATGACTATTCTAAATTAGCAGGTATTTCAGATGTAGATGATATTGATGCAGGACCATTTAAGGCTGCAAAACAACGTCTACCTTGGCTCATCATGCTATTATTCTTAGGAATGATTACAGCGAGTTTAATGGGTAAATTTGAAGCAACACTCGACAAAGTGGCTATGCTTGCATTATTTATTCCTTTAATTTCTGGTACATCAGGTAATAGTGGTACACAAGCACTTGCGGTCGCTGTTAGAGGGATTGCTACTGGAGAAATAAACGATAAAAGTAAAGTGAAAATGTTGCTCCGGGAAATTTGTACTGGATTAATTACTGGCATTGTTTGCGGATTACTAGTTGTTGGAATTGTCTTCGTTTGGAAGCATACATTTATTATCGGCTTGTTAGTAGGGGCCGCAATCTGTTGCTCAATTCTTGTTGCAACAATCGCAGGTTCATTTATTCCATTGTTGATTCATAAATTAGGCGTTGACCCTGCAGTTGCATCGGGTCCTTTTATTACAACGTTAAATGACGTCACAAGTATTTTAATTTATTTAGGGTTAGCAACTACTCTGTTAAGTCAGATTGGGTAGCAAACAAAAGGAATAAGATTCACGAAAAAAAACATTTTGCATATTTTATGGAAAAAAGGATGTGTAAAATGATACAAGAACCGTTACTATTTATTCCAACACCTCCGTTTTATTACGTTGAGGTGGAAGATCAAGTAGAATCAGAGCGAGAAGAAGTGTATTTTGAAGAAAGTACTTCAGTGTATGAAATTCAACGTGCTGAACGAGTAACAGACTTAGTGATCGCCAGGCAATTAAGTTATTTTAGTCAACCAATGAATGGTCGTTTATTACAATTCTATTTAAAAAATGGTGAAGTAGTTATTGGTATGATTGAAGAGTTGAATAATTCAATTGTTAAAATCAAGACTGCACAAGAATCAAAGATAATTAATGGTAATGATATTGAAGAAATTACAGTAAAGTAAAGAAAGTCGGCAAATCTTAAATAGAAGATTTGCCGACTTTTATTTGAAAAAAATTAAGCAAGTAAGTATCGTACATTTAGTTTTGTATAAGATAAATTTGACGTTATAAAAGTGGGGTTTTTAAAGTTAAACGAATCCTGCCCTAGGGACAGGATTCGTTATTAATTATGATTTAGTATGAATAATGGAGTATATTTTATAATAACTGAAGTTTATTTAGTGTTTACAAACATCAAGGTCAACGTCTGCGATACATTGTACTGCAGTGAAGTTATTTAAATCTACAGTAACACATGTTTCTGTTTTTTCGAAATCATCAATATCATCGAATGCTTCTGGATTTAATTCACCATTTTGAACAACGTCATCTACTATGCCGTTATTATCTTTGCCTTTACCGCCACCGCCGCCGCCGCCGCCGTGGTTGTGATTGTTATCCCCGATAGGAGCTAATGCACGTAATGTTGCACAGCAATCACCAAAAATATCTTCTACACGGAAGAAAGGAGTAACAAAGAAATTATTGTTATTCTTTCCGTCTTTACCGCCTTTACCATCTTTACCGTCTTTTCCATCTCGACCGTCTTTACGATCATTATCCATATCAGCTTTAGCTACTACTGTGAATGGAGAGCCGTCTTTATTGAGTAACATGAAAACACGAGTGTCGGCATGGCGTGCTTGGTGTTTGATACCACCAAGTGGCTCAACGAAGCAACTTGTTCCACAAGAATCACAATCATGATGATTATGACGTCTTGCACGATTTTGAAGCTCTAAAATAGTTTTTACAACCTCGCAAACACATCCTTTATCATGACGATCAGATGTACCCTCGACATTATTTCTTCCACAACCCATTATTGAGTCACCTCTCTTATGATTACTTCACTCTACAATATGTCGATACGGATATTAAAACAGGGCGAATGTCCATAGGCGCATAAAATAGGCGAATTTTTTTAGAAGAAATTATTCCACCAAAGTTAAGTGCCTTGACTGAATAGTTTCATTTTTTTGTGCGCATAATTGATAGAAAAGGGGGTTGAACTTTGAAAAAAATGGCATTAACCTTTTTCTTCGTCCCGTTTTTTTTAGTTGGATGTTCTTCAGCAAATGAACAAACAATTAGGATATATAATGAGAGTGAAGTTGGAGGAGTACGCGCGGATGTCGAAGGAGTCATTGCTGAAACAGATGAAGTGTATAACGGAATTGCAGTTTTTGTCGAAGATGAATTGCTAGTATCACTTCAAGTTAAGCCATGGTTAGCCTTCAAAAAACAAAAGATAGAAGAAAGAGTTCAGAAACAATTTGACGAACAATATCCTGATTTAAATGTATTAGTGTCAACAGATTTTAAGTTGTATTGGGAATCGGAGAAATTGTTAGAAGAGAAAGATCAACAAAAAGTAGTCGACGAAGTACAAAAGCTTAAGGAATTAGCGAAGGAGGAAACATAATGGATGCAGAACAATATCAGAGTATAGAGCAACAAATTACACCTCCTACTCCTTATCTAAAAAACGTTTTAAAAGCGTTCCTTATAGGAGGAATTATTTGTACAATTGGACATGCTATTACGTACTTTTATATTATATTTTTCGACTTTACTGAAAAAACATCAGGAAACCCAACTGTTGCTACGATGGTTTTAATTGCTGCAATCTTAACCGGGCTAGGGTTGTACCGTAAACTAGGACAATTTGCAGGGGCAGGAAGTGCAGTGCCTGTAACCGGATTTAGTAATGCAGTTGTTTCTGCAGCAATTGAGGGTAGAACTGAAGGGCTGGTTCTAGGTGTGGGTAGTAATATATTTAAGCTAGCAGGTTCTGTTATATTATTTGGTGTCTTTTCCGCTTTCTTTGTTGCCTTAATAAAATTAATTCTTGTTTCATTGGGCGTAGTCGAATGGTAATAGTATTTCAATCGAAACCATCGATTCTTGCTTGTGGGGCTGTAGCGGGGCCTTTAGAAAAGAAAAGTGTATTTTATTCCTATTTTGATTCAGTAGTAGATGATGAACGATGGGGACAAAAAACCAATGAGCAAGGTCATTCGAAGATGATTCAAGAAGCATGTGATATTGTCATGCAAAAGGCAAATATCAAAAATTTAGATGTTGACTTCTTTTTAAGCGGAGATTTAGTCAATCAAATGACACCAACCAACTTTGCTGCTAGGGAAATAGCTGTTTCATTTATTGGGATGTTCTCAGCATGTGCAACATCTGTTTCTTCAGTTATTGTAGCAAGTTTACTAACAGAATTAGGTGCTTCACAACATGCCATAGCAGGTGCATCAAGTCAACATAATTCTGTTGAACGACAATTTCGTTATCCTATTAATTATGGAGGGCCAAAACCTGCAACAGCTCAATGGACTGTTACGGCTGCAGGATATGCGCTAATTGGGAAACATAATCCAAAGTATCCATCAATTGTTGCTGCAACAGTTGGCAAAGTAATTGATTACGGTCAAACAGATCCACTGCATATGGGTGGCGCAATGGCTCCTGCAGCCTACGATACAATTACAAATCATTTGAAAAAAAGAAATCAAAAAATAACCGACTATGATTTAATTATGACAGGTGATTTAGGAAAAATCGGATTAAAGATCTTAAAAGCCATGTTTGCGCAAACCGGAACAAAACAACAGGAACTGCAGCTATTTCGTGATGCTGGTGCGGAGTTTTATGGAGAGGATGAGTCCTTTTTAGCGGGTGCTAGTGGAGCTGGTTGTTCAGCTGCTGTATATTACAGTTACATTGATCAACAGTTAAAAAGTGGACGTTATAAAAAAGTATTACTTGTTGCAACTGGCGCGCTTCTTTCTCCTCTTTCGTTTCAACAAGGGGAGTCAATTCCTTGTACAGCACATGCAATTGAAATTACGATAGAGTGAGGCGGGAATATGGTTTTCTTTGATTTTTTAATGGCATTTATAATAGGTGGTATTATTTGTGCAATTGGTCAATTAATTATGGATGTTGGGAAACTAACACCAGGGCATACGCTTTCAATATTAGTTGTTGCGGGAGCAGTATTAGATGGTTTAGGTTTATATGAGCCTTTAATTGACTGGGCTGGTGCTGGTGCCACAATCCCAATTACATCATTCGGAAATTCTTTAACTCATGGTGCTTTAGCTGAGGCAGAAAAGCATGGCTGGGTTGGTGTTTTGACAGGAATGTTTGAAGTGACAAGTTCAGGAATAAGTGCTGCAATTGTATTTGGATTTATTGCTGCATTTATTTTTAAACCAAAAGGTAAAGCAGATTAGACGAATACCCCACTTTCCTTTGTATTACTGCATAGTATACAAAGTGAAAGGAGGGGTTTTTTATGTGGAATAATTGTGGATGTGGTGGCAACCAAGTGAGTCCTGCATATGATAATTATGGACCTGATTTCTGCGGTCAAGTAAGTCCATCATATGATTATGGAAAGGAAAAATGTGGAAGTTCAGTTTTTGTATTAATCGTTGTATTATTCATTCTTTTAATCATTGTTGGATGCTCTTTTAAGTAAGGGGTGAGAGATTATGACTAATCCATTTTTCAGACAAATCGAAAATAAAACTGGTGTAGAGATGGAAGAAATTTTTGCACTGGCAAATGCAATACAACATGCTGATTTTACGAATGAAAAACAAGTACGTAAAATTGTACGTAAAGTAGGCAAATTAGCAAATAAACAAATTTCGAAAGACTTAGAAGATCAAATTGTAAATTCCATCATTAAAGACGGTTCTTCTTTAGATTTAAGCAAAATTCAAAAAATGATGGGATAACTCCACTCGGATTATTAAAATTAATATTCTATTAATTAAACTAAATTTAGCGCAATTTAAAATAAAGTGTAGACAAAGTACGTCCTTTGTCTACACTTTATTTACAACAGAATTTATTTTATATAAGTTTTTCCATTGCCCGATGTGGAATGTTTGCATCCAGAAATTCAGGCGAAGTTACTTTAAAATTTAACTTTTCATAAAATGGTATTGCATAACTTTGCGCGTTAAGTTTTAACTTCTTCCATCCATGTTTAGTAGCATAGTTTTCAACTGCCTGCATAATGAGAATACCCAATCTTTTCCCACGATATTCTCGTAGTACACAAACACGTTCCACTTTTCCGATTCTATGTTCTAATTCACGAAGTCGAGAAGCACCAATTACTTTTTCCCCATCTTTTAGTATAAAATGTACAGCCGACGCGTCATGCTCATCGAGTTCAAGATGTACTGGCACCCCTTGTTCTTCTACAAAAACTTTTTTTCGAATTTCAAAAGCGAAATCGAGTTCTTCTTTTGTATCAACAATTTTGGCCTCGAACACCTTAGTTTTCATCCCCAGTTAATCGGTAAGTTTCAAATGTTGTCCAGGAACCGTCTTCTAATTGATACAATAAGTGAATTCGATCGATGGTATCATGTTCATTTACACCAATCATGCGTAATTGACCGAAAATGTCATCATGTTCAGATGCAGTAATATCTTGTGCAATTGTTATATGAGGAGCAAAAACGTGTTTAGGTTGGCCAAGGTTTATTTGTGATTTAAGTTCTTCATAAAGATTCGTTAATTGTTCAGTTTGTTCGATTTTGAAGTAGATCACATTTGTCGTAGGGAAAAAAGAACTGACTTTTGTTGCGTGTATTTTTAATGGTTCAAAATTACTTGCGATTTTTTCAATCGTATCAGAAATTTTACTAATCTCAGATTCATCCGCCTCGAACGCTTCTTTTAAGGTAATATGCGGAGTGATTTTCGTATAATGCGAATCATAACGTTTACGATAAGTATTCGCTAAATCTTGAAGTTTTTTTGATGGAAATGCTACAATCCCATATTTCATAGTCCGTTACCCCCATAATAAAATAATTTACATAATGATTATAACAGATTTGAAATATTTAGACATTTTAAAACATTAACTGAAATTTTTAATTAGTGCTCTCTTTAAATCTGGCTTCCAAAATTTCCACGAATGGTTGCCATCAAATTCTTCAAAAAATGTATCGTATCCTTTATTAACTAATAACTCGTGTAAGTGACGATTTGGTGTTAGGAAGTCTTTAATTTTCTTATCTGTTGTTAACACCTTTTCTTCTCCTGTGCCAACAATATGATAAATTGAAATTTTATCTTGAACATTAGACTCTTCTACTGCCTTTAACACGAACTCATCCACATAGGGTGATTGTAAAATTACTTTACTAAAAATATTAGGATACTTAAATGCAGCTAGTAATGAAGCAGTTGCTGCCATTGAATCACCTATTACTCCTCTGCTCGAACCTAATTGAATCGTCGAATATTCTTGATCGATATAGGGAATTAGTTCATGAGCTAAAAAACGTAGGTAAGCGATATTTTGATCGCCTTTAGGTATATATTTCCTTCTTCGATCTTGCACGTCTTTATATGGAACCCCAACAATAATAAGATCTTCAATTTCATAATCCTCAATTAACTGATCAGCAAGTCGAGCGATTCCACCTAATTGAAAATAATCTTTTCCATCAGAAGCGATTAAGAGATTATATTTATAAAGTGGGGTGTAGTTAGCAGGGATATATATTAGTATTTCCATTTCTTCTTGAAGCTCATTACTAAAAAGTGTAATGTCCTTAACTGTTCCTTTTTCCACGATGTTCCTCCTTAGTAATTATCTAAAGCATATGTGCTCTGCTTTTCATGATGATTAGTCCTTGCTATTCGGGACACTTTGACACTAGTCAGTACTAGTGTGTACAAGAGCAGTGAATGCTAACTGTGTGACGTTAGGTCGGCATTGCAATTGTACTTGTACTCACAGGATATTATTTTAAAGTCGGCGTGTGACTTGTGAACATGTCGTTTTCGTCAACAAAGTTCTTTACTAACAGCCTTTATGTAGCTCAATGTATAACTTTGTATGCTTTACCCATGTCTGTTTACGCTAGTTGTTGCGTGGGTGAAAGTGAATCCGGTAATGCTCACGTGGAATTAAACCCGATAATACCTAACATAGCCTTCACCGCTTTTCTTACCGAAATTGTATCATAAACGTTTGTTAGCGTGTATTATGTAGTAAGACGTATTCTAGTATAATAGATGAAATATTATTGACCATTTAACTATTTAGAAAAGAGGCCAGAAATGATGCATAATAAAAACGTACGTGTCCATTCTCAAGACGTGACAGCTGCCGCTAAAGCAGCTTTAATCCGTCGTGGTGTTAAAATAGAAGATATTGCTGAAATAGTACATGAAATGCAAAACCCCTATAATCCAGGTTTAACACTTGAACACTGTATTCATTCAGTAGAACGTGTTTTATCGAAACGTGAAGTTCAACATGCCTTATTAGTAGGAATTGAGCTTGATGAGTTAGCAGAAAAGAAAATGTTATCTGAGCCACTCCAAACGATTGTTGAATCAGATGAAGGGTTATTCGGAGTCGATGAAACAATTGCGATTGGTTCGGTTTTAACATATGGAAGTATTGCATTAACAACATACGGACAT
Organism: Lysinibacillus composti; assembly: GCF_016908465.1. Taxonomy (GTDB): domain Bacteria; phylum Bacillota; class Bacilli; order Bacillales_A; family Planococcaceae; genus Ureibacillus; species Ureibacillus composti_A. The sequence goes on along the minus strand of NZ_JAFBDY010000003.1, from coordinate 73,698 downwards.
TTAGATAAGAAAAAAGTAGGGATTATTGAAAAATTAGATACGAAATCTGGAAATGGCATTAATACATTTTTAGATGACTTAGTAGGCAGTATTGCAGCAAGTGCAGCCTCCCGTATTGCTCATAAAATGCGAGACTTAGAAGAAGAAGGGGAAACGTTTGCAGATGTTCCTCCAGTTGTCCTGGGTCCAAAAACAGAATCAGATCAAGATGATGATGAATAAAGGATTATAACATAACAAAATGCATGATTTTCTTTAGAAACATGCATTTTTTTATGTTCAAAAATATTAACATTACATAGTGAAGTTATGATGATTATTTGAATGCAACACAGCAACAATTCAGAAGTGATAATTTGAAAAAATAAAAAACTATTAGCAAAAGGAACTTGTAAATAGATTCATCGTCATAAGAAAGAAAAAATGAGGTTTATTCTAATGATTGATTTGAAAACAATATTAACTACTGGAATTGTGATGATTTCAGTAATTATTTATTTGCTCTTTTTTTATCCATCAAAAGAGAGCACAACAACTGATCTTGATAATGAGGATGGATATAAAATCACCCCAGAATATGCTATGAAACTAACCGGTAATGAATTAATACCTGTTGAATATATATCTACAAATGACGGAGATACATTTAGAGTTAAAGTAAATGGTAAAGTAAAACGTGTTAGATTACTTATGATCGATACACCAGAAATGAATTATGAAGAGCAGAATCCAATGCCATACGCAGAAGAAGCAAAAGAATTTACGAGTACTCTATTAGAAAATGCGTCAAAAATTGAAATATTGTTTGATATTGGCGATGAAACCGATCATTACGGCAGATTATTATCTTATGTTTTCGTGGATGGTGTATTACTACAAGAAGCATTAATTAAGGAAGGGTATGCTGGAGTAAGATTTATTTATGAACCAAATAATACACTTGAAGAAGATCTTAAAGAAATACAACTAGTGGCGGAAAACAAAAAAATAAACATTTGGGAAAATGAAAATTATTTACAAAAAGATGGATATCACCCAGAAATCATTCAACAATAAATGGAATTAGTGCTGGTTCTATATTTAACGGAAAAATATTCCCTTATTTTAAAAAAAGCAATGAAAATAGGATAAATAGCGGAAGAAATTTCCCTTATCGACCTTAATAAAGCTAAAATAGGGGGATTTTATTATGTATAAAGGAAGAATATTCCCTTATATCACCTAGAATCAGATCTGGTTCTGTAATTAACGGAAAAATATTCCCTTATTTTAAAAAAAGCAATGAAAATAGGATAAATAGCGGAAGAAATTTCCCTTATCGACCTTAATAAAGCCAAAATAGGGGAATTTTATTATGTATAAGGGAAGAATATTCCCTTATATCACCTGGAATCTGGCCTGGTTCAATATTTAACGGAAAAATATTCCCTTAATTAGAAAAGCAATGAAAAAAGGTTGAGGAGAAATTTCCCTTAAGAAAAATGCCGCAAGTGGAAATACAAACTTTTAGGTATTTTTTATACAGAAAGACAAAATTCCAATGAGAATTAATAGTTTATTTTGCCATTAAAAAATCAAAGGGCTGCTTTCGAATTTAATCGAAAGCAGCCCATTTTTAAAAATGTTCATTTTAACAATTTATACAACTTCCTGTGAATCAATATGATCATCAAATGCTTCTTCCTCATCTGGAATTACTTCTTCGTCTGGCAATTCTTCTTCGCTTAATGCATTGCTTAAGTATAAAAAAGATTCGTTCTCTAATTGATGAATTTTTTCCTCATTTAAGCCAATGGATAAAGGACCTGAAAAGATTCCTCCCCACCAAGTATCAGTCGAAATCATATAAATTGCCTCCTTTGGGTTAATTCCTTAATTTATTAAAGAATAACTCATTTCTTTTAAAAGGAATTATGTTAGAAGTTGTAGTAAATTGTACATAGTTATTATTCGCAGTAGATTTTATTTTATGTATTAAAGGAGAATGAAATAATAATGACATATTTCACTCATGATGATGTGGAACAAATGATTGAAGAGCAGAAAGCGCTTTATTATTCAGGGGTAACAAAAGATATAAGTTTTAGAAAATCTCAACTACAAAAATTAAAATTATCGATAAAAAAATATGAAAAAGAAGTTCTTCACGCTCTTAAAGTAGACCTTAATAAAAGTGAATTTGAAGCGTATGCTAATGAAGTTGGATTTGTATTGGATAGTATTCAATATATGCTAAAAAATATCGATGAGTGGGCGGAGCCAGTTCCAGTTAAAACGCCAATTCAATTTCAACCAGCAAAAAGCTTTATTGTTCATGATCCTTATGGTGTAGTACTAATCATTGGACCATTTAATTATCCGTTTCAATTAGTTATGGAACCCTTAATTGGAGCAATTATTGGCGGAAATACGGCAATTGTAAAGCCTTCCGAATCATCAGTAGAAACTTGCAAAATTGTAAAAAAAATTATCGAGGAAACATTTGAATCAAATTATGTTCGCGTTGTAGAAGGAGAAAAAGAAGAAGTAACTGCCCTAATACATGCCCCGTTTGATTATATTTTCTTCACAGGTAGTGTGGCCGTTGGAAAAATAGTCATGCGCGCGGCTTCAGAAAGACTTACTCCCATTACATTAGAATTGGGTGGGAAAAGTCCGGCCATTGTGGATCACACGGCAAACATAGATGTGGCAGTAAAAAGAATTGCTTGGGGTAAGTTTAATAATAATGGGCAAACTTGTGTAGCTCCCGATTATTGTTTAGTTCATGCTTCTGTTTATGATGAGTTCGTAACAAAATTAAAATTAGTAATTAAAGATTTTTTCGGCGAAGATGCTATGAACAGTGAAGATTATGGACGAATCATAAATGATCGTCAATTCAATCGATTAGTAAGTATTTTACAATTAGAAAAACAAAATATTTCATATGGGGGTAAGGTGGATCCTAAAAGTCGATATATTGAACCAACAATCGTTGAAGGTGTAAATTGGTCGAGTCCAGTGATGGAAGACGAGATTTTTGGTCCTATTCTTCCAATTTTGACGTTTGAACATTTAGGAAAGGCATTTAATGAGATTCGCAAAAAGCCAAAACCACTTGCAGCCTATTTCTTTTCAGAACACGAAAAAGCAATTGATTACTTTTTACAGGAACTTTCTTTTGGTGGTGGGTGTGTTAATGATACGGTAATTCAGTGTGGAAATCCATACCTTCCATTTGGCGGAGTAGGACCTTCAGGAATGAATGCCTACCACGGAAAAGCAAGCTTCGATACTTTTACACATTCAAAATCAATTATGAAGCGTTCATCTAAGTTTTCTAACAATATTTTATTTCCTCCATATAAACAAAAAGTGAAATTAGTTCGTAAGATTATAAAATAGTATAAAAGTCTTGATTAAAAGGTGTTCCATTTTTTTCTTTTGATTAATTTTTACCTTATTTTATTAACATCAAAAAAATCTTTAAACGAATGCTATAATATATAGATATAAAATCACAAAAAATACTCATTTCTAATAACTGTTGCGAATCGTAACAGTTATTAATACATAAAAATATGTCGATTATTGACGGATTTTGATATGATATAAGGGTTGAGGGGGCTTTTTAATGAAGCATGTTTTTGATGAGAAGAGCACAGTTATTTTACTTGACCAGCTTGTCCATATTGCTAGTCCAAGTGGTTATACAAAAGAAATTATGAAATTTATTGAATCATATATAAAAGGACTAGAAATTCCTTATAAAAGAACGAATAAAGGTGCCATTATTGCTACAGTTAAAGGTGAAAACGACCAGCAACATCGTTTGTTTACTGCACATACAGATACACTTGGTGCGATGGTAAAAGAGGTAAAAACAAATGGCCGTTTAAAACTTACAATGGTAGGTGGATTCAATTGGAATGCTGTTGAAGGTGAATATTGTACGATTCACACTGCCAGTGGTAAAAAAATTCGTGGTACCATTTTAATGCATGAAACAACAGTTCATGTTTATCGAAATGCTGGTGAGCTAAAACGTGATGAAAATCATATAGAAGTTCGGATTGATGAGAAGGTAAAAAATGATGTAGATGTTCGAAAAGTTGGTATCGAAGTAGGAGATTTTGTCTCCTTTGATCCGCGATTCGAAGTGACGGACTCAGGTTTCATTAAATCTCGTCATTTAGATGATAAAGCCAGTACAGCATTATTAATGCAATTAATGAAATATATTAAAAATAATAATATCAAACTACCTTACACAACTCATTTCTATATTTCTAATAACGAAGAAATTGGGTACGGTGGGAATTCCAATATACCTTCTGAAGTTGTGGATTATATTGCTGTTGATATGGGGGCAATAGGTGATGGTCAAAGTTCTGATGAATATACAGTATCAATCTGTGCAAAGGATTCAAGCGGCCCATATCATTATGAATTAACACGTTATATTGTTGAGTTAGCCAAAAAGAATCAAATCAATTATAAGCTTGATATATATCCTCATTACGGTTCAGATGCATCTGCAGCAATACGTGCAGGCTTCGATGTAAGACATGCATTATTTGGACCAGGAATAGAATCGTCACATGCTTATGAACGGACACATCTTGATTCATTAAAAGAGACTGCAGAGTTACTATATGTTTTTGTTACTTCACCTATTGTTGAATTGGAGGGTTAATGTATGTATGTAGAAGAATTATTAAGTGTAATCCCGTTGAAAAAAGTTATTGGACAATTGCCATCTAATGTGAAAGATCTTGCTATCGATTCGAGAGGTGTTCAACCTAAAAGTGTATTTATTTGTATAAAAGGATACACGGTTGACGGTCATGATTATGCGCAAAAAGCTGTAGACGCTGGGGCAACAATAGTTGTAGCTGAAAGAGAATTAACTTTAGATGGAAATGTGGCACAAGTGATTGTTCCAAATACAGATCGAGTATTAGGATTACTTGCTGCGAAATTCTTTGATTACCCTTCACAAGATATTATGATGATTGGTGTTACAGGTACAAACGGGAAAACAAGTGTTTCCTCAATCATTCATCAAATTCTAGTTGGAATGGGTGAAAAATCAGCAGTCTCTGGAACGATAGGTTTCAACCTTAATGGTGTTCTTTATGAATCAGCAAATACGACAAGTGATGCACTGAGTACACAACAAATGATTTTTCGTGCCAAAATGGAAGGCTGCAGAGCAATGATTATGGAAGTGTCTTCCCATGGTCTAGCTCTTGGTCGTTTAGCAGGGGTAGATTATGATGTGGCTGTCTTTACGAATTTGACTCACGATCATTTAGACTTCCATGGAACGATGGAAGAGTACGGACATGCAAAAGGTTTATTATTCTCACAAATGGGGCAGGACCTTACAAAAAATAAATGTGTAGTGTTAAATGCGGATGATCCTTGGTCTGAGCGATATGCAAAAATGACACCATATCCTGTCTGGTCATATGGTCTACATAACAAAGCAATTTTTAGAGCGGAAAACTGTAATTATGAAAATAACTTTACAACGTTCGATATGGTCACACCAGAAGGTATATTCCCAGTACAAATGCAGCTGCTAGGCGAGTTTAATGTTTATAATGTGTTAGCTGCCACAGCAGTGTTTTATGGAAAAGGGTTTCCACTAGACTTAATTATCGAACAAATCGAGAATCTAACACCAGTTAGAGGACGTATGGAAAGAGTTAAAACAAACTTACCTTTACAAATATTTGTAGATTATGCACATACACCAGATGCAATTGAAAAAGCAATTCATGCGGCATTACCTTATAAAGAACCAGGTAAAAAGTTAATCTTCTTAGTGGGTACCGGTGGAAATCGCGATAAATCAAAGCGACCAGCAATGGCAGAAAAAGCGTCAATTGCAGATTATGTTGTATTAACAACTGATGACCCTCGCTATGAAGAATATGATAGTATTACAGGAGATTTAGCTAAAGGCATGCAACATGATAAGTATGCTTGTATCGGTGACCGTGCAGAAGCGGTTCGTCATGCGGTGTCAGTTGCAGAACCTGGTGATATTATTATCTTTGCAGGTAAAGGGCATGAGGATTATCAAATAATTGGTAACACAAAATATCCACACAGTGACGCAGAAATTGCTGTTGAAGCAGCTCGCTTAAAATTCGTTTAGAAAACTAGAATCATAATACAATCATTTTTAGATTGACCGTAAAATAGCTCATCAAAATACAAGATAAATACTGAGCAGAGTGTAGTCAAAGTCACTATGGCTTTCTCTACACTCTATTTTTAAAATAGCAATGATTACCACAACTGTATTGTGAAATAAATAAATCAATTACGCCTCGGCGAAAATGCGTCCGGATTTTGAATTGTGCTTGGACCTGCACGAGGGCCGACACGATGTCGGTCATGCCGTCAATGCCACAAGGACGTGGCGTTTTGACGGCAAAGGTCAGTTAGACGTTGTAAGCACGAAGCGACGTTCTTATGCTAACTTCCACTAAGACTCTTAAGATCCGTGACATGCGCCGGAGGCATTGTCTTCATTCAGTTGAGGTTTGGACTACCCTGAATAAAAGAGTAAATTGTGCATTATGTCGTTCCACCTATAGAGGAGGGTGTCATCTGCTGAATCAAAATAAAATGGTTGTGTAAATAGCCGTAATTCTTATATTATAGGGAAGGTAGAAAAAAGGAGACGTTAAAGATGACTTCAAAAATTGAACAAGATATAACTTCACGTCGTACATTTGCCATCATTTCTCACCCGGATGCTGGGAAAACGACGATTACAGAAAAACTACTTTTATTCGGTGGGGCGATTCGTGATGCCGGCACGGTAAAAGGAAAGAAATCAGGAAAATTTGCTACATCTGACTGGATGGAAATTGAAAAGCAACGTGGAATTTCAGTTACATCCTCTGTTATGCAATTTGACTATGATGGAAAACGTGTAAACATTTTAGATACACCAGGGCACCAAGATTTCTCAGAAGATACGTACCGTACGCTAATGGCAGTGGATAGTGCTGTCATGGTAATCGATGCTGCTAAAGGGATTGAAGCTCAAACATTAAAACTATTTAAAGTTTGTCGTTTGCGTGGGATTCCTATTTTTACATTTATTAATAAATTAGACCGACAAGGGAAAGAACCACTTGAATTAATTGAGGAGCTTGAAGAAGTACTTGGAATTAATGCTTATCCAATGAACTGGCCAATTGGTATGGGGAAAGAATTCCTTGGTATTTACGACCGCTATAATAAACGCATTGAACAATTTCGTACAGAAGAGGAAAATCGATTTTTACCGATTGATGAAGAAGGCGAATTAGCAGTTGAACACCCAATGAAAGCTACTTCTTACTACTCTCAAGCAATGGACGATATAATGCTCCTTAACGAAGCCGGGAATGAATTTTCTGAAGAGAAAATTCGTCGTGGTGAATTAACTCCAGTATTCTTTGGTTCAGCATTAACAAACTTTGGTGTACAAACTTTCTTAGAGACATATTTACAGTTTGCACCTGCACCACAGCCACGCTTAACACAAGATGAACAATATATAGACCCAGTAGAACATAATGATTTCTCAGGATTTATCTTTAAAATTCAAGCGAATATGAATCCTGCTCACCGTGATCGTATTGCTTTTGTTCGAATCGTTTCTGGAAAATTTGAACGTGGAATGAATATCTCTTTAGCTCGTACAGGGAAATCATTTAAGGTTACGCAATCAACTCAATTTTTAGCCGATGATCGTGAAACAGTTGATGAAGCAGTAGCAGGGGATATTATCGGTTTATATGATACTGGTACATATCAAATTGGAGATACAGTTGTTGGTGGTAAGAAAACCTTCCAGTTTGAGAAATTACCACAATTTACACCGGAAATATTTGTCCGTGTTACGGCAAAGAACGTAATGAAATCAAAACAATTCCATAAGGGTATTTTACAATTAGTACAAGAAGGCGCAATTCAGTACTATAAAACATTACACACAGAAGATGTCATTCTCGGGGCGGTTGGTCAATTACAATTTGAAGTATTTGAACACCGTATGAAAAATGAATACAATGTTGAAGTACAAATGCAACCAATTGGTTCTAAAATTGCACGTTGGATTGAAAATGAAGAAGATGTGAAAGAATCAATGTCTTCTGCCCGCTCAATGCTTGTGAAAGATCGCTATGACAGATTAGTATTCTTATTTGAAAATGAATTTGCTATGCGTTGGTTCTCAGAGAAAAACGAGGATATTAAATTATATAGCTTGTTGTAAAAACTATATGAAATAAAATTTAAAACGTTTGCTACTAGTATTTAGTCCATGTTAAATAAAAAATCCGCTCTATCCGTTTCGGGATAAAGCGGATTTTTTTTATTTTTAAATAGTAATTGGGAACTTTCTTTCACTTTTTATTGTTTAAATGATTAATAATATAAAATTCGTACTACAATATTTGGTAAAAGGGAATAATTAGTAGGTAAATAATACATATGGTAAAAGAGGAAGAAATAAGTTGCGAATCGGAAGGAGTCTTCAAATGGTTGCACATTTCTTTACGGGATTCCCTGGGTTTATTGCGAGTCAGTTAATTCGTGAAGTATTTCGCAAAAACTACACAGATCAGGTCTATGTTCTTGTATTGCAAACAGAATTACAAAAAGCTCAAAGAGAAGCTATGAGGATTATGGAAACGTTTCCCGGTCGTCATATTGAATTAATCGAAGGAGATATCACACTACCGAACCTTGGTATAGATCATCAAAGTATAAATAGAATATTGCCTCAAATTTCAATATTATGGCATTTGGCAGCCATCTATGACTTAGCGGTTCCAAGGGAAATTGCTTGGAAAGTAAATGTACTGGGAACGTCAATGGTTAATGATTTTGTTAAAACTTTACCCAATCTTTCTCATTATCTTTATTTTAGTACGGCTTATGTAGCAGGGAATAGAAAAGGTCGTATTTTAGAAACTGAACTAATTAGGCCGGAAAAATTTAAAAATTATTATGAAGAGACAAAATTTGAAGCAGAAATACTTGTAGAAAATCTAAAGGCAGAGATTCCAATAACGATTATTCGTCCGGGTATAGTTAGAGGGCATACGCTGACAGGTGAGACTATAAAGTTTGATGGCCCATACTTTTTCTTAAACATGATTGAGCGATTGAAAAATCTCCCTTTCATTCCGTATATAGGTGACAAAGCGACGACAATTAATGTTGTTCCCGTAGATTTTATAATACAATCTTCGGTTTTTATTAGTAGCGAGCCTACTGCAATCGGAAAGACATTACACTTAACAGACCCATTCCCACATCCAGTACAAGAGGTGTTCCGAATGATGGTATTAGAAATGACTGGAAAACTACCAAAAGGGAAATTTCCGTTATCAATTGTGAAATGGTTGCTACAAAACAAATTAATTCGTCAAAAATTGGGTGTAGAAAAAGAAGCGCTCGACTATCTAACTTGGAATGCACAGTTTGATTGTAGAGAAGCACAGTTGATATTGAAAAAAGGAAATATTCGTTGTTCTGATTTTATGTCGTCTATCCCAGCGATGGTCAAGTTTTATAGAGTTAACAAGAATAATAAACAGCTTCAAGTTGAAATAAAATAGTGAGAAACAAATAGTTGTTTCTGTTTCCCTAGATAACGCCACAAGAAAATTTTGCTTTTGCGGTGGTCACACCGAGATGTCATCTATCCCCTTGACGGGAATGAAAGTCTGGGGCGTTTCAAAAGCCACTTTTCTTTTTGCCTACAATGTAAGAAAGAATAAGTAATTTACTACTTTCTTCTTTTAATTTTTGTATGTTTTTCTTATACTAAGATGAAGCTTTATATAGTTAGCAAAAGAGGGCGACATAGATGGCTCATGAGAGCAAAAAAATTAGAAGTATAACACCGTTTCAACTTCTTGTATCTTTTTATTTTATTGCAATTTTATTATCCTTTTTACTTTTAAGGATCCCAGCAGTATATGAAGAGGGTGTAGAAATATCAGTAATTGATAGCCTTTTTACTGCTGTGAGTGCAATTAGTGTAACGGGACTAACCGTATTTGATGTGTCTAAGTCATTAACTGACTTTGGAATAATTGTTTTACTATTTATTATGCAGCTAGGTGCAATTGGTGTCATGTCACTTGGAACTTTGTTTTGGCTATTTATTGGCAAGCGAATTGGCATGCGCGAGAGGCAATTAATTATGATTGATTATAACCAATACAATCTATCGGGTGTTGTGAATTTATTAATTGGGATTGTGAAAATATTATTTACGATTGAAGCCTTTGGATCACTTATACTTTCTGTACATTTCTATAAATATTATGAGAATTGGTCAGATGCGATTAAGCACGGTGTATTTACCGCAATTTCTGCAACTACAAATGGCGGTTTTGATCTTACAGGGATGAGTTTAATTCCATATCATTCAGATTATTTTATTCAATTTATAACAATGATTTTAATTATTCTTGGTGCCATTGGTTTTCCAGTATTAATAGAAGTGAAAAATTTTCTAAAACGGAAGGATCCTGCCTTTCGATTTAGTTTATTTACTAAAATAACTACAACTACTTATGGTTTCTTATTTATCGTTGGAACGGTTGTTATATATTTAATTGAGTCATTTCAATCCTTTAAAGGAATGCAGTGGCATGAAAAATTATTTGCAGCCATGTTTCACTCTGTATCAGCACGATCTGCGGGTTTAACGACTCTCGATATTTCTACATTTAATGAAGCTACAAATATTTTTGTTAGTGGATTAATGTTTATCGGCTCGTCTCCAAGTTCTGTAGGTGGAGGTATTCGTACGACAACCTTCGCCATTGTGATTTTGTTTTTAATTAATTTTGCAAATGGTCGTAATGAAATTCAAATTTTTAATAGAGAAATTCATCATGTTGATATTTATAAATCCTTTGCTGTTATTGTATTGGCTTTTTTCATGGTTTTGATCGCTACGATGATTCTATTAATAACAGAGCCTCAAGCTACTTTAACTCAGATTTTATTTGAAATAACCTCTGCGTTTGGTACGTGTGGTATGTCATTAGGCATTACAAGTGATTTGTCAACAGCAGGAAAGATCGTCATAATGATTTTAATGTTCATTGGACGTGTAGGTTTAATCTCTTTCTTATATACACTAGGTGGGAAAGCTAATAAGGCAATATATCGCTACCCACAAGAACGTATAATTATTGGATAATTCACGTGACAAAGAAGGGCTGAATAGCTCATTCATGATACTTATAATAAGAATTTGTTGAACTTCACCTAATGGTGGAGGAAACAAATTCTTTTTTTGTTCAATGCAAAAAGAGGGGAAAAAAAGTTTTGTCGAAGGAATTATGACCTATTTTTAAAGTTCTTTGAATAAGTGTGGGAAATGTCGAATATTTTTAGTGATAAGTTTAGCTAATTTGACATTTGGGTAATAATAGTTTTAAAGAGTACTTAAATCAACAGATTATTTGATTTATTTAATGAAATTACTATTTTAGAATTTTAATTTACTTATGTATTAATTATTATTTACTTAACTCTATTTAATTAAAGTTCATCATATAATTAGAGAAATCGATATAATAAGAGATTTTTATATAAGAAAAAGGGTCGCTTTATACAAAGTTTTGTTAAAAGGTATTCAAAAATTTATTATTTATCAAATTAATTTGTCAAGGAAAAAATGAAAAAAGTGAAATTTGATAGATTTTACCTATTTTTTTCAAAGAAATAATATGAAATAATTTTCTTGACATCTAAATTGAGAAAATTTTGTAAAATTAAAAAAAACAGTCATATTTTGGTGTTTTGAATAATAGAATGAATGTAAAGTTTTTTTGTTGAAAAAAATTAGTTAGTTTCCGAATGGGAAGGATTGGTGATTGTAAAATGGTAAAAACTGAGAGCCCAATTTTTCAAGATTTATTCCAAACCGTAAATGACCCATTTCTTATATTAAATACTTCTTGTCAAATCGAGTCATTAAATGACCAAGCAGCACAGTTACTTAATATTAATGAAAACGAAAAACCAACATTAAAATTAGACAAGCATTCAGAAAAAAGATGGGCTAATTTTTTACAAAATTTATTACGTGATTCGGGTGGTTTCTGCACACTAAATATCATGGTGAATGAAGAAGTTTGCCAAGAGATTAAGCTGTTAGGCTATTATAATAATCATAGAAACTTAATTTTTGCTAGGCTTGTACCTCTTGATCAACCTAAAGTAGAACACCTATATTCTTTATTTAATGATATTTCGTACGGTATTATTGTTTCTGACTTGAATGGTAGAATTGTCGATATGAATAATATTGCGCAAACTTTAGTTGATTGTGCGAAATGGCAAGTGATCCATTGCCCAATGGAAAAAGTATTTGAAAGATTTACGGCTAAACATGAAAGTAAATTACAGTACTTTACAGATTTAATTAATAAAGGACAAGCTTCAATTGAGTGTCAAAAAAGAAATAATAATTGCGAAGAAACTTATCTCAAATTTGAGAGTAAAATAAATTATTGTATGAATTTAATTATTACTACTGTTACTGATGTAACAGAAAAAGTAATTCTAAAACAAAAGGTAGAGCATCAAAATTCATTAAATTCACTAGGTCAGATGGCAGCTAGTATTGCACATGAGATTAGAAATCCTATGACAACGTTAAAAGGATTTATTGATTTATTAAAGCAAATCTCACCTGACGACGGGCAAAGATATATACAAGTAATAGATTCAGAGCTTCAACGAATGGAATCTATTTTAACTGAATTCCTATATTTATCAAAACCAGTTAATCGTCACTATGAAGAGGTTATGCTTGCAGAAGTAATTGAAGAGGTTACAGAGTTGATGCAACCTCATGCATTACTACATAATGTCATGTTGGTTTTCGAAAATTACGACATCTACATGACGAAAATTATGGGAAATAGAAATCGTATTAAGCAAATGCTAATTAATTTAATCAAAAATGCGATAGAAGTTATGCAAAATGGTGGAACGATTACAATTTCTATGAAGATTCTACAAACTGGAAAACTGGAAATTGCAATTCGTGATGAGGGAATTGGAATTGCTAAGGATGATTTGAAAAATTTATTTATACCATTTTTTACAACGAAAACAGCTGGTACAGGTTTAGGACTAGCATTAGTGAAAAAAGTAGTCGAAGAGCATTATGGGAAAATAAACGTAGAAAGCACGTTAGGGGAAGGGACAACCTTTATAATTCAATTGCCAATGAATCATGAAGAGCCTATTTATTGTGAGAACAAAGAAGATCTAATAGGCTGCTCAATTATTCATTAAACAAAATGTTAAGAATAAAATAATAAAATTGAGATTTTATTTGAAGGATTTTTGACAAATCTTACATTTTGTCGCTATAATTTATTTATAGTTTGAAAAAAAGGATGATTTGTCATGACTTCAAATGAGGATATTAAGCAATCACTAAAACTTTATATTGTGTTATCACGTGCACATAAAGCAATTAACGAAGTGACAAATCAATTTTTTCAACAAAATGGACTAAATCCTACAGAATTTGCTGTGTTGGAATTGTTATATCATAAAGGAAGACAACCACTTCAACAGATAGGAAATAAAATACTACTAGCAAGTGGTTCCATCACATATGTTGTCGATAAGCTCGAAAAAAGAGGGTTTTTAAAAAGAGTATCTTGTCCTTCTGACCGCCGAATCACATATGCAGAAATAACGGATGAAGGAACTAACTTTATGAATGAACTATTTCCTGAACATGAAAATAACTTACATGAGTTATTGAGTGTATTATCTAGTGAAGAAAAAGATACGGCCATAGAATTGTTGAAGAAATTAGGTTTATCGATTAAAGATTTGTCATACTAAATTTAAGGAATAGGTCGTCTTAAAGTTTTGAGACGGCCTTTTTTTCGTTTGAGAAATAGATGATAATAGGACAGATTAGAAAATGAATTTTACTCTGTATGGTCAACAATTTTTTAGTAAAAAGGCGATATAAAAAAGGCAGACTTATGAGGATTTACTCTCCATTTGTCTGCCTCTTTTATTTTTTATCGAACTGTTAAGCCCATTTTAATCATAGCTTCTTTTAAATCTTCTGTTTCTTCATCGTAGATTGTAAGGCGAACCAAACTCTCTTCTGTTTCAAATACTACCATAATAACTTTTTCTGCTTCAATGTTTGTAATAAAGGCAGTTGAGTTAATTAGAACTTTATTGTCGTTAAGAAATTCATCAAGAGCAAAATTTTCATATTCGCCAATTGCTGAAATCGTTTCTTTTGTATTTCCTACTAAATCTTCAAAAGACGTTTCGTCTTTGTTTACCTTTTCAATACGCATCGAGATACGATCATTTTCATCAGAATATAATAAATCTTTTCCTGGTTCTTCAGGAGTTAGAGTAAATCCAGGAATGACTTGCATTGTAAAGTTTTGTTGATCACTTGTGACTTCAGTTGTTTCTTCTGTAACTTCTGAACCATTAGAAGTATATGTTAAACTATTCGCCGTATTAGCATCATCTGTTGGTTCATTTTGTTGCTCATTTGTCTCTAACTCATTACTTGTTTCTGTGTTATTACTTTCTTCTACATCAGCAGTAGTTTGATCACTCGTTGGTTCATTTGTTGGTTGATCTTCTGCAGTATTACAAGCTACTAGTAATGTAATAGACAGTACAACCGTGGCAAGAAATCGCATATTTTTTTTCATTATCATTTCCTCCTTAATAATGTAGACGACGTATTGACAGTAAAGTTACACTATTTCAGGAAAGTTTTAACTTCATGCAGTGGGGGAAAACCCCTCACAGGATTAATGTACATAGACTGAAGTAATGCTTATTCAGTGGAAGCTACCAAGTTTTATCAAATGGTTATTTTTTGGACTCCACAATGACAAGTTCCTTTACTTGTATACTTAACTGAAAGGTAAAATTAAAAATAGTAACAAAATAAATACTTCATGCGTTACAATAATTAGCGGCATACTTTTTTTCCATTCATAAAGCATTCCCAATATTAAACCGACTACTAAAGCCGCAATGACTCCAGGAATGAATCCGCTAATTGCAATTGATAATGCGAATAAAACACTTGTGACAAGAATGGCAAGCATTGGTGACAAAATACGTTTTAGCTGTTGTTGGACAAACCCACGCCAAAACAGCTCTTCGCCAACAACAATAATAATAATTAAAAGTAGATAGTGCCATATATTTAATGGACCGTATGAAGCTAAAAATTTTGCAACTGATTTTGATATGTCGTCGTTTACACTATTAAGAATAATATACCCGAGTCTAATAATTCCATAGGTAATTGTACCGTAACCTATACCAAAAATTAAATATTTCCAGGTTGGAAGTTCATCTTTAATCGTTTCGTAAAGAATTGTAATGGATACCCCTACAAGAATGGTAAATGTATAAAGATACCAGAAGATTTTATCTTCTTCAAATGCAAAAAATAGCATGACATAGAAAAATACTATAGGCAAAAGAAGTCTTACTATATGTTTTGAACTTTTCATGTTTATGACCTCCTTTAAAATATATTAACAAAAAAAAATTCCCCTATCATCTTTTAAGGATGATAAGGGAGATTTTTCTTCATTCAAATAAATGCCAAAATGGTTACTATTGTGGCGCATGCTTTCGTCATAATAAAAACATTAACTGAGGATCCTACTCTTGCTATGAAGTAATTTCTATAAAAAGTACATTACCACCGAAGGCTTAAACTCTCCGGTAGAGGATGTATTGATACAATAACTTCTTATTAGTATTAGAAGTGGAAGACGATACTATATAAAGTATAATCTTTTATGTAACGAAAGCTTGAATAAAGTGTTCTTAAAGAGATGAATGAAGAACTTCCTGAACAATTAAATATTAGTCTTATGCTCTCTTAGATATAATATAGGTTCAACTATGATTATTCTTTATTAGTTAATATTTTGTAACGTTTATGGTTAACGACTGTTTTTTCTTCCATCTCTAAAGCATTAAAGTTTTCCATAATTGTTAAATCAACGATTACAGAGTTTTCATTTACTTTTTCTACGATTCCTTGGAGGCCTTCTTTAAATTCGATTATGTTTCCAACTTCTGCAATTTTCACAAGACAACAGCTCCTTAAATAACTAATATTATGAAAGTTTGCATGAATTTCTAATAAAAGTAAAGAGTTTTTTGAATAATTAATAATTTGTTACAAAATCTTAATAATAGGGAAAGTTTGGTGAGTTCGTATGGAAGATTATAAAAAAGTATTAGAGCAGCTAAAAAACGGAGAAATTGAAAAGTTTGAAGTTAGTAAGGAAGATTTTTTGCAATTTCGTGCAGTTCTTGTTAAGGATGAACATTTTAAACATTTTCGTGGTGAGGCAAAACAAGGAGGAAATGTAATATTTACATTTTTAGAAAAACCCAGAAGTTAATTAACTGTCGATATTTGTCAAAATGTTTTCGTTTTGAACGGGAAAGGAAAGCATTATAATAAAATGACACAAAGGTTAGGAGGGGTTTTGTGCAAGACATTTTAAAAGAGCTTGAGGATACTAGAGAATTAATGATTCAATCAGGGATGAAAAACGGCCTTCAAAACCCTAAAACAATTCGTTTAAGTCGACAATTAGATGAGCTAATGAATCGATATGAAAAAGAAATAATTAGTTCTCAATATAATATTAAGACAAGAAAATACCTACAATAAAAATTTAATATGCTAAAGCGTATTTGTATCGAATAAAATAAATGTACTATCCGGTTATCTCACTGTGAAAAAATTTTTACAAAAAATATTTATCGAATGTATGAAAAAATTAAATTATGGGAAAGATGTTTAATGAACACAGCAACATTCTCATTTCCCCCTTTAAGAGTAGGTGCAATTGCAACCTGCTCTCTTTTTTTGCGTTTTAAGGGATTTAATTATTGATTCATAATAATTTACCTTAATGAAGTTCTATATTATGTAAAAATAAAGTAATTATTTAGAAATTGCCTCTACTTTTATACACCAATTTGTTAAACTACAATAAAGTAGAAATTATTCAATTTATATCCATCCGACTATTGGGCTTTTTAGTTAAAAGGAGCGCCTCATGGAGTATTTACAAACCCATATCAGTATTGACTTAAACAAATACGAGGTGCTCCCAAACAACAAGTAAAAATACACCAAGACGATCTCGAGTAGTTGGATGTATTTCAAAAAGGGAGTGAATATAGTGGTAAAAAAAGAAATCGCTTTTATTGGAACAGGGGTAATGGGTTCAAGTATTGTTAGGCATTTATTAAATGAAAATTATAACGTCACGGTTTATACAAGAACGATGGAGAAAGCTAAAAGTTTAATCGATTTAGGTGCAAAATGGGCTTCAACACCTGCGGAAGCAGCAGAAAATAAAGATGTTATTTTTACAATGGTCGGTTTCCCATCGGATGTTGAAGAAGTTTACTGTGGCGAATACGGTATATTTAAAACAGCAAAAGAGGGGTCTATTGTAATTGATATGACAACATCTGAACCTTCTTTAGCTAAGAAATTATATAAACTAGCAAAAGAAAAGGGGATACAATCCATTGACGCACCTGTTTCAGGTGGAGACGTTGGAGCGAAAAACGGTACATTATCAATCATGGTTGGTGGAGATGAAGCAGCCTTCGAAAGTGTAAAATCAATTCTAGAAGTTTTTGGTTCAAATATTGTTTATCAAGGAGAGGCAGGAGCTGGTCAACATACAAAGGCATGTAATCAAATAGTGATCGCGACGAATATGATTGGTGTATGTGAATCCATCTCCTATGGAATCAAAGCAGGACTTGATATTGAAAAAGTATTCCAATCCATTTCTACTGGTGCTGCAGGTTCATGGTCTTTAAGTAATTTAGGACCTCGAATGGTAAAAGGGGATTTAGAACCGGGCTTTTATATCAAGCATTTCATAAAAGATATGAAAATTGCAATTGATGAATCGGAACAAATGAATTTAGATTTACCAGGGCTTAAACTATCAAAACAACTTTATAACACTTTATCGGAAAAGGGATATGGCGAAAAAGGTACTCAAGCTTTAATAAAATATTATGAACTATAATAAACCCATTTGGATCAGCTATCTCATTGGTTGAATATTAATTAGGAGTGATACAGTGGGAAAGCAACAAAGTAATTCGATCCAAGGTGGCCGAAGTCAGTTAGCTTTATATATGTCTTTACCGATTTTATCTTGGGCTTTTTATGATTTTGCCAATACTATTTTTTCGTCAAACATTAATACGGTATTTTTCCCATTTTATATGGATGAAGTGCTCGGTACGAATGAAGTAATGCAACAAGTTGCGAGTACGTTTATATCATATGCAAATGCTGTTGCAAGCTTTTTCTTAGTTGTTTTTTCACCGTTATTTGGTGTTTGGATTGATCAAACTGGTTATAAAAAGAAATTCATCGTTTGGTTTGCATCGATTTCTATTATCTTCACATTTATGATGGGAATCTTTGCAAGCTTTAATACCACAACGAGTATCTCAGGAGTCCCGCTAAGTTTATTTTTAGTCGTTGTTAGTTTTGTTATTGCAAAATTCTTTTTTAACTCCAGTCTAGTTTTCTATGATTCAATGATGGGAGATTTGGGGACAAAAGAGGAAATGCCGCTGATTTCAGGGTTTGGGGTAGCGGTTGGTTATCTAGGTACAATTTTGGGGTTACTTGTTTATTTATTAGTTTCAGATGGAGACTATCACAAGGCATTTATTCCAACTGCAATATTGTACTTAATTTTCTCATTGCCATTATTTCTTATTAATAAAGATCATCCAGTTCCAAAAACTGAGAGGAAATCAATCAAATTTATTGATGGTTACAAAGAAATATTTCAAACCTTCAAGGAAATGAAAAAGTATAGAGCGATCTTTATATTCATGATTGCATACTTTTTCCTAAATGATGCGATTGCTACAACTATTGCAATGATGGCTGTTTATGCAACAGCAATTGTAGGATTTACGTCAGGTCAATTTATAATTTTGTATTTAGTTAGTACAATCTCTACAGTAATTGGTTCTCTAGCATTCGGAAACATCGCAAAAGCTATAGGGGCAAGACGTGCAGTGTCTGTTGTTTCGTTTATTATGATTTTTGCGCTTTTACTTGCTGTTATTGCTAATGAACAATGGATGTTCTGGATTGCAGGAAGCTTATTTGGAGTTTCACTTGGCTCAATGTGGGTGACGTCAAGGACTTTGATTATAGAATTGTCGCCAGAAGAAAAAAGAGGCCAATTTTTTGGATTGTTTGCATTCTCAGGAAAAGTATCTGCTATTATAGGACCTGCTCTTTACGGAACCATTACGCTTTTATTAAAGGATTATGGAACACTTGCTAGCCGTATGGCACTAGGAAGTATGATCTTATTGACAATTGTTGGATTAATTATTCACTTACGAGTAAAACAAGAAAATAAAAATAGCTTATAGGAGTTAAGAACTTCCTATGATACAATTTACTTATATTTAGCAAGTTTACGAAGGAGCGGGAAGGTCTTGGAGCAAAAAGGAATTTTACTAGAGAGTGGAACAAATGAACTAGAAATAGTTGAATTTGAAATAGCAAACAATAAATTTGGTATTAACGTAATCAAAGTAAAGGAAATCATTCAACCAATTCCTGTTACATTTATCCCGCACGCTCATCCATATGTTGAAGGAATCATTCAATTGCGTGGTGAAGTCTTACCGGTAGTTGATATGTTAAAAGTGTTAGGTATTCCCAATGCTTCTTATAATGCGCAGCAAAAATACATTGTTGCTGAATTTAATAAACAAAAAGTTGTTTTTCATGTAGATAATGTCACTCAAATACATCGAATTTCTTGGAAGGATATTGAAAGACCTTCAGATATGTATCAAGGTGGAGCATCTCAAGTTATTGGTGTCATTAAAAGAAGTGAACATATGATTTTGTTATTAGACTTTGAAAGAATTATGGTTGAAATTAACCCTGATTCGGGTATTAATGTTGAAGCTGTAAAAAAACTTGGTAATCGACAACGCTCCGAAAAGAAAATTGTCATTGCTGAAGACTCACCATTATTAAGAAAATTATTATATGATACGATGCATGAAGCAGGTTATGTAAATCTAGAGTTTTTCGAAAATGGTAAGGATGCGTATGATTATTTAGAAAGTTTAACAGTAAATAAAAATATTTCAGAACATGTTCAATTAGTTGTTACTGATATTGAAATGCCACAGATGGATGGTCATCACTTAACTAAAAAAATTAAATCACATCCAGACTTACAAGTAATACCAGTCATTATCTTTTCTAGTTTAATTACAGACGATTTACGTCATAAAGGCGAAGAGGTAGGGGCAGAAGAACAAATAAGTAAGCCTGAAATTACTAAGCTTATCTTAAAGATGGATGAATTAATTTTATAGTCCTCTTGAACAAAATCAGGTGTCCAATATAATATTAAATTTTTGTAAAGGTCGGATACCCTTATGGATTCCGACCTTTTTTTCTTTTAAAATTAATTTTTATCACAAGTGGTGGGAGCTAGTAAAAATTCGGACTAAGACCGAAACGTACTTGTTTTAATAGAAATTGACTTTGGTTATTGATTAAAGATAATCCTCCTGAACCATTCTAAACTTAAGATGGTAGTTACGAAGTAAGAAGATTTATTCGATCTTTCAGTAGCTCATTTGAAATACCATAGAGAGAAGTGAAGCTTAGATGAGAAAACTCAGAACTGGGATTATTGATATTGGATCAAATACAATACGCCTCGTACTTTATAAATACAATCAAGATGAAGGACTCCGTGAATTCGGTAATATTAAAACAGTTGCTAGATTAAGAAAGTATATACAACCTAATGGAGATATGTCCGAAGAAGGCATCAAACTCCTTGAAGATACCTTAAAATCGTTTAAACGAATACTCAATGATTTTGACGTAACAGATGTGAAAGCAACTGCTACAGCTGCTATACGCCAAGCGAAAAATAATCAAGACATTATAATGCGAATGGAGAAAGAAACTGGTATTACTATCGATTTACTTTCTGGTGAAGAAGAAGCTTATTTTGGCTATTTAGCCATTGTATATTCTATGGATACGCCTTCTGCTGTTTCCGTAGATATTGGTGGGGGCTCAACAGAAGTATCATTATTTATTAATAAAGAACTTAAACATTCATTCAGCTTTCCGTTTGGTACTGTTTCTTTAAAGCAAAAATTTGTTTCAGGTGAAATCATTAATGAAATCGAAAAAAATCAATTAAGAGCATATATAAAAAATCAATTTGAACAACATGAATGGATTAAAAATGCTGGATACCCCATTATTGCAATCGGGGGTAGTGCTCGAAATGTGGCACAAATTCATCAACAATTAATAAATTATCCTATTTCAGGGGTTCATCAGTATGAGATGTCTAGACTGAATTTATCGGAAATAGGTCAATACTTAAGTAAATTAACATTTGAGCAATTAAAGCAACTAGATGGTTTATCCTCGGACCGTGCTGATATCATAGGTATTGCCTTAGAAGTATTCCGAGAATTGATGGAGGTTGTTGATAGCAAAAAGTTTCAAGTAAGTAAAAAAGGACTACGTGAAGGTTTAATGATAAGTCGTGTTCTTGATGGTAATCACATCACTAATAATAAACACAACGTATTTGAAGAAAATGCTAGAAGGATTACCCTTCAATATGGTCGTACAGAAGAAGAGGTAAATACTCTTTGTTCCTTAGCAGAGCAATTATATAAAGAATGTGTAAAGTTAAACCTTCTTCATTTTCAAAAAGAACATTATGAACTTCTTCTAAAAGCTACAAAAGTATTTGCCATTGGAGAGTATATAGAGCTTGATTCATCCAACCAGCATACTTTCTACCTACTCGCAAACCAATCAATTGCAGGGTTGAGTCATATTAATCGTATAAAATTAGCATTACTTGCGTCATATAAAAATCGAGATTATTTCAGAAGATTTTCAGAACCGTTTGCTGCATGGATGAGTCGAGAGGAACTTAAAGTATTGCGAGATTATGGTGCCTTACTAAAATTCGTCTATGCATTTAATGTATCGAAACGAAATATCGTAAAAACTATTAAATTAGAAAAAAGTGCCGATATAATACTTATTAAAGTAATCACACAAAAAAATGCCATGGCAGAACAATACCAAGTTGAACGCCAAAAGAAACATTTTGAGCGAGTTATAAAGAAACAAGTACAAATCCAATTTATTAGTGAAGATGGGAGGCTAAAATGATGTCTACTGACATGGAACTCAATAAGTCTGATGAACGTGATGATCATGAGAATGAGTTTAAACTAATGTTAGAAGAAATTGCTAAACCACAATATTATAATAATCGTGAACTTAGTTGGTTAGCATTTAATGAGCGAGTACTAGAAGAAGCAGAAGATATAGAAAATCCTTTATTAGAAAGACTAATATTCTTAGCAATTTTCAGTTCAAATCTAGATGAGTTTTTCATGGTTAGGGTTGCTGGACTTCAGGATCAAGTACGTGCGGGTTACCATAAACCAGAAAATAAATCAGGCTTAACACCAAAAGAACAATTAACTAAAATTGCGGAAAGAACACAGGCACTTGTTCGTAGACAAATGGAAGTTTTCCGTCATTTAGTGTTTGATCTATTGCCAAAGGAAAATATCCATATTAAAGAATTTAAATATTTAAACGAATCACAAAAAGAATATATTAACGTCTTGTTTGAGGAAACAATTTTTCCAGTATTAACACCGGTTGCTGTTGATGCCTATCGTCCATTTCCAACTTTACTAGGAAAAACACTAAATTTATTAGTCATGATTGAAGAAAATAATGAATTTGAAAAAAATGAAAGGATGGCAATAGTACAGGTACCATCTGTTTTAAATCGTTTTATTGAAGTACCAAGTGATCACAGTGAAAAGGTATTTGTCTTATTAGAGGATGTTATTACGAGCCATATTAAAAAGCTTTTCCTTGGCTATAAAGTGAAATCCTCCCAAGCATTCCGTTTAACAAGAAACGCTGATTTAACCATTCATGAAGAAGGCGCACGGGATTTACTTGTTGAGATTGAAAAAGAGTTAAAGAAACGCAAATGGGGCGTAGGCAGCCGATTAGAAGTGCGGGATGGTGAAATTAGTGATGAAATATTAGATTACTTGTTAGAAGAATTTGAAATTGAAGAATCTGATGTATTTAAAATAGATGGACCTTTGGACTTAACCTTCTTATTTGGCTTTGTTAAGAAGATTGCAATAGGTCGAGAACATTTAGAATACGAAAGCTTTATTCCACAACGTCCTAAAGACTTAGCCTTAAATGAAAATATTTATGAAAAGGCATTAACCCAAGATCTTTTTTTCCATCATCCGTACGAATCTTTTGAGCCAATTGTTGATTTCATTACAGAAGCCGCATCAGATCCGTCAGTATTAGCGATTAAGCAAACGCTTTATCGTGTAAGTGGCAATTCGCCGATTATCTATGCATTAAAACAGGCAGCAGAAAATGGAAAACAAGTGACAGTACTTGTTGAATTGAAAGCCCGATTTGATGAGGAAAATAATGTTCACTGGGCAAAAGAACTTGAGCAAGCTGGATGTCTAGTGATTTATGGTATGAATAATTTAAAAACACACTCAAAGATTACACTAGTTGTGCGAAGACGGCATGGGAAAATTGAACGTTTTGTTCATTTAGGCACTGGTAACTATAATGATGCAACAGCCAAAGTATATACGGATATGGGAATCATTACGACAAATAAAGAATTTGGAATAGATGCTACCAACTTCTTTAACTATTTAAGTGGGTATACAGAAAAGCCACAGTTCCATCACTTAGTAGTAGCACCTTTTGATATACGAGATGAATTTATTGAGTTAATTGATGAAGAAATTAAGTGTCACAAAAAATATGGAAATGGTTTTATTCGTGCTAAAATGAATTCATTAACTGATAAAGACTTAATGATGAAATTATATGAAGCTTCTATACATGGTGTGAAGGTTGAGCTACTTGTGCGCGGAATATGTTGTTTACGACCAGGGATACCGGGCATTAGTGAAAATATTACAGTGTCCAGTATTGTAGGGCGTTTCTTAGAACATACTCGAATCTATTGGTTCCATCACAATGGGGACGATCAAGTATTTTTGTCCTCTGCTGATTTGATGACACGGAATATGGTGAAGCGAGTAGAGATCTTGTTCCCAATCTATTCAGAAGACATAAAACAACGTGTCATGGATATTTTCAGTACTCAACTTGCAGATACGTCAAAAGCTCGTATTCAAGATTCAAATGGAAAATATCATTACAAAGAAGAACGTGTAGATGTAGAAAAAATTAATAGCCAAGAGCTTTTTTTAATTGATGCAATGAGTACGGTTATAGAAGAAGAATAGAATCGAATGGTATTATTAAGTAAAAGTGTAGCTTTATGGGAATTTTTAGTTATAGCTACACTTACTTCTTTTAAGAAGCATTGAGTTGTTATATAAATGGGGGATAACTATGATAACTTTTCCTACAGAGGAAACTGAAAAATACTTACATGATCTCATGACATTAAATCCATTTGATGCTGTCATCGTTCTAAAAAAACAAAGTAATCCAGATTATACTGTTGAATTTATTAACCCAATAGCTGAGGCAATTTCCCCAGGTGAATTTATAAAAGGTATGGATGCCAAGGAATTCTTTAAATGGACCAAGTGGGAAGATATTTTAGCCATCATGAATGAACCAAATCATGAGATACAATACATAGATATAAAAAATTTAGAACAAGTGCGAATTAATGTTCAACCTATAACTTCTTCGAATGGTTTATATTATGTCATCGTGTTACGTGCTTTAAACAATGAATATCAATCTATTCATAATTATACATTCGAAGATGTTTTAACTGGTTTACCTAATCGAAGTGCCTTAACGATTCAATGGACAGAAAAATATAGTATTGAGCTAAAAGAAAGTAATGTAGCGTTAATTCTAATTGACTTAGATCGTTTTAAAAAATACAATGAATCGCTAGGTAAACGTAAAGCAGATAAAATGTTAAAGCAAATTAGTCATAGGTTTCAAAGTTTAACGAACGAAAGATATCATCTTTTTCACTATCATGGAGATGAATTTATCTTTATTGTCCCTTTTCAAAATAAAGAAGAAATAGATGAAACCGTGAATGCTCTTTTAAATTTATTAAAAGAACCTTTTTTGATTGATGACCAAGAGTACTTTGTTACTTCTTCAATTGGAATTGCAGTGACTGAAAAAGATAGAGATTTAGAGGAGTTATTACACGAAGCTGAACAAGCTTTATTCTATGTAAAAAAACATGGTCGGGCACATTATCGTTTTTATAATGAAGAAATGAGCCACATCTTTCATAATGAAGTTTTAATGGAAGCGCATTTACGCAGAGCCATCGAATTAAATGAATTATCAATCCATTTACAACCACAAGTTGACTTTAATACTAAAGACATTAATAGTTTTGAAGCTTTACTAAGATGGAATAATCCAAAATTCGGGAATGTTTCACCAGGTGTGTTTATTCCACTTGCCGAATCTTCTGGATTAATTATTCAAATTGGTGATTGGGTACTTGAAGAAGTATGTAAGTATCAACGTGATTGGCAACTAAAAGGGTTTAGACCTGTCAGAATTGCTGTAAATATTTCACCAAAGCAATTCAAACAAGATAACTTTGTTATAAAGGTCGAAAAAGTATTAGAAAGATACAAAATTAACCCGGAACATATTGAACTGGAGATTACTGAAAGTTCAATGGTAAATGTCGATGAAACAGAAGGTATTTTAACTCGATTAAAAGCACTCGGTGTATATGTCTCTGTGGATGACTTTGGCACTGGTTATTCATCTTTAAGTTATTTAAAAAAATATCCAATTGATATTATTAAGATCGATCAATCATTTATTGCTGATATCAATAAAGATGAAAAAAATGAAGCAATTATCAAAGCAATTATAACCCTTTCTAAAAATTTAGGAATGGATGTTATTGCCGAGGGTGTTGAATATACAGACCAGGAGCAATTTTTAAAGCAATTTAATTGTCATAAAGGCCAGGGCTATTTATACAATAAACCAATTCCAGTTGAAAAAATTGTGGAACAGTATTTTATGTTGTAATGACTATGGCAAGCAAATTCTGATGGAAGAATTTGTTTGCTTTTTTTATTGTCTTTGAAAGGGTCTACAAGTTTTAGTACTTAAGTTTCCCTTTTCGTAAATATAATGACAGTGATGCTGGTGTGTCTTACAATGAAAATGAATGGATATTCATTTGGGATGGGGGAATTGGGATGTTGAAAAACGATACAATTATTGTCACGGGTGGCTCAAGTGGAATGGGGCTTGCAATGGCAAAACAATTTGTAAAAGAAGGGGCAAATGTAGTTATAACAGGAAGAAATTTATCTCGTTTGGAGCAAGCTAAACAAGATATTCTTGGTGTGGGAGAAACAATTGAAACGTTTCAAATGGATGTGAGACAAGTTGAGCATGTAAAGGAGATGCTTCAATATTCGATTCAAAAATTTGGACAAGTGGATGGAATTGTTAACAATGCTGCCGGGAATTTTATCGTTGAAGCAGAAAAACTGTCTCCTAATGGCTGGAAGGCTGTTATTGATATTGTATTAAACGGTACTTTTTATTGTTCGCAGGAAGTAGGGAAGTACTGGATTGAAAATGGAATTAAGGGAAAAATATTAAATATGGTTGCAACCTATGCTTGGGGAGCTGGTGCTGGCGTGATTCATTCTGCTGCAGCAAAAGCAGGTGTATTATCAATGACAAGGACACTAGCTGTTGAATGGGGACATAAGTATGGAATTCGTGTAAATGCTATTGCACCAGGTCCTATAGATCGGACAGGAGGAGCGGCAAAACTTTGGGAAGCCGAAGAACAAGCAAAACGCACCATTAACTCTGTTCCGTTAAAGAGATTAGGTACACCAGAAGAAATAGCCGATTTAGCTACTTTTATTTTATCCAATAAAGCTTCTTATATGAATGGTGAATGTATTACATTAGACGGAGGCCAATGGTTAAATCAATATCCGTTTTAACTTTGTGGTAGTTTTTGGTATTTGCTGAAGAATAAAAAGAGCCAGTTTGTACGCATACTAACTTTACTTCAAAAAAAGGAGAGGTGAAGCAAAATGGGTATGTGGACAATACCAGCAGTAATAGCAGGGGTATTACTAATTATAGTTGCTTATTTTTCAACTGTTTCTGTCATGAAAAAAACAGGCGAGAGAACATCAGTCATGAATACGACGATGGATACTCCAATCAGCAAAGAGGTCCGGGACCATCCAGTTATGTTTAACCCAATCATTATAATGTACGTCATTTTCGGATTGTTCACAGGTCTTATAATTTTATATTATTGGTCTGTTTATGGATATTAAACAAAGAAAAGTTTAAGAAATCAGCCTTCTGCCCTATAATTACTACCATCCTAACCATAGTCATACAATAATATTGTGTGATATGATTAATTAAAGCATCCTGTTTTTGGTAGGGGAAAAAGGAGTAGAAGGCTATGATTTCATTAAATACAAAGGCTTTATTAGATACGCCAATTAGCGACTTAATCATTTCATCTGAAAAAGTTGCTCACGTCCAAGTAGGCAATAGTGCAGAACATGCTTTACTCGTTTTAACGAAGACGGGATATTCATCTGTTCCTGTTTTAGATAATAAATACAGATTACATGGTTTATTGAGTTCCAAAATGATTACCGAATCTATATTAGGTCTCGAAAAAATTGAATATGAAAAATTAGGTTCCATTAAAGTAGATGATGTTATGGATAAAGAAGTCGTGTCATTAAAAATAACCGACCGATTCCAAAAAGCGCTTGATTTAGTTATTAACCATGCGTTTTTATGTGTTGTTGATGATGTGGGGACGTTTGTTGGCATTTTAACACGTCGCGTCATTTTAAAGCATTTGAAAAAATATATTTATCAAGTAGATTAAGAGAATAACATTTGAAAAAACATCTCGATGAAATTATGGCGAGATGCAGTATCTTCATGCGGATAATTATAAAAAAACGATCTTATCCACAAAAAATCGACAAACCCTTTAAAAGAGGATTTGTCGATTTTTCAATAGTGTTTAGCTACGAACGCCGGCTCCTCGTGTCACTTCCACTCTTATCGCGTGGCATAAATCAACTTTGTCGGAGTAATGGGCGTTCTTCGCTTTCCTATTCCCTGTAAAGGAGAGAATCATTTGACAACAACAACTGAAGCAGAGATTATAAAAATTTTATCGGAAGAAAAAAATATGAGAAAGGCTGCGGAAAGACTTTTTTTGACACAGCCTGCTTTATCACAGCGCTTACAAACAATTGAAAAGGATTGGGGGGCACAGCTTTTTATACGCTCGCAAAAAGGTTTAACGGCTACCCCAGCTGGAGAACTGGTAATCCAGTATTCAATTGATACGTTAACGCAAAAGGAAGAAATATTTGAGAAAATCCAAGCATTAAATTCGAAAGTTCATGGGACATTAAAAATCGCATGTGCTTCAATTGTAGGGCAAACTTGGCTACCAAAAGTGCTAAAAGACTTTGTCACACTTTATCCAGATGCAAAAATTTCATTAATTACAGGGTGGAGTTCGGAGATTGTAAAGGCTCTTTATGAAGGGGAAGCACATGTAGGCATTGTCCGTGGTCAAGCAGAGTGGAAAGGGAAAAAAATTCATCTATTTAGAGACATGATGTATTTAGTTGATAAAGAAATTGAAGCTGTAGATGATATTTTAACAACGGACAGACCATTTATCCAATTTAAAAGTGACTCCAACTATTATCAAGAAATTCAATTATGGTGGCAACGTCATTTTTCATCCAATCCTCGTCGTCAAATTATTGTTGACCAAATTGAAACATGTAAACAGATGGCGATGAATGGAATTGGATATGCAATTTTACCTTCCATCACTCTGAATGGCGAAGAAAAGGTTAATAAGATTCCCTTAGTAAATAACGAAAAGGATACAGAGTTAACCCGTGATACTTGGTTAATTGGTTATGAAGCGTCTTTTGAATTGCGTCAAGTTGCAGCTTTCGTGAATGTTGTAATGGATCATGCAAGATGCCTATATGATTATTCGAAAAAATAAAGCTGAGGCCTTAGCGGTACTAGTGGATTTTGATTGTATAAGTAGTTCTTCACTAAATTTGTGATATTTGCAACTGGCTTGATATTTATTAAGTTAATATTTAATGACTGAAAAGTTGGATTTTTTGAATAAATATTCGTGCGATTCTATTCATTTTCTAGTACAATCATTTTATTACATAAGTTGGGAGAGTTATTATGACTGAAAAATTAAATGCAGAACAAATTATTCAATTTATCGCACAATCTAAAAAAGTTACACCAGTAAAAGTTTATGTTAAAGGTGAAGGTGTAGCAAACTTATCGTATGGTGAAGATACGAAAGTATTTGGCGAAGGAAATAGTGTAGTTGTTTTTGGTGAATGGTCACAAATTGAAGTGGCTTTAAAAGAAAACGCGGATAAAATTGCTGATTATGTAATCGAAAATGATCGTCGTAATTCCGGCGTACCATTATTAGATTTAAAATATCAAAATGCTCGTATTGAGCCAGGCGCAATCATTCGTGACCAAGTAACAATTGGAGATAATGCTGTTATTATGATGGGTGCAATCATCAACATTGGCGCTGAAATCGGTGAAAAAACAATGATTGATATGGGTGCGGTTCTTGGTGGTCGTGCAACAGTAGGGAAAAACTGTCACATTGGTGCAGGTACGGTATTAGCAGGTGTTATTGAGCCACCTTCAGCTACACCAGTTATTATTGAAGATGATGTTGTAATCGGTGCGAACGCTGTAGTACTAGAAGGCGTACGTGTAGGTAAAGGTGCTGTAGTTGCTGCAGGTGCAATTGTAATCCAAGACGTTGAGCCTTATACAGTAGTTGGTGGAGTACCGGCGAAAGTTTTAAAACAAATGGATGAAAAAACAAAATCAAAAACAGAAATCATCGATGCATTACGTAATCTGTAAGAAGGTGTCATAATGAACAATCTTGTTCAAATTCGAAGAGACTTGCATAAAATTCCGGAACTTGGGTTTCAGGAATATAAAACGCAAGCGTATTTATTCAATTTCATTTCGCAATTACCAAACGAAAACTTAACGGTCGTTACTTGGGAAACAGGAATTATAGTAAAAATAAAAGGCACTGAACCAACTAAAACAATAGGTTGGCGTACGGATATTGACGGGCTACCAATTTTAGAAGAGACTGGTCTGCCATTCCAATCCGAACACGAAGGAAACATGCATGCTTGTGGACATGATTGCCATATGACAATCGCGCTTTCACTTGTACAAGCTTTTGCTACCAATCAACCAAAGCAAAATGTAATTGTTTATTTCCAACCAGCGGAAGAGGGACCGGGTGGAGCAGAACCAATGTTAAATTGGATTAAAAGCGAACGTCCTGATTTATTGCCGGATGAGATTTACGCATTGCATATTGCACCAGAATATCCCGTAGGCACGATTGCAACGAAGCCTGGACTATTATTTGCTAATACTTCTGAACTTTTTATTGATTTGAAGGGTATTGGTGGTCATGCTGCCTTTCCACATAAGACACGTGATATGGCGGTTGCTAGTGCAAACTTATTACTTCAGCTACAAACGATCATTAGTAGAAATGTCGACCCAATGGATAGTGCAGTAATTACTATTGGGAAGGTAACTGCTGGAACAGTGCAAAATGTTATAGCAGAAAACGCTAGATTAGAAGGTACTATTCGAACAATGAGCGCTGCTTCAATGGCGGATGTAAAACGAAGAATAAAAGCTATTTGCGCGGGAATCGAAGCTTCATTTGAATGTACTTGTACAATTGACTTTGGCACAATGTATTATGAAGTGAATAATAATGAACAATGTGTAAACAACCTTTTAACTTTTGCTAAAGACTACGAAGGGGCACACGCTTATGAGTGCCCTGCTGCAATGACTGGTGAGGATTTTGGTTATTTCTTAAAAGAAATTCCTGGTGCACTCTATTGGGCAGGAGCAAACTGTGAATATGGTTTGCATCATAACAAAATTACTCCAGACGAATCATTATTATCATTTAATGCAAAGTTTATGGAACAATATATAAGAAGCTTATAATAGGATGAGGTGAAGAGAACAACTTGTTTTCTTCACCTCTATTTTTGTTGGAGAGGAAAGGCAGAACTGTGGAAATCTTCATAAGACCGATGAAGTTCAAAATTGGTAATTGTAGCCACAGAAATGAACTTCATCAAGTTAATGAAGATAACAATCTATAAGATCCTACATATTCATAATGATTATTGCACTGTATACCCACCATCTAAAACGACCGCTTGTCCTGTCATTCCTTTTGCCTCCTCACTTGCAATAAATAGAGCTAAACTAGAAACTTCACTAACATCTAGTAAACGTTTTTGTGGAACAAGGGGGAATAAGACCTCTTCTAATACATTTTCTACCGGTACATTGCGTGTTTTTGCTAAGTCTTGCATTTGATTTCGAACAAGTGGCGTATCAACATAGCCAGGACAAATGGCATTGACTGTAATTCCATCAGCTGCTGTTTCTAGCGCAGCTACTTTTGTTAAGCCAATGACACCGTGTTTCGCAGAATTATAGGCAGCTTTGCCAGCAAATCCAACAAGCCCGTTAATCGAAGCCATATTAATAATACGTCCAAATTTTTGTTTCTTCATATGCGGTAAAACATGTTTTGTTAAAATAAATGGACCTGTTAACATAACTTTTAATATAAATTCGAATCGCTCAGTTGGAAAATCCTCAATCATGGCCACATGTTGTAATCCAGCATTATTAATGAGGATATCTATTCGTCCATACTCTTCAATTGTTGTATCAATCGCTGCAATTATGTCTTCTTCACTTGTTACATCACATTTCAATCCGATTGCTCGATTCCCGAGAGACTTTGCCGCCTCTTCAACTTTTTCGGCGTTTAGATCTGTTAATACTATGGTTGCTCCGTTTTCATAAAATTTTTTTGCAATTTCAAATCCAATACCTTGTGCAGATCCAGTAATGAGGGCAACTTTATGTTGTAACACGAAAATAACCTCCTAAATGAAGAGCCGTATAGAAATACGACTCTTCCACTTTTACCTAATTATAACATTAATAAAATATTAAAGTCCTAAACCAAGAGAGAATAATATAATTGCAATCACAACCCCAATGACAGGTGTAGCAACAGTTGTTGCTGCAACAGCCCAGTATGCATCTTTATGTTTTTCACCACAGATAGATTGAATCGTTGTTACAACGTAACCGTTATGTGGTAGGGAATCTAATGCACCAGATGAAATAGCAACAACACGGTGTAAAGCTTCTTGATTAACACCTGCATCCACATAACCAGGTGCAATTAAAGGAAGGGCAATGGTTTGACCGCCAGAAGCAGATCCCGTCATCCCTGCGATTACAGATACAGCAACAGCGGCACCTATTAACGGCGAACCAGGAATGTTTGTCATTGCATCAACTGCGAATGTAAAAGCGGGAACTGCCTTTGCTACACCACCAAAACCAACTACAGCAGCCGTATTACCAATGGCAATAATGGCACCAATTGTACCTTGAGACACTGCATCCCATGGATTTTTGAAGTATTTCCAACTTACAATGAACGTCGCGATGATTCCACCTAACAACGCTAAGATTAATGCTGATTGTTTTAATGAATCATGGAAAATAAACGAAATTACCAATACGACAATTAATGGGATAAAGGAATAAATAGGATTGGGTAAAACTCTTGATGAATCATGTGTTGGATCTGTTTCACGCGCAACGAATCTTTCGCCGTTTTCCACTGCTTTTCGGATTATTCGTTTTAACCACCAATAACCAAATATCGCCATAAATGCAGCAACGATTAAACTAACTTCCCATCCTGCATAAGGAGTTGTCTCAAGATAATCCATTGGAATCCAGTTTTGAATTTCTGGAGAACCTGCAGAAGTCATCGTAAATGTTACGGACCCCAATGCTAATGTACCAGGAATGAAACGACGTGGTAAATCTGCTTGTTTAAATAACGAGATTGCCATTGGGTAAACAGCAAATGCAACAACGAATAATGATACGCCACCATAAGTTAAGATTGCACAGGCAATGACAATTGAAAGGGTAGCGTATTTCATCCCTAGCTTATCTACGATAAATTGTGCAACTGCATCGGCTGCACCACTATCTTCCATTACTTTTCCGAACACAGCACCAAGCAAGAACATTAAGTACCATGACATGATGAATCCAGTAAACCCGGACATGTAATTCGTTACAAAGTTCGCTGCACCTTCTTCAGCAAGTTGAGGAAATAAGGGCATACCCGAAAAAACTGCAACAAATAGAGCAGATGCGGGACCAACGATGATAATGTTTACTCCTTTTAGCGTTAACCAAATAAGTAAGAAAAGACCGCCAATTAAACCAATCATACTCATTACTACACTAAAATCCATTCTCGAACCCCCTTAGGATTAATAGCACGCACTTTAACTGAAACATTACAATGTAAAATAAGTTCACTAACAATTAATAAATAAGTTCAGCTCGTAATTCTTATGCTTCATTATGATTTTTGTCAATCTCCACCGCCTTTTTTCTATGTAGAAGAAGCGCTTCCATAAATAGTACAAACGATAAATGGAATTTATGAATCAACTGTGTCAAAAGTGTGAAGTAGAAATTTGAGGCTAGAATCCGAATTATCGGATTAATTTAAACGAAGGAGGTAGACGCCTATATATAGATGAAATAAAAAAATCCAATACTTCGGAATAGTGTCCGAAATATTGGAATTAGGTCATAAGTTGTGTTTTTTTATTTTTTCATAGAGTGTCGAACGACTAATACCAAGTTTCTCTGCTACTTTTAATTTATTACTTTCGCGATTTAGATGCTGCTGTAAAATTTGTCCTTCAACTTCAAATAAGATTTCTTCTAATGTACCATGACCCAAAACAAAGTTAGGCTTTTGACGACGAATATATATTGGCAAAATCTCCTCGCTAATTTGCTCTCCATTTGTAAGCTGTACCATCGCTTGTAAAACATTTTGAAGCTCTCGTACATTTCCGGGCCACTCATAAGTTTGAAGCAACCTCAAAATTTTTCTGTCAATGTTAATATGACGACGACCTGCTTCAGCACAAACCTTACCCATAAATGTTTCAACAAGCTCTGGAAGGTCTTCGATTCTGTCACGAAGAGGAGGGATATGAATGGTAATTGCTTGGATCCGGTAAAATAAATCTTCACGAAATAACTTAGCTTTTACTTGGTCAATAAGTGCCATATTTGTGCTTACTATGACCCGTAAATCAACTGGTATTTCTTTATCAGTATCAACCGGTTGAACCCTTTCTTCTTGAATTACTTTTAATAGTTTCGCTTGTAATGGTAAAGGGAGCTCGTTAATTTCTTCTATATAAAGTGTTCCTCGATCTGCAAGTTGAATTCTTCCTTTTTTCCAACGATTTCGGTTCACATCCCATTTACCAAATAACTCTTCTTCTAATAATTCCTTTGGGATAGTTGCACAATTGATTTTCACAAAATGGTGATCTGAACGATCAGATAAACCATGAATACTTTGGGCAATCATTTCCTTTCCTGTACCAATTTCTCCTTCAATTAGAACAGGTAGTTTAGTCGGTGCAATCATTGCAATGGTTTCTTTTATTTTCTTTATCGAATTAGAAGAACCTTTAATATCACACAAACTATAAAAGGATTCAGGAAAATGTCTTAAGGTAGCTTCGATTTGTTCGATCGTTATACGGACGTGAGAACTTAGTTTTTTCCAGTCAGACATATCTCGGAAAATGACACTCCCTAAAGCTCCTACTATATGACCATCAACTACGAGTGGTACACGATTTGCAAGCATGTAAGTTCCTTTAATATATTGAGGAGCTGCAATATCGGTTCTTCCAGATTCCAATACTTCATGCATTTCTGTGTTTTCGATAACCTCAGTTACATGCTTTCCAATAGCATCTTCACGTTTCACCTCAAGGAATTGACAATATTCATTATTGATATAAATAATTTTGGCATCCTGATCTACGACAACAAACCATTGAAAGGCAGTCTCTAATATTTGAGCAATGACAGAAGCAGATAAATTGTTAATTAAATCTTGCATAATCTCACCTCTTAACTTACAAATTCGTGGATACTAGTTTCACTTTATGTTTCGTAAGAGGGTAAAAGTAGAATGAACAATTAAAATTTTTGTCGTATTTTTTAAATCGATAATAAACAATAGCATGTTGTGCAATAAAAAAACTGAACCATAGTAACAACTTTGGTTCAGTCCTAATAATTCTTTTCTTTCATTTCAATGAACTTAATAGCAATGTCAGTGATTGGTGTCTGAGCCAAGGTACAATTCAAAAGAAATGATTAATGTGATGTTTGTTCGGCATGCATTAAATTAGGGGCTTTCCTTTTTGTCCATCCATAGGATAGAGCATAACAGGCTAGAAGAATAGTGCATCCTAAAATAAATGGCGCACGCATATTCCATTCAAGTAATACACCTGCAAGAGCGGGACCAATCATATTCCCTAAACTCATGTATGCATTATTCATACCGGCAGCAAATCCTTGATCTTTACCAGCAAACTTAGAAATTAACGTGTTAGCAGCTGGTCGAATAAATACCGTTGCAATTTGGAATAGTGTTGTGACGGCTAATATGACGAAGAATCCTCTAATATAAATCATTAATACCATAGTAATTGCTGCAACTACTAGGTTTATTAAAATAACCTTCATCTCACCAAAACGTTTAAATAATCTTTCGATAATAAACATTTGAAGAATTACACCAACAAATCCACCTAAGGTAATAACGATTGCAATATCAGTTGGTGTGTAATCAAATTTCAGTGTTAAATACATCGATAAAGTCGATTGGAAATTTGCAATTCCAAAACTAAAAGTAAATACAACAATTAGCAATATAAAGTAGGGTGTCTTAACAGAACGAACTAGCTGTTTAATGAGATTCTCTCTAGGTTGTTTTACACCTTTGTTTGATTCTTTTATTTCTGGTTTAATGTTCGGTAATATGAAGAAAGATAGAAGAGCTGCAGCAAATGCTACACTACCAGATAGGAAAAATGGAAAATGCAAATTGACATTTGCTAAAAAACCTCCTAAACCTGGTCCAATCATGAATCCTAAAGATATTGCAGCACCAATCATTCCCATACCTTTTCCGCGTTCTTCAACAGTGGTGATGTCCGCAACATATGCCATAATTGGGGGCATAATGAAAGCTGCTCCGACTCCAGTTAAAAAACGTGAGATAAATAGAATCCATACTTCTGTGGCTAACCCGAACAAAATTTGTGATAAACCGTAAATGATTAATCCACCGATAATAAATATTTTGCGTCCATATCGGTCCGATAAGTCACCTGCTACGGGGGATAATAAAAATTGTGCTAAAGCAAATGCGGCAATTAAGAAACCTAAAACTTGACCGCCTACTCCAAAAAGCTCTAAATAAGCAGGTAAGACGGGAATAATAATTCCGATTCCACCCATTGTTATAAACATGTTTAACATTAAAATCCACAAGATAATTTTTTTCTGTTTTTGAGACATTGCTGTCCACCTTTCTTAACTCTAGCAAACCGTAACAAAATGTTCATAATTCATAGCTTATCACAATATATCTGATTAAACTAGAAAAAAGCAGTATTTCCCAAGAGTGATCCAATAACAAAAAGTCGACAAAATTTGCATTCATTTTGTCGACTTTCCCTTAAAGATTAAGTATGAATTTTCGGTAAATATGAACAGTTTAGCTACGCGGCTACACCCTCGAGGTCGCGGTCTGCTTCTCCTACGAAGGCAAAAAGCGCCTTCGTAGGAGGAGTCTCCAGCGCTTGTCGGGTGTGGACGAGCCGCCTCCGCTTTTCTTGTTGTCTAGCTCCGGCGGCTAGACTCTCGCGTCGCTTCAACTTCCTCCTACGCATGCAAGCATGCTTCTTTGAAGTCTCCAGCGCGTGTCGAGTCTGAACGAGCCGCCTCCGCTTTTCTTGTTGTCTAGCTCCGGCGGCTAGACTCTCGCGTCGCTTCAACTTCCTCCTACGCATGCAAGCATGCTTCTCGGAAGTCTCCAGCGCGTGTCGAGTCTGAACGAGCCGCCTCCGCTTTTCTTATTATCTTATTGACATTTTGAATTCTAGGAAGTATTCGTTGTATTTCCCAAGCCATTCAAGTCCAAGGTTTTCATATACTTCTAGTTTATTTTTTAATTCTTCATTAGGGTAGAAACGCTCATCCGCAACAACTTCAGGGTCCATTAATTGCATGGCAGCAGCATTTGGTGTTGCGTACCCTACATAATCGGCATTCTGAGCTGCTACTTCAGCATCTAACATAAAATTAATAAATGCATGAGCACCATCAACATTTGCTGCTGTCTTCGGAATAACGAGATTATCAAACCATAAGTTTGAACCTTCTTTTGGAATCGCATAGTCTAATTCTTCATTTTCCCACATCATATCTGCAGCTTGACCGGACCAAGTTAATGCAACACTAGCTTCATTATTAATCATCAACGGTGTAATCTCATCACCAATTATTGCCTTAATGTTAGGAGATAAGTGGATGAGCTTATCTGTAGCTTTGCGTAATAATGCGTCGTCTTTAGAATTTAATGACTCTCCAAGTGAATTTAACCCCATTCCCATAACTTCCCGTGAACCATCCACTAAAAATACTTTTCCTGAAAGTGCCGGATCCCACAGATCATCCCATGAATCAAAGGTTAGATGATCATCAATTAAATTCGGATTAAAAACAACACCAACAGTACCCCAGAAGTAGGGAACAGTATATTTATTGGAAGGATCAAATGGTAAATCTAAATAATACGGGTCGATGTTTTGTAAATTTGGAAGCTTTGAATGATCTAATGGAATGAGTAAATCTTTCTCTTTCATCATTTCCACCATGTATTCTGATGGGACTGCAATATCATATGCCGAGCCACCTTGTTGGATTTTCGTCATCATCGCTTCGTTCGAGTCAAAAGTTTCATAGACTACTTTAATTCCTGTTTCTTCAGTAAACTGTTTTATTAGATCCGGATCGATATATTCTCCCCAATTATAAACAGTAATCGTATCTGTACTACCTTTACTTCCAGCTGACTCTAATCGGTCTGCAGTGAAGAAGAGGATGCCACATATAACTAGGATGGCGATGGTTGCTTGAATTAATGGTTTCATTCATGTGCCCCCGTTTCGTGCGCATGTTTTGTACGGTTCGTTACAAAGTAGTATCCGATGACGATTAGTACTGTCACAACAAAAATAATCCCTGAAATAGCGTTTACAGTTAGTGATATCCCAGCACGGGCCATTGAATAGATTTCTACTGAAAGAGTAGAGAAGCCGTTTCCTGTTACGAAAAACGTGACAGCAAAATCATCTAAAGAATAGGTAAGGGCTAGGAAGAATCCCGCAAAAATTCCTGGTTGTATATATGGGAGAATGACACGAGTTAACACATCACGTCTTGTAGCACCTAAGTCATGCGCCGCATCGATCAATGAAGTATTCATCTCCAAAAGTTTAGGTAAAACCATTAACACAACAATTGGGACACTAAAAGCAATATGGGAAAGTAAAACAGATGCAAAACCAAGTTTTACCCCGATCATCGTAAATAAGATCAAGAAACTCGCCCCGATGACGACATCAGGACTTACAATCAGGATATTATTTAATGAGAGTAGCGTATTTCTCATTTTGCTATCTTTTATTGATACAATTCCAATAGCTCCTAAAGTACCAAGAATGGTTGCAATTAAACCGGAAAGTAATGCCACGATGACCGTATTAATTAAAATAATAATGAGTCTAGAATCTTCAAAGACGGCACGGTAATGTTCCAGCGTAAACGATTCAAAGTTATGCATTGTTCCGCCACTATTGAACGAATAAAAAATTAGATAGAAGATTGGCGCGTATAATATGACGAACACAATTGTTAGGTAGAGCTTCGATGTATTAGTTAGTTTCCTCATTATACGCGGCCTCCTTTCGATTTCTGACTAGTGAGTAGCATACTAATAAACATAATTATGATTAAGAAAACCGCAATGGTTGATCCCATACCCCAGTTTTGAGATACAAGGAATTGTTGCTCGATCGCAGTACCTAAAGTAATTACTTGGTTACCTGCAATTAAACGAGTAATCATAAATAATGATAGTGCAGGGATGAATGTTGTTTGAATACCAGACTTAACACCTGCAATAGTTAATGGAAAGACCACTCTACGGAAAGTTGTAAAGCTAGAAGCCCCTAAGTCACGAGCTGCATAGATTAGCGTTGGATTTAATTTATCTAACGCATTAAAAATAGGAATAATCATAAATGGAATAAAAATATATACAGAAACAAAGATAAAACTAAAATCAGTAAATAATATTTGTTGTGGTTCAAATCCAAAAACTTTAACAACAGCATTTAGTGGTCCATATAAGCCGAAAATACCGATAAATGCATAAGTTTTTAATAGAAGATTAATCCAAGATGGAATAATAATAAGCATTAGCCAAAGGTGCTTATGTTTTGTTTTTGTTAAGAAAAAAGCAGTAGGATATGAAATTAATAATGTGAAAAATGTAATTAAAAAAGCATACCAAAAACTTGTTAACGTCATTTTTAAATAGACTGGTGTGAAAAATGCTTTGTAATTATCGAGTGTGAAATTACCGTCTAAATCTAACATTGAATAGTAGACAATTAAGGCAATGGGGGCGATTACGAATAGAACTATCCAAATAAAATAAGGAAAAAGGGAGCCTGTTGAAACTTTATTTCTCATTTTCATTGTCTCCATATGATTCTAATCGTTTGTCAAAGTCTTCTTCTGATTCATTTAATCGCATAACATGAATCGCTTCTGGATCAAAATCTAATCCGATTTTTTCACCAACATTTGCCTTCTTAAGTGAATGAACTAGCCATTCATTACCATCTTGATCATAAGTGGAAAGTTCGTAATGAACGCCCCGGAATAATTGAGTATCCACTTTCACGACTAATTTGCCTTTTTCTACACTTGTTACCTCTAAATCTTCAGGACGTATGACGATATCAATTTTTTCACCTGGTTTCATCCCCTGGTCAACACACTCAAATGTTTTTCCAGCAAATTGTACTTTAAAATCCTCCACCATGACACCATCTACAATATTTGATTCCCCAATAAAGTCAGCAACAAAACGGTTGATTGGTTCATCATAAATGTCAACTGGAGATCCAGATTGTTGAATTTCACCATCGTTTAAGACGAAAATTTCATCTGACATCGCTAATGCTTCTTCTTGGTCATGTGTAACAAAAACAAAAGTTTTGCCTAAGCGTTGTTGTAATTCTCGTAGCTCATATTGCATTTCTGATCGTAATTTTAAATCAAGAGCAGAAAGGGGTTCATCTAGTAAAATAACTTCAGGGTCATTGACGATTGCTCGAGCAATGGCAACACGTTGACGTTGACCACCAGACATTTCAGAAATTTCTCTAGTTTCGTAATCGACTAAGTTAACAAATTTTAGTGCTTCTTTCACACGTTGCTGAACTTCTTTTTCTTTTACCTTTTTAACACGTAATCCGAACGCAACGTTTTCAAATACATTTAGGTGAGGGAAGAGTGCGTAATCTTGGAAAACTGTGTTGACATGACGTTCATTGGCCGGAACATTATTCATTTTTTTATCATAGAAATAAATATCACCGTTTGAAGGCTCTGTAAATCCCGCTATGATTCTCAAAATAGTTGTTTTCCCACAACCAGACGGACCAAGTAATGTATAAAATTTACCTTTCTCAAGTTCAAGGTTAATATTTTTCAATACCACTGTCCCATCATCATATGATTTTGAAACATTTTCGAATCGAATAATTGTATTGTTCATAATCTAAGCCTCCTATAAATACGATTCTGTTGCCACTAATAAAACATTCGTTATTCCATTATGGGCATTAAAGATTTGATGATTTTTCGACGCTTCAAAGTAAACTGCATTTCCTTCACTCGCAAAAAATGTTTCTTCACCAATGATAATTCGGATGCGACCCTTTAAAACGTAAATAAAAGTCTCTGCTAAGGAAGGTTCAAATTTTTTAAACTCACCATATTCTTCTAGTGTTAAAAGCACTGGTTCCATTTCTTTTTCGTTCGAAGTAGGGATGAGCCATTTGATTTCATATTTTTTTTCTTCATCGTAGTAAGAGGTTTGATCTTCTTCGGTATATACAACTTGCTGGTCCTCAAAGGTGTCATCAAAAAAATCTTTTGGTTTAGTACCAAGAACTTCTAGAATTGAAAATAATGTTTCGATGGAGGGTGAATTTAAATCTCTTTCAAGCTGAGAAATAAAACCTTTTGTTAAATCAGTTCTTTCACCCAGTTCTTCCTGTGTAAGTCCTTTTTTTATTCTAAGTGCTTTTATTTTGGCACCAATTTGCAATGATATGACCTCCATTATTGTTTACTATAAATAAACTCCAAATCAATAATGTTTACTTTAACGAAACTTTAAGTTTACAATGACGATACTATTATACAGAATCTGTGGTAAAGTGCAATGATTTTGCGAATATCGCTTTTATTAGGGAGGAGCATAATATGAAACTACGTACCCCTATGCCTGAATTAGAGGGCGCAACAACATGGTTAAATGGTCAAGTAAATCGAGATGAATTAGTTGGAGATATGCCAACATTAATTCATTTCTGGTCTGTAAGTTGCTATTTATGTAAAGAAGTAATGCCTGAAATAAATCGATTCCGGGATCAATATAAAGGCGAATTGAATGTGATTGCAGTGCATATGCCTCGCTCAAAGGAAGATACCGATATAAAGGAAATTGAAAAGATAGCAGCTCGATTTAAGATCAATCAACCGATCTTTGTAGATAACGAATTGATTCTTTCAGATGCTTTCAATATACAATATGTACCAGCATATTTTGTTTTCGATCGTTCAGGTGTGTTACGTCACTACCAATCTGGTGACAGCGGAATGAATATGCTAGCAAAACGAGTAAATCGATTAATAGAAGAAGTTAAATAAAATAAAAAAACGTAAAGGCATATTCAACCTTTACGTTAAAGAAGTGTAGACTAGTAGATGAGTCTACACTTTATTATTTTCGTATTAATAGTAGGGGGAATGGAACAACCATAGAATTTTACCTTTTCCCGATTTTTTCGGATTCTGCTAGTTTCATTAAATAATACTGTTCTTCTCTTTGCATATGATCTGCCATCGATACAGAAAAAGTTCCTAATACTTCTGCACTTAATTCCATTTGTTCAAGTTCAAATAAAAATGTTTTAAATAAGCCAATTTCAACTTCTACATCATGATTAAATTTATATAGAGCAGGAAATTTGTTGACATTCGATCTTAAGTAGCCTGCTAATTCTACCGCTTTTAAGTAAAACTCCTCAAAATGTTTTGTAAACTCTCTACTTTTTTGCTTTAATCTTTTTTCAACTGCATCCATACGAGCATCGATGGCACCTGCATGTCCTGATGCATCGATCAGCCAAAGTAAATGATGATGTAGCTCATGCAAAATAGGAGGAACTTTGCCTTGTTTAAGATAGCGTAACACCCGTTGGTATTCTTCTAGTTCATTAACCATATGATTGATGAAGGTTGGGGTCAAATGGATTTTCATTTCTGCAAGTAAATGACGTTTAATAATGGATAACTTATACACCTTTAACTGGTTGGCCGCATCTTCACATTTGTTAGAGAACGTGATTGCAGTGATTTCATTAAGTTCATTAACTTGAGCAAGAAGGTGATCAAAGAGTTGAATAAAGAAATTTGCTTTAGCAATATCATCTTTTTGAGAAGGATAGAGGGAATCGTGTATAAAACGAGAATGGTCACTTAACACTTGAAGCCAAAATTGATGTTCCAACATAGAGCTTTTAACATAATTTGACAAGTTGTTAACATCTCCTTTTTTTCCGATTCAAACTAATCTATTCGATAGGGAGGACTTATATAACGGAAAAAAATAGAAGGAACTCAAGGACAGAGTTGGTTTTATTTATAAATAAAAGTTATAAGCATGATGATTTTTAGGAAATATACATGTTTTGGTATTTCCATTATAATACACTTATTACATTGGGAGGAGAATTGCCATGATACAAACTTCGAAGGATAACTGGAATGCCAACTTATATGATCAAAGTCATTCATTTGTTTCAAAGTATGGAAATAGTTTAGTAGAATTACTAGCACCTAAAGAAGGTGAAAGAATTTTAGATCTTGGTTGTGGAACAGGAGATTTGGCTAATAAACTAGATGGACAAGGTGTTACAGTCGTTGGTA
Organism: Lysinibacillus composti; assembly: GCF_016908465.1. Lineage (GTDB taxonomy): Bacteria > Bacillota > Bacilli > Bacillales_A > Planococcaceae > Ureibacillus > Ureibacillus composti_A. Next base: position 30,098 of record NZ_JAFBDY010000003.1, on the reverse strand, counting down.
TCGATAAATCAGAAAATATGATTGCCCAAGCAAAAAGTAAATATTCAACTATTCACTTTTCAGTAAAAGATGCGACCAATTTGGAATATATGAATGAATTTGATGCGGTCTTCTCAAACGCAACTCTTCATTGGGTAAAACCACCAAGTAAAGCTTTAGCATGTATTTATAAAAGCATAAAGAAAGGTGGAAGATTTGTTGCAGAGTTTGGTGGGAAGGGCAATGTCCAACTGATTACAAATGAAATTGTAAAGCAAATCATCAATGAGGGTATTGAATTTAAGCCAGAAAACAACCCTTGGTATTTTCCGAGTATTGGACAGTACGCCGCATTAATGGAGGAGGTTGGCTTTAGAGTGACATTCGCACAGCATTATGACAGACCTACTCCTCTTGTGGGGGAAGATGGATTAAGTAACTGGATTCATATGTTTGGTAGTCAATTTTTTACCGGAATTGAAGAAGAACAGCAATTTAAAATCATTGCCAGGATAGAGGATGCATTAAGACCAGTTCTATATCAAGAGGGAACTTGGGTTGCAGATTATAAAAGAATTCGTGTAATAGGTGTTAAAGAATAACAGAAGTTTGTACAAAATTATGCACTAAGGTTAAAATATGTACATCGAAGAATTAGTGCGGAGGTAAATATGAAAAAAGAATTTGTCGTAATAGGATTAGGGCGATTTGGTGGGAGCATAGTACGGGAGTTAGTTCGCCTTGGTGCTGATGTAATGGCACTGGATTCGTCGCAAGAGCGAGTAGATGAATACTCAAAAATTGCAACACAATCAGTAATCGCTGATACAACAGATGAAGAAGTAATGAAATCATTAGGTATCAGAAATTTTGAACATGTAATAGTCGCAATAGGTGAAAATATTCAAGCAAGTATTTTAACAACATTAATATTAAAAGAACTTGGTGTCCCGTTAATTACTGTAAAAGCACAAAACGATTACCATGAGAAGGTCTTAAGAAAAATAGGAGCAGATCATGTCGTTCATCCAGAAAGAGATATGGGAATTCGTATTGCAAATAATATGATTTCGAATAATGTTCTCGACTATTTGGAACTTTCAGATGAACATTCCATTATGGAGATTCGAGCAAATGACCTACTTGCAGGTTATTCACTAATTGATTTAGATATTCGTGCTAAATATGGCATTAACATTGTTGGGATCAAACGAGGCGAACAAATTATTATTTCACCTTCAGCAGATGACAAGATTTTACTTAATGATATATTGCTTGTAATCGGAGCAGTTGTTGATATTAACCGATTTGTGAAAAAGGTAATGAGTTAATGATAATATACTGCACATAAAAAAAGGGTTGTCGATGAATCGACAACCCTTTTTATTTATAGAGATAGCGTATAAGAAGTGCCGACAATGCGACATGATGTCGCGATTTTGTCGGCCAGTTGTTGAGGCTCACACGACGTGAGTCATGTTTGCGATGCCACAGGACGTGGCGTTTTCGCAGACGCGGAGCTAAACGGGCGTTCTCTGCATTTCTATACCTCCATAATGATTGGTAAAATCATTGGTCGGCGTTTTGTTTTTTCAAATAGGTAAGGCCCTAAAATATCGGTAATTTCATTTTTTAACTCAGTCCATTGGGTTGATCTTTCTTGAACCATTTCAGTTAAATGTAAATTTAACATTTTCTGTGCTTCACTAATTAAAGTGCCTGACTCTCTCATATAAACAAAGCCACGAGAAATAATATCTGGTCCAGCAACAATTTTTTGTTTCTTCATATCAACACTTACGACAACAATGACAAGTCCTTCTTCCGAAAGAATGCGTCGGTCACGTAAAACGATATTTCCAATGTCACCTATACCACTTCCATCAATGTACACGTCTCCAGAAGGTATACGTCCAGCTACATGTGCTTCATTTGCACTTAAAGCAAGAACATCACCGTTTTCCATAACAAATGTATTTTCTAATGGAACATCGCAATCATTTGCGAGAGTTGTATGCATTTTTAACATACGGTATTCACCGTGAATCGGCATGAAGAACTTTGGTTTTATTAATCGAAGCATTAACTTTTGTTCTTCTTGAGAACCGTGTCCTGAAGTATGGATATTGTTTAATGAACCATGGATAACTTCAGCCCCTGCACGGAACAGTAGATTAATAATTTTATTAACACTCATTGTATTACCTGGGATTGGTGATGAAGAGAACACAACAGTATCTCCAGGTTGAATTTGAATTTGACGATGTGTACCGTTTGCAATTCGTGATAATGCAGCCATTGGTTCACCTTGTGAACCAGTACATAAAATCATCACTTCATTTGCAGGTAAACGATTAATTGTTTGTGCATCGACAAATGTTTCTTTCGGCGCAGTAATGTAACCTAGTTCACGTCCGATTGAAATAGCATTATCCATTGAACGACCAAAAACTGCAATTTTTCTACCATACTGTGCAGCGGCGTCAGTTACTTGTTGTAGACGATGGATATTTGATGCAAATGTAGCGAATATAATACGACCTTCCACTTTTCGTAAAATATCGTGAATGCTTTCGCCTACTTTACGCTCTGACATAGTGAAGTTTGGTACTTCAGCATTTGTACTATCCGAAAGCAAGCATAGAACTCCATCGCGTCCTATTTCAGCCATCTTTGTTAAGTTAGCTGGTTCACCAACCGGAGTGAAATCAAATTTAAAATCTCCAGTATGTACTATGTTTCCAGGAGGTGTTTTAACAACGATTCCGTAAGCATCCGGTATACTATGAGTTGTACGGAAGAAGCTGACAGATGTTTTTCTAAATTTAATAACATCGTCTTCTTTAATTTCAATTAATTTTGTAGATCTTAGCAAACCATGCTCGTCCAATTTATTACGCAGTAAACCAAGAGCAAGCTTTCCACCATAAACGGGGATATTTACTTGACGTAGTAAATAAGGGATACCGCCAATGTGGTCTTCGTGTCCGTGCGTAATAAATAAACCTTTAATTTTGTCTGCGTTACGTACTAAATACGTATAGTCAGGAATTACGTAGTCAATACCTAATAAATCGTCTTCAGGGAATTTTATCCCTGCATCAATAACGATTATTTCATCTTGGAATTGTACTGCGTAAGTGTTTTTACCGATTTCGCCCAGTCCGCCTAGAGCAAAAACAGCAGCTTGATCATTTCTAACAAATTTCATAGTGAATTATGCATTCTCCAGTCGGAAATTTGGACTAGCTTGTTCATATTCTAAATATTTACCTTCAAGTAATTGAACAAACTCAATGTTGTAGTTACGGTCTTTTAAATATTGGCGGACTTCTCTTTCAGAAGATGCTTCTAAATAAAGACTTTTCGTATTTTCGCGAACTGGTACTTCATTAGCATTTTCTTGGTAATAAACTTTGTAAATCATAATTTCTCTCCTTTTGAAGCGTACAATTTTGCATTTTTAACTTTCCATAAATTTAACTCATACAGTAGAAGTGTCCCACTATTATAAGTAATGAGATTACAATTCGTTGTTTACTAACCTCGACTGTATAAGGTTAAGCCACCGGCGGATGCTACAGATTTTTAATGGAAATACCCGTGTATGCTTGGGTAAAATCTGGGCGCAAATTTGCCAGGGTAAATTTGATAAAAATGCATTTCCTTTATATTATCATGTGACTCCTTTAAAATAAAGAAAAGCCCTTCAAAATAGAAGGGCTTAAGCAATCGATTTTTTTCCGAGGACGCCATTTAATCGTTTCAAAATTTTCTTTTTGAGTCGTTTTAACATGGCACATCACTCCTTGGTGATATTATAATATAATTTTAGTTGTGTGTAAAGTAATTTATATTTACAGACTAAATATAATTTGGAAGGACTGTTCTCTAAATGAAAAAAATTTTATTTTTTGATGTAGATGGGACACTTTATAATTTAAATAAGCAACTACCAGCTTCTGCAAAAAAGGCAATTACTCAAGCAAAAGAAAATGGATATGAAATCGCAATTGCTACAGGTAGAGCTCCATTTATGATTGATGAAATATTAGATGAATTAGAGATTGATACATACGTTACTTTTAATGGACAATATGTTGTTTATAAAGGGGAAGTGATCTTTACAGATGGTGTTTCAAAACAACAACTATCCGATATTATCGAATTTGGAAACGAAAGAAAACACCCTGTTGTCTTTTTAGATGCAGAGCAAATGATTGCGTCAGAACCTAACCATGATTTTATTCAAGAAAGTATGAATGCTCTCCGTTTCCCTTATCCTGTGATAAATCCAACATTTTATGAAAAAAATATCGTATATCAAACACTAATTTTTATGGAAGAAAAGGATGATGCGCTTTATAAAGAAACTTTTCCTGATGTGAATTTTGTTCGTTGGCACCGTTACTCATGTGATATCCTACCAAAAGAAGGTTCAAAGGCACGAGGAATTCAAATGCTATTGAATAAAATGGATATTCCAATATCTAATGCCATTGCATTTGGTGATGGCTTGAATGATATAGAGATGTTAAAAGCAGTAGGAACTGGAGTTGCGATGGGCAATGGCCATGATAGAGTAAAGGAAATTGCAGATGTAGTAGCGGATCATGTTGACCGCGATGGATTAGCTAAAGTAATGAAAGACTTAAACATTATTTAACCAGTGTAGTAAAAGATGGCAACAAGGCGATGAAGTGAAAAATCTAAGGTTGGTAAAGGTTCAGGAAATAAACATAAAGAGGAGATGTCAATTTCAATTGACATCTCCTTCCTTTTTTAACCTATTCACCTAATGGTACAGAATCAGGGACTTCTGCAAATGGATTTTCTTTATTAATGTGATCATAGAACATGACCCCGTTTAAATGATCTAATTCATGCTGAAAAGCAATAGCAGGTAAACCTTTAAGACGAATTTTCTTTTGTTCACCGTCTACTGTAAAGAATTTTACCGTTATACGGGCATGACGCGGAACATATCCTGGCACCTGACGATCAACTGAAAGACAGCCCTCACCAGATGGGATATATGATTTTTCAACTGAATGACTAACAATTTTAGGATTTATCGCCACAAAGCTTAAAAGTTCCCCGTTATGATCTTCCAAGTGTAAAGCGAACATTCTTTTTAATGAGTTTACTTGGTTTGCAGCTAAACCAATTCCAGAACGTAAACCATATTTTTCAGCCATTTCAGGATTTTGGCTATTAATTAAATACTCAAGTAAATCGCTAGCCAATTTTCGGTCTTCATCAGTTAAAGGAAACTTCACTTCCTCTGCTCTTGTTCGTAAAGTTGGATGACCCTCACGAATGATATCCTCCATTAAAATCATAATATACTTCCTTTCATAATTACTTATTATGTATGCATCTCGTTTAAATATTTTAAATGACTTATTAAAAAATATCATATGTTTTTTGTTTTTGCTTCACAAAAGATTATTTTCATTATATGCAAGTGTAACCTTTTGTGAAGATGGGCAACAATGAATATTGTGGATTAGTATATAGAGAATAATGGTGTTTTTCATCTCTGTGTTAATACAGATGAAAACAATTCTATAACAGAGGTAAAAAATGATAATTTGTTTAATCGAGAAAAAAAGTGCTATTTTTAATGATTTCAGTGATTGACCGAATGTAATTATTTCTATATACTGAATTTATCTAAAGGTTGTATCAATATTAAATTGAAAAATTTTAATACAGAACAAAGGAGAGGTGTCACATGGGAGAAAATATCGCAAAGAATTTTGATCCGAAACAAACACTTAACGAGATTGAAGATAAATTCCAAATGTTCCAGATTTTAAATGAAGATGGAGTAATTGTTAATGAGGAAGCTAATCCAAATTTATCCGATGAGGAATTAGTAGAATTAATGACACGCATGGTGTATACAAGAATTTTAGACCAACGCTCTATATCATTAAACAGACAAGGTAGACTTGGATTCTATGCGCCTACAGCTGGACAAGAGGCTTCACAATTAGCTTCTCATTATGCATTAGAAAAAGAAGACTGGATTTTACCTGGTTATCGTGATGTACCACAAATTGTATGGCACGGATTACCATTATGGAAAGCATTCTTATTTAGCCGTGGACATTTCGTTGGAAATCAAATGCCTGAAGGATTAAATGTATTGCCACCTCAAATCATTATCGGTGCTCAATATGTACAAGCAGCGGGTGTTGCATTAGGTCTTAAAAAACGTGGTGCAAAAAATGTAGCAATCACATATACAGGTGACGGTGGTTCATCACAAGGTGACTTCTATGAAGGAATTAACTTTGCGGGTGCATTTAAAGCTCCAGCCATCTTTATTGTACAAAACAACCAATTCGCAATCTCTACGCCACGTGAAGTTCAAACATCAGCAAAAACAATAGCGCAAAAAGGGATTGCAGCAGGAATTGCAAGTGTATTAGTTGATGGTATGGACCCATTAGCTGTATACGTAGCAACAAAAGATGCTCGTGATCGTGCTATAAATGGTGAAGGTCCTTCGTTAATTGAAACAATGTGTTACCGCTATGGTCCACATACAATGTCAGGAGATGACCCAACACGTTACCGTACTTCAGATATTGACAATGAATGGGCAGCAAAAGACCCAATCGTTCGTTTCCGTAAATACTTAGAAGGAAAAGGTTTATGGTCTGAACAAAAAGAAACTGAAGTAATTGAACTTGCAAAAGAAGAAATTAAAGCTGCAATCAAACAAGCAGACGAAACACCTAAGCAAAAGGTGACTGATCTGATCTCAAATATGTATGAGGAACTTCCTCGCAACCTAGAAGAACAATTTAAAATTTATGTAGAGAAGGAGTCGAGATAACCTATGGCGCAAATGACAATGATTCAAGCGATTACGGATGCGTTACGCTGTGAACTTAAAGATGATGAAAATGTATTAATTTTTGGCGAAGACGTTGGTGTAAACGGCGGTGTATTCCGCGCAACAGAAGGACTGCAAAAGGAATTTGGTGTGGAACGAGTATTTGATACACCACTTGCTGAATCTGGAATCGGTGGTCTAGCGATTGGGTTATCATTAACAGGCTATCGTCCAGTTCCTGAAATTCAATTCTTTGGCTTTGTTTTTGAAGTAATGGATTCAATTAGCGGTCAATTAGCACGTTATCGTTATAGAACTGGAAATACGTTTAATATGCCAGTAACAATTCGCTCACCATTTGGTGGAGGCGTTCATACACCGGAAATGCATTCAGACAGTTTAGAAGGATTAATGGCACAACAACCAGGGTTAAAAGTAGTTATTCCTTCTACTCCGTATGATGCAAAGGGACTTTTAATCTCATCAATTCGTGATAATGACCCAGTTATTTTCTTAGAACATTTAAAATTATATCGCTCAGTACGTGAAGAAGTACCAGAAGAATCATATACAATTCCACTTGGTAAAGCGGATGTAAAACGTGAAGGTACAGATTTATCGATCTTTGCATATGGATTAATGGTTCATGAAAGTTTGAAAGCTGCTGAAGAGTTAGAAAAAGAGGGTTATTCAGTAGAAGTTGTAGATTTACGTACTGTTCAACCACTAGATATTGAAACAATTATTGCTTCAGTAGAAAAAACAAATCGTGCAATCGTTGTACAAGAAGCTCAAAAACAAGCAGGTATTGCTGCAAATGTCGTAGCTGAAATTACAGAGCGTGCAATTTTAAGCCTAGAAGCACCGGTATTACGTGTAGCTGCGCCTGATACGATTTATCCTTTCCCACAAGCAGAAAATATTTGGCTTCCGAACTATAAGGATATTTTAGAAACAGCGAAAAAAGTATTAACATTCTAATTGACTTGAAAGGGTGAAAAATATGGCTTTTGAATTCCGCATGCCTGACATTGGGGAAGGTATACATGAAGGTGAAATCGTAAAATGGTTCGTAAAACCAGGAGATAAAATTCAAGAAGATGATGTGCTTTGTGAAATTCAAAATGATAAAGCAGTCGTTGAAATGCCTTCGCCAGTAGAAGGAACAATTAAGGAAATTTTAGTTAATGAAGGTTCTGTTGCAGTCGTAGGAGATGTAATTATTCGAATCGATGCACCTGGATACGAAAACCTTCAGTTTAAGGGTGATGATCACCAGGAAGAAAAATCAAACGCTACACCAGAAGTTTCAGCACCCGTACAAGCGAGTCACGAACAAATCAATACGAATCCTGCTCCAACACCAACTCCTGCACCGGTTCCAGTTCAAACTGAACAAGCAGCAGCGCAAAGTGTTGAGGTTGATTCAAATAAACGCATCATCGCAATGCCTTCCGTTCGTAAATTAGCTCGTGAACGTGAAATTGATATTCATCTTGTAAATGGAACAGGTAAGAATGGGCGTATCTTAAAAGAAGATATTGAGAACTATATTAACGGAACATCTTCAGCAACTGTTGAAACTGCTGTTAATGCTGAGGTAGCAGAAACTGTTGAACAAGAAGTTACAGTACCAACAACAAATGTACCTGTAAATCTTGAAGGTGAATTCCCTGAAACAAGAGAAAAAATTTCTGGTATTCGTAAAGCTATTGCGAAGGCAATGGTACATTCAAAACAAACTGCACCTCATGTAACGTTAATGGACGAAGTAGACGTAACAGAACTTGTTGCTCATCGTAAAAAATTCAAAGCAGTTGCTGCAGATAAAGGTATTAAGTTAACATATCTACCGTATGTAGTGAAAGCTTTAGTTTCAACATTACGTGAGTATCCAGAGTTCAATCGTTCATTTGATGATGCAACAAACGAGATTATTCAAAAACATTATTATAATATAGGTATTGCAGCAGACACAGATAAAGGACTACTAGTTCCGGTTATTAAAAATGCTGACCGTAAATCAGTATTTACCATCTCAGCAGAAATCAATGAATTAGCTACAAAAGCTCGTGACGGTAAACTTTCACCTAATGAAATGAAAGGTGGATCATGTTCAATCACGAATATTGGTTCTGCAGGAGGACAATGGTTTACTCCAGTAATTAACCACCCTGAAGTAGCAATTTTAGGAATCGGAAGAATTTCTGAGAAACCAATAATAAAAAATGGTGAAATTATAGCTGCACCTGTGTTAGCATTATCATTGAGCTTCGATCATCGTATGATCGACGGTGCAACAGCGCAAAACGCTTTAAATCACTTGAAACGTTTGCTCAGTGAACCGGAACTTTTATTAATGGAGGCGTAAATAATGGTAGTAGGAGATTTTGCAATCGAGATTGACACATTAGTAGTTGGTGCAGGCCCTGGAGGCTATGTTGCAGCAATTCGTGCAGCTCAATTAGGACAAAAAGTAACAGTCGTTGAAAAAGATACAGTGGGCGGGGTATGTCTAAATGTTGGATGTATTCCTTCAAAAGCTTTAATTTCGGTTGCTCATCGCTTTGAAAATGCAAAACATTCAGAAGACATGGGTGTTTTTGCTTCTGAAGTTACACTAAATTTTGAAAAAGTACAAGAATTCAAAAGTAGTGTAGTAAATAAATTAACTGGCGGCGTAGCTGGACTTTTAAAAGGTAATAAAATTGAGACTGTACAAGGTGAAGCATACTTTGTTGATGCAAACACTGTTCGTGTAATCAACGGAGATTCAGCTCAAACATATACATTTAAGAATGCTATTTTAGCAACAGGTTCTCGTCCGGTTGAAATTCCAACTTTCAAATATACTGAACGTGTACTAAATTCTACAGGTGCTCTTAACTTAAAAGAATTACCTGGAAAATTAGTTGTAATTGGTGGCGGATACATCGGTACTGAATTAGGAACTGCTTTTGCAAACTTTGGAACTGAAGTAACAATTATCGAAGGTGGTAAAGATATTTTAGCTGGCTTCGAAAAACAAATGACTCAAATTGTTAAAAAAGGCCTTAAGAAAAAAGGTGTTACAATTGAAGTTAATGCATCTGCAAAAGGTGTTCAAGAAACAGAAAACGGTGTAACTGTTACTTATGAAGTTGCTGGAGAAGAGAAAACAGTTGATGCAGATTATGTATTAGTAACTGTAGGTCGTCGTCCAAATACTGATGAAATCGGTTTAGAACAAATTGGAATCGAATTTGCTGAACGCGGATTATTAAAAGTTGACAAACAATGCCGTACAAACATTCCAAACATCTATGCAATTGGTGATATCGTTGCTGGACCACAACTTGCTCATAAAGCTTCTTACGAAGGTAAAGTTGCTGCAGAAGCAATTGCTGGTGAACATTCAATCGTTGATTATTTAGCAATTCCAGCTGTATGCTTCACAGATCCAGAAATGGCAACTGTAGGTTACAGTGAAGAGCAAGCTAAAGCAGAAGGTTTAGAAGTAACTGCTGCGAAATTCCCATTTGCAGCGAATGGTCGTGCTTTAGCATTAAACCAAACTGAAGGCTTTGTGAAACTTGTTGCGCGTAAAGAAGATGGATTATTAGTAGGTGCTCAAATCGTAGGTGCTGGCGCTTCTGATATGATTTCTGAACTATGCTTAGCAATCGAAGGCGGTATGACTGCAGAAGATATCGCATTAACTATTCACCCTCACCCAACTTTAGGTGAGATTACAATGGAAACTGCTGAAGTATTACTTGGCAATCCAATCCACATCATTTCTAAATAATTGAAACATAAAAAAGGGACTGTCCGAAAAGACAGTCCCTTTTTATATTTCGTTTAACTAAGGGATTTCGATTGCATAAATCTTGTTAATTTTATTTAGAACTCCACCTCTTAAACATTCGAATGTAAACAATTGCTTCACGAATTTAACTTCATTACGAGTCATTTCCCAAAGTAGCAGTGTATTGCTTAATTAAAAAGGTAAGCCAAGAGAATTCATCACGTTGCTGAAGATTGGCTGTGAGTCCAAGTAAGATAGCTAAACGGGGAGAGGGTGTATGGAGTTCGAATTTTAATAGTTGAAGTGATTCTATAATAATGGGAGAATGCTCGGTTGTTTCATTATTTCGTTCTAGTTCCTCTAATATTTTTTCTTTCGAAATCTCGATTCGATTAAATTGAGTAGATTTTGAACGCCATATCGATTCATTTAGAAACTGCATTGAACTATGTTTGGCTAAAATATTTGTTTTTTCCACAAGAGTGTCTGTGAGTTTTTCTAAATCGTATTGCGCAGGATGTGTAGCAATAAATTCTGTAAAGCTCCACATAAGGCCTTTAATTGATGTTAATAAATCGAACTTTTTTTCACCTATTAGGTTTCCATAGGTTTCGCTGATTAATATTAAAATAGTTTCATCAATTATTGCACTAAATTCGTTTAACTTTTGGACGATTTGGTCATTAATTGGGTGTAATTGTTCTCTCATACTCATTGTAATAAATGAGTAATTCTCTTCTAGAAGCTTAAAGTTGGAATAAAAAAACTTGCGTAGCTTTTCCTCTCCAGAGATTGGATCATTTAACACAATATTATGTTTCAAAATGATTTTCTTCATAAAGTAATCAACAATTTCGACTAGCAAGTCATCCTTTGATTTAAAGCTTAAATAGAATGCACCTTTAGAGATGCCACATGCAGTAGTTATATCCTGGATCGAGGTTGTTTCGATACTATTTTGTGAAAAAAGTTCAATGGCTTTCTCCATTATCATTCTTTTTTTAGACACATTTTTTCCTCCGTCATGGGTAAAAAAATAGATGTAAATTGACACGTGACCGAATAGTCATTATTATATGTAAATGTGACCGATAAGTCAAAAAGGTAGGTGCCGAAGTGAAAGGGATTATCAATTTTGTTGTAAAAAATAAATTAGCTGTATGGCTTTTAGCGATTATATTAATGGGTGCAGGGATTTTTTCAGCATCAAGAATGAAAATGGAAACCATCCCGGATATCTCAATTCCAGTTGTAACGGTGATGACCGTATATCCAGGTGCAACACCTGAACAAGTCATGGATGATATTTCTATTCCAATGGAAAAAGCAGTGACCAATTTAAAGGGAGTATCAACGGTTACTTCAACGTCCTATTCAAATATGTCAAATGTTCAAATTGAGTATGATTATGGCACAGATATGGCTGAAGCAGAACGGGAAATCAAATCAATTTTGGACAATATTCCGTTACCTGAAACAGCACAGGATCCAACTATTGCAAGGATTACAATTAATGCATTTCCAATTCTTGCCCTTAGTGTTTCAAGTGAATCGGAAGATATTGTTGAATTAACGGAAACAGTTGAACAAGTAGTTGCTCCTAAATTCGAAGGAATTGATGGTGTTTCCTCAGTTTCAATTTCTGGGCAGCAAATCAATGAAATTGAATTAACATACGATGAAGCAAAAATGGCTTCTTTGGGCTTAACAGAGGATAATGTAAAACAAATGATTCAGGCAAGCGATGTAAGAGTGCCGCTTGGTTTGTATCCTTTTGAAGAAAAAGAGCAATCAATAGTAGTTGATGGGAAAGTAACTTCAGTGGATGCGTTGAAAGAGCTGGTCATTCCCGTTACACCAACAGAACAAAACCCAGCTCCATTTGTGACTTTAGGAGATATCGCAAAAATTGAAATGGTAGGGAAAGTTGAATCTGTTTCACGTACGAATGGTAAAGAATCAATTGCCATTCAAATCGTAAAAGGACAAGAAGCTAATACAGTTGAGGTAGTTAATGAAGCAAAAGATATTGCGAAGGAATTACAATCCTCGATTGATGGTTTGAAAATTGACACGACACTTGACCAAGGAGAGCCAATTGAAAAATCAGTTGAGACAATGTTGAGTAAAGCGTTGTTTGGTGCTGGTTTTGCAATTGTGATCATTTTACTATTTTTACGTGATATTAAATCTACAATTATTTCGGTAATTTCGATTCCGTTATCATTATTAATTGCCTTTACTGCTCTCTATTCTTTAGATATTACATTGAATATTATGACGTTAGGTGCGATGACGGTTGCGATTGGTCGGGTAATAGATGACTCGATTGTTGTAGTGGAAAATATTTATCGAAGATTACATTTAAAAGATGAAAAATTAAAGGGTCGTGCGTTAGTAAGATCCGCAACTATTGAAATGTTTATTCCAATCCTTTCATCAACACTCGTTACGGTAGCAGTATTTGCACCTCTAGTATTTGTTGGTGGGATGGTCGGCGAACTATTTATGCCATTTGCATTAACTATGACGTTTGCTTTAGTTGCATCCTTAATTGTTGCAATAACAGTCGTTCCAACGCTTTCTCATACTTTGTTTAAAAAACAATTATATGCTGACAAAAAAGTTTCTCAAAAAGAACGAAAAAGCAAGTTAGCGCAAACTTATAAATCTATCTTAGCTTGGACATTAAATCATAAAATTGTCACTTCAAGTATTGCCATAATCTTACTTGTCGCAAGTTTGTTCCTAGCACCTGTTGTTGGATTTAGTTTTATCCCAGGAGACGAAGAAAAAGTAATGTATGTTACTTACACGCCTGAAGCTGGTGAATTACGAGACAAGACACTAGAAAATGTCGGTGTTGTTGAACAAAAGATGATGGAAAGAGAAGATGTTGAGACTATTCAAGTTTCGGTTGGAGGAAATGCCAATGCGATGATGGGTGGCGGTACAGATGGTGCTTTGATGTATATTATCTTTGACCCTGACACTAAAGACTTTAGTGATGTAAAAACGGAAGTAGAAGAATATATCAAAGAGCTTGATCAAACCGGTACATGGAAAAGCCAAAACTTTAATATGTCGATGTCAAACAATGAATTAAGCTATACTGTTTACGGTGATCAGTTAAGTGAAGTAGAAGAAGTTGTTGGTCAAGTTGAAGATATTATGGAAGAGTCAGGAAACTTAAAAGATGTTTCTTCTAGCCTTTCTGAGAGATATGATGAATACACATTAAAGTTTGATCAACAAACATTGCTTCAATATGGTTTATCGACAGTGCAAATTGCCATGATGTTTAACCCGAACGAACAAGAAGATGTCGTTACTAAGATTGAAAAAGACGGAAAAGACATCGAAGTGATTGTACAAAAAGATAAAGATCTTGTTGGATCATTTGATGAATTAATGGATCAACAAGTACCAACTGCATCAGGTTCAACTGTAAAATTAGGAGACATTGTAGACGTATCAGAAGGTACTGTATCTAATACAATTTCTCGAAGCAAAGGACAATTATATGCATCAGTTTCTGGTACAGTAACAACAAAAGACGTAACAGAAGCATCTAATGAAGTAAAAGAAAAGATTGATCAATTAAAATTACCAAAGGGTGTTGAAGTTGGAACGGCAGGGGTAACGGCTGATATGCAAGAAGCGTTTACACAGCTTGCTTTTGCAATGTTAGCGGCAATTGCCATTGTATACTTTATCTTAGTAGTTACATTTGGTGAAGGTTTAGCACCATTTGCTATTCTATTCTCGTTACCGTTTACTGTAATTGGTGCGCTTGTAGGGCTATGGATTGCAGGAGAAACAATCTCAGTGCCGGCATTGATGGGGATGCTTATGTTAATTGGGATTGTTGTAACGAATGCGATTGTTCTTGTGGATCGAATCATCCATATGGAACATGCTGGTATGCCTAGACGCGATGCAATTTTAGAAGCAGGGGCAACACGTTTACGACCAATTCTTATGACTGCAATTGCAACAATCGGGGCATTAATTCCATTAGCAATTGGGGCAGAAGGTAGCGGATTAATCTCTAAAGGATTAGGTGTTACGGTAATCGGTGGTTTATTAAGTTCAACTATCTTAACACTCATTATCGTACCAATAGTATATGATATTTTATCTAAATTGCTGAAGAAAAACCGAGTTCAAATAGAAGAAGATTAGTTTTCAAAACTACTTAGTGATTGTAACTACTTTCACTAGGTAGTTTTTTTCTTTATAAATTAAATTTAAAAGTTTAAATTTAATCAAAGAAGTTGAAAAGAAACTACAAACTATTCAAACTATTACCTATAATTAAGATAAAATAGAATTTACAGTATTAAATTTTGGGGGATAAAATGAGATTACATTCGATTCAGTCAAAACTATTTTTCTCTAATATTGTTATTATCTTACTCATCTCAATTGCGACAGGGTTATCATTTTATTTCACTTTATCCAATGCCATTAAAGATGAAATTGGGTTAAAGGCCTTACAAATTGCAAAGACGACAGCTAATCGTCCTGATGTTATAGCTGGTTTTTATGCTGAGAATCCAGCAGAGGTACTGCAACCAATTGCTGAGAAAATCCGAATCGAAACAGATGCAGAATATGTTGTAATTGGTAATAATGAAGGAATTCGATATGCTCATCCAGTCGAAGAGCGTATCGGTGAGAAAATGGTAGGTAATGATAATGCAGGAGTTTTAGAAAAGGGATTATCTTATATTTCAGAAGCAAAGGGAACGCTTGGAGAAGCAATAAGAGGAAAAACTCCTGTAATCGGTAGAGATGGTACCATCATTGGGGTTATATCAGTAGGATTTTTAAAAACCGATATTAGCGCTATTTTCTCGAAGTATTCAAATGATAATTTAATAATGATTATTCTTATTGTGATCATTGGATCTATTTTCGCTTCTATTTTATCTTCAAGGTTAAAAAAGGAATTACTAAATTATGAGCCCATTGAAATTGCAGAACTGTTAAAACAACAAAATACACTAATTGAATCTGTTCGAGAAGCTATAATTATGGTTGATGAAAAAGGCCAAATTACCGTGATAAATTCTGCAGCCTATAAGGCTTTAGCTATTGATGAAACTGTTCAATTAATTGGAAAGGATATCCGCCAAGTTATCCCAAATACACAAATGTTTGAAGTTTTATTAACTGGAGAGAAACAGCTTGATCGAACGATGAAGTTGAAAGGTAAAGACGTGCTAGTGAATCGAATCCCATTATTAAGTGGTGAAAAGGTAGTTGGGGCTGTCTCGAGCTTTCGTCTGCAATCGGAAATTGACCGTTTAGCATTGGAACTTTCTCAAGTGAAAAAATATACCGAAGCACTTAGATCTCAAACACATGAATATAATAACTTTTTATATACAATCTCAGGGCTTATACAATTAAAGAATTATGATTCAGCACTAGAATTAATACATAGTGAGCGGGAGGTACAGGGAAGTTTAATTCATTTTATATCTGAAAGGTTACAAGATCCTTTTATTAGTGGTATTTTGATAGGTTTTTTTAATAGAGCCAAAGAATTAAAGGTGAAATTTATTCTTGATGAAGATAGTAAACTAGAGCTCCTTCCGATACATATACAAAAGCATCTTTTTGTCTCAATCATTGGGAACTTAGTAACGAATGCTTTTGAAGCAGTGGAACATTTACCTGAGGATGAACGAATGGTTCGTGTCTTAATATTGGATAATGGCAATGTTTTATTAATGGAGGTAGAAGATAGTGGAAAAGGGATCAATCGTGAAGTAAGAGATAGGCTTTTTGAAAAAAGAATTTCCACAAAAAATAGTAGTCATCAACATGGGTTTGGATTATTGAAAGTAAAAGAAAATCTAGAAGAGTTAGATGGCGAAATTTATACAGAAGAAGGGGATTTAGGAGGGGCATTATTTATAATTGAGATTCCTAAGGGGGAGAATAGTTATGAATGACACAGTTGAGGTACTCATCGTTGAAGATGATAAAAGAATTGCAACAATTCACCAAAAGTTTATTGAGAAAATTAATGGTTTTCAAAACATTGGAGTCGCGAATAATGCAGAAGAAGCTTTTGATTGGGTAGACACTGTGAAGCCAGATTTAGTTCTATTAGATGTGTTTTTTCCAGACAAATTAGGGACGGATATTTTAGACTTTATTAAAAAAAATAGCCCGGAAACTGACATTATTTTCATTACTGCGGCTTCAGAAACTGAAATTTTAAAAAAGGCATTTCGTGGTGGTGTTTTTGATTATTTATTAAAACCAGTAACATTTGAAAAATTTAAAGAATGTTTGGAAACCTATTATTCAAAAAGGCAGTTACTTGAAAAAAATTCGCGTCTTGAAGAACACGAAATTAACGAAATCTGGTCAACATCTAAGGATCCTAGTTTTGGTGAAGTTACACCAAAAGGGATTGATGTGATTACAAGAAGTAAGATAGTAGAGTTTTTAGTTTCATGTCCCAAAGGAACAACAGCAGAAAAGTTAGGGAAAGATATGGGATTAAGTAGATCAACTGCCCGCCGTTACTTGGAGCATTTAGTATCTGAACAAAAAGTATATACGGATTTAATTTACGGAACAGTGGGTCGACCAGAAAGAAGATATATTTTAGTTGAAGATTAATAAGTTAAAAATACAACAAACATTTATTTATATAGATGTGAGTTGTATTTTTTTATGTTAATAGATTCAATTTATTTTAATATTGTAGGTCCATGAATTGATCATTCCGTGAACATTATGAACAAAATTATACTTATTGGAACTAATATCATTTTATTTTCCTTTTATTGTATTTAGAAACCGCTTACATTATTTTAATGTTATACATCACATTAAAGATAGGTGTATACAAAGGGGGAGTATTACGAATGAAGAAGTTATTATTACTTTGTTTCGCGCTTACATTGTCTGTAATTCTAGCAGCATGTAGTGGAGACACAAAAACAGATGGGACAAAGGCAGTAGATGGAGAAGCAAGTTCTACTGGTTACCCAAATTCAAACATTACAATTGTTGCGCCATCAGGAGCAGGTGGTGGTTGGGATTTAACAGCACGTGCGATTTCAAAAGTTATGTCAGAAACTGATTTAATTGATAAACCGATTACAGTAGAAAACAGACCAGGTGGTGGTGGTGCTGTTTTTATGGCGGAATATGCAACTAAAGAAGTTGACAATGATTATATGTTAATGGCAAAGTCACCACCAATTCTTATTAATAATTTAAAAGCAGAAGGAAATAGTCCTTACGGTTACAAAGATACAACACCGCTTGCTCAATTAACACGAGATTACGGAGCAATTGTTGTAAAAGCAGATTCACCTTATAACAGCTTAACTGAGTTATTAGATGCGATTAAAGCTGATCCAAAATCAATAACTATGGCGGGCGGTTCAGCACCAGGTTCAATGGATCATTTAGTTGGAATTTTACCAGCCTATAAATATGGAATTGACCCAAAAGTTGTAAAGTATGTTTCTTATGATGGCGGTGGAGAAGCGATTGCTGCTCTATTAGGTAGCAATGCGGATGTAATCGCAACTGATGCCTCATCGATTGGTGAATATGTAAAATCTGGTGATGTAAAAGTATTAGCAGTGAGTTCAACAGAACGACTTTCTGGAGTATTAGCAGAAGTTCCAACATTCCAGGAACTTGGTATTGAAGCAGAGTTCACAATTTGGAGAGGTCTATTTGGACCAAAAGAAATGTCGGAAGAAGCTGTTGAATATTGGTCAACAAAGCTAGGTGAAATGGTAGAAACTGATGAATGGAAAGCAGAATTAGAACGAAGTGGATGGCAAGCGGAATATCGTAATGCACAAGAGTTTACGGAGTTCTTAGGTGAACAAGAAAATGTAATCGGTGAATTACTAGAAGCTCTAGAAATGCATAAATAATCAATGGATGCTGTCCAATAAGCAAGAGTCTTAAAGGACAGCTCTTTTTAATAGAACGGAGGCTAGTCTATGTCAAAAACATTCGATAAAGGCACCGGTATTATCTTATTAATTATTAGTATTTTATTTGTATTAGAAAGTTTAAAAATATCAGGAAGTGCCTATGGATCTGCAATCGGTCCAAAAACATATCCTTTGATTTTAGGAATTATATTAGGCCTTTTAAGTTTACGTTTGTTATATGAATCTTTTAAAAGCAAAGCAGAAAGTAAAGAAAAAGCTGATTTCGATTATAAGAAATTTGGAGTTATTTTTATTTCTGCAATCTTATATGTATTTTTACTAGAAATTATTGGTTACGTACTTTCTACATTCCTATTTTTATTAATTGCTTTTCAAGTTATGGAAAAAGGGAAAATTTTATCAACAATTATCATTTCAGCAATTTTCACATTTGGTGTGTATTTTATGTACGTAAGTTTACTTGGAGGATCTTTACCGAAGTTTTCTTTGTTCTAAAGAGAGGGGGATGTAAATGGGCACAATTCAATTTTTAATGGATGGATTTGCTACTGCTTTACAGTGGCATAACATATTATTTGCTCTTGTTGGTGTTATAATTGGTACAGCTGTTGGTGTTTTACCAGGTATTGGCCCAATGAGTGGAGTAGCGCTATTAATACCCGTTACGGCTACTTTAACATCTGGAATGCCAACTGAATCAGCGGCTGCGAGTTCAATTATTCTACTTGCGGGCGTATATTATGGAGCAATGTATGGAGGATCTACTACTTCTATTTTATTAAATACACCGGGTGAATCATCTTCAGTTGTTACAGCACTTGATGGTTATCAAATGGCTCAACAAGGTAGAGCAGGTGCTGCGTTATCAATTGCTGCGATTGGTTCATTTGTTGCAGGGATTATTTCACTAATAGGATTAGTATTATTAGCAGAGCCTTTATCTAACATAGCATTAGAATTTGGTCCCGCAGAATACTTTTCGTTAATGCTTTTAGGGTTATGTGCAGTAAGTGGTCTTGCAGGAAAATCGATGACGAAAGCATTAATTATGACGGTTCTCGGGCTATTACTAGGTACTATAGGAATCGACGCAGTATCTGGGATTGCAAGATTTACATATGATATTCCAGTGTTATATGGCGGACTTGAATTTTTAACAATTGCAGTGGGATTATTTGCATTAGGGGAAGTCTTTAAAACTATTTTAGAGAAAGAAACTGAAGACGGGTCAATTGCAAAAATTAGTCGCGTTTTACCAACAAAAAAGGATTTAAAAGATAGTGCAAAACCAATTGCCAGAGGATCATTATTGGGCTTCTTTATCGGCGTACTTCCAGGAGCTGGTGCTACTTTAGCATCATTCTTTTCTTATATAACTGAGAAAAAGTTTAGTAAAAATCCAGACTCCTTTGGTAAAGGAAATATCGCGGGTGTTGCTGGTCCTGAATCGGCAAATAATGCCGCATCGGGAGGAGCTATGATTCCGCTTCTAACCCTTGGGATCCCAGGTTCGGGAACAACAGCAATTCTAATGGGTGCTCTTATTATGTATAACGTACAGCCAGGTCCATTACTATTCGACGATCATCCAGAGATTGCTTGGGGTCTTATCGCAAGTATGTTCTTCGGAAATTTGATTTTGTTAATATTAAATATGCCATTAGTTAAAGTTTTTGCTAAAATCATTCAAACACCAAAAAAATATTTATTACCAATTATCATAGCGATCTCCTTCTTTGGTGTTTATGCAGTTCAATACTCTACATTTGATCTGTATTTGATACTTGCTTGTGGTATATTTGGTTACTTATTTACAAAAAATGACTATCCAGTTGCACCATTAGTTTTAGCGTTAGTTTTAGGACCGATGATTGAAAACAATATGCGTCGTGCTTTAACTATATCGAATGGTGAGTGGAGTATTTTTGTGACAAGTCCATTGTCATTAGTATTCTTAATAATCGCTCTTGCTTGGATCTTGATCCCATTAATTTTAAAATTAACAGGTAAAAAAGTAATTGTAAATGAAGAGGAATAATACTGCGGAGACAAAGAACATGTTCTTTGTCTCTTTTATTTATTTCAGAAGAATTATAGACAACGAATTTCTATAGGGGTAAAATATCGTTTATTGAGGGGGTGAGTGGCAATAGGAAAGTTTGTTTTTACTTTTTATTGCCTGATGATGAGGATTGTAAGAATCATTACACAAATTTTAATATTATACGTATTTTATTATATAGGTGTTTTCATAGTAGAAATAACTGGATTACCATTACCAGCGAGTGTTTTAGGACTGCTAGTATTGGTTCTCTGTTTACAATTGAAATGGATAAAAGTCGAATATATACGTGATGGATCGAGCTTTTTAATTGGATTTATGACATTATTTTTTATTCCGCCCATGGCAGGGATTATTGACTATCCTCAACTACTTTCATTAGATGGTTTTATTTTAATAGCTACTGTGATGATCAGTACACTTTTTGTCATTTATATTACTAGTTTCATAACACAAAAGATTGAAAAGAAAGAATTAGCTGCAAAATTGAAAGAATCGGATAAAGAAGAAATGGAAGAAGAGGAAATTGAAAAAGAACATTCTGAAGACGTCGTTGTTGGAAACGAACACTCTGAAGAAGAACACTCTAAAGAAGTAGAAAAAGATCACTCTGAAGGTGTAAAAGAAGAATTGGATGAAGAATTGGAAAAAGTAGAAACTGGGAAAGGGGGATTTGAGAATTGAAAGCTGTTCTCTTTATTGCAATTACAATCATTGTATTTTTATTAATGATGAAACTCCATAAACGTTTCACCTATCCATTTTTAATGCCTATTGTAACCTCTACAATTGTTCTAGTAGTGGGGCTATTAATCTTCAATATTCCATTTGAAGATTATATGGAAGGTGGGCAATATATCCAGCATTTATTAGGGCCAGCTGTTGTGGCTCTTGCATACCCTTTATATAATCAACGAGAATTGGTCATGAAATATAAATATACGATTGTATCAGGTATTTTAATCGCGATGATTAGTGGCTTAATTAGTGTATTTGTTATGTTAAAGTTATTCAAGTTGGACCCAGATTTAATTTTAACTTCCTTGCCTAAATCCTTAACAACACCAGTTGCAATGCAAGTTAGTCAATCGATTGGAGGAATCCCCCCTCTAACTGCAGTGTTGGTCATGATTGCGGGGTTTGTAGGAGCAATATTTGGACCTCTTGTTTATAAAATCGGTAAAATCATTTCGCCTATTAGTCGAGGGATTTCTATGGGGAGTGCTAGTCACGGTGTAGGTATTTCGAAACTACAGGATTATGGTGAGGAAGATCTATCGATTGGTTCAATTTCGATGGGGCTTAGCGCGGTAATCGGTGCGGTAATCTGTCCAATCTTTGTATTTATATTCTTTTAAAAATACAAAAAGCATTCTAGATTATGATGTTCTAGAATGCTTTTTTACGTTGACTTATTCATATTAATAAATTGGCTTACGTTCTTTAATTACACGGATTGTTTGTAACGTACGGTCTTCAGGCCCTTGAACAGGTAAGCCTGCATCGACATTCATTTGAATATACTTTATATTTTCTTCTGTGATCACTTCACCTGGAATGAAAATTGGAATCCCAGGAGGGTAAACCATAATAAATTCTGCACAAATAAAACCTGCGGAATCTTTGAATGGAATCACTTCAGTGGATGCGTAAAAAGCATCACGAGGTGACATAGCAAGAGCCGGAATATCAGGAACATTTACAAATGTTTCTGTAATTGTTGCTTCCGATTCATAAGCAACTGACATTCGTTGCAATGCGTTAATTAGTAAGTTAATTTCCTTTTTCGTATCACCTAATGTAACGAGACAAAGGATGTTATAAAGGTCAGATAATTCTACTTCAATATTTGCGTTGTATCGTAACCATTCTTCGGCTTGATGACCTGTAATCCCTAAGTCTTTTACACTAATCAGTAATTTTGTAGGGTCCATGTCAAATGTTGCTGAAGAGTGCAATGTTTCACGACCAGCACATTTTAAATGTGGAATCTTATTAATTCTTTTACGTGCATCTTTTGCAAGTCTGATTGCATTGTCTATTAAATCATAACCATGTACTGCTAATTGACGTCTTGCAGTATCTAAGGAAGCTAAAAGTGGATATGATGTCGAAGTTGTCGTTAACATCGATAAGATGGATTGAACGCGGTTAACAGTAACCAATCCTTCACGTACATTTAACACAGAGCTTCCTGTCAATGAACCACCTAATTTATGAACACTTGTTGCTGCCATATCTGCACCTGCTTCCATTGCAGAAATTGGCAACTCATCATGGAATTTAATATGAACCCCATGTGCTTCATCAACAATTACAGGAATATTTCGATCATGTGCTAATTCAACAATGCGTTTTAAATCTGCTGCGAAACCGAAATATGTTGGGTTAATCACAAGCATTGCTTTAGCATCTGGGTAAGTATTTAATGCCTTTTCAACTGATTCAGCAGAAATACCATGTGCAATTCCATATTCTTTATCAACTTCAGGGTGAATGAAGATCGGAATTGCTCCTGCTAATACAATTGCAGACATTGTAGATTTATGAACATTCCGTGGTACCAAAATTTTATCTCCTGGGCCTACTACGGCCATAATCATAGCCATTATAGCGCCACTAGTACCTTGAACGGAAAAGAATGTATGATCAGCACCAAAGGCTTCAGCAGCTAATTTTTGAGCTTCTTTAATAGCGCCTTTAGGTGAATGTAAATCATCTAGTGGAGCAATATTAATTAAATCAATAGATAAAACGTTGTCGCCGACGAACTCTCGAAATGCAGGGTCCATTCCTTGGCCTTTTTTATGTCCTGGTATGTGGAATTGAATTGGATGTCTATTTCGATGCTTGAGTAAAACGTCGAACAAAGGAGTCTCTAATTGTGACAACGCAGGTACCACCTCACTTAAATAAAATAGAAAACAAATGAAATTATAGCACCTATTACAACTACTGACTATATAAAATTAAAGGAAATTTTAGTTATGTGTCGAAATTAAAACAAACAAGAGAGTTAAGGAGGAATACAGTTGAATTGGCAAACACGTATCACTGATATTTTTAACATACAATACCCTATAATTCAAGGAGGACTTGCTTACTTAGCTTATGCGGATTTAGCAGCTGCAGTATCTAATGCAGGGGGACTTGGTCAGATTACAGCAATGAGTCTGAAATCACCTGAATTACTACGTGAAGAAATTCACAAAGTTCGTGAAAAAACAGATCGACCATTTGGTGTGAATTTTGCTATTGGAAACCATGGCCAAGGTTACGAGGAAATGGTTAAAGTTGCAATTGAAGAAAAGGTACCTGCCATATCGATGACAGGTGGAAATCCAGCGCCTATTTTTGAATTGTTAAAAGGGACCGATATTAAAAAATTGGTTCTTGTCGCTGCTACTCGTCAAGCACAAAAGGCTGAAAAACTTGGAGCCGATGCTGTTATTGTTGTAGGGCAAGAAGGTGGGGGACATTTAGGTAGAGATGATATAGGGACGTTCGTGCTAGTTCCACAAGTGGTAGATAGCGTTTCCATCCCCGTAATTGCATCAGGTGGAATCGGGGATGGACGTGGATGGATGGCAGCCCATGCATTAGGGGCGGAAGGAATTGAAATGGGGACACGTTTTATTGCAACAAAAGAATGTGTACATGCTTCATTAGCCTATAAAGAAGCGCTGCTAAAAAGTACAGAAACAGATACAACAATAATTAAACGTTCTATTGGAGCGCCTGCAAGAGTGCTTCGTAACGCTTTTACAGAGCGAATTTTAGAAATTGAAAATGAAACACCGACATATGAAGCATTAAAAGAGTATATCAGTGGAGAAGCAAACAAAAACTTTATATATAGTGGAGAAGAATCAAATGGGTTTGGATGGGCTGGACAAGTAACTGGAATGATCAAAGATATTCCAACAGTACAAGAGCTATTTGACAGAATGCTTGCAGATGCAAAAGAAGTACGCTTAAAATGGGGTCAATAAACAGAAAGAAGGTTTAAATAATGGAATATTCATACCCAATTTTGCCTGATTGGTCAACAGAAGAAATAATAGATGTGGTTAAGTTCTTTGAAGGTGTTGAACAAGCCTATGAAAAAGGAATTAAACGGGAAGATATGTTGGCGAGATATCGTCGTTTTAAAGAAATCGTACCTTCACAGTCGGAAGAAAAATCAGTTTTTCGTGATTTTGAAGAGGTTAGTAATTATGTTAGCTATCATGTTGTAAAAAAAGCAAAAGAATTAGAAGACGGTCAACTAATTAAAATTTAATTTACCTATAAAAAAGGATGCCAAATTTAATGGCATCCCTTTTTTATAAGTAAATTATTCGTTTGACCAAGCAATGTATATGCTTCTTATATAAGAATTATTCTTAAATAAGTTTAAAAAAACAACAAGAAGACAGTAGAATTGAGTAATGTTTGCTATCATTTCGAGCATATTAATTATACAACCCAGAAAAGAAAAGCAAGAGTGGGCTTGCCAGCTGAAGTATTGCAACCACATCATGATTCGCCACGTCTTAACTTCTAGAAACGAGGGTTCATCGTTTTTTGAACATCACCACTCGTCCATCCTTAGACGGTGCTTCTTGTTAAGATGTATTTACTTTCTCCAGAGAAGTTAAAGCGATCGCATACCCAAAAGAGCCCCACTCAGCTAGACATCAAAAGTAAATCATTTCTGCCTATGTTATCTACCGATGATTACGTTATATATCGGCAGTAGCTTCTCAAATGTTTCTTCTGTGAGCTTTAAAAACTCATCTGAAGAAAGAGTTACTGCTTCCTCACGTGGTATTTGTCGACCTACTAAAAATTCTCCTTTTTTGACGTCACGTAGACGAACTAATAATTGTTCTAATGTATCTTCTTTAGATTCAACTAAGGAGAGTGCATCAGGCTTCATATGATCACCCGATATAACAAAATCGTCAGGCAACTTATCAAAAACCTCAATATTTTGAAGTAATCTGTTTGCCATTGTATCTTTTTCTGAAGCCTCATAAATTATTGCTACCCAAATGAATAAGTGAGTGCTCCAAAGCCCAATCTGAAAATGAGGTAACGATTTATATCCACGCTTATATGTGGAAAAAGCTACCCAAGAATCTTTTGGGGGGTTGATTGTTCTCCTTGCATGTTTAGCTACATGAGGGAAAAACTCATTTCCTGTATTAACACTAAGAAAGCTTGTAAACTTTTCACCAAGCTCTTGGAATTTTGGGCGGACATTGGTAGTCAGTGCTTCCATACGCTGTTCCAAACCATCTGTTGTAAAGACATCAAAGTCCTTGTTAGTCCATTTAATTTCGTCCATTTTATTTTAGTCCTCCATTTTGAATTTCATGTTTATTTTATCGTTTTTTTGGGAAAAATCTTGTAACAAGCAACTGGAACTTTTTAAAAAGGAAAGGGAAGTGATTTCATAATGAAACAGATGATTAAAATTATACGTAAAGTTGACATCGAGAAGCAATATGAACATGTATTACGTTTAGAGCTCGATTATGAATTAGCATCACTTTATTCCGCTATGCAAGGTAAGAATGAAGAAGAAATGGAAAAATGTAAAAAACGTTTGAAAGAAATTCAAGATGAGTTAGATGGTCTGCACGCGTATGTTTGATCGGAATACCAACTTTCTTTAAAAATCACTTGCGTTCAATTCGGACTGCAAGTGATTTTTTGTTATAATAAAGAAAAGCAAAAGGCGCTCAGCTCTCGGCACTGGCCAACAAAAACGCGACGTCGTGTCGCATTGTTGGCACTTGTACTTCCATGTACTGCGGAGACATATGTTTTTAAAAAGAAGGGGTTCTTAGTAGGGAATTATGGGGAAAGTGGTGACTATGGTTGGATTTAAAACAGATTGATCAGTTTGCAAAGGAAACAATCTTTGAAGCAGGAAAATTAATACGAGATACATTTTCTTATGAATTAGTAGTCGAGACAAAATCAGATCCTAATGATTTAGTGACAAATATTGATCGCGAAACGGAGTTATTTTTCATCGAAAAAATAAAATCCTTTGACCCATCTCATAAAATTCTTGGAGAAGAAGGCATGGGAGAGAAGGTTCAAAATTTAGACGGTCCTGTTTGGATATTAGATCCAATTGATGGGACGATGAATTTTGTTAAACAGCATCGACATTTTATGATAACAGTAGGATTTTTCGTTAATGGGATAGGTAAACTTGGATACATATACGATGTTATGAGAGAAGATTTATTCTATGCCATTGAAGGTGAAGGTGCCTGGTACAATGATACGCCTTTAAGAAAATTAAAACCTTTAAAAATAGAAGAAGCGGTAATTGGTATAAATGCTACATGGGTGACCCCAAATAAACGAATTAACCATGAAAAAATGATTGACTTAGTGAAAACAGTTAGGGGTACTCGTTCATATGGTTCAGCAGCAATGGAAATTGCCTTTGTTGTAAGTGGAAAGCTAGATGCGTATATTTCGATGCGTTTATCTCCTTGGGATATCGGGGGTGGCACAATTATAGCTAAAGAAGTAGGTGCAATCGCCACAAACTTAAATGGAAATGATTTTGATTTTTTATCTCAGGATACTTTCATTATTGCAAATCCATCCATTCATCAACTAATATTAGATCGATATATTGAAGAAAAGTAAAAATCCGCAAGCGATTTAATATAATCGCTTACGGATTTTCATTATTTTGAATGGTTCGTAGATATTGTGGAAAAATAATGATAGCGTTTTACTATTATAAAAGCCCTTGTTCACGGAATTTACGTTTCATTTTAAACCCTGTCATCATTATTACACATAATGCAACAACTCCTGCAATTGCACCTAAAATACTTTCTGCTGCAATTGCATAACCAATTGACATCATAGATAAAATAGCTGCTAATGCAAAAATAAACATTACAACTTTTGCTTTATTCATGCTTGTTTGCCTCCTAAAAAATGCATATATTTAATCGATTATTGGATTAAAAGAAAATGTTAAAAATATGAAAAAGACAATAATGTCTTCTTGTGATATAATAACACAGTTAATCATACGAAAAAAGAATGTGGAGTGGAATAATGACAACAAATTTACGTCAAGATATACGCAATATTGCAATCATCGCACACGTTGACCATGGTAAAACTACTTTAGTCGATCAATTACTAAAACAATCAGGTACTTTCCGTTCAAACGAACACGTTGAAGAACGTGCAATGGACTCTAATGATATAGAACGTGAACGTGGTATTACAATTTTAGCGAAAAATACAGCAGTTAGATATAACGATACAAGAATTAATATTTTAGATACACCTGGACATGCCGATTTCGGTGGAGAAGTAGAACGTATCTTAAAAATGGTTGATGGCGTTTTACTAGTTGTCGATGCTTATGAAGGTTGTATGCCTCAAACACGATTCGTGTTGAAAAAAGCATTAGAACAAAAATTAACACCAATCGTTGTTGTAAACAAAGTTGATAAAGATTCAGCTCGACCATTAGAAGTAGTAGATGAGGTAGTTGACCTATTAATCGAATTAGGTGCCGACGAAGATCAATTAGATTTCCCAGTTGTATTTGCTTCAGGTGTAAACGGTACTGCTTCACTTGACGCTGATCCAGCAAACCAAGAAGAAAACATGAAATGTTTATTCGAACAAATTATCGAATCAATTCCAGCTCCAGCTGATACTCGCGAGGAGCCATTACAATTCCAAGTTGCATTACTTGATTATAACGACTTCGTAGGACGTATCGGGATTGGCCGTGTATTCCGTGGAACTATTCACGTAGGACAATCAGTAGCATTGATGAAACTAGATGGTACAGTGAAAAACTTCCGTGTCACAAAATTATTTGGTTTCTTCGGTTTAAAACGTGAAGAAATTCAAGAAGCAGTTTCTGGTGATTTAATCGCAGTTTCTGGTATGGAAGAAATTAATGTTGGTGAAACAGTTTGTCCTCAAGACCATCTAGAAGCATTACCACCAATGCGTATTGATGAACCAACATTACAAATGACATTCTTAGTAAATAATTCACCATTTGCTGGACGTGAAGGGAAATGGGTTACTTCTCGTAAAATTGAAGAACGTTTACGCTCTCAATTACAAACAGACGTTTCATTACGTGTAGAAGATACAGATTCTCCAGATGCATGGACTGTTTCGGGTCGTGGTGAACTTCACTTATCGATTTTAATTGAAAATATGCGTCGTGAAGGTTTCGAATTACAAGTTTCAAAACCACAGGTAATTATTAGAGAAATCGACGGTGTGAAATGTGAACCAATTGAACGTGTTCAAATTGATGTTCCTGAAGAAAGCGTAGGTTCTATCATTGAATCTTTAGGTAATCGTAAAGGTGAAATGTTAGATATGATTAATGAAGGTAACGGACAAGTACGTTTAATCTTCATGGTACCAGCTCGTGGTTTAATCGGTTATACAACTGAATTTATGTCACTTACAAAAGGCTTTGGAATTATCAACCATACATTTGATAGTTACGCACCAGTTGTCGCAGGTCGCGTAGGTGGCCGTCACCAAGGTGCTTTAGTTTCAATGGAAACTGGTAAATCAACAACTTACGGTATGATGCAAATTGAAGACCGTGGTACATTATTCGTTGAACCAGGTACTGAAATTTACGAAGGTATGATTGTTGGTGAAAATACTCGTGACAATGATATCACAGTAAATATTACGAAAATGAAACAAAAAACAAACGTACGTTCAGCGACGAAAGACGCGACAAACGTTATTAAACGTCCTAAAATTTTAACGCTTGAAGAAGCATTAGAATTCTTAAATGATGACGAGTATTTAGAAGTAACACCAGAATCAATTCGTTTACGTAAACAAATTTTAGATAAAAACGAACGTGAAAAAGCAGCTAAAAAGAAAAAGAATTCTGAATTATAATTAGTATTTTTCGGGAAATGATGAAAGGTGTTGTTGAATATGAAAGCCATGGACCTTGGCCTAATAAATTTTATTCAAGCATCTGCACCGACCAATTCAAATGAACAACAATTTGTACTTGGGCGTATGGGTGGTATTGCAAGGTTCTTATATGAAAACTTACCAAGCTACGATATTGCTGGTTATGTTGTGTTCATCTTAGTATTTCTTTTATCAGCAATCGTTTATAAGTTAGGATTCGCAAGATCAGAGAAATTAGGCATAGCTCGAAATATCATCATCTATATTTTCCTGTTCTTAGGCTGTATCGTGTTAACATTCTTGGCACTTTTCTTACCAATGATCGAAGGTTTAATAGTTGCTGCTTTAATATTAATTATTTATAAAACTCGATTATGGCGAGAAAAAAGAGAAGAACAAAAAGTGGGCGGCCTGTAGGCCGCCCACTTCAGATTGTCGACAAAAGGCCTTCAGAATGGTTTCATTCTGAAGGCCTTTTGTCTTTTTGAGATTTTCCGGGTATTTTTCAGTCTTATTTTA